>CAKRTQ010000006.1 GCA_934402395.1 uncultured Eubacteriales bacterium | reverse complement strand
CCGATCTTTTTCACCATCGGGAGATGAGGATAAAAATCCGCAAAAACTTCACCCGAGCTCAAAAAAAACTATTGAAAAATGGGGGGAAATGTGGTATACTATATATGTAAATGCAATGATGAAGTTTGCCCATGCGCACAAGCGATCAAAAGAGAGACCGCCGCGGCTGAAAGCGGTCGTTCGCGCGCCTCGGGCGTTTCGCTTCGGAGCAGGAAGGGTCAAAGCGGAGACATCTCTGCCGGTAGCCGTTCCCGGCGGCGCCGTTATACGTCGCAGAGAGCCGGTGTGTATGGCGCATCGGAATTCGGGTGGTACCGCGGCGTTTTTGCTCCGTCCTGATAGGGACGGGCTTTTTTTGTGCCGGAATACCAAATTAAAATGAAAAAAGAAAAGATAAAACCGAAAGGAAAGATCAAAGATGAAAGAAATTCTTCAGAAGATCCGCGCGGAAGCACTTGAGCGCATCAGTTCATCCGATGCGGATCTTGAATCGCTGAGAATCCGTTATCTCGGCAAAAAGGGCGAGCTTACTGCGGTCCTCCGCGGCATGGCGGGGCTTTCCGCCGAAGAACGCCCCGTGGTCGGTCAGCTTGCCAACAAGGTGCGCGTTGAGATAGAAAACGCTATTGCCGAGCGTGCCGCAGCACAGAAGGCAAAGGCACTTGAGGCGCAGCTGCTTTCAGAGCGCGTTGACGTTACCGTTCCCGGCAAGATACCGGAGATCGGACATAACCACCCTCTCACCGTTGTGCGCCGCGAGCTTGAGGAGATATTCCTGGGACTCGGCTTTTCAATAGCCGAGGGACCCGAGGTCGAGTATGACTACTACAACTTCCAGGCGCTGAACATTCCGGAAAATCACCCGGCACGCGACACGCAGGACACATTTTATATTACAGATAATATTCTGCTTCGTTCCCAGACATCTCCCGTGCAGGTCAGAGTGATGGAAAAGCAGAAGCCGCCGATACGCATTGTCTCTCCCGGACGCGTTTACCGCTCCGACGACGTTGATGCAACGCATTCGCCGCTCTTCCATCAGTTTGAGGGACTTGTCGTTGACCGCGGCATCACAATGGGCGACCTCAAGGGAATGCTTGAGCTGTTTGCGAAAAATATGTTCGGAGCCGACACGCGTATACGCTTCCGCCCGCATCATTTTCCGTTCACCGAGCCGTCGGCTGAGGTCGATGTTTCCTGCTTCGCCTGCGGCGGCAAGGGCTGCCGATTCTGCAAGGGCGAGGGCTGGATAGAGATCCTCGGCGCGGGCATGGTGCATCCGCACGTACTGAGCGGCTGCGGCATCGACCCCGAGGAGTATTCGGGCTTTGCATTCGGTCTCGGAATCGAAAGGATCGCGCTCCTCAAATATCACATCGACGATATGCGCCTGCTCTACGAGAACGATATACGCTTTATCTCGCAGTTCTGATATGGAAAAAAAGCCTTTAAGAATAAACGAGACGCTGGCGGATTGGGGACTTCTCACGCTTGGCACTCTTATTCTGACCGTCGGCGTGTATTTCTTCAAGTACCCCAATAACTTTGCCATGGGCGGCGTGAGCGGACTTTCGGTGGTGCTCGCCAAGGTCATTCCGTTCCTCACACCGGCACAGATAGTTACGATCCTCAATGTGCTTTATCTCATCATCGGGTTCATTTTTCTCGGGCACAGGATAGGAATACGCACTGTCTATTGCAGCCTCTTGTTTTCGGGTGCGCTGTCGGTGCTTGAGCTTGTGCTGCCGCTGTCGGCGCCGCTGACCGATCAGCCGTTCCTTGAGCTCTGCTTTGCCGTCTTGCTTCCGGGACTCGGCAGCGCGATAGTTTTCAACCGCAACGGTTCGACAGGCGGATCCGATATCCTCGCGCTCATTCTGAAAAAGTATCTGCGCATCGAGGTCGGCAGGGCATTGCTGCTGGCAGATTTTCTGGTCGTGGTGTCTGCCTTCTTTATGTTTGACGTGAGAACGGGGCTTTACTCACTGCTCGGTCTGCTTGCCAAAGCGTTCCTTGTGGATTCCATTATCGAAAACATCAATATATCAAAGTTTTTTATCATCGTCACATCAAAACCCGCGCCTATTGTGGACTATATCGAATCCACGCTTCACCGCGGCGTTACCGAATGGGAGGGCGTTGGCTGCTATACCGGCGAAAAGCGCACGGTGCTTCTTGTGGTGATGAACCGCGCACAGGCGATGCATATGCGCTCATACGTGCGCGAGGTGGACGAGCACGCGTTCGTGCTCATCTCAAGCTCCAGCGATATTATCGGCAAGGGCTTCCGCCAGACCGGCTGAGGCGAGGCGGTGTACCGCTATCTGCAATATGCAATATATGAAAGGATTTCTGATTTATCATGATCTTATCTCTTGAATGGCTCTCCGAATTCGTGAATACGGCGGGCATAGATACAAAACAGTTCTGCGACAGAATGACAGCCACCGGCTCAAAGGTCGAGGGCTTTGAGGTTCTCGGCGACGACATACAGAATGTAAAGGTGGGACGTATCGTCGGTCTCCGCCGCCATGAAAACAGCGACCACCTTCAGATCTGCGACCTGGACATAGGCGGCGACAAAACGGTGCAGATAGTGACCGGCGCGCAGAACGTGTTTGAGGGCGCGATAGTCCCGGTCGCCGTTGCAACGGCGCACCTGCCGGGCGACGTGACCATAAAGGCGGGCAAGCTGCGCGGCGTTGAATCGAACGGTATGCTTTGCTCTGTCGGCGAGCTGAACATAAACGAGCATTATATGCCCGGCGCGGTCAGCGACGGCATACTGATTTTGGGTGAGGAATTTGCACCGATGATAGGCAAGGACATCCGCGAGGCGCTGCGCCTTTCGGATACTGCCGTCGAGTTTGAGATCACACCGAACCGCCCCGACTGCCTCTCGGTGATCGGTCTTGCGCGCGAGGCTGCGGTATCGTTCGACCGTGATCTTACGCTGCATACACCCGAGGTGCGCGGCGCGGGCGACGGCGATTCGGTAAATAATTACCTTTCGGTAAAGATCGACGCTGCCGACCTCTGCCCGCGTTATACCGCGCGTGTCGTCAAAAATGTAAAGATCGCGCCCTCTCCGCTCTGGATGAGAGCAAGGCTCCACGCGTCGGGCGTACGTCCGATCAACAATATCGTTGACATCACCAACTACGTCATGCTTGAGTACGGTCAGCCGATGCACGCGTTTGATTACAAGTGCCTTGACGGTTCGGCTATCACCGTGCGCCGTGCCGCCGAGGGCGAAAAATTCCGCTCTCTTGACGATAAGGACCACGTGCTTGACGCAAAGACGCTCGTCATCGCCGACGACAAAAAGGCTGTCGCTCTTGCGGGCATCATGGGCGGCGCAAACAGCGAAATAACCGACGGCACCGCGACAGTTGTATTTGAAAGCGCAAACTTTATGGGTGCTTCGGTCCGCGTTTCGGCAAAGAAGCAAGGCATGAGAACAGAAAGCTCGGCGCGCTTTGAAAAGGGACTTGACCCCGAAAATACGCTTCCCGCCATTGAACGCGCCTGCGAGCTGGTCGAGCGCCTCGGAGCCGGCGAGGTCGTTGACGGCACGATTGACATTTATCCCGGCAAAAAGCCGCTGCGCGAGGTGGGCTTCAATGCCGCAAAGATCAATGCCTTCCTCGGCACATCGGTGCCCGAGGACTATATGAGAAGCGTGCTTACCCGTCTCGGATTCATTCTTTCAGGCGACAAGGCTACCATTCCGTCATGGCGCGACGATATACTCGGAAATGCGGACCTTGCCGAGGAAGTCATCCGTATGTACGGCTACAATACGATAGAGTCCACTCTTATGTGTGCACGCACGACAGAGGGCAAGCGCACGCCCAAGCAGAAATTCGAGCTTGCACTTGAGCGCGCTCTCATCGGCATGGGACTTTCGGAGATCGAGACATTCTCGTTTATCAGCCCGAAATATTACGATAAGATCTGCCGTCCCGCAGACGATCCGCTGCGTCGGTCGGTGGTCATACGCAACCCGCTCGGCGAGGATACGAGCGTAATGCGCACTACGGCTCTGCCCTCAATGCTTGAGGTGCTGGCGCGAAACAACAACTTCAACAACGAAAACCTGCGCCTTTACGAAATGGCTACGGTCTATCTTCCCAAGGATGAGCCCAACTCACTGCCCGATGAACCCACGTCTCTTACGCTGGGTATGTACGGCGGATGCGATTTCTACACCATGAAGGGGATATGCGAGGCGCTCTTCCGCCTTGTCGGTGCGGATGTGAAATTCAGCGCAAGACGCGACGATCCCACGTTCCATCCCGGCAGATGCGCCGCAATGTACGCGGGGGACGATCTTGTGGGCGTTATGGGGCAGATACACCCGAATGTTGCCGCAAATTACGGGTTCTCATTCCCCGTGTATGTAGCCGAGATACGTGTTCCCGTGCTTATGGCGCATAAGAGCGGTGAGATCGAGTACCGCCCGCTGCCGAAATATCCTGCCGTTACGCGCGACCTCTCCTTCGTATGCGACGAGGATGTCGAGGTCGGAACGGTCGAAGACACGATCAAAAAAGCCGTTGGAAAGCTGGTCGAGGACATAAGACTCTTCGATATTTACCGCGGCGTGCAGGTCGGTCCGGGCAAAAAGAGCGTTTCGATGCGCGTGACGCTCCGCGCCGCCGACAGAACGCTGACTCAGGAAGAGACCGAAAAGGACACCGCCAAGATAATCGAGGCGCTTGAACGCGATCTCGGCATCAAGCTGCGCGGCTGACGGCATATTTTCGCATGGGGAGCGGCATGCTCCCCGGCAGGCGATCATTATACGTCCGGTCTGTTGTAAAATTGCAAATCAAAGGGGCTGTAAAAAAACTCAAATTGAGTTTTTTTACAGCCCCTTCATTTTATATTATGTATTTGCGGTGTTTGTATATTTGAATTTGAAAGGCTCGGGCTGATTTTTGCTTAAAACAAGCAGAAGTATGGGTTCCGCAAAAGATACGAAGATGACAAGCAGCAGCCAAAGCACGGCAAGGTCGGGTGAGAAGCATTCGAATACACGGTAAAGGGCAATGTATCTGAATACCGAAAACGTCAGCTCGGCGATGATGATCAGTATGCAAGCCGGGATCAGCAAGGCAAATATAGCAGTGCCGGCAAGCAATGAATTCGTGCCGGAGTTCCCGCTCAGTGCATTCAGTATTGCAAAGACAACATAGAAAATATAAATCACAGCTGTTGAGGAGTAAATGCCGACCTCAAGCCAGAACAGCAGCCTGCCAAGTCCCATGCGTTTTTTTCCGTCACGCACGGCAGCGGCATCGGCGGTATCGCCGAGTATCTTAAATCTGTATATCGGGGCAAATGCTCCGCCGGATTTTGATACTCCAAGCTTTTTTGCCATTCGGTTTATTCCGAATCCTTCGAGTATGTACATGAGGATCGAGATGCCGATCGACAGAAGCATGACGAATGCCCATATAAAAAGTACAAGTAAGAGCAATAAGATGATCGAGAAAGCCGCTCCCGGATTATTTTCATTGGTTGATGCAACGCTCAGCAAAAAGTTCATGCCGTTAAACCGTTCCTTTCCGTCGCTGCGGGCGATTTTTCTGTATTTTTATTATACAACCGCACTGACAAAATGTCAATGTGGGCTGTTAAAAACATTGATTTTTTAACAGCCCACATTATAGTATATTTTTTTATCTTACTCCGAACAGCAGGTCTCCGTAGGTGGGGAAAGGCCACGAACGTGCATCGGTCACGCTTTCTGCTTCATCGACGGCGGCGCGCAGCTCCTGCATTGCAATGAATACGCGGTCGCGGTAGCCGCAGGCGAGGCGGTACAGATCATCGGCTGCTTTGACTTCGTAAAGCACTGTCTCAAGCGCATCGCAGCGTGAATCTATCGCGGCGGTGAGAGAGGAGAGCTTGCCAACAAGCTTTTCCTCGTAGCCGGTGCTTGCATCGATGCCGAGAGCTTTCTTTTTCAGCGCTGCGTCGGCAACGCTGCCGGAATACGAGCTGACTGCGGGCAGTATCTCGCGGCGGACCATGTCTATCATGGTCATGGCTTCGATATTCAGCATCTTGCAGTAGTTGTCAAGCAGTATCTCATAGCGCGAGCGCGCTTCCTCGGCGGTATATATCTTATGGCGCGCAAACAGCTCAAGATTTTTGGGCGCAATAAGATAGGGCAGGCAGTCGGGCGTTGTGCGCAGATTGAGCAGCCCGCGACGTTCAGCCTCGGCAAGCCATGCATCGTCATAGCCGTTGCCGTTGAAGATTATGCGCTTGTGCTCGCGTATTACGCGGCGGATAAGGTCATGCAGCGCGGTGGGGAAGTCGGCAGCACCCTCGAGCTCATCTGCATAAATGCGCAGCGATTCTGCGACCGAGGTGTTGAGCATGATGTTGGCGCAGGCAATGGACGCCGACGAGCCGAGCATACGGAATTCAAATTTATTGCCGGTAAAGGCGAAGGGCGAGGTGCGGTTGCGGTCGGTCGTGTCGCGCGGCAGCTTGGGCAGGACATGGACCCCGAGCTTGAGCGGAGCTGATTCGGCGCCGCTGTAACAGGTGTCGTTTTCTATCGAATCGAGCACCGCGCTCAGCTCGTCGCCGAGGAACATAGAAACCACGGCGGGCGGCGCTTCGTTTGCGCCGAGACGGTGGTCGTTGCCGGCGGATGCGACCGAGAGACGAAGCAGATCCTGGTAATCATCAACAGCCTGAATGACCGCGCAGAGGAAAAGCAGGAACTGAGCGTTGTCGTGAGGCGTGTCGCCGGGGGCGAGCAGATTCACTCCGGTGTTGGTTTGTATCGACCAGTTGTTGTGCTTGCCGGAGCCGTTGACACCCGCGAAGGGCTTTTCGTGAAGCAGACAGACGAGCCCGTGCTTTTTGGCTATGCTCTGCATAAGCTCCATTGTGAGCTGGTTGTGGTCGGTAGCAATGTTTGTGGTCGAAAAAATGGGAGCCAACTCGTGCTGTGCGGGAGCAACTTCGTTGTGCTCGGTCTTGGCAAGTACGCCGAGGTGCCACAGCTCGGTGTTGAGATCCTCCATAAATGCGCTCACGCGCGGTTTTATCGCGCCGAAGTAGTGGTCGTCAAGCTCCTGCCCCTTCGGGGGTTTGGCTCCGAACAGCGTGCGGCCGGTAAATATCAGGTCGCGGCGGCGGTCGAACATTTCCTTGTCGATAAGGAAGTATTCCTGTTCGGGACCGACAGTTGTTTTCACCGAGGTCACGTCCGAATTGCCGAAAAGACGCAATACGCGCATTGCCTGGCGGTTCAGCGCCTCCATTGAGCGGAGAAGAGGAGTCTTTTTGTCGAGCGCCTCGCCGCCGTAAGAGCAGAACGCGGTCGGAATGTAAAGGGTCTTTCCCTTTACAAAGGCGTAGGAGGTGGGGTCCCATGCGGTGTAGCCGCGCGCTTCAAACGTGGCTCTCAGACCGCCGGATGGGAAGGACGAAGCATCCGGCTCGCCTTTTATCAGTTCCTTGCCGGAGAACTCCATGATGACCTTACCGTTTGCGGTGGGGGTGATGAAGGAATCGTGTTTTTCGGCTGTGATCCCGGTCATGGGCTGGAACCAGTGGGTGAAGTGGGTCGCGCCTTTTGAAACTGCCCAGTCCTTCATTGCCGATGCAACGGCATTTGCAATGCCGATATTGAGCGAACGACCGTCCTCGATCGTGCGCTTCATTGCCTCATAGGCATCCTTGGGGAGCCTTGTTTTCATTGCGGCATCGTCAAATACCATGTCGCCGAAATATTCGGGTATGCTTGTCATGTGCTGCCTCCTGTACGGAACAAAATTAAGATCAAAAAATAAAAAGGGGCAAAGACACCGCATAGCGGCATCTTTGCCTTGAATGGACGTATTATACTACAAACAAATGCGGTTGTCAAGTACTTTTTTGCGAAAAAAATATTTTTTTCGGTCGGCGCGGGCGTGCTGTCATTTCGGTTGGGCTTGAGACCATACGGTATGACTTACGATCTCTTTGCCGTCGTACTCATATGCCAATATGAAATTGATGTATTCTTTTATGTCGTCGCGTTCTGCGTTGGCACTGCCGATGACATAAAAAACATTTTCATTTCCGCATGCATAATGGTACATCAGGTTTGTTACCTTTTTTGCGTCCGAGCCTATATTTTTTAAAAAGTCCGAGACCATATCAAGCCTTTGCACTGTCGTACCATCGTATTTTTTGATCCAACAGGAGTCCGGCGCGTCGTATCCGAGCCGCATGGCGCAAATCGTGTCGTCGGTCATAAAACGTACGCCGTATATTCCGTCGATATTTTCAAAGGTGACCGTCGGTATCATAGAGCCGTTTTCATATTTCCACACGCAGCCCTGCTTGTTTAAATTTCCGTACAGATATATCTCATTTTTCCGGGTTATGTGCATCCTGACTACCATTAATCCCGAAGGCTTGTCGATCGATGCAAACAGACCGCCGGTGCGTGTTTTGCTGTCAAAGCGATAAATTTCGAGCTTCTCTTTGCCTTCAAAAGAATAGTAAACATAATTGCCGACACAACGGAAGTTCAGCAAAAGCCTTCCGGCGATATGTGAAGGATCGTTGTGTATGCTTATTTCTTCATTTTTGCCGTCAAGGGAAAAAGCTTTTATATTGTACTTCATGACGGGCTCCGCCTCGTCGGTCAGAGTAGATTCGATCTTTGCCATATACAGATATCCCCGGTGCATAAATACCTGTGAATAACTGGGGCGTCCAAGTTTTACGACCTTTTGTCTGTTCACCAAGGAAAGGTCCGACCTCCACAGATATATATTTTTATCTTCTTGATTTGCCCAGTCTCTGTCCATAAACCACAGCGAGCCGTCATAATATGTAAAAAATGCGAAATCACCGTAACCGTTGCACGAGCCGTCATTGTGCATGCACTCCGGCTTGCTGCAGAGAACGCCGGTTTCTCCCGTTGCGTTGTCATAATAATTAAGGAACATTTTTGAATCGCCGGTGTACAAAAGACCGCCCGGGATAGTGACAAGCTTGCTGAGATAGCGCGAGTCGCTGACATAATCATATTCCGGCAGAAACTCATCTGTGTCAAACCTTAGGTCGGCAAGGTAATCGGGTCCTTTATTTTTGCCTGCACAGCCGGGAAGGAGAAGGGCAATGATCAGAAAAAATATAATGTGTCGTTTCATCTGGTGTCTCCGTACTTTTTGAAGCGCAATCCCTCCGAATACCAGAGGGATTGCGCAATAGCCTTTCTTTTTTAATTCGATGGGTAGCTACGTTCTACTGTATGGGTAACTACATTGTATCCGAAGCCTTCATAGACAACTTCAAGTTTGGTAATCGGTAGTAAAAATTCGCCCGAAAAGGCGAGTTCGGAAAGAAGATGGTATTCATTGGCGAACCTTAACTCTTCATATGCTTCACCTATTTCCGAGTCATGCGTAAGACCAACGGTTGCCGCGAGATCGTAATCTACAAGAATTACCGGAACATTTTGAGCCACTTTCACTCTTGCCCAACCGGAAAAATGATAATCATCTGTTATCATTGAATTATAAGAATACCAATATCCCTCCGGGACAAGAACAGGGGCAGGTATTGGGGGCGAAATATTGAGCGCCGAACTGCCGATCGCCAAACATGCGGTGAGCAAAACTATTGAAATCAGTGCCGATACAATTTTAATCATTTTCTTCATGTCATATATACCTCGAATCAAAAATTAATATTTATGTGACTTGTGTATTGTTAATTGCAACTTGTGTCCGGAACTGCGCAGTTATATTGCACAGTTCCGCAATAAAAGAAAGATGAGCCGTGGAGATATACCGAGCATTGTACATCCGGAATGAATTCGTTCATTACAGTGGTTCATTTTTACACTCCTTTCTTTATTTTGTACGGATATTGAATAATACAGATACCTGCACTATTTTAATAAACACAACAATACTTCTTGTCTCAACATTATTTTACCATATAAGATGGTCGTTGTCAATACCATATTGCACAATTCGAACAATTTCGTCATAATATACAATCCAAATTGTGTATTGTACACAACAAAAACGTGCTGCGCGTTAATGTACGACAGTAATTCCGACAGTTTTTTTCGGCATTAATCGGAAGTTAATTTTTCATTAAACCTTTTTCGGTTGACAGGTAAAAAATAATGCGGTATAATTATATGCGTAAATTATTCTGACGAAGCGGGGGAGAACTATGAGCACTGATCCACTCGCCGCCGCTTCGGGGATCCCCGTGCTGGTGGTATCGCGGCAATGCCGGATCGCCGATGCGGTGATGCAGTATATTCAGAAATACATGGAGCCGTTTTTTCCTGTCGTGCGTGCGTCAAGTGCTGCCGAGGCGCAGCGTTTCTGCAAGAGCGATGAGCTTTCTCCGGCGGCGACGGGAATGCCTTGCGCCGCAGTGATAAACTCACCTCTTTGCGACGGCAACGGTATATCGCTGGCTCGCGAGCTTACGGAACACGGCTTTGTCGTTATGCTCATGGTCTCGGGTGAGCTTTATCTCGCCGGGGCGCGTGCTGCGGCATCGGACGGTGTTTTTGTGCTTCCGCGCCCCGTGGATGAGACTGTCATGCGGTCGGCACTCTGGCTGCTCATATCTGCGTGCCGCCGCCTCGGCGGTGCCGCGACCGCCGAAAGGCAAGCCGCAGCGAATCTTGAAGACAAGCTCGACGAGCTTAAGATCATCGACCGCGCAAAGTGGTTGCTGATAGATTATCTGAAGATGAACGAGTCTCAGGCGCACAGATATATTGAAAAACAGGCAATGGATCTGCGTATTTCCCGCCTTGAGGCGGCAAAAAACATTCTGAAAACTTATCTCGGCTGAAAAGCCGCGACGAAAGGACAACCCATATGAACAATCAAACCATTGTGATCCTCGACTTTGGCGGACAGTACAAGGAGCTGATAGCGCGCCGCGTGCGTGAATGCGGGGTTTATTCCGTTATCCTTCCCTATGACACCGACATTGAAGAGATCGCCGCTATCAAGCCGATAGGAATCATCTTTACCGGCGGTCCCAACAGCGTGTATGCCGAGGATGCGCCCAAATGCTCGCCCGAGGTATTCAAGCTCGGCGTGCCGGTGCTCGGTATATGCTACGGTATGCAGCTTATCTGCCATATGTTCGGCGGCAACGTTGTTACCTGCCATTCCAGTGAGTACGGAACACTGGATGCCAAGGTCGATGCGACATCGGATATTTTCTACCGCCTCACCCCCGAGCAGCCCGTACTTATGAGCCATACGGATATGGTTTCAAAGCTTCCGTCGGGATTCCGTGCCATAGGTTCAACGACATTCTGCCCGGTCGCCGCATTTGAAAATTACGGCGAAAAGATATTCGGCGTGCAGTTCCATCCCGAAGTCGAAAACACACGCAACGGCAGCAAAATGATAAATAACTTCCTCTATCGCGTCTGCGGCGCCGCGGGCGATTATTCGATGGAGGACTACCTCAGCCGCAAGGTCACCGAGATAAGACAGAAAGTCGGTGACAAGCGCGTGCTGCTCGGTCTTTCGGGCGGCGTTGACTCTTCGGTGTGCGCCGCGCTGCTTTCGCGCGCCATTCCGGGTCAGCTCGTCTGCATTTATGTTGACCACGGCTTTATGCGCAAGGGCGAAACCGAACAGATACGCGAGGTTTTTGCCGACCGCGACCTTGACTTTGTTTACGTTAACGCGAAGGAAAGATTCATTTCCAAGCTCAAAGGAGTTACCGATCCCGAGCAGAAGCGCAAGATCATAGGCGCCGAGTTCGCGCGGACCTTTGAGGACGAAGCGAAAAAGCACGGCTGTCCCGAATTTCTGGCGCAGGGGACGATATATCCCGATGTTGTCGAATCCGGAAGCAAGAACAAATCCGCAGTCATAAAGAGTCACCACAACGTCGGCGGTCTGCCCGAAGATCTCGGCTTTGAGGGCGTTATAGAGCCGCTCAATCTGCTGTTCAAGGATGAAGTGCGCCGTCTCGGCGTATTGCTCGGTCTGCCTAAAAAGCTGGTGTGGCGTCAGCCGTTCCCGGGTCCCGGACTTGCAATACGCATCGTCGGTGAGGTTACCGAAGAAAAGCTTGCCATACTGCGCGAGGCGGATGCCATTGTCCGTGAGGAAATGGGACGCTGCCGCGTGCGTGCCGACCAGTATTTCGCCGTAATGACCGATACGCGCAGTGTGGGCGTTATGGGCGACTTCCGTACCTACGAAAACGTTATAGCCATCCGTGCGGTGCGCACAGGCGACTTCATGACCTGCGAGTATGCAAAACTTCCTTATCCGCTACTTACACGTATGTCATCGAGAATAACCAACGAGGTGCGCGGGGTAAACCGCGTGGTTTACGATATCACCGCCAAACCCCCGGCAACCATTGAATGGGAATGATACAATAAAGCGTTAAGGGTGTTGAAAAACTCATTTTGAGTTTTTCAACACCCTTTTTGTTGAGATATTGAAGATTGAACCGTCGTTAGGTTTATTTATTTCCCGCGGCGGGAGAGGTGGTCTTCTTTTCTTTTATTGCGTCTATTGCTTCGGCGATATTGCCGCCGTGGGAGAGCAGCTCGGCTTCCGCCGATGCGTCATCCGCGCCCGTTTCCTCGCGTATGATGCGCACGGCGCGGGCGCGCAGCTTTTTGTTGCTTGGGTTCATGTACACCATGTGGTTGTCGTATACTCTGCCGAGTTTTATCATCACGCCGGTCGAGATCATGTTGAGCACGAGCTTTTGCGCCGTCCCCGCCTTCATCCGCGTTGATCCGCTTATGACTTCCGGTCCGACCACGACCGCTATCGAAACATCGGCAAGTGTGTTCATCGCGCCGTTTTTGTTGCAGGAAAGCGCGATCGTTGCTGCGCCGAGCGAGCGGGCGTATTCCAGTGCGCCGCGGCAGTACGCCGCGCTTCCGCTGGCGGATATAGCCATGCAGACGTCTTTGCCCGAAAAGCCAACCGAACCGAGATCGGTCGCCGCATCCCCGGCAACGTCCTCCATGCCTTCCGATGAACGGAACATCGCCGGATGACCGCCCGCAATGACTCCCTGTATCAGCTCCGGCGAAACGCCGTAGGTGGGCGGGCATTCGGTGGCGTCGATTATGCCGAGTCTGCCGGAGGTCCCGGCGCCTATGTATATCAGCCTGCCGCCGTCGCGCAGACGGGAGGTCACAAGATCGATCGCGCGCGCGATATCGTCAAGCTCGCGCTCAACGGCATACGGGACTGTCTTGTCCTCGTCATTTATTACCCGCACTATCTCCTGTGTGGTCATTTTGTCGATGTGCCGGCTGTTCTGATTGGTTTTTTCTGTTGTAAGGTCGTAGTAGTTCATGCTTTTTCCTCGTCGTTTTTCATTCGTATGCTTCGGTAATCGCAAAGAAAGCGGTCGCGGCAGGTCGGAGACGGCTCGCGCCCGTCTGCTGAAAGCGCCTCGCAGAACGCCCCGTATACCGGCGGGGCACAGGTGCGTATGAGTCGGATGTGACGCGGAACCGAAGCGCGGAGGCGGTCATAAAGCCCATCGGCGGCGGTGAGCAGACTGCCGCCGAGGATCACCCGGCAGCTTTCGTTTGTGCCGTGGCGCAGAAGTCTCGCCGCAGCTTCGAGAATCTCCGCAAGATAAGCAGCATTCCGGTCGAGTATCTGTTGGCTCACGGCATCGCCGCTGTCCGCTGCGTCAAAGACTATCGGCGCAAGCGAAGCTATCCGGCTTTTTCCGCCGCGATATATTTCCGGTATCGCTTCGGCGACGGTCGTCCCGAAAATTTTTTCAAGTCCGGCAGTCAGCGATGTTTTCTCTCCGCGTCCGTCGTAGGCGCGCAGGACCGCCGCCAGCGCATCGCGGCCTATGTCGTAGCCGCCGCCCGCGCCGTCAATAAGATATCCCCAGCCGCCTATGCGGTGTATTTTGCTGCCCATGCGCACGAAACAAACGGATCCGGTGCCCGAAATAAGACAGGCGCCGTCGCCGCTGCCGGCGCACGAGAGCAGATTGACCGCATCCGATGCCACGCGTACCGATGTCGCCGTGCCGTCCAGAGCGGCTTCAAGCGCGTCCGCATTGCCGACTGCCCCCGAAACGCCTGCAAAAAGGGAAGAGGCCGTGGCACCGTCCGGCAGTGCCGCGCACAGTTCATCGGCGACCGCGCGCAGGCATTCGCAGCTTTTTTTCATTCCGATATCATTGGGATTCGATGCCCCGCCTGCTGCGCGGCATACTATGCTGCCGTCATCGGTGCAGAGAAGTCCTTCGGTTTTGGTTCCGCCGCCGTCGATCGCTATGTAGTATGACATGAAAAGCTTATGTCCTTTCTTTTTTTCTGTCTTTCTGCCGGTCAGTCGAATACGACGCCCCGGTCAGGCGATCTGAGCGCACGAAAACACATATGCACCTGTTCCGCCGTGCATTTTTCTTCCGCAAACGGCGGGAGGGAGTCCTCGGCAAAGTAATCGGCAGCAGTCGTTTCGCTGTTTTTGTGAAATTCACCGCCTGTTTCCGTGCACAGGTAGAATATTTTTACCACGCCGTATGCATACGGCGGCGGGTTGTGGTCGTTGCGGTTCAGCACGGCAATGAGAGAGGATACCTCGACATCCCGCCCCGCTTCCTCGCGTACTTCCTTTATTGTGTTCTTTACCGGTGAAAGGTTGAACTCGCACCATCCGCCGGGGAGCGCCCACCTGCCGTCCGACTCGCGCACCAGAAGTATTTTGCCGTCGCGGAATACAGCCGCGCGCGTATCGACCTTGGGAGTCTGATATCCGCTGTCGGCGCAGAATATCTCCGTTACCTTTTCAAGCGGCAGATCCGAGCTGTGCGCGATGATCTCGGCGGCGATCTCACGTATCCGCGCGTAGCGTTCACGGTCGTAAATGTCCTTGCCGTAGTGAAGCCCCGCCTGCGCAATGCTTTGAAGCTCTGCTGCGTACCGTATCAATTCATCACATTCCATGCTTTTTCACCCCGTTTTTCACATCCATTATACCACATCGCCGTGGAAAAATCAACATGGCGCAAATATGTTGATTTTGAGCTTTTTTCGTGATACAATATATGCGGAGGGGATCACATGGTAGTTCTTATAGCAGGTGAAACACATACCGGCAAAACACGGCTTGCACAGATGATACTTGAAAAATACGGGTACCCGTACCTGTCTCTAGATCATCTCAAAATGGGGTTTATCCGCGGCGGCGTGACTGCGCTGACTCCCGATGATGATGCGGAGCTTACTCCGTATATCTGGCGTATCGCGCGGGAGATCGTAAAGACCGCAATTGAAAACGGGCAGAATCTGACTGTTGAGGGGTGTTATATTCCTTTTGATTTTGCCGATGATCTTGAGCCGCGCTATCTTGATGAGGTACGCTTTGTCTGCCTTGCAATGAGTGAAAATTACATACTGCGGCACTGGGACAGCATATGCGGTTTTGAAAATATCATCGAAAAACGTATGGTCGGCGGTGCGGACCGCGATGAAATAATACGCGGGAATGCCCGCTCGCTTGAGCTTTGCGGAAGATACGGGCTGTGCTGTCATCTGTTTGATGACGAATACGACATTGAATCAATTATATCGGACAAAGGAGAGCTGTATTTAAAATGAAGGAAGAAGAAAAAATAAAAGCGGGGATACTGTTTTTTCCCGGTGACCCGGAGCTGAAGGCGATAAAGCGCAGAACGCACGACCTCAATGTGGATTACAACAATACATATGAGGAAGAAACCGAAAAGCGCGCGGCGATACTTTCGGAGATACTGGGCGAGTTCGGAGAGGGCGGATTTATTCAGGGGCCGATTGCCTTTCACTACGGAAAGCACACCAAGATAGGAAAGTATTTTTTCGGCAATTTCAATCTTACGGTGCAGGACGACGCCGAGGTGACCATAGGCGATCATTGCGACTTCGGACCAAACACGACGATCGTCACGCCGATGCATCCGATGCTTGCCGGGGAACGGCTGGCGATAAGAACGGCGGAGGGCGAGTCGCGCCGGCTTTGCTGGGCAAAGCCGGTGCATATCGGAAACAACTGCTGGTTCGGCGCGTCGGTGACGGTCTGCCCCGGCGTTACGATAGGGGACAACTGTGTGATAGGCGCGGGGAGCGTAGTCACCCGTGATATTCCCGAGGGCTGCTTTGCCGCCGGCGTACCGTGCCGGGTGATACGCAGACTGGGAGATGCCGACAGTATGAGGCACAAACCCGGGATCCTTGCGGACAACGTGATCATAGAAGACGGAGCCGAATAATTATTTTGTTTTTTATATTGCGTCTGCCGTATTTTTGTTGTATAATAATCTTGCGGTCGTTTTTTGCCCGCAGTTTTGAAAAATCGTTTTGCGGATACCGTCTGCTCTGCAGCAGCTGTAAAACGACATGAAAGGATGGTTTCAAAATGGAAATAACCCTTACCGCCGATAAATACGATGAGGTGGTGAACCGCGCCGACGGTGTGGTGCTTATAGATTTCTGGGCGACATGGTGCGGTCCCTGCCGCATGATCGCTCCCGTTATTGCCGAGATAGCCGAGGAGCATCCCGAGCTTACCGTGTGCAAGGTCAATGTCGATGACGAACCGGCGCTTGCCGAAAAGTTTGCGATAAAGTTCATTCCGACGCTCGCGGTGATGAAAAACGGAAAGCTGCTTGCATCTGTCAGCAGATATATGGACAAGCCCGGCGTTCTTCGGTTCATTGCAGATGTGACGTCAAACGGATAAGAAAATGAAGATACGTCTTAACGAAAACGCCGAGGTGGTTGCCGCCGTAAAGGAAGGACTCAAACGCACCGGCGGGTACTGTCCGTGCGTGCGCGAGCGGAGCGAGGATACAAAATGTATGTGCGCGGAATTCCGCCGCCAGATAGCCGACCCCGATTTTGAAGGCTACTGCCACTGTATGCTTTACTACAAAGAAAAATAATTCAGGAGATTATGCTATGAAAATGACTCCACGTGAGCTTATTTCCGAACTTAAGAACGGCAAAAGGAAAAAGATCATTCTCGATACCGACGCTTTCAATGAGGTCGATGACCAGTACGCAATTGCGTATTCGATGCTGTCCTCCGACCGGGTCGAATTGCTTTCGATAAATGCGGCGCCGTTTCTCAACAAACGCTCTGCATCTGCCGGCGACGGTATGGAAAAGAGCTACAATGAGATATTCCGCATAACCGCGCTGACCGACCCCGAAATGGCAAAAAATATTCCGGTATACCGCGGTTCCGAGCGGTTTTTGCCGTCTGCCGGCGAGTATGTGCAGTCGGACGCGTGCGACAACATCATTCGCACCGTTATGCAGAGCGATGAGACGGTATGGATCGTTGCCATAGGCGCGATAACCAATGTCGCCTCGGCGATAATCAAGGAGCCGGCAATATGCGACCGCGCCGCGCTCATATGGCTCGGCGGTCATGCGCTGACCTGCCCCGATACAAAGGAATTCAATCTGAAGCAGGATATTCCCGCCGCAGAGGTGGTATTTGATTCCGGTATACCGCTTATACAGATCCCCTGCGACGGTGTGTGCAGCTCATTCATTACCACGATACCCGAGGTTGAGTATTATCTGCGCGGCAAAAATGAGCTTTGCGACTATCTTTGCGATATAACCGCCGCATACACAAAAAATCCATATGGCTGGTCAAAGGTGATATGGGATGTCACTGCCGTGGCTTGCATTACCAAGCCCGAGGCACTGGGAATGGTCGTTTTGCCGCGCCCGTACGTGACGACGGACTGCCGCTATGCGTTTGACGCATCCCGCGAGCCGTATGTATACGTGCGCAAGATCCGCCGCGATCCGATTTATGCCGACCTGTTCCGCAAGCTTTCTGAAAAAAACAAATAAGCCGTGAGGCACACCTAAAAGGAGTAACGTGATGTCAAAAAACGTAGATCTGAGATGTACCGACAAGAGCCTGCTTGAGGCAGCCGCCGAGATTGCCCCGTCACTTGGGCTGAGATTCAGCACACGCGGCGTCCCCGTGGAGGTCAGAATGGGGGATGAGCTGTCCGTCCGCAAAAATGAAGGCGGGTATTGCCTTACATACCGCAGAAAAAATGAATTTTTCCGCGCGCTCTCGCTGCTCGGAAACACGGTATCCGAGGGCGGCGAGCATATTGAAAACGGGAAATACGATATGCTTTGCTACATGGCGGACGTTTCGCGCAATGCTGTGCTCAATATGGACGGCGCAAAGAAAATGATACGCCTTCTTGCCGCAATGGGCTATGATTCGCTCATGCTTTACTCCGAGGATACATACGAGGTCCCAGAATACCCTTATTTCGGGCGTATGCGCGGACGCTATTCAGCCGAGGAGCTGCGCGAGATCGACGATTATGCCGACAGATTCGGTATTGAAGTCATCCCTTGCATCCAGACGCTTGCACATCTTGCCACTGCGCTCCGCTGGCCGGGGCTCAACTCTATCGTTGACTGCAATGACATAATGCTTGTCGGCGATGAACGCACATACACCTTTGTGCGCGCCTGCCTTGAGGCATGCCGCCGTGTGTTCCGCTCAAAGCGGATCAATATAGGTATGGACGAAGCACATATGCTCGGCAGAGGCAGATATCTTACCAAAAACGGATACCGTCCCGCGCATGAGATAATGCTTGAGCATCTTGACCGCGTGTCAAAGCTTTGCGCCGAGGTCGGCTATGAGCCGATGATGTGGAGCGATATGTTCTTCCGCATGGCGTTCGGCGGCGCTTACCGTGTGCGCGAGGGAGAGATCGCACCCGAAATAATGGCTAAAGTCCCCGAAAACGTCACTCTTGTTTACTGGGATTACTACTCTCTTGACCGCCAGATATTCGATCATATGCTTGAATGCCACCTGAAGTTCAAAAATCCCACGATATATGCCGGCGGAGCATGGAAGTGGTCGGGATTTGCGCCGCACAATGCGTTCTCACTGGCATCGACCAAGCTTCAGCTTGATTCATGCGCCGAGCACGGAGTGGCAAGCGTTATTGTCACCGGCTGGGGCGACAACGGCGGCGAGGCATCGCAGTTCTCAACGCTCCCCTCGCTTCTTTACTTTGCGGAGCGTCTTTATACGGGTGCGGAGGCGCCGCATGAGCTGCTTGAAAAACGCAGCCGCGAGGTGTTCGGAACGGGATTTGACGAGCTTATGCTGTTTGATCTGCCCAATGCACTGCCCGGAACATCACCGAGCGAGTGCTCGCATCCTGTCTGCCCCTGCAAGTATCTGCTTTACAACGATCCGCTCGAGGGACTTCTTGACCGCCATGTGGGACCCGAGGCGCCCGAGTATTACCGTACAGCCGCCGAGCGTTTGCTGGCTCACGCCGACGACGCCCGTTGGGGTTACATTTTTGAATCGCTCGGACTGCTTTGCGACCTGCTTTCGGACAAGTGCGATCTGACGATAAGGATCCGCCGCGCGTATCTTGACGGCGATAAGGTTGCCGTCCGACGCCTGGCGCACCGGGATATCCCGACCGTTATCGCAAAGCTTGATGCGTTTATCGTTGCTTTCCGCCGCCAGTGGTATGCGGAAAACAAAACGTTCGGATTTGCCACCGAAGAGCAGCGTCTCGGCGGTCTGCGTCAGCGTCTTGATTCTGTAAGGCTTCGCCTTGAAGCATGGCTCGCAGGTGATATCGAAAGGATCGAGGAGCTTGAACAGCCCGTGCTTTCGCATGACGGACGCGCAGCAGACGATCCGCGTATGCCGTATATAAACTGCAACACCTGGACGGGTGTTGTGACTGCCTGCCTGATCTGAAAGCGGCAATGCCACAGGGGGCTGTTAAAAAACTCAAAATGAGTTTTTTAACAGCCCCCTCTTGCTTTTTTTATAAATATCTTATTTTCCCCTTGTTCTGTGCCCGCTTGCGTGGTATAATTATCGTAACAAGTGAAAGGGTCAGGTCATAATGAATACCAACGAAAAAACTTCAATGAGGCTGTGGCATTCACCGGCGGCATTTGCCGCAGTGGGGCACGGTCAGGACATTGCGGTCGCGCTTGAGCACTCCGCGATGAGTCCCGAATGCGAGCTTCCGGCACGGCTTGAGCTGGACGTTTCCGGCAGCGGAACCATACTCATGACGCCGTGCGATTCGTTTGAAGCTGCGGGGCGTAAATTTGAAATATATTCCGCACACATACCTGCTGCCGCGGTGCTTCCCGGCAAGCTTGAGTACACCGTTTCCGGCGGCGGCTGCCGCGCATCGTATTCGGTGGAAACGACAGAGCTGCCCGCTCTGCCGCCCCTCATCATAACCGAGCTTTTTCTGCGTCCGAAAAGCCCTGCGGTGACATCGTACATCGAGTTTTACAATCCGGGTAAGGCGGATGTTGATTTGTTCGACTGGGAGCTTATACTCACATCGGACAGCACCGAACCGGTACGCTATCCGCTGGCGCAGGCACCCGGCGAGTCTGTCATCTCCGCCGGCGAGCTTGCGGTGTGGTGGCCGCTTTTCCGCTCCAACTTCGGTGTCGGCGCTGCGGGACGCGACTATTCCGCTCCCGCCGATCTCTGCCGCGAGCTCGGAGCGATGTATACTCCCCCTGTGCCCGCTCCCACGCCCGAAAGCGTGAGGATAATTACGGCGGCGTACGCTGTGCGCGATGGGGAGACCGGTGCGATAGTGAAAAAGTGCGATCTGCCGGAGCTTCCGCACGAGTACAATCCGTGGACGCTCAGTCTTGTCCCGCGCGGCGGTGAGCTGTCGGCGGCAGTTTATTCGCTGACCTACAACACCGAATGGGGCAATTGGGACACTCCGGTGCGGCGTTCGTCCGACTGGACGGTCGATCTGCGCCATCCCTCGGTGGCTGTGAATGTTTCGCACAACGCGCTGCCGACGCCCGGCGGATTCTCGGCGGGGCAGGCGGCTTTCGATGCCGATGCGGCGCTTCCCGTTATTCTTCCGCTGGCGCCGACAGATGCCGTGTATCTTGGAGACACAAAGCACGAAGCGGTTTTTGCGGCGGTCCCGACCGAGGCTTGCCGCCAGATAGCCGATGCATGGGTGATGCTCGGCGGGGCGCGTCTTGCCGCGCACGCGGGGACAGACGGTCTTTACCGCGCTGAGATCCCGTATGAGCTTATCGAACGCACGGGAATGCTTGAATATTCGATCCACGTTACCGACGGATCGCGCGAGGTCGCGCTCTGCGGTCTGCGTTCCGCCGTGTATGACAATGCGGGACCGCGCATTATTTCGGTGCATCCTACCGAAAAATATGCGTATGATGTTTCCCGGGGCACGCCGGTAAGCGCCGCGTTTTACGATATTTCGGGTGTCAGGCTTACGGAATGCCGCCTTGAAGTGGACGGAAGCGACCTTACGCGCCGCGTCGAGTGGAGCGGAGAGAGCGTTAAATATATTCCCGCAACCCCGTTTTCGGTAGGCGAGCATGAGATGAAGCTGGTCCTTTGCGATATGCTCGGCAATCATACTGTGAAGAAGATCCGTTTTTCGGTTTCCGATATGAGCGATCTGAATACCTATCGCGGAGAGGTCCATTCGCATACCGGTGATTCGGACGGAGTCGGAACGCCTGCCGACGCTTACACATACGCCCGAAACGTCGGTCACGCGGATTATTTTGCCGTTACCGATCATTCCCATTATATTCCCGAGGGTCCGGCGTGCGCCGATGAGCTTCGCAAAACGGCGGACAAATTTGACGACCCCGGAAAATTTGCCGCGCTTTTCGGCTACGAAATGACATGGAACATGAAGTGCGGTTATTGGGGGCACATGAATGTTCTCGGCAGCCGCGACGTTGAAAACAGAATATTCGACACAACGCTTCCCGCTCTTTACGGCAAGCTGGAAGAGGATCCCGGGGCTGTTGCCATGTTCAATCATCCCGGCTATCCGTGGGGCGACTTTGACGAGTATGCCTTCCGCACCGACGGCGCCGATGAAAAGGTCTGTCTTACTGAGATAAGAGATGCATCATATGACCGCGAGTACGCAATGGGGCTTGCCGCCGGTTGGCACGCTACCCCGGTATCGAATGAGGACAATCACTCCGCCACGTGGACCACGGCGCGTCAGGCAATAGGCTTTGTGCTTGCCCCTGCGCTCACGCGTGAAAATATAATGGAGGCTTTCCGCGCGCGCAGAACCTATACGGCATCCGAGCCGACGCTCAGAATCAAATACCGTGTAAACGGCAAGTGGCTCGGCTCACGCCTTACGGCTCCCGAAAAGCTTGATTTTGATATTTCCGTTTCGACCGAGGATGCGCGCGGCATAGGAAAGATTGAGATCGTGGCTGAGGACAACATTGTTGTTGCCGTGCGCAATGCTGGTGCGCTCAAAAGTTTTGAGTGGCATCCCACGCTTGCACCCGATTTTGACTATTATTATCTCCGCATAACCGCGCCCGGACAGTATTCGGTCACAGCTCCCGTGTGGATCGAAAAACGCGGCGAGCTGACGCTCAGTGGTATTGAGACAGGAGCTTCCTACAACACGGAACGCGGTACTGCGGCGCGCCTGCGCATTACAAATTCCGGCGCGTCTGCTGCCGGGAATGTGCGTGTTGACTTTTACATTACGCGCACAACGGGATTCGATATACGCGATGAAGCTCCGTATGCCACGGTGCATTGCGGCAGGCTTGCCGCAGGCAAGACCATGCGCGTGAGCCGTTCCTTCCCCGAGCTTGCGGTGCTGCACAGGCTCACCGCCGTGGTGACCGCCGATGTTGCGGGAAAGGGAAGAGTATGCTCCACCGTTTCCACCGTCATATCTCCGGTCACGATAGCGGAAATACTGCCGTACAGTATGCCGCTTGAGCGCGACGGCGTAACGACCGATGATCCGTTCCCGTATATCGTGCTTTACAATTCTTCCTCCCGCGCGCAGGAGCTTAGCGGCACAACGCTCAGACTCTGGTCGCAGACGGGCAAGGCGCCTTCCGAGGACCGCACATGGAAATTCCCGGCGGGGACCGTGATAAAGCCGCGTTCGGTCATGACGGTTTGGGTGCGGTATGAAAATTCCGACCTGACTGTATCCGATTTCAATGAGAGATACGGCACATCGTTTACCGAGGGCGATGATCTTGTGATATGCGGAAAGCATATTCTCTCGCGCTCGGTGTACGGGCGCAGACTTGAGCTTGTTACCGATGAGGTCATATCCCGTGCACACTGGAACTACGCTCTGGCATTTGACGGCGAGGCGCATCGCGGTTGCGCACGCAGATATGCAAAACGTCCGGGGCTTTGTCCCACGGCGTCTCCGCTCGGTCTTTCTGAGCCGGCACCCGGTACTCTCGGCGATGAGCAGAGAAGAGATGAATTTTCCACTGCACCGACCGTGAAAGAAAACAAGCAACGCCGTAAGGACGAAAAAAGCGACGCCAAGCGTGCTGCAAGACGCGAGCGTCTCAGCGTGACCGATGGCGAGGCGGCTGCATTGGCAGCAGCTTCTGCGGCAGCGGCAGGAGGTTTTGCTGCGCTTGTCGGCATTATCGGAAGCAAGAAAAACAGGCGGAGGACAGGAAAATAATGAGCAACACTCTTCCTCTGTACCCGATGCACATATCATATGTGGCAAAATCGCCGATCTGGGGCGGAAAAACGCTCAGCGCACGTTACGGCAAGCATGCCGATGCGCCGATCATAGGCGAAACATGGGAACTTACCGTACGCGATGGCGAAATGAGCGTTATTCTTGACGGCGAATGTGCGGGAATGACGCTTGGGGAATATATCGAAAAGAGCGGAGGTGCTGCTGTCGGCGAAGAACGCGGAAGATTTCCGCTGCTCATAAAGCTTATAGATGCCGCAGACAGGCTGTCGGTGCAGGTGCATCCGGATGATGCCTACGCCGCGCGGGTCGAAAACGGTGTCGGCAAAACCGAAATGTGGTACGTCATCGATGCCGTGCCCGGCGCTGAGCTTGTTATGGGACTTGCGGACGGCAAAACGCCGGATGATCTCAGAGCGGCTGCACGTGCGGGAAAAGATGTGGCGGATTGCCTGCGCTATGTTCCGGTCAAGCCGGGAGACTGTTTTTTCATTCCGTCGGGTATGGTGCACGCGATCGGCAAAGGGATATTGATAGCCGAAATACAGCAGAATTGCGATCTTACCTACCGTGTTTGGGATTACGGGCGCGTAGGCAACGACGGCAGACCGCGTGAGCTGCACGTGGAAAAAGCGTGTGATGTTATCCGTCCGTTCACCGATGAGGAAGTGGAGGCGGAGAGATTTGAACGCCTATCGGGTGAACGCCAAAACACGCTTGCCGCCTGCCGTTACTTTACCGTTCGTCTCGGCAGTGGGGGCGACCTGTTCGATGCCGATGAAAGATCGTTCAATTCCGTTCTGTGCATTGATGGCGAGGGAAGGATCGAGTGGCGCGGCGGCAGTTCCGAAATTACTGCCGGTGAAAGTATTTTTATTCCGGCGGGACTCGGAGAGTACCGCATAACCGGTAATGTACGTGTGCTTGTGAGCCGGATATGATATGAAAAGGTGCTGTAAAAAACTCAAATGAGTTTTTTACAGCACCTTTTGTTACCGTATAAAAAGGCAGCCGGGCGTTAACGCCCGGCTGCCCCTTACAGCAGGATTTTGTTGTATGGGGTCGATTATTTGATTTCGACGGTTGCGCCGGCTTCGGTGAGCTGAGCCTTGATGGACTCTGCCTCGTCCTTGGAGCAGCCTTCCTTAAGAGTCTTGGGAGCGCCCTCAACGAGTTCCTTGGCTTCCTTAAGTCCGAGACCGGTGATCTCACGGACGACCTTGATAACGCCGAGCTTGCTGGAGCCGAAGCTTGCAAGAACAACGTCAAATTCGGTCTTCTCCTCAGCAGCGGGAGCAGCGGCTCCTCCGCCGTTGGTAGGACCTGCAACAGCCATAGCTGCGGCAGAAACGCCAAAGGTTTCCTCGACCTCTTTAACGAGATCGGCAAGTTCAAGTATGGTAAGAGACTTTATCTCTTCAACGATAGCAGTAATTTTTTCGGATGCCATTTCAGTAATCCTCCTAAAATGAATAAATAAATTTTAAATTCTGATTCCGCGTCGGCACTATCAGGCTTCTGCGACTGCGGCATCTGCCGCGGGGGTCTCGGCTGCTTCCGCGTCCTTCTTGGAGGCGGCGTCGAGAACGAATGCGAGCTTGTAAAGCGGGCCAAGCAGACTGCCGAGCAGTTTGCTGATGAGAACTTCCTTGGAAGGAGTCTGGGCGAGGGAAACTACCTTTGCCTCGTCAAGAACTTCGCCGTCCACATATCCTGCAAGAAGCTTGAAGGAGTCGATCTTGTCGGCGTATTCCTTAAGGATCTTTGCGGGTGCGACCGGGTCGTTCTCACTGATCGCGATAGCGGTCATGCCGGTGAGGTGCTGTTTGATCTCCGAATATCCGCAAGCGTCACAGGCTCTGCCGGTCAGGGTGTTTTTAACGACCATGTACTTAACGCCTGCTTCGCGCAGTGCCTTACGCATCTTTGTGTCGTCATCAACGGTGATGCCCTGATAATTGACAATAACGCCGGACACCGAATTGCGGATCATATCGGAAAGGTCGGAAACAACCTGCTGCTTTTGCTCAAGTATGGCTTTGCTGGGCATGTTATTATCTCCTTTGATCTTTAATCGGTCCCTTGAAAAGGGTAAAAAAATATCTTTCTCCCGCCGGAGCACATTCCGACGCCGAGAAAGACACACAAATATAATGAAGAAAAACTTCAGAACTGTCGTGATTTCCTCGGCAGGGTGGCTTGCGCTTTTACGGGAACCTGCTGTCTTAGGTCAACGCGTAATATTATACACGGTTTTTCGCGTGTTGTCAATAGCTTTCCGCAATATTTTCAAAAAAATCTTTCCGCCGCAAAAGCGGCGGAAAGACAGCGCGCGTTGGCTTATGTTATGACAGGTTTATGTCGCCGTCCAAGCAGCGGATCGTTTTGACTTTGGAGCCGCTTGCCCAGTTGGAGTTTTTTTTCACCATATGCCAATAGTACTCATTGTCATCGAATTTAATCTCGGTGAGTTTTTTGCATACCATGAATACTTTTTCTCCGAGTTGTTTGACGCCCCGCGGCAGTGTGATGGATTCAAGCATTTCGCAGCCTGCGAATGCGTAATCGCATATGTCATGCACACCTTTGGGAAGCGTTACTTCTCTGAGAGCACGGCAGTTTCCGAAAGCCTTGGGACCGATCCACTCAAGTCCCTCTTCGATGATCAGTTCTTCGAGAGCGGTGCAGCCGAGGAATGATTCGCTGGCAATGTTTTTTACGCCTTTTCGGATCGTAAGCTTACGCAGACCCGTGCATGATTGAAACATCTGCACCGTGATGGACTTGATGTTGCCGGGGATATCCAGCTCGCGGATCGAGGAGCATCCGCTGAAAACCCGAACTCCGATCTCTTTCAGCCCTTTGCTGAGATAAACCGACTCAAGGCTTATGCAGTTTTCAAATGCGTTGTTTCCGATCTTGACGATGCCGTCATGGAGCTTTACGGTTTTGAGCGAGCTGCAGCCGCCGAATGCCCGGTCGTTGATGACGGTCACTTTTTCGGGAAGCTCGATATCGGTAAGCGAAGCGCAGTTTTTAAAAGCGGAGGATTTTATTTCGGTCGTACCTTCGGGGATCTTTATAGATTTCAGCCTGCGGCAGCCTGCAACGGCAGTGCCGATGGAGGTGACTCCGGACGGCAGATCGATCTCTGTTATCGATGTTCCCGCAAATGCTCCATCGCCTATTTCGGTGACGCCGCGCGGTATATCAATTTTGTCGATGCCGCGGCAGTTGGAAAAGGCACCCCCGCCGATGGATTTTACCCCTTCGGGAATATTTGCCGAAGAAAGCCTGAAGCACAATCTGAATATACCGACCGGTATTTCCGTGATCCCGTCGGGGAGCGTGGCGGAAATGAGCGAAAAACAGTCCGTAAATGCCGATTCGCCTATTTTTGTGACTTTTTCCGGAATTCTGATCTTCTCAAGCGATTCACATCCCTTAAATGCGTTTCCGCCTATGGTTTCAAGTGCGGACGGAAGTGTGATCGTTCGCAGGACCTGGCACTGCTTGAATGCTCCTGCCGGGAGAACCTTCAGCGACGCGGGTAGCTTTACCGATACAAGGGAAATGCATTCAGTGAATGCGGAGCCGGAGATCTCGGTATTATCGCCGCAGAATGTGACAGCTGTAAGCGAGCGGCATTGTTTGAATACGCCGGTGTCGATCTTCTGCACGCCGGCGGGGATCGTGATCTCGCCTATGTCAGAACCGGAAAAAGCGCGTGCCCCGATAGTTTTGAGTGTTTCGGGGAGCTTTATTGACAGGATCCTTGAAGTATCAAAGGCACTCGAGGCGATTTTTTCAACTCCTTCCGGAAGCTCGAGATACCTTATACCGCAGTTTTTGAATGCAGTGGCTCCGATCTCACGTACGCTTCCGGGGATCACGACGGTTTTTAGATTATCACACGACCAGAACATACCGACCGGTATTGCGCTTATGCCGTCGGGGATCGTGAACGATTCGAGAGAGTCGCACATTGCGAATACGTCTTTACCGATCGTTTTGATGCCCGAAGGAAGAACGATCGTCGCGAGTTGGCGGCACCCGTAAAAGGCTTCGTCACCAAGCTCTTCAAGGCTGCCGGGCAGGCTGATGGCGGAAATGCGTTCGGCATATCTGAAAGCGCCTTTTTCGATCGTTTTTACTCCTTCGGGAATTATCACCATTGTAACATTGTGATTAATGCCCCCAAAAGCGTGTTCGCCTATTGCGGTCACGCGGTATCCGTCGATAACATCGGGAACAGAAAGTGAGCTGCCGGTGAAGCTGCCCGCGCCTGTCACGGTGCAGGTCCTGCCGTCCGGGTTTGCCGAATATGCGAGACCGTCGGAATACGATGACGAAACAAGCTCGTCACTGTATGAAAAACCGCAGGTCGTGCATTTGTGCCGGGTGTAGCCTATCATCCCGTCTGCGGGTGCAATCGTTTCTGTGACGTATGTATGCTCCGTGGCGGGTATGCGTTCGTGCCTTACAAGCGTTGCCGCACAGCGGTCGCACGACTGACCTGCCGTCATGCCGTCATTGTGACAGGTGGCAGGGTATCCTTCGTAATTGACAGGACTGTGTCCGAGTGCCTCTCCGTCGGTCGCATAACACAGCCGGCACATGCGCGGAACGAAGCAGGTCGCATACTGCCACTCATGCTCGCAGGCGTAGATATCTATCGGCACCGGCACTTCTGTTACCGAGGTGGTCTCGGGAGTTTCCGCCGTGCTTTCGTCCCGGAAAGCGGCTGTGGTGATCATGGTTTCGGTGTCGGTTTCGGTGTTGTTTCCGTTGCCTGCGGTCGTACATGAACACATGATGCAAAGTGACATCAGTATCGAAATCAGTGCCGACAGCGTTTTTTTCATGTGGGTATACCTCCTGCCTGTGTTCTTATTATTAAATATGTAGAGTTTCCGTTGCCTCCATTGTATCACACGGCGCCGGAATTGTCAATGAAAAAAATACACTGGGGACATCTTTATATTTCTTGACGAAAAAATGAGAAAAAAGCCTCTGTACACAGCGTATTCATATTTTTGTATTATAATAATTTCCGTGTAAGCCGCGAAGGCGGTGCTTGTCATCTGAAAGGAATTCCCAATGAATATGAAAAAAACATCTCGGGGTAAAAACAGTATAAAGGTCCCCGATGCACGTGTATATCTTGTTGCCGTACTTATTACGGGTGCCATAGCTGCGCTTTTGCGTACTGTGTCTATGTTTACGGCTTATGATTCCGGAATCGGCTATTTTACACGCGGTGCGGCATTGCCTGTTATTGCGACGCTGCTTTGTGTTGCCGGATGTGTGGCTGCCGTTGCCTTTCCGTTCTTCTCGTGTATCGATGCGTCATCGGTGCCGCCTGTCGGTTCGCGCGGATCATCGCCTGTTTATTTTGCGACCGCCTATGCTGCATTCGTTATGATAGGCGCGTTTGCTTATGAGATCTACCGCTGCTTTACCGACAGCACGGCGGGAAAATTCTTTGAGGATGCAAACGCAGCGACGAGCGCGTATGCTGCGCGCAGTTTGCGCATACAGGGGATCCTTGTTATAATAGGTATAGTTGCGTCCGGTGTGTCGGCTGTTTATTTTCTTTTGCGGCTCAATGAAAAGCCGGGAAGGGAATGGCAGGTGCTTCTCGGTTTTGCGCCCGGTCTGCGCGGAGTTGCCGGTCTCGGTATTTATTTTGACATGACGGTCGAAATGAACAGCCCGAACAAGCTTATGCTTCAGGCAGCTCTGGTGTCGGTAATGATTTATTTTCTTTTTGAACTGCGCATGATACTCGGCGGTAAAAAGGCTCGTCCGCGCGCATATGCGGCGGCGGGGATGGCGGCATCGGTCCTTACGGCGTCGGCGTCGATTTCGATAATTGCCGGGTACTTCAGCGGTCTTGTGTCGAACTCAAGCTTTTTTACCGAAGCGTTTTTCTGCTTCAACATGATGATATATATAATGGTACGTACTGCGGCGTTCGTGGCGTCTGTGCATAACGGCGGCAGTGCTCCGGAGCCTGCGGCGGAGAACAGGGAAAAAGAAAACTGATTTTACGGGAGACGGAAAATGGGCGGCGTATCGGCAGACGAAAGGATCAGGTGGCTTCATAAAAGAATAGCGGACGGAGCGTTCCCCAATGCCGTCCGCCTTTCGGAGCGTTTCGGCATTTCGCGCCGACAGGCAACGCGGGATGTCGAATATATGCGCCGCGAGCTTTCGGCACCCATAGAATACGACCGTGTACGCCGCGGTTTTTATTACTCTTCCGAATTCACGCTTCCTACAACTATAAGCGTTGCGCGTCCCGATGATTATGTTGAGCTTATTGCCGCAATGGGCGAAATGACAAATGATGCCGTCGGCGGCAATGATATGACCCAGATGAGCATCCCGTACAGCGCCGTTCTTGAGATCCCGGATAAGCTTACCGTTCTGAAGCTCGGAAAGATCATAACCGGGCGTGCTCCGCACGTGCGCGGCGCGGGAGAAAACAAACGGTATATATGTGAATTTGCAAGCGTTGAGGCGTTTCTCGGCGCACTTATGGCTGTGGGCGAGCCGATAAGGATAGTGAGCCCCGAATGGCTGAGAGTACGGCTGCTTGAAAACGCCGCTGCGCTCGTCCGCGCCAATAAAGGTGATGTGCAAAATGCACAAAAATGACGAATTTTTTTGTTAAAAATTCTATATGCGATTCTATTGCATAATCGTGTTATTTATAGTATAATATCAAGGCTTGATGTGCGAAGTATGCGTTGAAGCGAAAGGTTGCCGCCGGAGTTACCGCAAAGGCGGGTAATTTTCGTGGAGTATGTCCGTAATAAACCGGGCGAAAACCGATCGTTCTGCCACGGTGGAGCGGTCGAAGGGTAAAGTCAAGTGCTGTTCTGGCAGCGTCATCCGGAGTTTGCTATCCGTCTTATCGTGACGGACGGAAGCGGATTTCGGTTTTTTGTGTGAAAGACGAAGAAACGCATGGAACGGTGCAAAACAAAAATGAGTCCCCGTCAATGGAACGCAGGACGCGCAAAAGCTTCAATAATTATATACGCAGAGCGCGTAAATCCAATGAGGAGGCAAAAATCAATGGCAGTGAAAGAGAAGATCAGAATCCGTCTTAAGAGCTATGACCACACACTGGTCGATGCTGCGGCGGCAAAGATCGTCGAAGTGGCAAAACGCAACGGCGCCGAGGTTTCCGGACCGATCCCGCTCCCTACCGAGAAAGAGATCGTCACCATCCTTCGTGCAGTCCACAAATATAAGGACAGCCGCGAGCAGTTCGAGCTTCGCAACCACAAGAGACTGATCGACATCGTCAAACCGTCAAAGAAGCTGACCGAAGAGCTGATGAACATCGAGCTCCCCGCCGGCGTTGACATCCAGGTAACGCTTTAAGGCGTCGCGTGAGTGCCGCGAGTCGGCAAAACAAAAGACAAGCCCCGCAAGGGGTACTTGTTGGTCAAGTTGGCGCAATCCGAAAGGAAAATCCAAAAACGCCAACCAATAACCCACAGGAGGAAAAATGAAAAAAGGAATTATCGGTAAAAAGATCGGTATGACTCAGATCTTCGACGAAGTCGGAAATGTCATCCCGGTAACGGTGATTCAGGCAGGTCCGTGCGTTGTCGCACAGCGCAAGACTGCCGAAAAGGACGGCTACGAAGCCGTTCAGCTCGGTTTTATGGATGCCAAAGCAAAGCAGACCAATAAAGCCGAGGCGGGACATTTTGGAAAGAACGGTCTTGCGGTGAAGAAGCACCTCAAGGAATTCCGTCTTGACGATTGCTCGGCTTATTCGGTCGGCGACGTCGTATCTGTCGAAACCTTCGCCGTAGGCGATAAGGTCGACGTTACCGGTACGACCAAGGGACACGGATATTCGGGCGTTATCAAGAGATGGAACCACCACAGACTCAGAATGACGCACGGCGTCGGCCCCGTACACCGCGAAGTCGGTTCTATGGGCGCTAACTCCAGCCCGTCCCGCGTGTTCAAGAACAAAAAGATGGCAGGTCAGTACGGTCACGAACAGGTCACCATCCTTAATCTGAACGTAGTCAAGATCGACAAAGAGAACAACCTTATCGCCATCCGCGGAGCAATCCCCGGAGCCAAGGGCGGCATCGTGTTCCTCCGCGACTCGATCAAGGCATGAGAGAGAAGGAGGATAAGCAATGCCTAGTGTAAAAGTTGTTGATATGACAGGCAAAGAGGTCGGCGAAATCAGCCTCTCCGAAAAGCTGTTCGGAGCCGAGGTCTCCGAGCCCGTTCTCCATGCCGCGGTCAGAGCATATCTGCTCAATCAGAGACAGGGCACACAGTCCACTCTTACCCGCACCGAGGTCTCGGGCGGCGGCAAGAAGCCCTGGAGACAGAAAGGCACAGGACGCGCCCGTCAGGGTTCGACCCGTTCGCCTCAGTGGACTCACGGCGGCGTGGCTCTCGGCCCCAAGCCCAGAGATTACCGCGTAACGCTGAACAAGAAGACCCGCAGAGCCGCTCTTGCGAGCGCACTTTCCGCAAAGGTTGCCGAGGGCAGCCTCGTTGTTGTGGATTCCGTTAAGCTTGACGCTTACAAGACCTCCGAGATGGTAAAGATGTTTGCCGCTCTCGGTCTTACCAAGGAAGTCGCAAAGAAATATAAGGAAAACGGCGAAGTCAAGACCCGCACCGCCAAGGTCGCGGAGAAGACCCTGCTCGTTCTTCCCGAGGTCGACAAGCTCGTAGTAAAGAGCTGCGACAACATTCCCACCGCCGTGACCACGCTCTACAGCACTCTGAGTGTTTATGACATTCTGAATGCCGAAAAGCTCGTCATGACCCGCGAAGCCGTTGAAAAGCTTGAGGAGGTGTACGCATGAAGAAAATGGTACAGGATATCATCATAAAGCCGGTCATCAGCGAAGCCGGGATGGATATGATGAGTCAGAAAAAGTATGTTTTCAAAGTCATGAGCTCCGCCACCAAGCCCGAGATCGCCAACGCGGTCGAAGTCATGTTCGGTGTGAAGGTTGCCTCTGTCAACACCATCACGATGAAGCGCAAGCCCAAGAGACTCGGCGTACACTCCGGCTACACCTCCGAATGGAAGAAAGCCATTGTGACGCTTACAGCCGACTCGAAGACCATTGCCTTCTTCGACGGTATGAACTGAGAAAGTAGGAGGAAAGAGTAATGCCTACGATCAAACTTAAACCCACCACTCCTTCAAGAAGACAGATGACACTGCCCACCTTCGAGGAACTGACCAAGTTCAGCCCCGAAAAGAGCCTTGTCGTTATCAAGAAGAAGAACGCCGGACGCAATGCGAACGGCAAGATTACCGTCCGTCACAGAGGCGGCGGCAATAAGCAGAAATATCGTATAATCGACTTCCGCCGTCTGAACGAGGCTCCCGCCAAGGTCATCGGCATCGAATACGACCCCAACCGTACCGCTTACATCGCACTGCTTCAGACCGAAGCTGGCGAGAAGAGCTATGTTATCGCTCCTGTCGGACTCAATACCGGCGACACCGTTTACTGCGGAGCCGATGCCGATATCAAGCCCGGTAACACTCTCCCCGTTGCGAATATCCCGGTCGGTACCGTTATCTACAACATCGAGCTTTACCCCGGTAAGGGCGGTCAGCTCGTTCGCTCCGCCGGCGCGGCAGCACAGCTCATTTCCAAGGAAAACGGCGTGTGCCTCGTCCGTCTTCCCTCCGGTGAGGTAAGACAGATCCGTCTTGACTGCAAAGCCACGATAGGTCAGGTCGGCAACATCGAGCATGACACGGTCAAGCTCGGCAAAGCCGGCAAGACCCGTCACAAGGGTTTCCGTCCCACCGTCCGCGGTTCAGTTATGAACCCCTGCGATCACCCGCACGGCGGCGGCGAGGGCAAGTCTCCGGTCGGCCATCCCGGTCCGCTCACTCCGTGGGGCAAGCCCGCTCTCGGTTATAAGACGAGAAATAAAAAGGCTAGAACCGAAAAGTTCATAGTCAAGCACAGAAACGCTAAGTAAGGAGGGAATATAAATGAGCAGAAGTCTTAAAAAGGCACCGTTCGTAGAAAAGAAGCTCTACGACCGCATTTGTGCCATGAATGCCAAAAACGAGAAGAAGGTCATAAAGACCTGGTCCCGTGCTTCGGTCATATTCCCCGAATTCGTTGGTCACACGATCGCCGTTCATGACGGCCGCAAGCATGTTCCGGTGTACATCATCGAGGACATGGTCGGTCACAGACTTGGCGAGTTCGCGCCTACACGTCTTTTCAGAGGCCATTCCGGCTCTAAGACAGCCAACAGCAACTAAGGGGAGGAAAGAGTACAATGGAAGCAAAAGCTTATCTTAAATATGTGCGCATCTCTCCCCGCAAGGTGAAGATCGTTCTCGATCTCATCCGCGGCAAGGATGTCGATACCGCCATGGCGATCCTGAAGCACACTCCCAAGGCTGCCTCCGAGGAGCTTATAAAGCTGCTCAAGAGCGCCATTGCCAACGCAGACCACAACTTCCACATGAACACCGAGGCTCTTTATGTTTCGGAATGCTTCGTGTGCCCCGGACCCACCCTTAAGAGAATGATGCCGAGAGCCAAGGGCTCGGGCGACAGAATTCTCAAGAGAACGTCACATGTTACCCTTGTTGTCAAGGAAAGAGAAACCAAGGAGGTCAATGCGTAATGGGACAGAAAGTTAATCCTCACGGCCTTCGTGTGGGCGTGATCAAGGACTGGGATTCGAGATGGTGCGTTAAGGACGAAGTTTTCGGAGATGTTCTCGTTTCCGACTACAAGATCCGTAAGTTCCTCAAGACCGAGCTTCAGAAGGCAGGTGTCCCGAAGGTCGAGATCGAACGCGATCAGTACAAGGTCAAAGTTTATATCCACTGCGCAAAGCCCGGTCTTGTGATCGGTCGCGGCGGTGAAAATATCGAAGTCCTCAAGTCGAAGGTCGAAGCGATCGTCGGCAAGGACCAGAGCGGCAAGCAGATCCCCGTGTCCCTCAACGTTGTTGAGGTGCGCAGCCCCGACCTCAATGCTCAGCTCGTTGCAGAGAACATCGCAAGCCAGCTCGAAGGCCGTGTTGCCTTCCGCCGTGCTATGAAGATGGCTATCCGCAACACCATGAGACTGGGTGCCCGCGGAATCAAGATCTCCTGCGGCGGACGTCTCGGCGGTGCCGAAATCGCCCGTACGGAGCATTACCACGAGGGAACCATCCCGCTGCAGACCCTCAGAGCCGACATCGACTACGGCTTCTGGGAGGCAAACACCACCTACGGCAAGGTAGGCGTCAAGGTTTGGATCTACAACGGTGAGGTCCTTAATGCTGCCGGTGCGACACGTGAGCGTCGCGAGCGCAGAAACGACGGCCGCGACAACCGCGGTGATCGCAGAAACGGCGGACGCAACGACCGTCGCGGCGGCGATCGCAGAAACAACGGCGGCGCACCCCGCGCCGGCGGAAACAACAACTTCCGCGGTCCGAGAAATCCGAGACCTCAGTCCGGTGATCGCGCACCCAGAGAAGCGAGAGAAGGGGGCAAGAAATAATGTTAATGCCTAAGAGAGTTAAGTTCCGCCGTGTCCAGCGCGGCAGACTTAAAGGTAAAGCAACAAGAGGCAACACCGTGACCTACGGTGAGTACGGACTTATGGCTCTTGAGCCCGCATGGATCACCAGCGCGCAGATCGAGGCAGCCCGTATTGCTATGACCCGTTACATCAAGCGTGGCGGTAATGTCTGGACCAAGATCTTCCCTGACAAGCCCATCACCGAGAAGCCTGCCGAGACCCGAATGGGTTCAGGTAAAGGTTCTCCCGAGTACTGGGTAGCGGTCGTAAAGCCCGGACGCGTTATGTTTGAAATGAGCGGCGTCTCGGAGGATGATGCAAAGGAAGCTATGCGTCTTGCATCGCACAAGCTGCCTATCAAGTGCAAATTCGTTAAAAAGGCGGACGAGGAGGTATCGCAGTGAAAATCAGCGAGATCAGAGAGATGACTTCCGAGCAGCTTGATGCCAAGCTCAAGGAGTTAAAGGAAGAACTGTTCAACCTCCGCTTCCAGCTTGCTATCAACCAGCTGGAGAACACCAACCGTATCGGTGAAGTGAAAAAGGATATCGCCCGCGTGATGACCGTTCTTAATGATAAGAACGCGAAGAACGCATAAGCGTATGGGAGGCAGAATCATGGAAGAAAGAAACCTCAGAAAAACCCGCGTCGGAATCGTTGTCAGCGACAAAATGGACAAGACCATCACGGTCGCTATCGAAGATAACGTAAGACATCCGATATACGGCAAGATCATCAAGCGTACGCTCAAGGTTCATGCTCATGACGAGAACAATGAGTGCGGCATAGGTGATAAGGTCAGCATCATGGAGACCCGTCCTCTTTCCAAAACAAAGAGATGGCGCCTGGTTTCCGTGGTGGAAAAAGCCAAATAATCAGCACACATTGTATGCGAAACAGTAGATACGTCGAAAATCGTATTGAATCAGGAGGAAACGCAAAGTGATACAGCAAGAATCAAGGATGAAGGTTGCCGATAACACCGGCGCCAAAGAGCTTCTTTGCATTCGCGTTCTTGGCGGTACTGGCCGCAGATATGCCGGCGTAGGCGATGTAGTTGTTGCCACCGTCAAAAAAGCGGCTCCCGCCGGCATGGTCAAAAAGGGCGATGTCGTTAAAGCCGTTATCGTAAGAACCACTCACGGCATTCAGCGCGCTGACGGTTCTTATGTGAGATTTGATGAAAACGCGGCTGTCATTATCAAGGATGATAAGACACCCACCGGAACCCGTATATTCGGGCCGGTTGCAAGAGAGCTCCGCGAGAAGCAGTATCTTAAGATACTCTCCCTCGCTCCCGAAGTACTGTAAGGAGGAAGAAATAATGAATATCAAAACTGGCGATACCGTTGTTCTTCTCACCGGTAAGTACGAGGAAAGAAAAGACGGTAACGGAAAGGTGCTGACCCACAAGGTCATCGCCGTCTCCCCGAAGGAAGACAAAGTTATTGTTGAAGGCGTCAACAGAATCCACAAGCACGTGAAGCCCCGCAGACAGGGCGACACCGGCGGGATCATTGAAGCCGAGGGCGCAGTTTACGCCTGCAAAGTTGCTCTTTACTGCTCTAACTGCGGTAAGGGCGTAAGAGTTAAATCCGCCGTCAAGGACGGCAAGAAGATCCGCGTTTGCGCAAAATGCGGCAAGGAACTTTGATGGAGGTAACAGACAATGGCTGAATATACGGTTAGACTTAAAGACCTCTATCGGAGCGAGGTAGCACCCGCTCTTCAGAAGAAATTCCAGTACCAGAGCCCCATGCAGATCCCGAAGCTCGACAAGGTCGTTCTCAATGTCGGCTGCGGCGATGCAAGAGAAAACTCCAAGGCTATTGACAGCGTTATTGCCGACCTGACCCTCATCACCGGTCAGAAGGCTGTTCCGACCTACGCACGTAAGTCGGTCGCTAACTTCAAGGTCCGTGAGGGCATGAAGATCGGCGCCAAGGTCACCCTTCGCGGCGACAGAATGTACGAATTTGTTGACAAGCTCTTCAACTTCGCGCTTCCCCGCGTACGTGACTTCAAGGGTATCAACCCCAACGCTTTCGACGGCAGAGGCAACTACTCTCTCGGACTCAAGGAGCAGCTCATATTCCCCGAGATCGAATACGACAAGGTCGATAAGATCCGCGGTATGGACATCTGCTTCGTAACCACCGCTCACACCGACGAGGAAGCCCGCGAGCTGCTTAAGGCTATGGGTGCTCCCTTTGCGGAAAACTAATAGGAGGTAAGAAAAAATGGCGAAGAAATCAATGATTATCAAGCAGCAGAGAGAGCCGAAGTTCTCGACTCGCCGTTACAACCGCTGCAAGATCTGCGGTCGTCCTCACGCTTATCTCCGCAAATACGGGATCTGCCGTATCTGCTTCCGTAACCTTGCCTACAAGGGCGAGATCCCGGGCGTAAGAAAGGCATCCTGGTAATTGCGCGGCTCCCGGAAAAGGGAGCCGGGCACGACCCGTTGAACCCCACACTATCGGAAGGAAATCAAGCTACGCGCCCGATTTAACCGCCGATACGCCGCCGTGGACGCACGGCAGCAAGATAAATGAACTTGCAATGGAGGAAAAAAGCAATGCAAATGTCAGACGTAATTGCCGATATGCTCACAAGAATCAGAAACGCGAACGATGCAAAGCACGCGACTGTGGACATTCCGGCATCCAACATGAAAAAGGCTATCGCCGAAATCCTGGTCAATGAAGGTTATGTAAAGAGCTTTGAGACCATCGAGGACGGCAAGCAGGGCGTTATCCGTATCACGCTCAAATATCAGGGCAACAAGCAGAAGGTTCTCCGCGGTATCCGCAGAGTGTCCAAGCCCGGTCTTCGCATCTACGCCAGCTGCGAGGATATGCCCCGCGTTATGAACGGACTCGGCATCGCCATCGTATCCACCTCAAAGGGCATCATGACCGACAAACAGGCTCGTAAAGAGAATGTTGGCGGCGAAGTGCTTGCCTTTGTATGGTGAGTAAGGAGGCATAGAAATGTCAAGAATAGGAAGAATGCCCGTTGTGATTCCCGCCGGCGTCACCGTGACCATCGGCGAGGACAATCTCGTTACGGTAAAAGGTCCCCGCGGAACTCTTACCGAAAAGTTCAGCCCCAGAATGAAGCTTGAAGTCGAGGCAGGTGTGCTTCATGTGACCCGCCCCACCGATGAGAAGGAAGACAGAAGCCTTCACGGTCTTACCCGCGCCCTTGTTCACAACATGGTCGTTGGCGTGACCGACGGTTTCCAGAAGACCCTTGAGATCAACGGTACCGGCTACAGAGCTACAATGCAGGGCAAGAACCTGCTGCTTTACCTCGGTCACTCGCTTGTCAACGGTATGCCTCAGGCAGCTCTCACCGTTGCACAGCCCGAAGGCATCACCTTCGAAGTGAACGAAAAGGCATCTCCCATTACCATCGTGGTAAAGGGCGCCGACAAGCAGCTCGTCGGTCAGACCGCTGCCGTTATCCGCGGCAAGAGACCGCCTGAGCCTTATCACGGCAAGGGTATCCGTTACTCCGGCGAAAAGGTTCGCCGCAAAGCCGGTAAGACCGGTAAATAATGAAAGGAGTGAGCACAGATGGTTTCCAAAAAGAATAAAAACGCTGCCCGTCTTAAAAGACATATTCGGGTCAGAGCCAAGATTTCGGGCACTACCGAGCGTCCGCGTCTGGCTGTGTATCGCTCAAACGCAAATATTTCCGCTCAGATCATTGACGACGTCAAGGGCGTGACTCTTGCCGCAGCTTCTTCTTACGAGAAGGGCTTTGAGGGCGGAAGCAACAAGGAAGCTGCAAAGAGAGTCGGTAAGGCTCTTGCTGAAAGAGCAGCCGAGAAGGGTATCACCGAAGTCGTATTCGACCGCGGCGGCTATCTTTATCACGGACGTGTATCGGAACTGGCTGAGGGTGCCCGCGAGGGCGGCCTGAAGTTCTGAGCCTTCTGGCTGAGTCCGGTTTATACACTGTTCAACTAATTGAACATTCAAGGAGAAAACTATGGCATTCAGAAACAACAATTACGAGGAAAAAGAGTATATCGAAAACCTCGTTGCCCTGAACCGTGTTTCCAAGACCGTTAAAGGTGGTCGTGTAGCCCGCTTTGCCGCACTTATGGTAGTCGGCGACGGCAACGGTCACGTAGGAGTAGGACTTGGAAAGGCTGCCGAGGTTCCCGAGGCTATCAGCAAGGGAATTGCGGACGCAAAGAAGAATATGGTCACCGTTTCCATCAAGGGAACGACCATCCCGCACGAAGTGCTGGGTGTTTACGGAGCCGGCAAGGTGCTTCTTAAGCCTGCTGCCCCCGGTACCGGTATCATAGCCGGTTCCAAGGTCAGAATGGTGCTTGAGGCTGCCGGTATCAGAAACATCCGTGCAAAGTGCCTGCGCTCCAACAACCCGATCAACGTCGTTAAGGCGACAATGCAGGGTCTTGAGTCACTCCGCTCCGTCGAGCAGGTGGCAAAGAGCCGCGACATCACTCCTGACGAAGTAAAGGGAGGCGCAGCAAAATGAAAAAAGTAACACTCACAAGATCCCTTATCGCCCGCAAGCCCCATCAGAAGGCAACTGCCGCATCGCTGGGTCTGCACCGCGTCGGCGACAGCATTATCCACGAGGAAGGTGCTGTTCTTGACGGCAAGGTCAGAATTCTTTCGCACCTGGTCAAGGTTGAAGACGTAAAGGAGGACAAATAATGAAACTTCATGAACTCTCTCCCGCTCCCGGTTCCGTAAAGGACAGCTTCCGCAAAGGCAGAGGCGTGGGCTCCGGCAACGGCAAGACCGCAGGTAAAGGTCACAAGGGTCAGAACGCCCGCTCAGGCGGCGGTGTACGTCCCGGCTTTGAGGGTGGTCAGTTCCCGATCTACCGTCAGCTCCCCAAGAGAGGCTTTACAAACAAGAAATTCAAAACAGTGTATTCCAATGTAAATGTTGAGGATCTCAATGTTTTCGAGGATGGAGCTGTTGTTGATCTTGAGGCTCTTATGGAAAAGAGAATCGTCCGCAAGAAAAATGACGGACTCAAGGTTCTCGGCGGCGGTGAGCTTACAAAGAAGCTTACTGTGAAGGCGGTGAAATTCTCTGCTGCCGCCAAGGAAAAAATCGAAGCGGCAGGCGGAAGCGTAGAGGAGGTATAAGGATGTTTGCGACCTTAAAAAACGCCTGGAAGATAGACGATCTGAGAAGAAAGATCCTTTTCACGATAATGATCATTCTGCTCTACCGTCTCGGCGCGCAAATCCCGGTACCCTATATCTCTGCAGCAGTTCTTGAGAGCGGCAACGCCTTTTCGGGTTCGATATTCGAATACCTGAACTGGTTCTCGGGCGATGCATTCGGCAAGGCGACTCTGTTCGCGCTTTCCGTATCCCCTTACATCACCGCTCAGATCGTTATTCAGTTGCTGACTGTTGCCATTCCCGCTCTTGAGCGTATGGCAAAGGACGGCGACGAAGGACAGAAAAAGATAACAGCCATCACCCGTTACGTCACTGTTGCGCTGGCACTCATTACCGCTTACGGTTACATGACTCTGCTTGACGCCAACAACTGGCTGGTCGAAGGCACAAACTGGTTCGGCAAAATGGTGATAGTCGCCTGCTACTGCGGCGGCGCATCCCTCATCATGTGGCTCTCTGAAAAGGTCAACCAGTACGGTATCGGTAACGGTATTTCCATGATACTCTTTGCCAACATCGTATCCGGCGTTCCCGCTCTCGTTTCCGAGATCTGGACCATGACCTTCACCGCCGGCGGCTTTGCCGGATTCAGCTGGGTCGGACTCATCTTCTCGCTCCTCACCATCGCTATTACGTTTGCTATCATCGTATTCATCGTCTGGTTCACCGAATCGGAAAGAAGAATACCCGTGCAGTACGCAAAGCGTGTGGTCGGACGTAAGATGTACGGCGGCCAGTCATCCAATCTTCCCCTTAAGATGAACATGGCGGGCGTTATGCCTGTTATATTCGCCAGCTCTATCGCATCTATTCCGGCAACCCTTGCGGGCTTCTTCCCGAAGAGTAAGGTGCTCACAAAGATTTCCGAGTGGTTCAGCTATGATACCTGGCTCTACCTGCTCATCTATCTCGTACTCATCGTTGCTTTCTCCTTCTTCTACATTATGATATCCTTCAATGTGGTCGAAGTTGCAAACAACATTCAGCAGAACGGCGGTTCTATCCCCGGCATCCGCTCGGGCAGACCTACCGTAAACTATATCAGCAAAATACTCAACAGAGTAACCATCATCGGTGCTATCTTCCTTTGCATCGTTGCCGGACTCCCCATGCTCGTCACAATAATCAACAGCCTGCTTCAGGATGCGCACATTTCGTCGGGCTTCCCGATCTCAAATCTCGCATTCGGCGGTAACTCGTTGCTCATTATCGTCGGCGTTGCCATTGAGACAGTCCATGATCTTGAGGCGCAGGTTGCACTCCGCAACTACGGCGGCTCCAAGTCAAAAGGCATATTCGGTTGATCGCCGAACCCTTAAGCATACGGAGGAACGTTATGAATTTAATTATAATGGGAGCCCCCGGAGCGGGCAAGGGCACGCAGGCTGAACTTATCTCCAAAAGAGAAGGTATCCCCGCGATATCCACGGGTCAGATCCTTCGCGGAGCAATCAAGGCGGGTACTGAACTGGGCATCAAGGCAAAGTCCTTTATGGACGCCGGTGCCCTCGTACCCGACGAGGTCGTGAACGGCATCGTAAGAGATTATCTTCTCTCTGATGACTGCCGCCGGGGCTTCATTCTTGACGGCTTTCCGCGCACCATTGCTCAGGCGGAAGCGCTTGAGAGCATGGGCGTGCATATCGATGCAGTCCTCTCCATTGAGGTGAGCGACGAAAAGATCATCCGTCGGATGAGCGGACGCCGCGTCTGCGAATGCGGAATGTCCTATCATACCGAATATCTCCCTCCGAAGGAAGAGGGCAAATGCGACAAATGCGGCAGACCTCTCGTTATCCGTAACGATGATGCTGCCGAGACAGTTGCAAAACGCCTTGAGACCTATCACGCGCAGACCGAGCCGCTGCTTGAGTTCTACGACCGTCGCGGACTTCTTGTCCGTGTCGAGGGACAGGAGAAGGTCGAGGATACGACCGCTCTTGTGGAAAAAGCACTGGCTGCGGTGGGCAAGTAATATGATTCCGTTAAAAAACAAAGAACAGATAGCCGAAATGCGCGATGCGTGCCGGATCACAGCCGAGGCAATGGCTGCGGCGATCGAAATGATCCGCGAGGGCGTAAGCACATTGGATATCGACCGGGTCATCCGTCATTATATCGAAAGTCACGGCGCAAAGCCCACATTTCTCGGTTACGGCGGATTTCCCGGAAGTGCGTGTATCAGCCTCAACGACGAGGTGATTCACGGGATACCCTCAAAAAAGAAGATCCTTTATGAGGGCGATATCGTGAAGATAGACGTGGGTGCGTTTTTCCACGGTTACACCGGGGATATGGCGCGCACGATTCCCGTCGGACGTGTAAGCGAGGATGTCGAAAAGCTGATCCGTGTCACCGAGCGCAGTTTTCATTGCGGGGTTGAACAGTTCCGCGACGGAAACCGCATCGGAGATATAGGTCACGCAGTCCAGAGCTGCGTTGAGGCAGAGGGATTTTCCGTTGTCCGCAGATATGTGGGGCACGGCGTGGGGCATGAGCTTCACGAAGATCCCGAGGTTCCGAATTTCGGAACGGCAGGGCGCGGAGTGCGCCTTTGCACCGGTATGACGCTTGCGATAGAACCTATGGTAAACATGGGGCGTCCCGAGGTGCGTGAGATGAGTGACGGCTGGACGGTGAAGACCGCAGACGGAACTTTGTCGGCGCACTATGAAAATTCGGTGGCTCTTACCGAGGACGGTCCCGTGATACTTACGGTCGTCTGATAATCAAGAGGAGGAAAGTAACTTGCCGAAGGATGATGTAATCGAGTTTGAAGGTACCGTTATCGACGCTCTGCCGAATACGGTATTCAAGGTGCAGCTCCCGAACGGTCATATAGTGACTGCACACATTTCGGGTAAGCTGCGGATGAACTATATCAGAATACTGCCGGGCGACCGTGTTACCGTTGAGGTTTCGGTCTACGACCTTACCAAGGGACGTATCACCTGGCGCGCGAAATGATATCGTTCGTTGCAAAAAATCAGAAAGGTATGGTCAGATAAATGAAAGTAAAGCCATCCGTTAAGAAGATCTGCGAGAAGTGCAAGATCATCAAAAGACATGGCCGTGTAATGGTCATATGCGAAAACCCCAAGCACAAACAGCGTCAGGGTTGAGCAAACACACAGTAGAAGAAAGGATCAAACAGAATGGCTCGTATAGCTGGTGTTGATATTCCTAATCAGAAGCGCGTCGAGATCGCCCTTACCTACATTTACGGTATAGGCCGCAAGAGCGCGAACGATATCCTTGTTAAAACAGGTATCGATCCCGATACCCGCGCCAAGGATCTTACCGAAGAGCAGATAGCCAAGCTGCGTGACGAGATCGAGAACAACTACGTGGTCGAAGGTGACCTTCGCCGTGACGTTGCCCTCAACATCAAGCGCCTTGTTGAAATCAACTGCTACCGCGGTATCAGACACAGAAAAGGTCTCCCTGTAAGAGGTCAGAGAACCAAGACCAACGCGAGAACCCGCAAAGGTCCGGCAAAGACCATCGCAAACAAGAAGAAGTAAAGGAGCATAAGAAATGGCTAATGTTTCTGCCAAGAAGGTCATCAAAAAGCGCCGCGAACGTAAAAATATACAGTTCGGTCAGGTACACATCCGTGCGACCTTCAACAATACCATCGTCACTATCACCGATATGGACGGCAACGCTATTTCGTGGGCATCTGCCGGTGAGCTTGGCTTCAAAGGCTCCAGAAAGTCCACTCCGTTTGCCGCTCAGTCCGCTTCCGAGACAGCAGCAAAGGCTGCTATCGAGCACGGTCTGAAGTCGGTAGAGGTGTACGTCAGAGGTCCCGGATCGGGACGTGAGTCCGCCATCCGCGCACTTGAGACCGTAGGCCTCCAGATCACCATGATCAAGGACGTGACCCCTGTCCCGCACAACGGTTGCCGTCCGCCCAAACGCCGTCGCGTTTGATGAAAACACATTAGAGGAGGATCCAGAGAATGGCAAGATATATTGGCTCTGCCTGCAAGATGTGCCGCAGAGAAGGCGCCAAGCTCTATCTTAAGGGCGACCGCTGCATGAGCGACAAGTGCGCATTTGAGCGCAGACCTGTTGCCCCCGGTCAGCATGGTGCTGCCAGAAAGAAACAGAGAGAGTACGGTATGCAGCTTCGTGAGAAGCAGAAGGTCAAGAGATATTACGGCCTTCTTGAGAAGCAGTTCAACAACTACTTCCTGGAAGCCGACCGCCTTGAGGGTATGACCGGTGAAAACCTGCTTGTACTTCTTGAGCGCAGACTTGACAATGCCGTATACAGAATGGGCATCGGTGACAGCCGCAAGGAAACCCGCCAGATCGTTCTGCACGGACATATCCTTGTAAACGGCAAGAAGGTCAACATTCCTTCCTATCGTCTGAGAGTAGGCGACGTTGTAAGCGTAGCCGAAAACAGCCGCAAGAGTGAGAGAATGAAAGCTTTCATCGAGTCCATGGAGAAGAAGAGCGCGCCGAAGTGGCTTGAGCTTGATGCAGCCAACGCCGCAGCAAAGGTAGCAGCACTTCCTGTGAGAGACGATATCGAGCAGAGCTTCAACGAGCAGCTTATCGTCGAGCTTTATTCCAAGTAATACCGGCAGCCGAAGAACTACTCCGGCGTGCCGGGACCGACACCGGTTGCGGAGAAAAATTCGGTATCAACATTTGCGCATTTATCTTAAACGCAAGCTGAAAAATATAGTTGGAGGGTATATTTGGAATGATTGAAATAGAAAAGCCCAATATTGCAACAGTGAATCTGAGCGAGGACGGCAGATCAGGCAAGTTTGTGGTCGAACCGCTTGAGCGCGGCTATGGCATAACCCTCGGCAACTCGCTGAGGCGCGTGCTTCTCAGCTCGCTTCCCGGCGTCGCCGTAACATCCATAAAGGTGGACGGCGTTCTCCATGAATTTTCCACAGTTCCCGGTATGACCGAGGATATGACCGAATTTGTGCTCAACGTAAAGGGTATAGTTGCAAAGCTTCACACATCGAATCCCAAGACCGTCATACTTGACGTAACGGGACCGCACAAAGTCGTGGCAGGCGACATAAAGCAGGATTCGGATATTGAGATACTCAATCCCGATCATGTGCTTGCAACGCTGGCTGAGGGCGGACACCTGTTTGTTGAGCTCACATTTGAGTGCGGCCGCGGATACGTGTCGCAGGATCGCAACAAGCTGATCCACGCCGATGCATACGGACCCAACGTAAGCGCGCCTATCGGTCTGATCTATACCGATTCGATTTACACACCTGTTTACAATGTCAGCTACAGTGTTGAAAATACACGTGTCGGCAGCAACATTGCCGACTATGACAAGCTGACGCTTGAAGTCCTGACAAACGGGACAATAACGGCAAAAGAAGCGATTTCACTCGGTGCCAAGATTCTCAACGAGCATCTCAACTTGTTTGTGGATTTGTCGGATGAAGCAAAGAACGCTGAAATAATGGTTATTAGCGGCGAAAGCCCCAAAGAAAAGGTTCTTGAGATGACCATTGAGGATCTTGACCTGTCCGTGCGCAGCTTCAACTGTCTGAAGCGCGCGGGAATTGACACGGTTTCGGATCTTGTCAGCCGCTCCGAGGATGAAATGATCAAGGTGCGTAACCTCGGTAAGAAATCGCTTGAAGAAGTTACCCAGAAGCTCCAGTCGCTTGGTCTCGGTCTGCGCCGGGATGAAGAATAAGCGCGGGGCAGGGTAAAGCGAAACGAAAAGAAACATTAAGGAGGGAGCATAAGATGCCCGGAACCAGAAAGCTCGGCAGACCCACTGCTCACAGAAACGCGATGCTTCGCGGACTTGTGACATATCTGCTTGAGAACGGTAAGGTCGAGACGACTCTCACACGTGCGAAGGAAGTTCGCGCGATGGCTGATAAGATGATCACTCTCGGCAAAGAAAATACACTTGCAAGCCGCCGTGCCGCTCTTGCTTATATTACCAAAGAGGAGGTAGTTGCTAAGCTGTTTACACAGATAGCTCCTCTTTACGCCGATGTAAACGGCGGTTACACCGCTATTTACAAGCTCGGTCCCCGCCGCGGCGATGCCGCTGAGATGGCTATCATCACTCTGACCAAGAGTGTTGACGAAAAGGTCGAGGAAAAGAGCAAGAAAAAAGCTGCAAAGGCTGAAGAAAAGATCGACTAAGCCAAGGCTGAATAAGTCTGACTTATATAGGTCCTCGGGGCTGACGCGCATTAGCGCGTCAGCCCCGAGCTTTTTTTGTCTGAAAGATTGACATTTTGCCGCTCATAATGTATAATATATCAGATAAAAAGCCTCCGCAAGGCGCGGGGAAGAAAAAAGGAAAAATAAAAATGCAACTTATAAAGACTCCGACAAAGGGAATGAACGATTACCTTCCCCGGGAAACAAGACTTCGCGAATATGTAAAAAGCGTTATAATCCGTGCGTATGAAAAAAGCGGATTTTCCATGATAGAAACTCCGGCTGTCGAGCATATAGAAAATCTGACCGGCAAAAACGGCGGTGATAACGAAAAGCTGATATTCAAGATCATGAAGCGCGGCGAAAAGCTCAACGAAGCCGCAAACGGCGATGCGGAGCTGTGCGACAGCGGTCTGCGCTATGACCTGACGGTTCCGCTTTCAAGATACTATGCCAATAATCAGGCAAAGCTCTCGTCTCCGTTTATGGCTATGCAGATAGGTAACGTCTGGCGCGCCGACCGCCCGCAGAAGGGACGCTTCCGTCAGTTTACTCAGTGTGATATCGACATTCTCGGCGATGCCACACCGCTTGCCGAGATCACGCTTATCTCCGCCACGACGGGTGTTTTGCGCGAGCTGGGTTTTGATAATTTCACGGTCCGCATCAACGACCGCCGCCTGCTCAAGGTCTGTGCTGATTTTTGCGGCTTCAAGCCCGAGGACTGCGACAAGGTCTTCATCACGCTTGATAAGATGGACAAGATAGGACTTGACGGTGTAAAAAAAGAGCTGACAGAAGAAGGTTTTGCTCCTGAATCGGTGGAAAAATACGTTTCACTTTATGAGGATTGCGGCTGCGTGAGCGTTTCCGAATTTGCAGCCGAGCGTCTCGGCGGCAACGGAGCCGATATCGCGGCGTCTCTTGAAGGCATTATGCGCTGCGCGACTGCCGCAACTGCGGGCGGATGCAGCCTGAAATTCGACCCCACGCTTGTCCGCGGAATGTCCTATTATACCGGCACGATCTTTGAGATCAGTATGGACGGCTACGGTTATTCGGTCGGCGGCGGCGGAAGATACGACGAGATGCTTGCAAAGTTTTCGGGGCAAAAGACTCCGGCGTGCGGTTTTTCGCTCGGCTTTGAACGAATAGTAGCGGCGCTTGCCGACCGCGGATTTGAACCGCCGGCAGCCGAGCGGAGTGTGGCGTTCCTTGCTTCCAAAAATATGGATGAGGAGAAAATGCTTGCAATGCTTTCCGATGCTGCACAGCTCAGAGCAGAGGGTGCGCGTGTGCTTGTCACACCGCGTATGAAGAATGTCGGTTTCCAGAAGACCAAGCTCGCCGACGACGGATACAGCGAATTCGTTGAATATTGATCACTGGGGGTGTTAAAAAACTCAATTTGAGTTTTTTAACACCCCCGTCGTCTTGGTCTCGGCGGCTGAACACCGCCGTTTTGCCGTATAAAAACCGAGAAGATAAGAACACTGCGGGCAAAACCGACCAAGATCGCATCAAAAATGCCGGAACCCCGACCGGCATTTTGAGGGGCTGTTAAAAACATCGAGTTATTTAACAGCCCCATTTGTATGTGTAAGCGAATTATTCTTCAACGGATGTCGTTCCGGGTGGAGCGATCATATCACGCGGTACGTCGGTGAGAAACAGTTCGCGGTCGTTGAGATCAAGTATTATATCTGATATCTCAAGATCGGCGTGACCACGGTACTTTACCGTTTTTGAACGTCCGGATGAATAATGATATTCGATCTGTATGGTCCATGTCGGCGACACTATGGTCCCGGAAAAGGGGTTGAGTTTTTCAGACCTGTCAATGCTTTTGGCGCGGTCCGCGAGCTTTTTTACCTGTGCAAGGCTTTCCGCGTTTCTTACCGAAAAGGAAAAATCGTTGAGATCGGCTTTCAGCGCAACGCCGTCAAAGACAGGCGTTGAGCAACTCGAACCGGTGCATACAACATTTGCCGAAACGATGTGTCCGAGTGTAAGCTCCGATGCGATGATCGCCGCTGCAATGACAGTGACTATTGCCGCTGAGATGATGATAAACAGCCTCAGTTGCTTCTTTTTGCTTGCTCCTTTCATTTCTTCCATTATAGCATGTGCCGGAGGAGATGTCAATGTTTTTTGTGTCACGAGCAATGAGTGTCGGTTCATGCTTTTTTGTTTGCGAAGCGCTCTGTTTCCTTTTTCACATCGCGCCGCAGAAGTATGAGCGCGGCAATGTTGATGAATGTCATAAGTCCTATTGAAAAATCCGCAAGCGTCCATACGCCGCCGGGGGGAGAAACGGCTCCGATATACGCCGCAGCTGCGTACAGCAGGTTGAATATCCGCACGGCAATGCGGGTGCGGGACGGAGAAAGCCCGAGAAAAAATATGCATTCCTGACCGTAATACGCCCAGCAGATAACGGTCGCAAGCCCGAAAAGCAGCACCGCGACGGCAAGCACCGGCTGCGCCCAGCTGCCGAGCGTGGCGGCATATGCTCCTATGGTCATCATGACCGAGTTTTCGCCGTAAATTGCGACATCAGCATAATTGGCGAGAATTACAAGAGCGGTAGCGGTGCAGAGAATGACGGTATCCACTATGACCTCGACGATGCCGAGAAAGCCCTGACGAGCTGCGGAATCGGTGTCGGCGGTGGAATGGGCGAGCGGAGATGTGCCGCAGCCGGCTTCGTTTGATATAAGACCGCGCATGACGCCGTACCGCACCGCGCGGGAGACAAAAAAGCCGCCGATGCCCGCAAATATTTCCTGCGCGCCGTCGGCGCGCGCTTTTTCTTCACTTATGAACGAGAACGCTCCGCTCATTATTTCACCGAAAACGCGCGGCAGTTCCGGTGCGCGTATTATGATCACTGCTGCCGATAGCAGTGTGAATCCTGCTGTCATGAACGGTACGAGCGCACAGCAGGCGGCGGAGATTCGCCCGAGTCCGCCCGAGGCGATCGCAAATGCCGTCAAAGCCATCAGGACCCCGCAGATGCGGCGGTCAAGTCCGAATGAACCTTCAAGCGCACCGGAGACGGCATTGACCTGAACGATACAGCCCATACTGAGCGCGTCAACAATGCAAAGCAGAGAAAACAACGCGCCCAAAAAAGCGCCGAGGTGCGGCATGCGGTGCTTTTCAAACGCTTTCCTTATATATACCGGCGCACCTCCGCGAAGTCTTTTACCATCGTTTTGGCGGAACTTTACCCCGAGCACGGTTTCGGCATACTTTAGCGATGCTGCAAGAAGAGCCGACAGCCACATCCAGAAGACGGCACCCGCGCCGCCCCACCATATTGCGGCTGAAACGCCGACAATATTGCCCACTCCGAGCACCCCTGCGAGAGCCACCGAAAGAGCACGCAGGGGCGAAATACCGTCATGTGTTTTGCCGCCGTGTTCCCTGTCACATAGAGCGCGCATTCCCGCGCCGACAGTGCGCCGCCGCCAAACGCCTGTGTATATCCCGAAAAAAATACCCGCCGCCGTAAGGACCGACGGCAGCACGGCTCCGATCACATATGTGTTTATAAATTCCAGCATAATGAACGCCCTCCGACCGCATCTTTCAATTAAAATATATTCGGTGCGCGCGTTGGCAATTACAAAGGCGGGTGCTAAAATAAATTGTTAAATAAGTGTTAATTCACGCGTTTACCCCTTGATTTTTTTCAATATAGTGGTACAATTATACGCGTAGGTTAGCACTCGGGTCTGATGAGTGCCAGCATGAAAATAAAAAAGAATCCGCCGGTCATATGGCGGATGATCCAAGGAGGAATAATAATGAACATTAAACCGTTGGCAGACAGAGTTGTGATAAAGCTCGTCGAGGCGGAGGAAAAAACAAAGGCGGGTATCATTCTTACGTCCGCCGCGCAGGAAAAACCTCAGATCGCTGAAGTCGTTGCAGTGGGTCCCGGTAAGACCAACGACGACGGCAAGCTGGTTCCCGTTGCACTTAAGGTAGGCGATAAGGTGATCGCCAGCAAGTACGCCGGCACCGAGGTAAAGCTTGACGGTACCGAGTACACCATCATTTCCGAAAAAGACGTTCTCGCCGTTATCGACTGAACGCAGGACAATATAACTGGAGGATAAATTATTATGGCAAAAGATATTCTTTACGGTATAGATGCAAGAAACGCGCTGCTGCGCGGTGTCGACAAGCTTGCCGACACAGTCAAGATCACTCTCGGCCCGAAGGGCAGAAACGTTGTTCTTGACAAGAAATACGGTGCTCCCCTCATCACCAACGACGGTGTGACCATCGCAAAGGAGATCGAGCTTGATGATCCCGCCGAGAACATGGGTGCTCAGCTCGTCAAGGAAGTTGCCACAAAGACCAACGACGCAGCCGGCGACGGCACGACCACCGCAACGCTGCTCGCTCAGGCAATGATCCACGAGGGCATGAAGAACGTTACCGCCGGCGCGAACCCGATGGTTCTGCGTAAGGGCATGAAGAAGGCTGTTGACCGCGCTGTTGAGTGCCTCAAGGCGGGTTCAAAGAAGGTCAACGGCTCCGATGATATCGCGCGCGTCGGCACCATCTCCGCAGGCGACGAGGTGATCGGTACTCTCATTGCAAACGCAATGGAAAAGGTCACTGCCGACGGCGTTATCACAGTTGAAGAATCCAAGACCTCCGAAACCTATTCAGAGGTCGTTGAAGGTATGCAGTTCGACCGCGGTTATCTCTCTCCCTACATGGCTACCGATATGGAGAAGATGGAAGCTGTTCTTGACGACTGCTACATTCTCATCACCGATAAGAAGATCTCCTCTGTCCAGGACATCCTTCCTCTGCTTGAGAAGATCGTCCAGGCTGGCAAGAAGCTCCTTATCATCGCCGAGGATGTTGAGGGCGAGGCTCTCACCACTATCGTGCTGAACAAGCTGCGCGGCACATTCACTTGCGTTGCCGTCAAGGCTCCTTCCTTCGGCGAGAAGAGAAAAGAAATGCTCCGCGATATCGCTATTCTCACGGGCGGCGAAGTTATTACGAGCGAGCTCGGACTTGAACTCAAGGATGCGACCATGCAGCAGCTCGGTCACGCACGTCAGGTCAAGGTCAATAAGGAAAACACCATCATCGTTGACGGTTCGGGCGACAATGCTGCGATCAAGGATCGCGTAGCTCAGATCCGTTCCGAGATCGAGCACGTCACCTCCGATTTCGACCGCGAGAAGCTTCAGGAAAGACTTGCAAAGCTTGCGGGCGGCGTTGCTGTCATCAAGGTCGGCGCAGCCACCGAGGTCGAGATGAAGGAAAAGAAGCTCCGCATCGAGGACGCTCTCAACGCGACACGTGCCGCTGTTGAAGAGGGTATCGTTCCCGGCGGCGGAACCGCTTATCTGAACGTTATACCCGAGGTCGAGAAGCTCGTCAAGACCGTTGAGGGTGATGAAAAGACCGGTGTCCGCATAGTTCTCAAGGCTCTTGAGGCTCCCGTACGTCAGATCGCTGCAAACGCAGGCCTTGACGAGGGCGTTGTCGTGAGCAAGATCATGTCCGCCCGCAAGGTGGGCTGGGGCTTTGACGCTTACAACGAGACCTATGTCGATATGATCGGCGCGGGCATCGTTGACCCGACAAAGGTGACGCGTTCCGCTCTGCAGAACGCAGCCTCCATTGCCGCTACCATACTCACCACCGAGTCGGTAGTTGCCAATCAGAAGGAAGATCCCGCAGCGGCTGCTGCTGCCAACGCAGCAATGAACGCCGGCGGCGGAATGTATTGATAACAGAATAACTGCGATCGGGGTTGCCGCGCATTATGCGCGACAACCCCTCATTGTTAAAAAAGAGGTGCAGACATGAAAAGAATCATCCCGTTTTTTGTTTCCGCATTGCTCCTTTGGGGTCTGCTTGCAGGTTGTAAGCAGCAGGGGGGCGGTGAGACCGGAACCTCCGAGCCTGAGACAACCACAGAGGACACGGTGGAGTCTGTCAGAATATTCGGCGATGACCGCAAGACCGCATTTGTGGTAACGAGGTCGATAGATGTTGATTCCGACAGTGCGGCGGTCGCGGCGGGACGTACGATAAGCCGCGCATTTGAGGCGGCAGGCGTCACTATCGACTATAAATACGATCTTGACATAGGCGAACCGCCCGAGTACGAAATTCTGGTTGGCAATACAATGCGCACACAGGCGGCTTTTCCGGTGCCGGACTGGAGCGAGCTCGGCGACGGCGGCTACTGCATAGCCGTATCGGGCAGTAAGATCGTCATATCCGGCGGAGATGCCGGAATTGCGGAGGCGGCAAGTCGTTTTGCGGCAATGATTCCGTCGTCTGGCGCGTTTGATATTCCCGATGGTCTTGTGATCTTCGGATACAGCGGCGCGCCGCTTTCCGACATTACAGCGGGCGGTGTTTCACTCGGAGAATACAGGCTCGTGATCCCATCTGGCAATGAGCTGTGCAGCATTGCTGCGGCAAGCCTGCGCCGCGAGGTGTTCCGCGCTTCCGGAATACTTCTTCCCGAGGCGGAGACCAAAGAAAAGAGCGGTCACAACATCGTCATATCCCTTACCGCCGCAAACGGCAAGGATGCGGGCGAATTCACCGTTGAATGCGATGATAAAAAAGATATCCGCATTACGGGCAATGAGCGCGGCGGTCTGACGCGCGGTATACGCGCAGCGGCTGATGCGCTTGCGGAAGCTGCCCCAAACGGCACATACGAGCTTGGTAGCGGAGTCGTTTTTTCGGCAAAGTACGGTGATGTGGTGATGTACGAGGACTTCGGAGCGGCAGGCGATGGCAAGACCGATGACGGTGCGGCGATATCGGCTGCTCATGAATACGCAAACAGCGTACGGCTTCCCGTTTTTGCGCGCGAGGACGCCACATATTACATCGGCGGTACGGCGCGTACAACGGTCGTGCGCACCGATACCGACTGGAGCACCGCGCATTTCATATTCGATGACAGGTCGGTGGAAAACCGTTCAAAGGAGATCTTCGTCGTAATGCCGGAAAACGCCCTTATCACGCTTTCGGGTATAGAAAAGCTTTCGGCGGGGCAGAAGAACATAGGAGTAAAACTGCCGGGCGACTGCATCGTTACAGTAACGAACAAAGAAAAAAAGATGTACATACGCTACGGCAACAACCAGAACAACGGCACCGACCAGCGCGACATAATCCGTGTTGACAAGGATGGCAATGTTTCCGCCGATACGCCGATACTCTGGGATTTTGACAAGGTAACGTCTGCTGTGGCGCGTCAGATAGACACCGAAAAGCTTTACCTGCGCGGCGGCGTATTTACCACGCTGGCGAATGCGGATAAAGAAAAGGGGTATTATTACCGGGGCATCCGCATATACCGTTCAAACGTCGTTGTAGACAGACTTGAACACTACATCGAGGGCGAGGGGTCGAACGGTGCGCCGTATTTCGGTTTTCTCATATTCAACGGCGCCGCCGATTCGGAGGTGCGCCGCTGCATACTTACAGGTCACAGGACGTACACGGCGATAGGCAGTGCGGGCAAGACGGTAAGCATGGGAACGTACGATATCACATCAGATTCCTGCATAGGGCTTATCGTTGCGGATACATACCAGTCAAACGACATAAACAATAAAAAGCTGTGGGGCATTTTCGCATCCAACTATTCCAAAAACATCGTGTTTGAAAATGTCACCTTCTCGCGCTTTGACGCGCACCAGGGCGTTTACAATGTTACACTGAGAAACTGCCGCCTCGGACACCACGGGATAAACCTGATAGGTCACGGTACGGCACTTATTGAAAATACCACTGTGTACAGCAATAATTTCATCAATCTGCGTTCGGATTACGGAAGCACCTGGAACGGCGATATCATCATCCGCAATTGCAAATACATTCCCGCAAACGGTGCAAAGTGCGATGCCGTGATAATCGGAGGGTCAAACAAGGGCGGGCATGATTTCGGATACGAGTGCTACCTCCCCCGTACAGTGACTATTGACGGACTTGAGATAGTCGACAAAAAACCGTCCGCATCGACATACGCCGGACCGGTCGTATTTTCCGATTTCAACCCTGCGTTCAGCAGCGCGGGATACCTGTCGGAATACCCCATGCACATGACTGAAAAGATAACTGTGAAGGGGATTGTCACATCGTCGGGCAAGCCGCTTACCGTTTCGACCAACAAATATATGTTCGCCGGACTTGAAATCGAAAACGCCGATTGAGCGCCGCGTGTGATATTGTTTTTCCAAAATCATATTTTTTGTTGCGAATATTTATAAAATGCTTGATTTCAATTCGGCACTGTGGTATAATGAACTCAATGATCCGGCGGTATGCCGGAAAAAGAAAGGTGAAACAACAATGAAGAAGATTCTTTCGGTACTCCTCTGCGCTGTGATGATCGGTGCAATGCTCTGCATGTCCGTTTCCGCCGCAAACGAGCTTGCAAAGAGCTACGACGATGCCAAAGCAGGCGAGCTGCTTTACGATGTCGTGTTCGGCGCCAAAGAAGGCGTGTACATTCCCGATGTCATCAGCAAGGCAAAGGAATGCACTGTTGAAACATCCGATGGCGGTAAGACACTCACGCTCACTCACGAATCCGCTGCCAAGGGCAGATTCTGGTACGGCGGCGAAATCGCCGGACTCGAGATCGGCGAGGGCAAGAGCTACACGCTCAAGGGCAAAGTCCAGATATTCGGAACCAATGCCGGTGTGTACATCAACTACCCCAATGACGGTGCTACATACGAAAATCTCTACGGCTTTTACGGCGGCAGACAGGATAACAACGATATGAGCCTCGGCAAGGGCGGCGGAAAAGCTACCGGTTCCGTAAAAAAAGATGACGGTTCGCTCCTTTGCGACGGTTCTGCATATGCAAAGTATGATTTCAAGGCTGCTCAGGAAGCCAATGCCGACGGTTTTGCAGAGTTCATGATCGTTGTTGACGGCTACGATTTTGCCGTATACTTCAACAACGTGCTGTTTGACAAGCACATCGGTACTGCCGAAGAGTTTGCAAAATCCAATAAGTTCGGTATTGCATTCTACGTTTACAACAAGAATTCAGGCGTTATCGCCAAGGACTTCCAGGTGTTCAAGGGCGATCTCACTGCTCTGTCAACCGAGACCGAAGCTCCCGCCACTCAGCCCGAGACTCCCACCACCGATGCTCCTGTGACCGATGCTCCCACAACGGACGCTCCCACGACCGAGCCGACCTCTCCCGTTACCGGCGATAACACCGCCGTTATCCTTCTTGTTATAGCTATTGTTGCCATGCTCGGCACCGCTGTGACAGTCAAGGCTGTACGCGAGAAATAAAATACGATACAATAATGATTTCCGGGGCTGTTAAAAACTCGATGTTTTTGGCAGCCCTTTTTGAATCTTTTTTGTTGCAAAATGCTGTATTTCTATTGCAGACTGCGTTTTTTTATGGTATAATAGTACTCATAAATCGGTGCAAACCGAAAAAGAAAGGTGAAATTATAATGAAGAAGATCCTCTCAGTTCTCCTTTGCGTTGTGATGATCGGTGCAATGCTCTGCATGTCCGTTTCCGCCGCAAACGAGCTTGTAAAGAGCTATGATGCCGCAAAAGACGGCGAGCTGCTTTACGAAGTGAAATTCGGTGAAAAATCCGGTGTGTATCAGCCCTTTATTTTCGGCGCGGGCAAAGAAGTTCACGCCAAAGAGCTGGTAGTCACCCACTCCGCTGACGGCAACGAGCTTTCGCTCACCGCGAGCGGCGCATCTGCCGGCAGAGTTTTCTACGGCGGTAAGGTGGACGGTCTCAAGCTTGGTGCCGGCAAAAAGTACACCATTGAGCTTGATATGAAGTTCCCGCTCACATCCTCCGGCAACGGCGGCTTTTACTTCAACTTCGGAACCTATGCCCCCTATGATGCCAACTCCACCGACGGCAACAAGGCAATGATAGCCGATGGCTCATATGCCAATCTTTATGGTATTTACGGCCGCACCGAGACCGAAGATGATTGCTTCACTCTTTCGGCAGGCGCAGGCGCAAAGATCCCCGGTGAGTTTGTCTCAGATGGCGCGGTATATACCGCGATTCCCGCCGCAGCCCGTGTCGGCGATGAATACTGCAAGGTACGCGTTGAGATCGACGGTTATTTCTACGCCGTATATCTCAATGATGCATTCTATGATCAGGTCACTCTGAACCCCACAGTGCTTGACAAGGCAAACGACCTCGGTATCACATTCTATGTTTACAACAAGAATGTCAACCTCAATGTCAAGAACGTAAAGATCTACAAGGGCGTAAAGAGCGGCGCTGCTACCATCCGCAACGATGCATCCAATCAGCTGCTCGTTTCCTATAACGATGCCGCTCTCGGCGCAAAGCTGTATGATGTCAACTTTGCCGCCGAAAAGGGTGTATTCACTCTCAGACGCATTGCAAACAGCAAGGATACCACCAAGGAAGTATCTGCCGACGGAAGGACCATAACCCTTACAAAGGGCGCGGAAAAGGGCGGTACATACTGGGGAAGCAATATCCATGGTCTTAAGATAAACGCCGATACAAAGTACACGGTGAAATTCAAGATCAAGACTACCGGAACAACCAGCGGTTCTCTCGGATACAACCTAAACTGGCCGTATGCGACAAACACTGCCAACAGCAGCCGCTTCAATCTCTACGGCAACTTCAACGATATGGACGTCAAACGCGCGCTCAAGTTTGCCAATCACGGTACGGAGATCTCCGGATATGCATACGATGATATGGCTTACGATCAGTTCAATCCCGCAATCGATGCCGACGGATACACCGATATGGCATACGAGATAGACGGATATGCTGTGTCCGTATACCTCGGCAACGCCGACAAGAACGGCGAGATGACTCTCTACAAATCCGTGCCGCTCACCGCAGAGCAGTATCTCGATTCCGACGATCTTGCCATATTCCTTTACATTTACAATGCGAACAGAAGCATAAGCATCAAGGATTGCTCTGTCTTCAAGGGCCTTGTTGTAAGCCAGACTTACGAGACTCCCACCACAGACGCTCCCACGACCGATGCGCCTGTGACCGATGCTCCCGCAACGGACGCTCCCACGACCGAGCCGTCCTCTCCCGTTACCGGCGACAACACCGCCGTTATTATCCTTGTCGTAGCTGTCGTTGCCATGCTCGGCATCGCTGTGACGGTCAAGGCTGTACGCGAGAAATAATCAGATCCCCCGAACTGCCGCGCATTGGCGCGGCAGTTCATTTTTATCCACATCCGCAACCGCAGGTTGCGGATAAATGTAAAAAATCAGTTGCGAACCGGCAAAAAAACAGCTTTGAGTGCTTGACAGTGCGTTTTTCATGCTGTATAATATTATCGGCGGGATACTTTTGACCGCATTAAGATCAGTAACAGCCGCTTTTGCGGCGGGAGGAATAAATGTACAGGATCGGAATCGACCTCGGCGGAACCAACATTGCCGTAGGACTTGTTGACGAAAAAATGAATATCATCACGAAGCAGAGCACCCCGACGCTTCCCAAACGCGCCCCGGAGCTTATTGTTGACGATATGGCGGAGCTTTGCCGCCGCGTTGCGGAGGAGCATGGCGTTCCGATGTCTGATATAGCCTCGGTGGGCGTAGCGTCTCCGGGCATCGCCAATGACCGCAACGGCTGCATCGAGTATGCCAACAATCTGCCCTTCAGACAGTTTCCGCTTGCCGCGCTGCTCCGTGAGCGTCTCGGCAAGGTCGATGTACATATTGCCAACGATGCAAACGCTGCGGCATGGGGCGAGGCGGTCGCAGGCGCGGCTAAGGGAACATCCGATTCTGTGATGATAACGCTCGGGACCGGTGTCGGCGGCGGCGTTATAATCGACAATAAGATACTGACCGGCTTCAACAATGCCGGCGCAGAGCTGGGACATATCGTGATAGCTGCCGGCGGCAGACAGTGCTCCTGCGGCAGACTCGGTTGTTGGGAGGCATACAGCTCAGCGACCGCGCTTATCAATATGACCCGTGAAAAGCTTGAAGAGTGCCGTCTCAAGGGACGCAAGACACTTATCGAGGATATAGCGCGCGAGCGCGGCAAAATATCCGGGCGCACAGCCTGCGATGCAATGCGTGCGGGCGACGAGGCGGCTGCAGAGGTATTTAAAATGTATGTTTACTATCTTGCCTGCGGGCTTGTGAACATAGTGAACATATTCCAGCCGGAGGTCATCTCTCTCGGCGGCGGTATTTCAAACGAGGGCGATTTTCTGCTTGAGCCGCTGATCCCGATGGTCCGCAAGGAGCAGTACGGCGGCGGTATAGTATCCGAGACCGAGATCCGCATAGCGAAGCTCGGCAATGACGCGGGGATAGTCGGTGCAGCCATGCTGCACTGAACCGGACGAATAGCCAAAACGATAATGTCAACGGGGATGTAAAAAAACTCATTCGTGGGTTTTTAACATCCCCCGACGTTTTGCTGTTTTTATCATTTGTACCTCCAAAAAAACAAAGCACCCGTCGGCACATCTTCAAAGACCTAACGATGTGCGGCGGATGCTTTTTGCATTTCTCCCCGGTGGGAGAATATTATTTACCTGCCGATTATATCATAAACGGCGCAGCGTGTCAGGTTTTTTTATTGCTTACACGCCGTATATGTGATATAATATTTACGGATTTAAGCCGGATTTAAGGTTTGTACGTTATAGTATCGGCGGAGGTGAAACAGGTGAAGCTTTTACTGGCAGAGGACGAGAGGGCGCTTTCAAATGTGCTCGTTACGATATTGAAGCACAACAACTACACGGTGGACGCAGTTTACAACGGCGCCGACGCGCTTGATTATCTCGCGTGCGGAACATATGACGGCGTGATACTTGACATAATGATGCCGAAGGTCGATGGAATAGAAGTTCTCAGGACGATACGTGCGGCGGGCAACAAGGTCCCGGTGCTGCTGCTTACCGCCAAAAGCGATGTGGACGACAAGGTCGCCGGGCTTGACTGCGGCGCGGATGATTATCTTACAAAGCCGTTCGTTACGAAGGAGCTTTTGGCGCGCCTGCGCGCCATAACGCGCAGACAGGGCGGCGAGGGGGACAATTCGCTCGTATACGGAGATGTGCGACTTGACCGGGCAAGCTTTGAGCTGTCGGCAGCGGGCGGGAAGCTTGCGCTCACGGCAAAGGAATTTCAGATAATGGAGCTGCTGATGAAAAATCCGTCTCAGATCATTTCGGCGGAGCGGCTGATGGAGCGCATCTGGGGGATCGATAGCGAGGCGGAGATCAATGTGGTGTGGACATATATCTCGTATCTCCGCAAGAAGCTGAAACTGCTCGGCTCACGCGTTTCGATAAAGGCTGTCCGAAATATAGGATATGCATTGGAGTGCGGCGATGCTTAAAAAACTGCGGATAAAATTTATTGCGGCTGCCATGTGCGCCACGGCGATAGTTCTTGTGTCGATAATAGGATTTATAAATATCCGAAATTATACCGTAATGCGCGACAATGCGGACAGTATGCTGAAGCTGCTTGCGCGCAATGACGGAAAGTTTCCCGTCAGACGCTCCGACCCGCCGCGCGGCGAGCAGCCGCCGACGGACGGCGGCAACGTAAAAAAAGATGATATGCGAGGCGATATTCCGCCCGGAATGTCGCCGGAAACACCGTTTGAGACACGTTTCTTCACAGTCAGATTTTCGTCTGACGGGAGCGTATCGGCTGCCGACACCGATAAGATCGCAGCCGTATCCTCCGCCGATGCGGAAAAATATGCAACGGGGCTGTACGGTGAGGGAAAAGCGGCGGGATTTCTTGATAATTACCGCTATCTCGCATCGGACACAGCCGATGGCGGCAAAATGTATATTTTCCTTGATTGCAGGCGCAGTCTTGAGACCTTTCGCCAGTTCTTGCTTACGAGCTGTATTATAAGTGTTGCGGGTTTTCTGGTCGTTTTTGTGCTGGTGGTCATTTTTTCCGGTGTGATAATGAAACCGTTTTCTGAGATGTATGCAAAGCAGCGCCGTTTTGTGACAGATGCGAGTCACGAGCTGAAAACGCCGCTTACCGTTATCGGAGCCGCCTGCGAGATACTTGAATACAACGGCGGAGAAAACGAGTGGACGGACACGATAAAGGATCAGGTAGGCAGGCTTACCGAGCTTACGAACCGCCTGGTGTTCCTTGCAAAGGCTGATGAAGGTGCGGGACACGCTGTAAATACGGACTTTTCGCTTTCCGAGGTCGCAGAAGCATCGGCGCGGCCGTATTTCGCACTTGCGGCATCACGCGGGAAACGCTTTACCTGCGATATCGACAAAAACATTTCATATTGCGGCGACATGAAAATGATAAGTGAGCTTTTCGGGATCCTACTTGATAATGCGTTCAAATATTCTCCGGACGGCAGCGATGTGTTTTTGTCGGTGAAGAATGCGGGAAAAAACAAAAGGATCACAGTCACGAATACAGCCGACGGACTGCCGCGCGGCGACCTTGATATGCTGTTTGAGCGGTTTTACCGCCTTGACGGTTCGCGCAACAGCGAAACGGGGGGGCACGGAATAGGTCTTTCGGTGGCGCGGTCGATAGTGACGGCTCACCGCGGAAGGATAAACGCCGCGTCACCGGACGGAAAAACAGCGGTGTTTACAGTCACGCTCTGACAAAACATAAAAATTAAAAACGATCTTTTTTCGGAAAGGTCGTTTTTTTAATTCCGTTTTAGCTTTCGGGCTTATAATACAGTCACAGGGGAGGGGATAACGGTGAAGATCCAGAATCAGTTCAAACGGTATGAGATAAAATATCTGCTCGACGGGCGGCAGTATGCGGCGGTGCGGCGCGCGATGGAGGGAAGAACGGTAGGCGATGAGTACGGCAGAAGCACGATATGCAATGTTTATTACGATACACCGGATCACAGGATAATCCGCCGCTCGCTCGAAAAGCCGCCGTATAAGGAAAAAATGCGGCTGCGCAGCTACGGTACGCCGCGCGGGGACACAAAGGTTTTTCTTGAGCTTAAAAAGAAATACGACTCGGTGGTCTACAAGCGGCGCGCGGATATGACATATGATGCCGCCATGAAGTTTATCGAACAGCCGCTGCCGTATTCGCAGATAACGCGTGAGATCGCGTATTTCATGGAATTTTACGGCACGCTTTATCCCGCAATGTTCATTTCATATGCGCGGGAGGCGTTTTTCGGAGCCGACGACCGCGACCTGAGGATCACCTTCGATACCGACATACTGTGGCGCGCAGAGGATGTCGGGCTTGTGGCGGGAGTGTACGGAAGTCCGATACTTGCGCCGGGGACGGTGCTTATGGAGCTTAAGATAGCGAGGGCTGTTCCGCTTTGGCTCTCGGCGGCGCTTGCGCGTGAGAAGATATATCCCACATCCTTTTCAAAGTACGGTATGGCGTACATCGATGCGCTGAAATGTGAAAATAAAAATTCAAGGAGATATGATATTTATGCCTGATCTGTTTGCCGGTATTTTTACCGATGGAGCGGGATCGACCGTTCTTGTACGAAACTTTCTTTTGTGTGTCGGAGCCGCGCTTCTGACCGGACTCATGTATTTCGGGGCTTATTCCTTCAAAAACCGCGCAAGCGGCAGCTTTCGCACGGCGCTCATTATGCTTCCTGCGGTGGTCGCCGTAGTGATAATGATGGTCAACGGCAATATCGGCGTCGGTGTGGCGACAGCGGGAGCGTTTTCGCTCGTTCGCTTCCGATCGGCACAGGGCAATGCCAAGGAAATCAGCATGATCTTTATGGCGATGTGCTCGGGGCTTGTTGCGGGAGTGGGATATCTTGCATATGCGGTGCTTTTCACCGCGATAATGTGCGCGGTCGTGATGATATGCAATCTTATCGCTGCAAAAAGGCAAAAAAGCAGCCGTACACGCATACTTAAAATGACGGTGCCCGAGGATATCGATTACACCGGTGCGTTTGACGGTATCTTCGGCATATACACCGATGTGTGCGAGCCGCTTTCGGTGAAGACATCCAATATGGGCAGCCTTTTTAAACTGACCTACCGTATCGGCATGAAGGCGGGGGCGGCGGAGAAGGAATTCATCGACAGTCTGCGCGTAAAAAACGGAAATCTTGAGATATTATTATTGAAGGAGGACGAAAAAGATGAGCTGTAAAGTGAAAAGGGGCGCGGCATTCATTTGTGCGCTGACATTGGCGGCATCGCTTGCCGCTTGCGGCAGGCATGGAGCGGGTGACGTTACCGACAGCCGGACAAATCAGACCGGCAACGACGCTGCCACGGCGCCGTGGATGCCGGAGACAACGGTGCCCGAAACAGTCGATATGAGCGGCAGAGTGGCGCTCGCAAAGCCATCGGCAGCCTCCGCCGCACTGAAATATACCGGCGGCGAGCTTGAATTTATCCCCGACGGCTTTGATCCATCACTCATGGAGATAACGGGCAACCGCGCGACAGCCGTCGGCGGCTACACAGCGGCTGTGACGCTGCGCAATACCGAAAAGTATGCGTGGGCTGACGGCACGGTCGATACGGTGGTCATTGCATGGACTGTGAGCGAGAGCGGGCTTTCGTATGATGCGACCGAGGAGGGCGGTGTGCTTCACGTTGTGCATCCGGAAGGCGATAAGGTATATGCGGCGGATATCGCACTGCCCGCGGGGACCGCATACAGCATTGACGGCGCGAGCGGTGCGCTTACCTTTACGGCGGCGGCAAAGACGGCGGAGGAGCTCACATGGACGCTCTCGGGCAGCTATTACGGCTCGCTCGTCTTTGACGCGGGGGAGGAAAATGATATCACGGTAGAATTTGCGGGATTCACGCTCGGCGGCTCGGCGGCGTGTCCGCTGTATGTAAAAAGCGCGGCAAACGCCGATATTTCCGCCAAAAAGGGTACCGAGAACAATATTTACGACGATCGCGCGGCTGCCGGCGAGATGAAGTCGGCGGTGTATTCCGAGTGCGACCTCAAGTTGAAGGGCGCGGGCATACTGCGCGTGATATCCGCGAACAACAACGGCATCCACACCAAGGATGATCTTGCGGTGCAGAAGCTGACGCTTTATGTTAGCGCGGTCGATAATGCTCTGAAGGGCAATGACGGCGTTACGGTCTCGTCGGGTGATATAACACTCATATCCCGCCGGGGCGATGGGATAAAGACATCTGACACCTCTCTTTCAAAGAAGGGCAAGCAAAAGGGGAGCGTTTCGATAGAAAGCGGCATTGTCAACATCTATGCCGCCTGTGATGGTATCGACGCGGCGTGCGACGTCGTCATAGCCGACGGTACGCTGAATATTTACACCGATAAGTATTCCGATTACTCCGAGGAGGTCACGGCGGTAGCCGGTGACACTTATTATATCAGATCCGCATCTGCCGAATACAGCTTTTCGGTGCATTATTACAATAGTGACGGAGAGGGCGTGTGGGTGAACACCGACGGAAAGTACGAAAAAGTAAGCTTTGGCAGACAGACCTACTGCTATTACACCGTTGAACGCGCAGCTGGCTATGACTATATGGACGTTTACGCTTACCGTGCCGGGCAGGAGCAGGGGCAGTCGTCGGCATATTACCGCTCGTCGGGGCAGATGACGCCCAACGCAAGCTATGATACGATAGCTTTTTCCGGTCGCGGCTTTGATTGGACGAACTACTCCACCGCAGCAGCGGGTCCCGGCGGTATGGGCGGAAGGCCCGGCGGTCCCGGCGGCATGAACGATGGGAACAGCGACAAGGGAGATCATTCGACCAAAGGCATAAAAGCCGGCAACGAAATAGTGATAAGCGGCGGCGTTATAACGATAAATGCTTATGATGACGCGATACACGCCAACAATGACGGCACGCTAGAGAGCAGCGCGATGCCGAGCGGGAACGTGACCGTCACCGGCGGTACTCTTACGCTCTCATCGAACGATGATGCGGTGCACGCCGACGGAAAAGTATTTATCGGCGGCGGCAGCGTGACGGTCCTCCATAGCTACGAGGGCATTGAGGGCAACACGGTCGAAATATCGGGCGGAAGCGTGTCGGTGATATCCTCCGATGACGGGCTGAACGCCACAGCGACCGAGGGCACCGGGATAACGGTATCCGGCGGCACGCTTTATGTGCTCGCGGGCGGCGACGGCGTTGATTCAAACAGCAGAACGCAATACGGCGGCATCCTGTTTGCGGGCGGGCACTCTGTAATAATTTCGACCGGCAGAGCGGATTCCTCTATTGACACCGAACGCGGGTACAGCTACACCGGCGGTTATGTTGTCGGCATAGGACTTTCTGGCGGCATGGGCAACGAATCGACCATGTGCCGGAATTTCTCATCGGTCGGCAAAAAAGCAATGCTCAATCTTGCGGCAGGCTCGTATCTCGGCGTGTCGGGCATAGTTTCGGTAAAAATACCGTCGGCAATGAATGCACTTGTCGTGCTGCTCGGCAGTACATCGGCTGAGATCGCCTCCGGCAGTCAGCCGTCGGCGACCGACGGCAACGGCGTTGCGTGGGAAAAATAAATCGCAAAAGGAGACATTATCATGAAAAGAACATTGGCTGTTATATGTGCGGCAATGCTCATGCTTTCGCTTTCTGCCTGCGGGCAGCGCGTGCCGGATTATGCGCTCGGCACCGTCTGGGGAGAGATAACAAAAATAAGCGGAACAAAGGTCACGCTAACGCTCGGTGAGGTGACCGAAGATAACGCAATACCGGAGATGCCGGGCGGAAATGCGGACGGCACGCCTCCGGAAATGCCGGACGACAGTGCGGGCGGGACGCCGCCCGAAAAAACCGGCGGACGCGCGCAACGGAAACGGCGTGTTCAGCTACGGCAAAGGGACGACTGTCAATATTTACGGTACAAAGATAACAACGGGCGCGGATAATTCCGGCGGGATCCAGACCACGGGCGGTGGCACGACAAATGCGTATGATCTTACGGTCAGCACGTCCGGAAATTCATCGGCTGCGATACGCTCCGACCGCGGCGGCGGAACGGTAACGGTCAGCGGCGGCAGTTACACGAGTGCGGGATATAATTCGCCTGCGGCATATTCCACAGCCGCGATAACCGTGAAAAATGCAATTCTGAACGCCGAAAACTCTGAGGCTCTGGTCATTGAAGGAAAAAATTCGATAACGCTTGAGGGGTGCACTGTATCTGGCAATATGTCAGCCGACAAAAGCTCAAGCGGGAATATAAACGTCCACAACATCATGCTTTACCAGTCAATGTCGGGGGATGCGGATGTCGGTACGTCATCGCTCACAATGACGGGCGGAACGCTTACCGGCAGCAACGGCGATATGATATTCGTCACGAACACAAATGCGGTCATTCGTATGTCCGGCGTTGCGATCGAAAACAAGGACAAGACCGGTGCCTTTCTCCGTGTTGCGGGCAACAGTGCCTCGCGCGGCTGGGGGACGGCGGGCAAGAACGGCGCCGAGGTGACCTTTACCGCCGATGCGCAGACCGTTGAGGGCGACATTATCATTGACAGCATATCAACGCTCGATCTTGTGCTTGAAAACGGTTCTGTTCTTACAGGAACTGTGAATATCGTTTCAAACGCCGCCGGAGGCACGGCGGTTGCCGACAACGCCATGGTTACGGTCGGCGAGGGCTGCACCTGGAACCTCACCGGTGACTGCACGGTCACGAGCCTCACGAACAACGGCACGATTAACTTCGGCGGTCACACCGTCACGCTTGCAAACGGCACGGTGCTTCGAGGCTGATATATCAGACAGTGCTGCCGCGCAATTGCGCGGCAGCACTGTCTGTCAGTTTTTCTTTTCGTTTACCGCGATCCAGATCTCGCAGCTGTAATTCGGGTCCGAAACGTCGGCTGAGGGATATACCTCAAGCTCTGTTCCGCTGCCGTACTCATATGTGCTGCTCTGCGGGAAAAACTCAGAGCATATTTTCATATAAGTGTCGCGGAACGCCTCGGGCATTTTGCCGCGGCAGGGGAACACCGCGTATGTGTGCGCGGGTATCTCCCTGATCTCAAAGCCCGCGTCGGTCACCGGCACCCCGTTGTACTCCGCGCCGATGCCGTAGGGAAAGCTCGAGTCATCCATTTCGTCCGAAAAACAGATGCCGAGAATGCCGTGCAGTTTGTCGTACTTTGCGTATTTCTGAAGCTTTGCGATAGTTCCGTCAGCACCGCATTCCGCCCAGAAGGGGGCGATATCCGCTTCTGCCGATGCGCCCTCCGGCTTGTTTACGTGCTTCTTTTTGCAGATAACGCGAAAAGCGTCTCTTTTTTCGATCCTGTAATCCATGAAATTGCCTCCGTATAAAGTAAGTTTTACGGAAAGGCGTGAAAACGAACGGACATTTCCTCCGCGCCGAGCCTCGGTCGGCGTGATGCCGTGAAAGCGCTGGAAGGCGCGGGAAAAGCTTTCGGGCGTGTCATAGCCGAAGCGAAGCGCAATGTCAACGGTCTTTTCCTTGCCGCGCCGCAGCTCGTCAGCCGCAAGCGACAGCCTGCGCATACGGATATAATCGCCGAGCGTGAAGCCTGTCAGCATGCTGAACATACGCTGAAAGTGAAAAGGCGATGAAGCCGCCTCGCGCGCCGCTGCCGTATAGTCGATATCTTCTTCGATGTGAGCCTCAACATAGTCTATGGCTCGCTGTATTCCCGTGATCCAGTTCATTTTCGTTTCTCCTTCCGTTTGCGTATATTATAGCAGGCGCGCCACGGTTTTTCTCGACATTCTGTGCTCTTTGGTGTCAACACGGTTAATTATAGCACTCTTTTCTGTCCGTGTAAAGAACACGCGCGGGATTGACAACACATTAGAAAACGTTTTGGTTTCGATTTCTATTGACAAAAACCCCATCGGGTGATATTATATAGTGGGCTGTAATTTTCAAAAAGCAGTTGCTTCTTCAGAAGTCGAAAAACATACGTTTCAGGACAGGATATACATTAATGTATAAAGCTTTTTTCAAGCGGGTGCTTGACATACTTCTCAGCGGCATTGCTATCGTCGTTCTGGCGGTACCCATGCTGATAGTTTCCGTTATTATAAAGGCAGATTCGCCGGGACCTGTATTTTTTGTTCAGAATCGCGTAGGGCTGCACAAGAAGGAATTCAGGATAATCAAGTTCAGATCCATGCCGATGTCAGCGCCGCACGATATGCCGACTCACGAGCTGGTGCATACGCGCATTGAACTCACGCGGTGGCAGCGTTTTATCCGCCGTACAAGCATAGACGAGCTGCCGCAGATATTCAATATTTTTGTCGGGCAGATGAGCATAGTCGGTCCGCGTCCCGCGTTGTGGAATCAGTTTGATCTTGTTGCCGAGCGCGACAGATACGGTGCCAACGATGTAAAGCCGGGGCTTACCGGCTGGGCGCAGATAAACGGCAGGGATGAGCTTGAAATTTCCGAAAAAGCGAAGCTTGACGGTGTATATTCCGATGCGCTGAATATGGGCCACGGTAAGGGATTTATTATGGATTGCCGTTGCTTTTTCGGTACTGTGCGCTCGGTCCTGCGTCATGAAGGCGTAGTGGAGTGCGGCAGTGGCGAAAAAGATGAATTACCGTCGCAAAAAGTTGAAAAATGAAAAAAATACTTATTACCGGCGCCGGCAGCTATATCGGCTGCTCATTTGAGAAATTCATAAAAACGCAGGACGGGGAATATTCTGTCGATACCGTTGACATGAGGGGCGATGCATGGCGTGATGTGAGCTTTTCCGGCTACGATGCCGTTTTTCATGTTGCGGGAATAGCGCATTCCGATTCCGGACGGTGCGGTGACAGAGACGATATATACAATGCGATAAACACACGTCTTGCGGTCGAAACGGCTGAAAAAGCGAAAGCAGACGGCGTTGGACAGTTCATATTCATGAGCAGCATCGTTGTTTACGGCGACAGCGCAGCGCCTGGTAAGCGCAAGGTCATAACTGCCGATACTGTACCATCGCCCTCCAACCGCTACGGCGAAAGCAAGCTGGAAGCCGAAGCGGGAATACTGCCGCTTTCAGACGACGGTTTTCGCGTGGCGGTGATACGTTCGCCTATGGTGTACGGGAGGGGCAGCCGTGGCAACTACCCGCGTCTTTCGGCATTGGCACAGAAGCTTCCTGCTTTTCCGCGCGTAAAAAACGAACGTTCCATGATATATATAGTCAATCTTTGCCGTTTTGTGAAGCTGCTGATAGACGACCGCCTGTCGGGCATATTCTTTCCGCAAAATGCGGAATACACCGACACTGGCGAAATGGTTCGTATGATAGCGGCAGCGCACGGGAAAAAGATACGTCTTGTCGGCGGTTTTGGATGGTTGCTCGGCATTCTCGGGCATTTCACCGGAGCTGTCGGAAAGGCGTTCGGGAGTCTGACTTATGACCGCGCACTCAGCGTATATCCGGGATTTGAATGCATTTCTCTTGAGGAGTCGGTCAACGAAACGGAAAGATAACAATGAAGATATTGATAATATCGCAATATTTCTATCCCGAAGCATTCAGAATCAACCTGCTTTCCCGCGAGCTTGTGCGGCGCGGGCATGACGTCACCGTGCTTACCGGGTATCCGCAGTATCCGGGCGGAAGGATATATCCGGGCTACGGCTTCGCAGTCCCGTATGAGCATGAGTGGAACGGTGTGCATATCGAGAGGGTAAAAGCGCTGCCGCGCGGCAGGACTCCGCTCGGACTGCTGTTCAACTGTCTTTCGTTTGTCGTTCGCGGCAAAAGGTGGGTCAGACGCTGCCGGACCGTTTACGATGTGGTATACGTTTTTGAGGTGTCGCCTGTGACGGTCGGTCTGCCCGCTGTGGCATACAAAAAGAAAACCGGCGCGCCGGTGCTTTTCAATGTACAGGATCTGTGGCCGGAGAGCGTTGAGGTCGTCCTCGGCGTGAAAAACAGGCTCGTAATAGGTACGATAAACAGAATAGTCGATAAAATATATGCGGCAAGCGACCGCATACTGTGTACATCGCGCGGCGCGGTCGAAAATATTGCCGCACGCGGCGTCGAACGCAAAAAGCTTGTCTATTGGCCGCAGTTCGCGCCCGAACCGGAGCTTGACGGCAGCGAAAAGCCGCTGGAATACAGCGATGAGTTCTTCAACATAGTTTTCGCCGGAAATATCGGCGAGGCGCAGGGGCTCGATCTGCTCGTAGATGCCGCAGCAAGGCTGCGCGGCGAAAAGGTGCGGTGGTTCCTTGTCGGCGACGGACGCGCGTGTGCGCGAATACGTGGACGTGTGACCGAGGCGGGGCTTGATGAAAATGTAATATTCATCGGCAGGGTAAGCGAAAAGGAAGCGGACAGATATGTGCATTATGCGGACTGTGCTTACCTGTCATTCAGAAAAAACAAGCTGTTTGACATCATCATTCCCGCCAAGCTTCAGACCTATCTTGCCTGCGGAACGCCCGTGCTGGCTGTCGCCGGCGGCGAAAGCCGCGACATTGTGGAAAAGCACGGCTGCGGCGTGTCGTGCGGGCATGACCCCGCAGAGGTGGCTGATGCCGTTATGCGCCTGCGCTCCGACCCGGCGGCACTTGAGGCTATGCGTACGAACGCAAGAAACTGCTACATGAGCGAATTCAGGTGCGATATGCTCACAGACAGGCTTGAAGATATCATGCGCGAGGTCACCGGCCGCGAATAAAATCAGATTATACATTGCCAACGCAGTGATATATAAAATCAAAAACAAGGAGAATCAACAATGAAACGCAACACCCCTTTGGTCAAGGCTTTGGCTGGGATCGTGTGCTTCGTCATGCTTATCGGCATGGTTCCGGCTTTTGCCGCGGCAGCTGAAGCGCAGTTCCAGAACTCACAGCTTTCACTTGTAGCGGACAAAAAATCAACGCTTGCAAGCGGCGTGACACAGGATATCTATACCGTTTACGACAAGAACGGCAATCAGGTAAAAATGTTCGCCGCAACAGTTGATATGTCGGTCGATACGGTAAAGCTGTTCACCTCATATCAGAATATGGACAATACCGTTTACGGAATGTCCAAGCTTACAGAGCAGGTGGCTGCATTCGACAGAAAGTCGGCTGCGGGCGATCCCTACTACAACGGAACGGTGGTCGTAGGCATCAACGCTTCCTACTACAACATGACAACAGGCAAGCCCACGGGCGTGTTTGTTATGAACGGCAATGACGTTACCGGCAGCGAGAGATCGGCGTATTTTGCCATTCTGAACGATGGCACCGCCAAAATAGGCAATGCAGCCGATTACGAATCGGACAAGGGCAATATCAGGGAAGCCATCGGCATTTACAAAATGCTTGTGTTCGACGGCAAGATAGTGCTTTCGGAAAACGAGCAGAAGGATACATCCAAATATCCGCGCCAGACGATAGGCGTAACTGCCGACAATAAGGTCATTCTGCTTTCGGCAGACGGCAACCAGACCCCTTACTCGATAGGTCTCACACTCATGGAGCAGGCGCAGGTCATGCTTGACCTCGGCTGCAAATGGGCAGGCCACCTTGACGGCGGCGGTTCGATGACATACGGCAGCAAGCCCGAAGGAGAGGATAACTTTGTTATCGTCAACAGACCGTCCGATGGTTCCGAACGCAGCATTTCCAACGGACTTATCGTAGTTTCAACTGCGGTCGCGTCAAAAACATTTGACCGTGTTGCATTCAATGTTGAAACCGAATATGCGACCGCGGGCACTCCCGTCGCCGTAAACGTTGCCGGAGTAAGCACTACGGGCAATGCGGCGGAAATTCCCGCCGACATTACATACAGCGTCAAAAACGGCAAATTTGAAAACGGTTTTCTGACTGCCGATGCGGTGGGAGATGTTACATTGACTGCCGTTTACAACGGAAAGGAAGTCGGCTCGGCAACGATCCATGCTGTTGTACCCGAAAGACTTTTATTCAACAGCTCGGAAATAACCGTTCCGTTCGGCGCAACGGTAGCCCTGAGCATGACGGCGACATACGGTCTCAACGAGGTCAAATTCCGCGCAAGCGATATTACTTTTACGCTTGAAAACAATGGCATCGGCTTATTGAGCGGTTTCGATTTTACGGCTGCCGACGGCAGCGTGGCTGAAAGCAGAATCACTGCCGTGATAAACGGTACCGAGATCGCCGCTACTGCCATCATAAGACTCGGAAAGGGCTCCGAGGTCGTCTTTGACTTTGAGGACGGCGATACAAGCATGTTCGATCTCGGCTATGGTACATACAACTATGTGCTTCCGGAGGGCAAGGTCTACCCTGTGACTCCGGCGACCGGAAAAGTGCACAGCGGCAACGGAGCTATGGCGCTGGATATAAACTACGGCAACTCCTGGGAGTCGGGATACATGATGACCGCACTTCAATATAAGGGCGATGTCAAAACATTCGAGAATGCCACAAAGCTCGGTATGTGGATATACATATCCGATGAGGATGTTTCCACATGGATACGCTATGTCGTGTACCCGCTTGTGCTTAACGATGCGGGCGAATATGTAATGAGCAGTGACAGCATAACAGACACAAAGGCTGACGGTGTCTCTTCCACTACGGGTTTTGTCAACCAGTACCATGAGCCGGGATGGCATTATCTTTCCATCGATCTCAGCAAGTACAAGGGACTGTACCTGAGCGCGGGATATATCGTACAGTTTTATATCTCCGACCGTGACGGTGCTTCTTACGGATATTATTATAATCAGCACAAGTCATACAACGGCAGATATGTCATGTATGTTGACGATATAACCGTTGATTACTCGGATGCTGTTGACGACCGCGAAGCACCGAAATTTGAGGATGTGACTTATGCTACCGGCAGTATGTCAGACGCTGCCGTGCTGAACGGTCAGACCGTGAACGAAAACATACTCAGCTTTGCGGTAAGAGTTGCTGACGATATGTCAAAAAACAACTTCACCGGACTTGATGCCGCCACTGCAAAGGCATATATAGACGGTGCAGAGACAAGATTCACGTTCAAAGATGGCGTTTTCACTGTATCCGATGTGGCGCTTGCCGACGGTATACATCATGTAAAGTTCTCTGTGTGCGATAATCAGGGCAACTACGCATCCGTAATACGCACGATCAACGTGCAGGCGGGCTCCGGCATGGAAACGGTAAAGGTCGTGGCTCATGATCCGACGCTTGATAAGATCAAGCTGGGCTCCGTATGGTACGCCGATATCGTGGCGACCCGTATCGAGAACGTCCGTTCCGTGCTTGTTGACATTGACCTCAACAATATGAGCCGCTGGGAGCTTGATCATATGGAAGTAGCCAACGGCTTCAGCGCAACATATTCCATTCAGGACGATGAAAACATCGCTACGATTTCCATTGTTCGTACGGGCGATGTGACCGATGTCGGTGAAGCGGCATTGGTGTCTCTCCCCATACGCACATGGGAGCTCAAGATGGGCTATACGTATGAGAGCGGAACGCAAAAAGGAAAGCCCGCCTATACGTACGCGCAGTTCAAGAATATGAAGGAATTCTGGCCGATCGATATCAGCATGGATATCGACCGCGGTATCGTGGGCTGGACCGACGGAACCGTAACAACATTCTCCGGCGAAGGTCCGCAGGTGGACACAGAGTCGTATCGTATGGCTAAGGATATGATCTCCACTGCGGAGGGTAAAGAGTATTACAATTCATGGAATGGCGGACACATTCACACCCCCGCCGCCGTTGCCGACAAGCCCGCGACCTGCCGCGAGGCAGGCTATACGGGAAGAACATACTGCGAGGGCTGCTCCTCGGTAGTAGACTGGGGCACCGTTGTTCCCGTTGCGGGGCATGATTACAAGCTCGCCGGTGGCGTGCTCAAATGCTCGGTGTGCAGCGACCTCTTTAACGGCAAGTGGACAGACGGCAAGACCTATGTAAACGGTGTTGTCGTTGCCGACGGCTGGCAGGATGATTCCTACTACCGCGACGGCGTAAAGCTGACCGGACTTCAGCTCATCGACGGTTACTACTACGACTTCGGCGATGACGGTGTCTGCCCGAACCGCGCAAAGCTTGACGGATTCTACTTTGACAAATCTGTTGGAGCATACAGATACTTTGCCGCCGGCATTATGCAGACGGGCGAGGTATGCATTTATCCCAACGCGTATTTCTTTGATAAAAACGGCATTGCCGTAAGCGGCACCGTTGATATGCTCGGCTACAGCTGCCTGTTCGATGAGAAGGGTGCGTTCGTATCGAGCGACGACAGCATGGTTGCGGATGCCGGATTCTCCGGAACAAATATCAAATACGTTCTCCTCACCGACGGAACGCTTAAGATCGACGGCGAGGGCGCAATGAAGGATTATTCATCCAAGGGCACATATCCCGCGTGGATAATCAAAAACGACATGAGCGCGATCACCGCGCTTGAAGTAGGCTCCGGCATTACAAGAATAGGTAAGTTTGGATTCTTCAGAAACGGATACCTCAAAAAGATAACGTTTGCACCCGGTTCCTCTCTCACAAGCATAGGCTGGGGCGCGTTCGGTCACTGCTGGCGTCTTGAGGGCGTTACTGTCCCCGCAAGCGTTGAGGTGCTTGACGAATACGCATTCTATGAGTGCGGCGCGCTTGAATACTTTGACGTTGAGGCGGGCAGCAGACTCACTACAATCAAGAGCTGGGCGTTTGTGAACGACCATGTGCTTGCAAGCGTATATATCCCCGACAGCGTTACCGTGCTGGGCGCGGCTATCTTCGACAAAGCCAACGCATCGGTAAAGCTTCTCGTTGCAAGATATTCGGTAGCTCAGGCATATGCCGAGGAATACGGTCTTGCTTATGAGCTGCGCGAGGGCAGCGTTCCTCCGCTTTACTCGGGCAACTGCACCGACTCCGTGACATGGGCGCTTTACTCGGACGGAACTCTTGAAGTCCGCGGCAGCGGTGCTATGGCGAATTACAAGTCCTATACCGAGCAGCCGTGGGGCATCAACCGTCACCTTATCAAAAAGGTACTGATCGGTAAGGATATCACCTCGGTCGGCAACTATGCGTTCGCATACTGCCAGAACCTTGAGAGCATCGTGTTTGAAGAGGGAAGCAGACTTGTCAATGTGGGCGTTCTCGGCTTTATCAACGCACCTAAGCTCAAATTTGCGGTCCTTCCCGAAACGGTAACATCTATAAATGCTTATGCATTCGGCGACTGCTTCGCGCTTGAGAACCTCTATGTTCCCCAGGGCGTAAGCTTTATCTACCATACCGCGTTCAGCGGCTCGACCAAGGTCGTGCTTGATGTTGCGGCTGGAACATACTCCGAGCAGTTTGCAAACGCAAACGGAATAAACCACACCACCCGTGCATTTGAGTATATTCCGTTTGCATCCGGAAGCTGCGGCGACAACGCCGTATGGAAAATGTACGAAAACGGCGAGATAAGAATTGAAGGCAGCGGCGCCATGACAAATTATTCGGCTTACACCGAACAGCCGTGGGCTGCTTACCGTCACCTTATCAAGAAGGTCACGATCGGCAAGGACATTACATTTGTCGGCAATTACACCTTTGCATACTGCCAGAACCTCAGCGAGATAGTGTTTGAGGGCAGCAAGGTTACCGGAATAGGCATACTTGCCTTCATTAACGCACCGAAGCTCACATCTGTCGTGCTTCCCGAAAGCGTTATGTACATAGGCGCGTACGCGTTCGGCGATTGCTTTGCACTTGAGTCACTTTATGTTCCTCAGCGTGTCAACAATATTTACTTCAGTGCCTTCAACGGCTCGACCAAGGTCGTGCTTGATGTTGCGGCGGGAACATATTCCGAACAGTTTGCTGTTGCCCATAACATAAAGCACACGGTGCGTGCGGCTGCCGATCTGCCCTTCCTCAGCGGCGAATGCGGCGACAGCATCACATGGGAGCTTTACGAGAACGGCGAATTCAGAGTCATGGGCAGCGGAGCCATGGTCAACTACAAGGCTTATACCGAGCAGCCGTGGGGAACCTTCCGCCACATGATAAAGAAGGTCATAATAGGTAAGGATATCACCTCGGTCGGCAACTATGCGTTCGCATACTGCCAGAACCTTGAGAGCATAGTGTTTGAAGAGGGAAGCGTGCTTACCGGCATCGGAGTTCTTTCCTTCATCAATGCTCCGAAGCTTGCATCGGTGGTGCTTCCCGAAACAGTGACCTCGCTCGGTGCGTACGCCTTCGGCGACTGTTTCGCGCTTGAGAGCCTGTATCTCCCTGCCGGCGTGAATAACATCTATTTCAGTGCCTTCAACGGATCGGCAAAGCTGGTCCTGAATGTTGCAGCCGGCTCTTACGCCGAAAAGTTTGCGACCGAGCACGGCATCAGCTTTACGGCAAGATGATCCGAAGCCGGGACGCCGGCGTTGCCTCACTGACATAAAGCCCGGTACAATTCAGGTCATGCTGCGCTGCGGCGCAGCATGACCTACGGTCGGAGATATCCCAATGAAAGTATTGATCATCAATTCTGTCTGCGGTATACGCAGCACCGGCAGGATCGCCACCGATATTGCCGAAGAATATATGGCGCGCGGCGACGAATGCAGGATAGCCTATGGGCGCGAGCGCGTACCGGAGGAATATTCCGATATAGCGGTGCGTATAGGCAGTGAAGCGGGAGTAAGAGCCAACGCGCTTGCGGCGCGTATTTTTGACAATGAAGGTTTTGGCGCTGTACGTGCGACCGCGCGCTTTCTTGACAGGGCAAGCGCATACGATCCGGATCTTTTGTGGCTCCACAATCTGCACGGGTATTATATAAACGTCGGCATGCTGTTCGACTGGATAAAATCGCGCCCCGCGATGGAAGTCAGGTGGACTCTTCACGATTGTTGGGCATTTACGGGTCATTGCGCGCACTTTTCATATGTCGGGTGTGAGCAGTGGCGCAGCGCCTGCATGCGCTGTCCGCAGAAAAAGAGTTATCCCAAAAGCCTTTTTGCAGACAACTGCAAAAGAAATTTTGAAAAAAAGCGTGCGGCGTTTTGCGGTGTGAACAAAATGACGCTCATAACGCCGTCCGAATGGCTGGCGGGGCTCGTGCGCGAAAGCTTTCTCGGCGGCTATCCTATCGAGGTGGTGAACAACCGCATCGACCGTGAGGCATTTGTGCCGACCGCGAGCGATATGCGCCGAAAATACGGGATAGAGGATAAGATCGTTGTCCTCGGCGTTGCCTCCGCATGGAGTGAGCGCAAGGGACTCGGCGATTTTGTGCGCCTTGCCGGAATGCTCGGCGACGGCTACGCCGTGGTCATTGCGGGGCTGACGCCCTCGCAGGCGGCAAAAATGCCGCGCGGGATAATTCCGATAACGCGTACTGATTCAAAAAAAGAGCTTGCGAGGATATACACGGCTGCGGATGTGTTCCTGAATCTGACATATGAGGACAATTATCCGACCGTAAATCTTGAAGCGCAGGCGTGCGGCACGCCGTGCATAACGTACCGCACGGGCGGGTGCGCCGAAATGGTCCCGCCCGAAAATGCGGTGGAGCCGGGCGACCTTGAGTCGGTCGTGCGGAGGATCGTGGAACTTGGCAGAAAAAAGAGCTGAATGTGAGATCTTCTTGGTTACGCGTGTACGGCTCACCGCGCTGTAAAATGACAGGAAACGGAGCTTTTCAAAACAAAAGATGAAAGATATCTTGTATTTTGGCACTGTGTGCGATATTGCCGGATATGACAGGCTCCTCTCGGACTGTAAAAACAAGCCCTCTGTCGCGCCGATAGTGTTTGAATCGGCGTTGCTCGGCGGACTTGCAAAAAACGGGTGCAGAGCTGAAGTGTACAGCTTTCCGATGATCCCCACATTTCCGTCCTGCCGACTGCTGTACTTCGGCGGACAAACCGAAGCTCTCGCGTGCGGTGTTTCCGGCCGGTGGCTGAGAACGCTTAATCTGCCCGTACTGAAGCAGCTCACACGCCGCGCCGACGCCGCGGGTGTGCTGAAGCACTGGGGAAAGGTTCATCCCGGCGGCATTGTGGTCACATATTCCGTCCCGCCGTTTATGGCAGAAGATGTCATGCGGTATGCCGAAAAATATTCGCTCGTTACGGTGGCAATAATCCCGGACCTGCCGCGCGATATGTATATTAACGAAAAAAACGGCGCACTTGCGGGAAAGCTGAAGCAGATGTACCTCCGTTCCGCGCTTGAGGCTCAGGGAAAATATGACGGGTATATTTACCTTACCGAAGCCATGCATTCGGTCGTGGCGCCGGACAAGCCGTATATCGTGATGGAGGGAATAGCAGATACCTCAGGTGTCACACGCCGTCACGCCGGGGAAAAATCACGTCCTGCCGCTGTGATGTATGCGGGAATGCTGCACGAAAAATACGGTATCCTCAACCTTGTTGACGCTTTTTCGGAGCTTTCCCGTGAAAATGACGGCGTTGAGCTCTGGCTGTTCGGCGACGGTACGGCGGTCGAGGAAATAAAAAAACGCTCTGCCGTCAATAAAAAAATACGGTATTTCGGAACTGTCGCGCGCAGCGAAATACTTGAATACGAAAAAAAAGCAACTCTTCTCGTGAATCCGCGCGATCCGCATGAAGAGTTCACAAAATACAGTTTTCCGTCCAAAACAACGGAGTACATGCTGTCCGGCACGCCTCTGCTTACAACAAGGCTGGGCGGAATACCGGACGAATATATGAAATATGTGTTTTCCGCCGATGACAACAGCGTAAAAAGCCTGCTTGCGGCAATGCGGAACGCGCTTTCACACTCATCCGATGAGCTTCTCCGCATCGGAGCGGAAGCTCAGGATTTTATCGTAAGAGAAAAAGGCCCCCTGAATCAGGGGAAAAAGATAAAAAATTTTTTGAGTGAGGTCAAAAAGTGGAACTGAAGATCGATGTCGGCAAAATAAAAAACGCAGTGGTCTGTACGCTGCTGTTTTTTGCTGCGATCAATTTCTGCTCCAAATATTTCTATTTTGCTTTTGCCTCGCTCCTTTTTATGTTTCTTCTTCAAAAAAAGATAATTATCGACCTAACATCGGTCATTTACATATTACCTTGCCTCCTTATGGCGGTGTACAACCGGAACGAAGGAGTTCTGTCCATGCTCAGATGCTTTACACCCGTCCTTCTTTATTGGGTGGGATACAACATGACGGTCGTAAGGTCGCAGGAAGACGATGCGGCGGCGGATTTCGACCCTGCGGAAGCGCAAAAAAATTCCTATCTGTTATTGCTTGTTATGTCATTCGGGTCGTTTTCGCATTATATTCTGAATTATGTTATCAATTTCGGCAAGCAGATCGGGCGCAACACCAACGATATATGGACGGGAAGCGCACTGGCGGCAACGGGACAGACGGCGCTTGCCTGCCTCATGCTCGGTCTTGCCGTTGCAATGATCATACTGCCGCCGCGCCGCGGCTTCAGGGCGATCGGAGCTGTGTGCATCATCGGTGTGCTTGCGTACAATCTCATCCTCGCCTGCCGAACATCCATTGTTATACTTCTTATAGTTTTTGCGGTCGGATTTCTGTATGCCATGCGCGTGCTTGAAGACAGAGGCGCAAAGCAGCGGCTTCGCTTTTGTATTACCGGTTCGTTCCTGCTTCTGGCAGTGATATTTGCATTCGACATCGGCGGCATACAGAAAATAGTTATGAATTCAAGTCTGTTTGCGAGATTCAGCGCGCTTTCAAAAATCACATCAAGCTCATTTCCGCGTCTGCACGCAAAGCTTGCATTCCTTTCGACAGCGTACAAGTACCCATTCGGCGGACTCAATATGCGCGCAATGTACGGCTATGCGCATGACCTGCTGCTTGACGGATACGATGAATACGGCGCGGCGGGATTTATAATGCTTGCGGGGATAATCGTGTCCGGCGTGCGCCGGCTGTGGATATTCCTGCGCCGCACCGACCATGCGGTGAGCCTCAAGCTGGCGTTTTTGTGCGTTTACGTTGCCGTGCTGCTCGAATTCTGTGTTGAGCCCATTTTAGCCGGCATGGCGTGGCTCTTCCCGTTTTACTGTCTGATAAACGGGAGCCTCACCGGTCTCAATGCGTCATATTTCAAAAAGCAAAAAAACGCGGAAAAATGAAGATATTACAGATAAACACGGTATATGGGAAGGGAAGCACGGGAAAGATCGCCCGCGATATACACGATATCTGCGTCTCTTCGGGGATCGGATGTCTGACGGCATACAGGTGCCGCGATGACGGAGATCCGGAATGCCCCGACACAGTATGCATAAGCACGCGCACAGACAGCCGCATTCACGGATTTCTCGCAAGGTTGACGATGCTCAAGGGCTTCTTTTCCTTCTTTCACACGGCGGCGTTTCTCAGGCGCGTCCGTAAGTATTCGCCCGACGTCATCCACCTGCACAATCTGCACGGCAGCTATGTCAATCTGCCGCTGCTTTTCGGGTACATCAAACGGCACGATATACCCGTTGTCTGGACGCTCCACGATTGCTGGGCGTTTACGGCGATATGCCCGCATTTTATGCTGTCCGGGTGCGAACGGTGGAAGACCGGCTGCGGCAGATGTCCCGTGCGGCGCGTATATTCACTTTCTCCCACCGACAACACACGTTTTGTGTGGAATAAAAAAAGAAAGTGGTTTACCGGCATCGGTACTGCCGTTGTCGTAACGCCGTCCGAGTGGCTGAGGAAGCTTGCCGGGAAGTCTTTTCTCGGCTGTTATCCCACCGTTACGGTCAACAATGGCATTGATCTTGATGTTTTCAAATATACACCGTCCGACATCAGAAAAAAATATGGTCTTGAAGGCAAAAAAACAGTGCTCGGCGTGTCATTCGGCTGGAGCTTCCGCAAAGGGCTCGATGTAATGATAAAGCTTGCCGGGGAACTCCCTGAGGGGTATGCCGTGGTGCTGGTCGGAACAGACGCGGAGGTCGATAAAAGTCTTCCGCGCGGTGTGATATCGATCCCGCGAACGGCGGACCGCCATGAGCTGGCTGAAATATATTCGGCAGCAGACGTGTTCGTTAATCCCACACGCGAGGACAATCTGCCGACCGTGAACATAGAGGCGCTTGCCTGCGGCACTCCCGTGGTGACGTTCGCAACGGGCGGAAGCGCCGAATGCATCGACGGGACCTGCGGAGTGGCTGTCGATACCGGCGACATGGCTTCAATGCTGCGTGAGACAGTGCGTATTTGCGAGGAGCATCCATATACGCGCGAGGCGTGCCGTGCGCGTGCCGCACATTTTGATCGGCGTGAGCGGCTTGGCAAATACATCGGAATATACCATGACTTAATTGAAAAAAGCCCCGCTGCGATACGGAAAAAATAAATTAAGGAGGCGCATAAAGATGCGGCTTGTGTTTTTGTCAAATTTCTACAATCACCATCAGAGACCGCTCTCGCGCGCCTTTGAACGGCTTACGGGGCACAGCTTTGCGTTTGTGGCGACCGAGAAATTTTCCGAAGAACGCCGTCTTATGGGGTGGGACCCCGATGAGGACGCGCCGTTTGTGATTCATTGCGACGGTGCGCCGGCGGGAGATGCCGCAGAGCTTGTGAACGATGCCGATGTTGTGATATACGGCAGTGCTCCGCCAGAGGCGGTAAAGGAGAGACTGCGCGCGGGGAAGCCTGTGTTCAGGTATTCCGAACGTCTCTTCAAGCATGGATATGACCGCCGCAAGCGGTTGCCGCGCGTGATAAAGTATTACTTTCTCTACGGCAGGCATCGCTCACTTTACCTGCTTTCCGCCGGGGCGTTTGCCGCTGCCGATTATCAAAAATACGGTGCGTTTCGAGGGAAAAGCTACAAGTGGGGCTATTTTCCCGAGGCAAAAACGTATGACATCGGGGAGCTTATGTCCGCAAAACGAAAAAATTCCGTTCTCTGGTGCGGCAGATTTCTTGACTGGAAACACCCGGAAGCCGCCGTTGAGGTGGCAAAAAGGCTGAAAAGCGACGGATATTCCTTCAGCCTTGAGATCATAGGCAGCGGAGAAAAAGGTCAGATGCTTGAGGAAAGCATAAAAAAATACGCGCTTGAAAATGAAGTTAAGCTTCTCGGCGCAATGACGCCGGATGAAGTGAGGGCGCATATGGAAAAGGCTGAGATATTTCTTTTTACAAGCGATCGCGGAGAAGGCTGGGGGGCTGTCCTCAATGAGTCGATGAACAGCGGCTGCGCTGTTGTTGCAAGCCACGCCGCGGGGGCGGTGCCATACCTTGTAAAGCACGGCGAGAACGGGATCGTGTACAGAAGCGGAGATACGGACGGGCTTTATTCTGCCGTTCGCAGCCTTATGGATGCTCCCGACCGCCGCCGCAGTCTTGGCGAACGTGCATATTGCACGATAAGAGACACCTGGAACGCCGATGTCGCCGCAGAGCGTTTTCTTAAGCTTGCGGACGAGCTGCGCGCACACGGCAGATGCGACCTTTATCCCGATGGACCCTGCAGCGCGGCAGAGCCGTTCGACGACGATTGGTTTACGGGGTGAAAAGACAAATGATAAAGACTGTAAAACGGTATCTTGGCAATGCCGTTGTGAAAAATGCGGGATGGCTGATCTTCGGCAAGGCGGCTCAGATGCTTATAAGCTTTGCGGTCGGTCTGTTTACCGTGCGCTACCTCGGACCCTCGAATTACGGGCTCATAAATTATGCTACGGCTTATACGGTGTTTTTTATGGCGTTTTGCACGCTTGGCATAAATTCCGTGCTTGTAAAGGAGTTTATCGACCATCCGGGCAGAGAGGGAAGCATAATCGGCTCAACGCTGGCAATGCGTGCGCTTTCAAGCTTTTTGTCGGCTGGAGTGATAATACTCATAGTCAGTGTGCTTGAAGCGGACGAGCCGGTGACCATTACGGTCACGGCACTTTGCAGCCTCGGACTTATATTCAATATATTTGAGACCTTCAACTACTGGTTCCAGTCTCGGCTTCGCTCCAAGATCACAACTGTGGCGACGTTGGCGGCGTATGTGATAACCTCCGCCTACAAGGTCGTGCTTCTTATCCTCGGAAAGAGCGTTGAATGGTTTGCATTTTCCTATGCGCTCGATTACATCTGCGTTGGCGTTTTCCTCATCATCTGTTACAAAAGAGAAGGCGGGGGGAGGCTCGCGTTTTCGACCGAGGATTGCCGCCGCATACTTTCCCGAAGCGTGCATTTCATACTTCCGAGCCTGATGGTGGCAATATACGGTTACGCGGATAAATTCATGCTCAAACATATGCTGAGCGATGCCGATGTCGGTTACTATTCTACGGCGACCGCCGTGTGCGGTATGTGGAGTTTCGTACTTGCGGCAATAATCGATTCGGTCTATCCTTCGATAATGGAGGCGTACAAAACCGATCATGAGCTGTTTGAAAAAAAGAACCGCCGGCTTTATGCCATTGTGTTTTATGCAGCCGTATCGGTGTCGGCGCTGTTCTGCATATTCGGCAGACTGATAATAAAAATACTTTACGGTGATGCATACCTTCCGGCGGTTGCTCCGCTGCGTGTCGTCACGTGGTATACGGCTTTCTCCTATCTCGGAGTGGCAAGAAATGCGTGGGTGGTATGCGAGGACAAGCAGAAATACCTGAAATATATTTATATTTCGGCGGCAGTTTGCAATGTGATACTGAATTTCATATTCATTCCGATCTGGGGGGCTACCGGCGCTGCGTTCACTTCGCTCTTAACGCAGATGATCATAACCTTTGTCGTGCCGTTCTTTATGAAAAGCCTGAGGCGTAATTCGCTTCTCATGGTGGAAGGTATATGCTTTAAAAATATAAAATGAGAGGAGACAGACTTGAAGCGGACGCTGCGCAGGCTGGCGTACAGCCTTACATCCAAATACATTGACGAATCCGGGCTTGTCCCCGTGCGCATCGCGCTCAACGGGAACGAACTCTCATATTTCAGTCTGTCAACAAATCCGATAATTTCATTCCGCCGAGCCGGCAGGTCGTATTATTTCAGGGAATGTCCCGTGCTCATGCCCCGGGATGAATTCTTCGACTGCCGCATCAAACGTTTTTTTTCAACGCTTGGGCGCATAGGCATACCAAGTGAAAATTTCGGTCAGGAGATGCCGATAAAACTTGATTTTTCGGGTGCCGAAATATCGGGATTTGCGGAATACGTAAATAAAAAGCGCGGAATGCGCAGATTCTTCGGTACTATGGCAGGTGCCGATGCAATTGCCGACAGAATGGGTTTTTCCATCTGGAACGGCGCAACAAGAAACAATGCGAATCTTTTTGATGCCTTTGGGTTCGGCGATATGCCGGATGGGCTTTCCGATATCGGGATATATTTTCTCTGGTATATGCGCTCGTCGGCGATTACTTTCCGCACGCTGCGTGTGGCTCGAGGAGAGGGGCATTCGTTTTTCGGCTCCGTAAGAACGCTTGCATCCCGCGTCCTCGCCGAGGAAATGGGGCTCTCTCACCTTATAGCCGATGCGCAGTGGTGCATTATAGATGTCACGGGCGAGGGCTGTATGCTCGGTCTGCTTTGTCCGGCTGTGCCGGGAATGAGAATGTTGGATGCCGAAGTCGCTCCGGACGGCGCGCTGGCGTGCGCGCTGACCGATCTCAACCTGCTTGACGTGCTCTCCTGCCAGCCGGACCACGGTCCGAACAACTACAATGTCTTAAAAGATGAAAACGGCAGGCTTTCCGTCTGTGCTTTTGACAACGATAATCCCACGGCGTTCTTTCCGTCATGCGGCATAGGACGCGCGCTTTCCGGGTGCGCTCCCTTTGTTGACAGGCGCGGCAGGGTGGCAAGGCAGCATCTTGACACGGCGACGGCGGAAAGACTCTTGCGCGCAGACACCGCTGCCATTACAAAAAAATTGCGCCCGTATCTGAACGTGCTGCAAAGGGCAGCACTTGCGCGGCGGATATCAAAGCTGCGGCGTGCGGTCATGAAAACAGCAGATGAGAGAGGCGACTTTCTCATTGATGCCTCGGAATGGCGCAGCTGCGAAACGGATGAAAAATACGGTGTCACATATCTGACACGCGCGACAATGAAATAAGGAACGGTCATAAAAATGAATCTTTTTACGAACAAAACGCTGCTTATAACCGGCGGTACCGGGTCGTTCGGAAATGCCGTACTGAACAGGTTCCTCCGCACCGACATAGGGGAGATACGCATTTTCTCGCGCGATGAGAAGAAGCAGGATACTATGCGGCACGAATTTCAGGCAAAAATGCCCGAATTTGCTGATAAGATCAAGTTTTATATCGGAGACGTGCGTAACATCGACTCGGTGCGGGATGCAATGCACGGTGTTGACTATATTTTTCACGCTGCGGCGCTGAAGCAGGTGCCGTCGTGTGAGTTCTTTCCGATGGAGGCGGTCAGGACCAACGTTATCGGTACCGATAACGTGCTGAGCGCCGCGATAGATGCGGGCGTGGAGTGCGTTATCTGCCTTTCCACCGACAAGGCTGCATATCCCATAAGCGCAATGGGCATCACAAAGGCGCTTGAAGAAAAAGTCGCTGTCGCAAAATCGCGCCATTCGGGAAAAACGCGCATATGCTGCACCCGCTACGGAAATGTTATGTGTTCGCGCGGGTCTGTGATCCCGCTGTGGATAGACCAGATAAAAAACGGCGACCCGATCACGGTGACCGAACCGGGTATGACGCGCTTTATAATGTCGCTTGACGAAGCGGTCGATCTTGTCCTTTTTGCTTTTGAGCACGGAGAAAACGGCGATCTGCTGATCCAGAAGGCGCCTGCTTGTACGATCGGCACGCAGGCGGAGGCGGTGTGCGAGCTGTTTGGGGCATCCCCGTCCGATATCAGGATCATAGGCATACGCCACGGCGAAAAAATGTACGAAACACTCCTTACAAACGAGGAGTGCTCAAGAGCGATAGACATGGGCGGCTTTTTCCGTGTGCCTGCCGATACGCGCGGACTGAATTATGACAAATATTTCAGGGACGGAGATGAGAACCGCAACACCTCTGCCGAATTCAATTCCAATAACACCCGTATGCTCGGTGTTGACGAAGTAAAAGAGAGAATAGCATCGCTTGATTATATAAAGGACGTCCTCGGACGTTGGGAGAGGTAATATGAACATACTTGTTACCGGTTCGGCGGGATTTGTCGGTAAAAATCTTTGCGCGGCATTGGCAAATCTGCGCGACGGCAAGGACAGGACCCGTCCCGGACTGAAGATCGATGAAATTTTCGAATACGATACCGACACGCCGCATGATGCGCTTGATGAGTTTTGCCGCAGGGCGGATTTTGTGTTCAACCTTGCGGGTGTGAATCGCCCGCGTGACCCCGCAGACTTTATGAAGGGCAACGCGGACTTTGCGGAATGCCTGCTTGAGCGTCTTGCCGCGCACAAAAACATATGCCCCGTTATGCTTTCAAGCTCGGTCCAGGCGAGCCTTGAGGGAAGGTACGCGGGCAGCGAGTACGGCAGGTCCAAAAAAGCGGGCGAGGAGCTGTTTTTCCGCTATGCCGAGGCAACCGGCGCGCGTGTGCTTGTGTATCGGTTCCCGAATCTTTTCGGCAAATGGTGCCGCCCGAACTACAACAGCGTTATTGCAACATTCTGTCACAATATTGCGCGCGACCTGCCGATCCGCGTGGATGATCCTGCGACCGAGCTTGAGCTTGTCTATATTGACGATCTTGTTGCGGAAATGCTTGATGCGCTGTCGGGACGCGAATGCCGTGACGGACGCTTCTGCCGCGTTCCGGTGTCTTACCGCGTAACGCTCGGCAGAGTCGTGTCACTGCTTGAAGGATTCCGGGCGCAGCCGCGTACTCTCATGCTGCCCGAAATACCGGACGGCAGTTTTGAAAAAAAGCTGTACAGCACATATCTTTCATATCTTCCCGCAGAGGCGGTTGCCTTTCCGCTCCGAATGAACTGCGACGGGAGAGGCTCCTTCACCGAGCTGCTGAAAACACCGAAATGCGGTCAGTTTTCGGTCAATATATCAAAGCCCGGTATCACAAAGGGGCAGCACTGGCATAATTCCAAATGGGAGTTATTTATTGTTGTTTCCGGGCACGGACTGATACGTGAACGGCGCGTGGGGAGCGACGAGGTGCTTGAATTTGAGGTCAGCGGCGACCGGATCGAGGCTGTGCATATGCTGCCGGGATACACGCACAGCATAGTCAATCTCAGCGACACAGAAGATCTTGTTACCGTAATGTGGGCAAACGAGTGCTTTGACCCCACGCATCCCGACACATTCGGAGAGGTGGTGTGATGATGGATATAAAGCTTGACTATTCCGATATTCATTTCAAAAACGACGGCAGACTGCGGCTGCTTATAATCGTGGGCACGCGACCCGAGATCATACGTCTTTCGGCGGTGATAAAAAAATGCCGCAGATATTTTGACTGCATACTTGCCCATACAGGGCAGAATTACGATTATAACCTGAACGGCGTTTTCTTTCACGACCTTGAGCTTGACCCGCCGGATGTTTCCATGAACGCGGTCGGCGACGATCTCGGAGCAACAGTCGGAAATATCATAAACTGTTCGTACAAGCTTATGGAGGCAATAAAGCCGGAGGCACTGCTTATCCTCGGCGATACGAACTCATGCCTCAGCGCAATACCCGCCAAACGTCTGCATATCCCGATATTCCACATGGAGGCGGGCAACAGGTGCAAGGACGAATGCCTGCCGGAGGAAACCAACCGCAGGATAGTGGATATAATTTCGGATGTGAATATGGCGTATTCCGAGCACGCGCGGCGTTATCTCGCCGAGTGCGGGCTGCCGCCGGAACGGACATATGTGACAGGTTCGCCTATGGCTGAGGTGCTGGGTGCAAATCTTGACGGTATAATGGCAAGCGACATACACGAGCGTCTGGGACTTGAAAAAGGCAGATACATCCTTCTTTCCGCCCACAGAGAGGAAAATATCGATACCGAACAGAATTTTTGTTCGTTGTTCGGCGCAATAAACGCAATGGCGGAGAAATACGATCTTCCCGTGCTCTACTCTTGCCATCCGAGGTCAAAAAAGCGGCTTGATGAAAGCGGATTTACGCTTGACCGCCGGGTGATACGCCATGAGCCGCTCGGCTTTCATGATTACAACTGCCTGCAGATGAACGCCTTTGCCGTTGTGTCCGATTCGGGCACTCTGCCCGAGGAGTCGAGCTTTTTCACAAGCATAGGGCATCCTTTTCCGGCAGTGTGCATCAGGACCTCTACCGAACGCCCCGAAGCGCTCGATACGGGCTGCTTCGTGCTGGCGGGTATAGATGAGAGGTCGCTCCTGTGCGCTGTGGATACGGCGGTGGAGCTGAACCGTGAGGGCTCCGCGGGAACACCCGTGGCGGATTATATGTGCCGCGACGTATCCGCGCGTGTGGTCAGGATCATTCAGAGCTATACCGGTATTGTCGACCGTATGGTCTGGCGTAAAAAATGACATCCGGCCTGACACCGCGCCGGAAACCGAAAACGTGTAATACGAAAGGAACTCCATAGTATGGACTACGATTCTTCAGTTAAAACGATAACTCTCAAGGATATCGGAAATATATTTTTGAAATATTCCGTTGTTATTTTACTTGTTGCCACATTGGTGACGGGCGTACTGGCGCTTGTAAAAAAGGTGACATTCGTTCCGCGCTATCAGTCCACCGCCACGCTTTACATTCTGCGTCAGAATGACGAAGGAAATACCGGCGGCGCCGTGGCAAGCGACTTTTCGCTCGCGCTCAATGTTGTTAACGACTGCACGTATATTCTTAAAATGCACTCTGTGCTTGATAAGGTGAGTGAGGAAGTGGGACTTGACATCCCCTATGAAAAGCTGAAGCGCAGCGTGTCAACGTCGAATCCCGCAAACACGCGTATTCTCGAGGTCACTGTCGAGGCGGATTCACCCGAGCTGGCAAAATCAATAGTTGACAGCATATGCACCGTGGGAGCCGAAAAGATCAAAGAAGACATGGGCTTTGCGCAGGTCAATATAAGCGAGTACGGGATCATTGACAGCGAGCCGTGCAACCGCACCGGCAAGGCGCTTTATCTGCTTGTCTGGCTGCTGACCGCTGTTGTGATGTATGTCGTTTTCCTGCTCATATATATACTGGACGACGGTATACGCTCTGATGACGATGTAAGAAAGTATCTCGGACTCAGCGTTCTCGGAGAAATTCCGAATGCCAACACCGCACAGAAGGGCGGATATTATTCATACGGGAGACATTCCGGCACGAGCGGCAAGAAGGGAAGCTGAAAAATGGAAAAAATAAATATCACAATGCCGGGCGACGACAATTTTATTGTCGAAGAGGCTTATAAGACACTGAGAACGAATATCCAGTTCTGCGGCAAGGACCTCAAGGTCATAGGTCTTACCAGTTACGGTGAAAATGAGGGCAAATCCACCGTGTGCCTCGGAATAGGTAAGAGCTTTTCAGAGCTCGGCAAGAAGGTGCTGGTCATAGATGCCGATATGCGCAAGTCCGTAATGGCGGGCCGCAATGCAAACGTAAAAAATGCCAAGGGGCTTTCCGAGGTCCTTACCGGTCTTACCACGCTTGACAACTGCATTTATTCAACGCAGTATGAGGGGCTTGATTTGTTCGTTGCGGGCAAATATCCGCCGAATCCGGTCGAGCTTCTCAGCGGAAAGTATTTTTCATCAATAATAAGCGCGGTAAGGGATTTTTACGACTACATTTTCATTGACACGCCGCCGCTCGGCCGCGTTATAGATGCATCCGTTATTGCCACGCAGTGCGACGGAATGATCCTGGTCATCGGAAATGCCAATACGCATTACCGCCAGCTTCAGGGGACGGTTGAGCAGCTGCGCAAGAGCGATTGCCGTGTCCTCGGTGTGGTGCGCAATTTTGTGTCATACAGGGAAGGCGGATATTACCGTAAGCGCTATTACGGCAAAAAAGAGAATTGAGATTTCCGGGGCTGTTAAAAACTCATTATGAGTTTTTAACAGCCCCGTTTTGATTATTCTTCTATCACCTCATTCACGGTAATAACGGTATCGGCGTCGATGCCTGCGCCCGCAATGCGGAAATATGCCGCGGGCTTCGACTTTGACGTGCGGTAATAATTCGCAAGCACGCTCGGGTCGAACTTTACGAGGTGGCTCTCGCTGTCAAGGTACGCCAATACCTTTGTGGATGCCGTCGCGGTCGAGGCGTCGGTCACCATATTCGTGCCGTATACCATGCCGAGGAAAGCCTTGGTCGAATCGTAAAAGCAAAGCCGCGTCTCAGCCGCAAGCACGACGGCGGCATTCGCTATACGCACCGCGATCTGTCCGAGGTTCGGGTTCTCGGTCTCGGGTATCGGAATGAACCCGGTCGCAGCTACATAGCTGTCGGATTTCCCGGTTCGGTCAAGCTCCGCGCCCGTCTCGCCGAAGGCTGTGTGCTCCTTGAAGCCCTTGCCGTTGTATACCGCGCCCGACGCATCGGTCGATATCGGCAGCAGGTTTGTGTACGCCGTGGCTGTGCTCACGGCAGTTACCGTTATCTCAATGTCCCCCGTGACCGAGGGGATGGCTATCACGCCGTTTTTGTAATATGTCGATGACATTTCCGTTCCTCCCATTTTTACCTGTACCGGCGCGCCGTCAAGACGGTATCCCGCCGATGCCGTTATCACAGCCGCGTAGGACTGCCCCTCTATCACCGTGCGGCGCGTGTTTCCGGACGTGCAGCCGGTAAGGGCAAGGCTCACGGCAAAGCGGCGCACCGCCGGAGTTCCGCGCCATACCGAGCTCGTTATCACCTTTCCGCCCATTTTCACTTCCACCGAGCCGATGACATACCCCTGCGGCAGAGCCGGGGATATCACCGCGCGGTAGGGACGGTAGCGGTCAGCCGCAGCCGCCGTGTTGTCCGATACGGCGGACGTAAGGCTCAGCCCGACCGCCGCCGGTGCGACCGTAGAGGTCAGAAGGGCGGGCGTGCCGTCGGTCATCGCCGCACGGAACGCGTTTATTTCGTCTGTCGTGATGCCGATGCGCTCCGCCCAGTTCACCACACGGTCGCGGAAGGTCGCGCCGCTCATCGTGCCGATGTAGTTTACAAAGCCGACCCAGACGTCGGACGTGCGCGTGCGCGTCGTGATCTCGGTGCCGAATTGCGGCGTGAAGGATGTCAGCTCGTAGTCCTTTTCTATGTCGGGCAGAGATACGCCGAGCAGAGCCTCAAGAATGGCGCAGACCGTGCCTGTGCGGTCGGCTCCGCCTACGCAGTGGATGTACGCCGTGCGCCCTGATACCGCGCAGTCGAATATCTCGCGCAGAAGCGGAGCGTAGCCGAGCCCGGCTCCCCCCGCAGCCACACCGTCGGCATAGGGCAGCACGGTGTGATGAAAATACTTTACTCCGCCGCCGACAGCGGAGGATGTGCGCCCCGCCGTTTCTGTGTCGGTGCGCAGGTCTATCTCCTCGCGGATGCCTAAAAGCCCGCGCATGACAGCCTTGTCCCCGTCGCCGAGGACTGTGCCGTACCACGTGCCCGCGTCAAGCTCGCTGCCGCGCAAAAGCCTGCCGTAGCGCACGGTGCCGCCGTCGCAAGCCCAGCCGCCGAGGTCGCGCATGTTCCACGGGGAATGCTCCTCACGCGTCGTGCCGACGCGTATCATGCGCAGCGCGCCGGTGGGCGTTATATGCCCGCAGGCGGCGACCTCGCCGGAAGCCGGGGAGACTACGGTGTAGTCCGCGCCGACCGTGCCGGGCGTGAGGCCGTATATCCCGCGCGCCCCAGCCGCCACGACCTCCGAGAGCTGACCGCCCGAGGCGTCCCGTAGTGACAAACGCCCCGCGGGAAGCACGAGCGGGACCGGCGTGGGAGAATCCCCGCGATAGTCCGCCGCACGCGCCTCGGCGGCGTACGCCGCCACGACGGATGACGAACGATCCGCCGCCGTGTATCCCGCAGCCGCCGCAAGATACCCCTCCGCCGCCGCATTCACCTGATTGTATGTTACCGGCGGGGAGGCGGAAGCCCCCATTCCGTCGACCGCCGCCTGCATTTGCGCTATCGTCATGGGACAAGCCTTGCCGGCCTTTGCGCCTATGCGCGCGGCAAGCGCGTCAAGCTTCGATTTCGTTACCGCCACCTTATCCATATGCCACCTCATCGCCGTTTGGCATTGCCGCCAGAACGGCGGCGATCATGGCGGATTTATCCGCCTCGGTAAAATAGTCTGTTCCTTTCACGGGCGTTTTTCCGTCAGACCCTGCGGCGCCGGTGTCGCCCTTGGCTCCGCGCGAGGGAAGTCCCGTGTCAACGCCGCCTATGAACCAGTTCCCGTTGCTTCCTATCGATGGCACCGCAAGACGGTTGAAATGCTCCATAATTTGAGCATAAATGTCGGGCGGCGGTGCGGCGGGAATACCGCCGGAGTCGGTTATGCAGGGAAGCGTGCGTATCATTGCCGCAGTCGTAGTCCGCAGATCTCCCGCAAACACGCCGACAAGAACCGCGCGGGCGTTCCTCAGTATCGGCACTTTCACCACACTGCCATCGAACTGAACATCCGCCAGGCTGCCGTTATCGGTTATGAATCTTGCCGTCTTGAATCTGTACGATTCCCATTCATCGTCAAAATCGAATTCAACCGCATAGTCGTTGTTGCCGCAAATGATGCACGCGCCCTCATCGGCGGTTGCTATCCGTTTGCGGATCGTGATGCTGATGTTATCCATTGTGTTCTCCTTTCCTGTTCGGTACCACGATTATAAGGCTTCCCGGCGTCGCAAAAGTCTCACCGGGTCTCATCGGGTATCAGCCGTGTGACGCATTGGTTGAGTGACGCGATTTTTTTGAAAAGTCTGTTCAAACCGGCGTGAAAATATGTTATAATATAGTGAAAATCGTTGAGGAGATATATGACATGATCGTGATAAAAGGAAAATATGCCTGCGCATCGGTTTATGCCGACAGCATAGACAGTGCCGCCGAGGGACAGATAAAGGCACTTTGCGACCTTAAATATTCGGATGGCTGCAAAATACGCATAATGCCTGACGTTCATGCAGGTAAGGGATGCACCGTCGGCACTACCATGACGGTTGGAGACAGGATAATTCCGGGACTTGTCGGCGTGGATATAGGCTGCGGTATGCTGGTTGTGCGCCTGCGCGAAAAGCGCGTACGTCTGCCGGCGCTTGATTCATTCATACAAAAAAACATTCCGAACGGCAGCGCGGCAAGAAAAAGATCTCACCGCAAAAGCGGTGCGGCAAGGCTCGGTGAACTTATTGCGGCAGATAAGCTTGATCTGCGTTCGGCTTATGAAAGTATAGGTACGCTCGGCGGTGGAAATCACTTTATCGAGATCGATACCGATGGTGATGATCTGTACCTTGTCATCCACAGCGGTAGCCGTGCGCCGGGTATGCGGGTAGCGGAATATTACCAAAAGCTGGCGTATGCCGCGTGCGGAGGCAAGGAGCAAAAGGAGATCCCGTATGAGCTTGCCTGCCTTTCGGGAAATGAGATGCAGTCATATCTGCACGATATGGCAATAATGCAGGAATTTGCCGCGCTCAACCGCTGTGCGATCGCCGAGGATATTCTTGATGGCATGAAGCTGCACGCCGAGGATAGCTTTACGACCGTACACAATTATATTGATATTGAGTCCATGATATTGCGCAAGGGAGCTGTGTCCGCCAAAAAAGGCGAGCACTTGCTGATACCTATGAATATGCGCGACGGGAGCCTGCTTTGCACCGGACTCGGAAACAGCGAATGGAACGAAAGCGCACCGCACGGAGCAGGCAGACTGATGAGCCGTGCCGATGCCATGGGGCGTATATCGCTTTCGGAATTCAAAAAGTCAATGAGCGGTATTTTTACAACATCGGTCACGCGCGCCACGATTGACGAATCTCCGATGGCATACAAGCCTATGGAAAGCATAATTTCAAATATCGGTGAAACGGTAACGGTCGATAAGATCCTGCGTCCTGTTTATAATTTCAAATCCGGCGAGGGAGATTGACTGACCTCAGCGGTAAAGACGCAGCCTGAGCCTTTCATTATATATCAAAAAAGCGGTTATAGGAGCAATTGATAGTATATTTTCCGACAAGATGCAAAGAATATTAAGGCAGACCAACGGCTGAAGCGAAGAGAAGCCAATATATTTCGACGCTTTTTGCCGTGTGCCTTTGATCCATTGATCAAATAGCCGTGTGAAAGGAAGGTTTTTATATAAATGAAGGCAACGGGAATCGTCAGAAGGATAGACGACCTCGGAAGAGTCGTTATCCCCAAGGAGATCAGAAGGACCATGCGAATAAGAGAGGGCGATCCACTTGAGATTTACACCGACAGAGACGGAGAAGTCATATTCAAAAAATACTCGCCGATAGGCGAGCTCAATACCTTTGCCGCGCAGTATGCGGAGACGCTCCACAAAACGTGCGAGCTTAACGTCATGATATGCGACCGCGATGCCGTAATCGCGGCTGCCGGCGTGCCGCGCCGCGATTACGCCGAAAAGCAGCTCTCGGGTGAGCTCGAAAAAATAATTGAGGGGCGCAGTCTTTATATCTGGCGCGAAGGCGATGAAAAAATCTCGCCTGTTGAAAATGAAAATTCCTATTATATAAGCTGTGCCATGCCGATAATCAGCGAGGGCGATATACTCGGATGCGTTGTGTCGCTTGCCGGCTCCGATAACGGCAGAAAGGGCGCGCTTGCCTCGAACGGTGCCGAGGCAAAGCTCGTCGAAACCGCCGCGGGCTTCCTCGGCAAGCACCTCGAGGCATAAAAAGAATTCCGCATAAACAATAAATAGTGGGTGTAAAAATCTCCTTTTGAGTTTTTTACACCCACGATATTTTTGTTTTGGCGGCACTGCGCCGCCATTTTTACGGGCTGCCGAAAGCATTTGATTTCCGGCAGCCCGTAATATAACAGAAATATATTCAGTTGGCTTTTGCAATTGCGGCATCAGGAATGTCTACAAGCGATATGTCCGCTCCGATTCCGCGAAGCTTGCCGACGATATTATCATATCCGCGTTCTATGAACTCAACATTGCTTATCTCGGTGGTGCCTTCGGCAGCAAGACCGGCGATCACAAGCGCGGCGCCGCCGCGCAGATCTACCGCTTTTACAGGTGCGCCGGTCAGCCTGTCAACGCCAACGATGGTTGCCGTTCTGCCGTCAACGGAAATGTCCGCATTCATTTTTATAAGCTCGTCAACGTACTTGAATCTGCCCTCAAACACGCCCTCCGTGACCGATGACGTTCCGCTTGCCATAGCAAGAAGCGCGCTGAACTGCGGATGCATATCGGTGGGGAAGCCGGGGTAAAAATACGTTTTTATATTTGCGTGCTGAAGGCGGCCGCTGCGGCTGACAATAATGCTGTCGTCGCACTCGTCCACAGCCACGCCCATTTCAAGCAGCTTGGCGGTGACGGTTTCCATATGCTTGGGGATAACGCCGCGCACTGTCACGCGTCCGCCTGCCGCAGCTGCGGCAGCCATATATGTCCCGGCTTCAATCATATCGGGAATTATCGTATAATTGCATCCGTGCAGACGTTCCACACCCTGAATTTTAATGAACGATGTTCCCGCTCCGGAAATGCGCGCACCGCACGCATTGAGGAAGTTGGCAAGGTCAACGATGTGCGGCTCGCGGGCGGCATTGTCAATGGAGGTGCGCCCCGGCGTGGTGACGGCGGCAAGAATGACATTTATCGTTGCGCCAACGCTGGCAATATCAAAGTATATCGATGCTCCGCAAAGACCGGAAGGTCCCGTGACTATATGATTACATCCGTTTTCTATCGTCATTACGGCACCGAGAGCCTCAAAGCCCTTTTTGTGCTGATCTATCGGGCGCGTGCCGAAATCGCACCCGCCGGAAAAACCGACGCGCGCCTCGCCGAAGCGTCCCAGCTCCGCTCCGAGCAGATATGTTGAACCGCGCAGCTTGGAGACAAGCTGTTCTGGCGATGATCCGCCGACAAAGTGCGCAGTGTCTATTTCGACCGTCGTGCGGTTGATCATTTTTACCGATGCACCCATTGAACGAAGAATGCGGAGCGACAGCGCAACATCGCTGACCTCGGGCAGATTTTCAATAACGCACTTGTCTTTTGTGAGTATGCTGGCAAAGATTATCGGTAAAGCGGCATTTTTCATTCCGCTGACATTTATATCACCGTAAAGGGGGCGTCCCCCGCCGATAACGATTTTCTTCATGGATATTACCATGCCTTTCCCGGTTGTATGATGCAGTTTATATATAGTATTGCTCGTATTGAGCGCTCAGATTCCAATCCATCTAATTATATCATATATTTACACAAAAGAAAAGAGGCGAAGGGAAAAAAACGAAAAAAAAAGAAAAATTTTTTTATTTTTTTCCCTTCAACATCAAAAAGCAGAGCTGCATATGCGCAAAAAGACACATTTAAAGCATCCGGATACATACAAAAACTTTTGTGTTATAAAATTACAGTTCCTCTCTGATATTTTATTCGGATGCACGGTAATATGCCACTGTAAGATCGACCACAAGACCGTAGCTTTTCGACCCGACGGTGCCCTGCATCTGCAGATATGAGTTGTTCACCGCCTCCGAGACGTTGGCTGCGACATTTTCGCGGTATTTGTCGAAAAATGCGGAATATGCAGCCATTTCCGCACGCACATTCGGTTTCACTGCTGCGGTAACGGCGGAATAATAGTTTTTATTTGCCGAATAGAGCGACGACGCCACATACTCATACACCTCAAGGTATCCGCTGTAACGGATGTATGGGTCGTCGGATGCGGTGCAGACGAGAAAAGCAATGAAATTTGCCTCGTCCTCGCGTGCAATGCCGCGCTGATGAGCCATTTCGTGCGCTGCCGTGTACGGAATGGTGTAATCGGGGAAGTTGGTGTTTATATTCGCCTCGCCGGTAAAATAAGTGTAAACGCCGGAGATGTGCGTGTAGGTCCAGGGCTCGCTCAGCATTACCGGCTTCACGCGTGAGGAAAGTCGCGGAATAAAATCGTACTTCTCGCAAACCCTGTCGTATGCGGCGACAAGGCGGCGGCTCATCTCATCAAACGAGTAGGGCATAACCGAGAAATTGCTGTAGGTGTATTTTATATTGGCGGATTCCTCATTTACATGCCCGGCAAGTATTGCGGCTGTGCGGTAGAGCTCCTCTGCCGAAACATCGGTGCGGTCAATGCCGAGCTTTTTGTCAACCGTCGTACCGTAGTATCCTGTCCCGAAGTTGAAAACAAAAATCGAAAAAAGCAGCGAGACCGCCGAAAAAACCGCTCCGACATAAATAAAGACCGACCTGAAGCTGTCGGAGTATTTCCGACAGGCGTGAATTATAAGGAATACTGCGGCGACGGGAATGAATATTACGATCGCCTCGCCGAGCGAAAAGGGCAAAAAGCCGGTCAGGTGCGCAAGAAAACCGCGCAGCACCGAGCTGATGCGGAAGTTGAAGAAGTCGGCAAATGACGGCGAGAGCCTTGCTGCAATATATACGGCAAGTGCGACGACAGCCAGTCCGTAAAATACAAGTGCCCATATGGGGAAGCGTTTTTTCTGCGCGTCCGTTTCCGATCCTGCGGAATTATCCTCCGGGCTGATCTCCGTCGTGGCTTTTTCCTCAATGCCTTCGTTTTTTTCTGTATCGCTCATTGAAATTTTTCCTTCCTGTCAGAAATTATCGCGTATGACCTTCAGCATATCGGCGGGCAGGGGCGAGGACATCCTCAAAAGCTTGCCCGTGATCGGGTGCGTGAATTCGAGCCTTGCAGCGTGAAGAGCGTGGCGCGTTATCAGCTCGGGGCATTCGGTGCCGTACAGAAAATCGCCGATGAGCGGACAGCCGATATGCGCCATATGAACGCGTATCTGATGCGTTCTTCCGGTGAGGGGGCGAAGCGCCACGAGCGCGTATTTTCCATCGCCCGATGTACGCATAACGCTGTACTCTGTAACCGATGGCGCGCCGTCGTCGCGCACGACGCGCATGAGAATGCCCTCGTCTGCGCGTGCAATGGGGGCGTCTATTTTGCCGCTCGGCGGCGTGGGAACGCCCGCTGTCACGGCGGCGTATGTTTTGTGTATCGCCCCGTTTTTCATATCTTCATAAAGCCGGCTTGATGCCAGCCTGTTTTTGGCGAGCAGTACGATCCCGCTCGTGTTGCGGTCAAGGCGGTTGGCGGGGCGAAAGACAAACGGTTCGCCGCGCACAACAGCGCGGTAGGCAAGCGCATTGGCGAGAGTGTCGTCAAGGTGTCCGTGAGTGGGGTGAGTCGGCATTCCCGCCGGCTTGTCGGCAACTATTATGTCGTTGTCTTCAAATATGATGGAAAGCGGCAGCTTTTTGGGGACGATCTCGGAGGTCCCGGTTTCGGGCTTATCGGCAAGGTCGAGCGCGAGCTTTTCGCCGGTTCTGAGGCGGTACCTGACTGTCACCCGCACGCCGTCAACCGTAATGCCGGACGGCGAGTTTTTAAGCAGTGTCAGCGTGCCGGTGGAAATGTGCATCCGCCGCCTCAGAATATCAAAAACGGTCAGACCGTCAAGCTCCGGAGTAATGTCAATGATCATATCCGCACTATGCTCCTGAAAAGATCTTCAAGTAATTATTATATTATTATAACCCGCGCTTGAGTTTTTTTCGTTAATAGAGCAAAAACAAAATGTAATTTTGCACTCTGCGGCGGCTGTCATATACCGTCCCCGCCGCGAGTATATTTAAGTAGTCAAAATTATATATGCGGAGGTTCCGGAATGATAAAAGCATTATCCTTTCTGCTTACATTTATGATCTCACTTTTGTCGGCGCAGGCGATCCTGCCCAAGCCGGCGGGAACGGCGGCTGCACGGGCGGCTTCGGCAAGCGCATCCGAAAACGCAAAAATGCTCTCGCCCGGAATTGCTGTCGTGGCGGCGGGCGAGCGTATGGCGGTCGCGGCAAAAAAAGGCGGCGAGGCGATATTTGAGGTAGCGGATTTCGAGGCGGCTGCCGGCGTGTCGGCGCTTGAATATATCACACTCACCTCAATACCGGCTTCTGCCGACGGCAGACTTCAGATAGGTTCGCTGGCTCTTGCCGAGGGGCAAAGCGTGTCACGCCTCAATATCTCGCGCATGGCGTTCGTTCCTGCCGGAGCGGAGCTCAAAAAGACCGATTTTACATTCAGCGTGAACGGCGGTGCGCACAGCTATAACTGTACCGTCAACTTTATTGACGGAAAAAACAATGCACCGGTGCTCGGTACGGCAACTGCGGCATCGCTTACCGGTGCGACATACTCCGGTATGCCGACAGCCGGGCGGCTTGCCGCATACGATGCGGACGGCGACGACCTTTTCTTTACCCTGACTGCGTATCCGCGCCACGGGAGCGTAATAATAACCGACCGTACGGCGGGAAGCTACCTTTACATCCCCGAGGACGGTTTTTCGGGGCGTGACAGCTTTTCCTATACAGTGCGCGACGAGTGGGGAGCGCGCGCCGGTGACGCGGCTGCCGTCAGCATTACCGTGAGCCGCCGGGGAGGAAGAGAGGGCTTTGCCGATATGAGCGGCAGCGTGTTTGAAAGCGCGGCGATCCGCGTTTCCGATGCCGGTATAATGGGAGGCACCGAGGTTGGCAGCAAGACATATTTTTACCCCGAAAAAACGGTGAGCCGCTCTGAATTTATTGTTATGGCAATGACGGCTGCGGGGATAAGAGACCTCCCGGCGTGCTCAGCCACAGTTTTCGCCGATGACGGGGATATTCCGGCGTCGGCAAGACCGTATATAAACGCTGCGTACCGCCTTGGCGTATGCGATGGGTGGATAAAGGACGGCAAACAGTGCTTCCTGCCGGATGAGGCTATAACCGTTGCCGAGGCTGCGGTCATAACGGCGGGATTGCTTGAAATAAAGACCGATGGTGCGACTGCCGCCTGGTGTGCCGACGACAGCGTGCCGGCATGGGCGGCGGCGGGCTACGGTACGATGCGCGCGGCGGGATTTGTCGGTGCGGGCGTAGGCGGCACCGCAAGATCAAAGCTTGACCGACGCACCTGTGCCGGACTCGTGGCGGAAATAATGCGGTATTCCGCTAAAAGAAAATAAAATGGGATCGTAAAAGGCTCGGTGCTGTTGCCGTTGCGCTAAACTGCGGATCCGGATAGGCATTTCTAATGCGGCATTGGTCGTTTTTTGCCTCGGCGTTTAGCTTCCTTAACGGCAAAACGGCGGTGTTCAGCCGCCGGGAACAAGCCGTCGTGGGTGTTAAAAACTCAAATGGTTTTTTTAACACCCACGGCTTTATATTTCGTCTTTGTGCAGTTTTACACCGCCCTCGCGGAGCGATGCTCCGAGTTTTTCCGTCATTGCTCTGTCCGGCGCCGAAAAGTCGTCAAACAGCGCGGCGGCTGCGCCGGCTGCCTCGCCGAATGCAGAGCAGCAGGGAATGACGCGGGTTATCTCCCACGATGCATCCGTTACCGAGATATTGCGCCCTGCGGCGAGCAGATTGCTGCATCCGCGCGCGATAAGACTGCCGAAGGGTACCTCATACACGGGACCGCGGACGCGCCAGTTGCTGATAAGTCCCACGCTGTCCTCATATCTTTTGTCGGCGTAAATGTCGAGCGTATCAAGTCCGCATATGCGGCGCGTCATACGCAGCTGCGGTATTGCCGTTATCGTGTCGGGCATGAAGGTCGGGTCTGCTTCATGCTTTTTCTGCCAGTCGCGGAAGGTCGCATCATGCGACAGCTGCATCATTTCGCTTATCTCGGTCCCGTCGATACCTGTGAAACGGAGTGGGGAAAGCGGCGGTTTCTGAGTTTTTCCGGCGGCTATCTGCTCGTCTGTCAGCTCGGCGGGACCCAGCATGCAGCGTTTGCGTTCCTTTTCGTTGCAGTAATAGTACCATGCCGACAGTGTGTTTCCGCGTGTATAAAGCGCGGTCCCGGTGCCCGCAAACGCGGCGATATCGGCGTCGCCGGTGGCATCCACTACCGCGCGTCCGATGCCGACGGCGCTGCGTCCGCTCTTGTTTTCAATGATGAGCGCGTTTATTCTGCCGTTATCGGCGGCAACGGAACACACCTGTGTGCCGTAAAGTATCCTCACCCCCGCATCGCGCAAAAGCCGCTCGGCTTCCATCATGAAAAGGGGACCGTTGTATCCGACCTGAAAGCGCGTGCGCTTTTTTTCCTCATGCGAACCGCCCTCGACCCACGGCGCGGGATACTTGCACTCATATCCGTGCTTCATCGAAAGCAGTAAAAGCTCTTCGCCTATTCCGAATATGACCTGATTCCCCGTGCCGTCGCATATGGGCAGATATATTGTCACAAGCCCCAGTGTGCCGAGACCGCCGAGGGCGTATTCGCGTTCTATTAGCATGACATCGGCTCCGCGCCTTGCTGCGGCAAGAGCTGCCGCAATGCCGGCAAAACCGCCGCCGCAGACGGCTACATCGCAGGATGCGGTGACGGGTGTTTTCAGTGTTTCGGATATGTAATTCAAGAGGATGTGTCCTTTCGTCGGGTTTATTTTTCTGTTGTAATTATACATTATAAAGCCCCGGCTGTCAACCGATAAGGTCAAAATAAGCGATGCTGCATATCTGATCTAAAAAAATGATCAAAACCTATTGCATTCCGCACTGTTTTTTGATATAATATATAGTGTGAAAACTTGTTTCAGGCTTCGGCTGTGAAATAAGGCCATACCAGCCGGGGAGTTAGCGGTGCCCTGTACCCGAAATCCGCTGAAGCGGGGGTGCATTCCCCGAACGAGGGCTGAACCGACGCGGTCTGAGACGGTGTTTGTGTGTTGAGGAGTGGGTCCTGCGCAATTCGGAGCTGTGAACCATGTCAGGTGGGGAACCAAGCAGCATTAAGCAGTATACCGGATGTGCCGCGGGGGAGCCTGCTCTGAGCATGAATGTCGAGTAACGCGCGGCGGCGATGTTCGACTTTGGGGTGTATGGTCTTATTTTGCAGCCGATTTCTGTAAATTTTTATATGGGGGCGTGAGGAATGCATCAGGCACTTTACCGTAAATACCGCCCGCGCACATTTGATGATGTGTGCGGTCAGGAGCATATAACGCGCGTGCTCAAATACGAGACGGCGCACGGGCAGATAAGCCACGCCTATCTTTTCTGCGGCTCGCGCGGGACCGGAAAGACGAGCTCGGCAAAGATCCTTGCGCGCGCCGTCAACTGTGAGTCCCCTGTGGACGGCAGCCCATGCGGCAAATGCGCGGCGTGCCGTATGATGGACTCGGGCGGCGAGACCGATATCCTTGAAATGGACGCCGCGTCCAACAACAAGGTAGACGATATCCGCGCGATACTTGACGAGGTGGTGTACACTCCGTCAAGCCTCCGCTACCGTGTTTACATCATAGACGAGGTCCATATGCTGTCGCAGAGCGCGTTCAACGCACTTCTGAAAACGCTTGAGGAGCCGCCGGCGCACGTAATATTCATACTTGCAACGACCGAGCTTCAGAAGCTGCCCGCAACGATAATTTCGCGCTGTCAGCGGTTTGACTTCAGGCGCATACCGGTCCCCGTGCTTGCCGCGCGGCTTGAATATATTGCAGAGCACGAGGGGATTGAACTTGACCGTGACGCCGCACTGATATTGGCGCGTCTGGCGCAGGGCGGCATGAGAGATGCCATAAGTCTGCTTGAGCTTTGTGCGGGCGGGCGCGAGCGCATCACTCCCGCTGTGGTCAATGATGCCGTAGGGTCAACGGGACGCGAAAGCGTATCGCGCACCGTCCGTGCACTGGCTGCGCGCGATGCTGCAACACTTTTCGATATCGTTTTTGAAACCGATTCATCTGCCAAGGATATAACGGTCTTCTGGGGCGAGCTTATTTCTTACTACCGTGATATGCTTGTTGTAAAAACGGGAGCCGATGCGGTAAAGTATCTTGATCTTACCGAGGCGGAGGCTGAAAGCCTGCGCCATGATGCCGCGTTGTTTCCGCGCGAGACGCTGATGTATCACAGCCGGCTGCTTGATGAGGCATACCTTGCAATGCAGCGCGCAGGAGCGATCCGCCGCTCGGTGGCTGAAATGACTCTTCTGCGTATGGCTGACGAACGGCTGGATACGCGCCCGGAGGCGTTGCTCTCGCGTATTGCAGCACTTGAGGGCGCACTGGCGGGCGGCGTGGCGGTCACACTGCCGTCGTTTGATGAATCGCGCCCTGCTGCCGACCCCGAGGTCACGTTGGGAAGCGCACCTGCGGCACCGCCGCAGATGGTCGTATATCCCGAGCCGCAAAAAGAACCGGCGGTGCCTGACACAGCAAAGAAAAAAGAAGAAGAAACTGCGCCCGTGCGCAAGCCGATACGCAATTTTGCCGAAATAGCCGAGCGGGTCGCCGAAAATGACCGTGGACTCGGCGGGTTTGTTCGGAAGTGCCGTGCATACGAAGGCGACAACGGCGGGATAGTGATCTGCTGCGAGACAGAATTCAGCAAAAACCTGCTGTCACGCGATAAAAGCCTCGGCACGATCGCTGCAGCGGCATCGGCTGTGCTTGAGCGGCGTATCGTTCCGAATTCGGTGAAGGTCGAGGTGCTTCCGGCATCCGATGACCCGGATGCGGCTGCACTGCTTGACAGCGAACTCAGCTCTCTTGCCGACGGCGGTGCGGGCTGACAAGAAAGGACAGGAGTATGAAGAGCATAAAACCGGGACGCGGACCGTCCTTGATGGGCGGCGTTGTGTGTATTTTTATGGCGTTGTTCGGCATAGGCTGGACCGCATTTGCCTTCTCCATGGGCGGCGGTCTCTTTTCAATGTTCGGACTGGTGTTTGTCGGAGTTGCCGTTGTATCGGCGATATACAACTTTAAAAATGCAACAGGGAAAAACCGTTACTCTCAATTTGACATAACGGACGGCGATGAGGAACCTGATCCGCTCAACGAGCGGTTCGGCGCACCGCGCGCGGCGCGCTCAGAGGATAAAAAAGAAAATAAAAATTCAAAAAATAAATTTTGCCCGTATTGCGGAGCCGAGGTCGGCGATGGCTTTGCATTCTGCAATAACTGCGGCAGAAAACTACCCTGATTCAAGGAGAGGACAGAAAAATGAAAGCAAGAATACCCAAGGGAATAGGCGGGGGAGGTCCCGCAAACATGAACACGCTTATGCGCCAGTACGAGAAATTCCAGAATGACATGGCTGCACTTACCGAAGATCTTGAAGCGCGTGAGTACGAGATATCGGCGGGCGGCGGAGCCGTAAAGGTCAAAATGAACGGAAAAAAAGAACTTGTTTCTATCGAAATGGCGCCCGAGGTGGTCGATCCCGATGATACCGAAACGCTGTCCGACATACTTATTGCCGCTGTCAACGAGGCAATAAGAAAGGTCGAAACTGTTTACGATGAGGAGACCCAGGCACTTACCGCAAAATCGGGACTTCCGAGTGCCGGCGGCTTCGGATTTTAATAATGGCTGACTATATTGCGTCTCTTGAAGTGCTCGCCGAGCAATTCGGCAGGCTGGCGGGAGTCGGAAAAAGAACGGCAACGCGTCTTGCTTTTTCCGTTATCGACATGAGCCGTGAAGAGGCGGAGAATTTTGCACGCGCAATAATAGAGGCTAAGGAAAAGATACATCTTTGCCCCATATGTCAGAATCTTACCGATCTTGACATTTGCCCGATATGCGCCGACCCCGAGCGGGATCACAGCACGATATGCGTCGTTCAGGATACCAAGGCTGTCATGTCGATGGAGCGTGTGCGCGAATACCGCGGAACATATCATGTGCTGCACGGCGCACTTTCTCCGGTAAACGGAGTAACGCCGGACAAGCTGCGCCTGCGCGAGCTTATGGAGCGTATCGGAACCAACGATATAAACGAAATAATCATTGCCACTAACCCGACCGTTGAGGGCGAGGCGACGGCAATGTATATTGCAAGGCTCATAAAGCCCACCGGAATAAAAACGACCCGCCTTGCCTACGGTATCCCCGTTGGCGGCGAGCTGGAATATGCCGATGAGGTCACGCTTTCCCGCGCGCTTGAAGGCAGAAGGGAATTCTGAATTCTCCGAAGACGAAATAAACAAAGACGAAGTTTATGTTTTTCTGAGAAAGGAAGAATATCCGCTTTGTGCTATCCGGGCATAAAGCGGTCAACAATATGGATGTGTTTACGGGCATCGGGCTCCCGGCTTATGATATGCCGGACATCATACGCGGACACGGCAATAGTGTAATAATTACAGAGGTGGCTGTCGCGAAATAACGCGACAGCCACCGATTTTATTTATCTTTTTTTGCCGGTATTGAGCCTGCGGGAATCGGTAGGCTCGTTTACAATGTCTCCGGCACGCGTCAGAGCCATCTTTGTGAGCATCGGACCGACAAGCTCATATATAAGAACGCCGAAAAGCACAATGTTGCGTATTATTGCGCCCTCGTCCCCGAGAACACCGACAGTCACAGACATACCGAGTGCCACGCCGGCCTGTGGGAGAAGTGTTAAGCCGAGGTTGTTTACTATGCTCTTGTCGCACTTCATAAGCTCGCTGCTCCATTTCGCGCCGAGCATCTTGCCGGCAGAACGGGATATGATGTACGCCGCACCGATACCGACGATTGCAAGGTCGGAGAATACGTTGAGCTCAAGCTCCGCACCGCTGAGTACGAAAAACAGAATGAACAGAGGACCGGTCCACGCGTCTGCGCGTTCCATGATCTCCTCGGAAAAGTCGCAGATGTTGCAGAATACCGTGGCGACCATCATGCATACGAGCAGGCTGGAGAATCCGACATGGACTTTGCCTATGTTGAATTCAAGCTTTGAGAGAGCGACCGAGAGAATGACAACGGTCACGGCAAGCGAAAGACGCTTGCTTTTTGAGTGGAAAAAGCGTTCGAAGAGAGAAAAGAGACAGCCGATCACAAATCCGAGCACCAGAGAAAGCAGGATTTCAACGAGCGGATTTACGATTATGGAGACAATATCGAAGCTGCCCACGTGCATGGCTTTGGCAATTCCGAAAGATACCGCAAAAACCACAAGACCTACGGCATCGTCAAGTGCTACTATCGGCAGAAGCAGGTCGGTGAGTTTACCGCGCGCCTTATACTGACGCACGACCATGAGGGTCGCGGCGGGGGCTGTCGCCGTTGCGATCGCGCCGAGGGTGATGCAGGTGGATACGGGGAGTTTTTCCTTGAGGAAAATGTGCATGACGAGCAGGGTGACGTCAACAAATGCGGTGGCGCCAAGAGCCTGAAGAATGCCTATCACCAACGCCTGCTTGCCGATGTGTTCAAGTTCCTTGAGGCGGAATTCGTTTCCTATTGAAAAGGCAATGAAGCCGAGCGCGACATCGCTTATGAGTCCGAGCGCGGTGACGGCGGAGGTCGATGTAAAGCCGATGCCTTCGATGCCGAGCCTGCCGAGGCAGTAGGGACCGATAAGTATACCGGCGACAAGATATGCCGTTACCGCCGGCAGCTTCAGCGGTTTGGCTGCGCGGGACATGAGAAGTCCGGCTATAAGTGCTATTGCAATGCTTAAAAGAGTAGTCATGACAGACCTGATATGATCCTTTCGGTGAATGAAATCAACAAAGACATAATATATCACTTTTTTGTCGTTTTGTCAAGTAAAAAAAGCATAAAAGAGGGCGGCGTTTGAAAAATCGGTTGATCTTTTAAACGTCGCCCGGGCTTTTATGGCGGTTTGTCGCGGACGGCACCTCAGCTCAACTTGCCGTAGAGCAGGGTAAAGGTGTTGTAATGATCGTCTGTGTAGTAGACCAGTCCGTCATTTGAAAATACTATGCGCTTTGCACCGCGTGAGGATGCGCCGAGAGTGTCAATGTCACATTCGGTGTAGGTGCGTCCGGTCTTTTTGGGCAGCTTGCCTTCGTAGTTTCCGAAGCGGTCGCCGCCGATGCTCTTTCCGGGAGCGTATTTTTCAAGACCGCCGCCCGACCAGCCGAGCTTCTGCGCCTCGGCTTTGGTGATGAAGTTGGAGGGGAGCTTGCCGTATTGGTGTATGTAGAGGGCAACATCGTCGCGTGATGTGTATGTGCCGTTGCGGTCGAGCTTTTTGTCTGTTTCCGGAGCCTTGTCTGTTTCGGGGGCTTGCGTTCTGACATCTGCGGAGGTCGCAGGCGCGGGCTTTGATGTGGTTTCGGGTGCTGCGGTGTCGGTTTTAGGTGATACCGTCGTAATGTCGGCGGTGGTCGACGGATGTACGGTACTGCTGCTTTCGGGTGTGGTGACGGTTATTTCATCTCCCGTGGGTATTAGATCGGGGAAGAAGAAAACTATAACGGCAATTATCGCAAGTGCGGCAATACCGAGCAGTAGCTTTTTGGTTTTTGCGTTTATTTTGGGCTTTTGCATGATAAAAATGTTCTGTCCTTTCTGTCGTGCCGCGAGACTGCGGCTCGTCCTATATTATAGCAGAAAAAATCCCGCAGCGCAATAGCTGCGGGACCTTCTTTTTTGAATACGGATGTGTCTGCGTGTCGGAGCTTATTGCGGCTTTTTCCTTGTCATGACCGCGCCGACCGCCGATGCGGCAAGTATCAATGGCGCGGCACGGACAAAAAGGTATTCAAACATATGGAATGCCGCAGAAAAAACGGCGGTTTCGGGATCGTTGACATCCCACCCGAGATAGGGGCTTTTCAGTGCCGCCAGCACCGCAAAAACGGCTGCCGTGGCAATGCCTGTCAGAATGAACAGCAGGTGCAGAATTTTTCGCCGCGCGGCTTTTCTTTGCGCAAGCTGCAGATTTATTACCTCCAGCTTTTCGGCGATCGCCTTTATCTCGTCGGCTTCCGGTTTGACGATCTTTTCACCCAGCAGAGTTCCGACCGGCGTTTCAAGCGCCTCCGAAACGGCGATCAGCATATCGGCATCCGGGACCGACAAACCCTGCTCCCATTTTGAAACGGTCTGGCGGACGACGTTCAGCTTTACCGCAAGCTCCTCCTGCGAAAGACCTTTTGATTTTCTCAGCGTTCTGATATTTTCATTCAGCATCGTAAATGGTATCCTTTCTTTCAGTTGTCGGCATAATTATACGATAAGTGCACCGTTGCTGCAAGCAACGCATATTAACATCGGCCGTTTACCGGAGGCAACAGACCGGAACATCCGAAAAAAGGCAGCCGCATATCAAGATATTTCAGGCGCGAGAAGTCTCCGCCGTTCATTTCGCTTCGGCGAGAGCAAGAAATTTTTTGTCGGACTGGATCCCCTGCGTCAGAAACTTACCGTCGCGGAACAGTGCGTAGGTCGTAACGGGGGCGGGAACGTTTTGTGCGTCCTCCTTGCTTGTGATGTGTATCACCTTAAGCGGGATCCCGTGTTCCGCGGCAGCTTCCTGTACCTTCGGTACCCAATAGAAGGTAAATGGGCACTGATCTGTGTAGTAAAGAACAAAGCCGTCGTCCGCTACCTTGGGGTGCCCGGCGCATTCCCTGAACCGCGGCGGCTCCAACCCGGGATCGAGTGGCAGATACATAAGGGTGATGCCGCAGTCGGAGGTGTCTGCAACGGTGAATCCTTTGTGAGCAAGATACTTGGGATCGGACATGAATTCTCTTTTTCTGCCGTCGGCGGAAAGAATGCAGACGCCTTTTTTGCCCTGAGCACATGCATCGCGTATGCATTCCGCGAGCAGATCGTTTGAATAGCCGTGTCCCTTCATGGATCCGGCGATCCACAGGCAATCAATGTATATGTATCCGTCGGCTTCTATCGGCACCCATGCGTTTTCTGCGGGAATGTACTCGATAAAGCATTTGCCGCGCTCCTCACTGCGGTAAAACACCAGACCTTCGTCAAAACGCTGCTTCATCCATTCCTTTTTTGCGATGCTTTGCTTGCCGGACATGGCGCAGCAGATGTGTTCCCGGTCAATGTTGTCTTTTGTGATCCTGATATAGTTCATTTCAAAGCTCCCTTTATGAATTTCAAAAGCGCAGTTATTTTCAATATGAAATTTGCAACTGTTTTGCGCCCGCTTGTCCTGGCGCATGGTATGCATATATTATACCTGCCGGACGTTTGGGTGTCAATGGGCAGCGGTATTTTTGAAGTACATAAAGCGAGGAAAACGTTTGTATCTTTAAAAAAATATTTCAGACGGCAAATTTTTTTGCCGCTCGTTTGTTATATATAAATGGGGGATCGGGAAGTCAGAACCGCTGTTTGCTTTCCGGTACAGATAACGATGCGTAAAATATTTTTATATCATCAATGGCAATATGAAAAAGCAGAAAAATTTTTGAGCGATATGGAGTCTCATGGATACAGACTGAAAAGGATCAGATTTTCTTTTTGGTTTGAATTTGCAAAAGTTCCTCCGAAAAAAGCCGGATATATTTTTTTGTACAGCTTTGTCAAAGACTCCGACTGCGAACATTACGAAGCGTGTAAATATCTGCTTGGCAGCTGCGGCGGTTCGCAGGTATGCGGAAAAAGTAATTTATCACAAATAAACATTTGGGGGCTGAGCCCCAAGCAGCTTATATTGATGCCCATGTGTTAGGCGCAGCTCAGGCACAGAAAACACTAAAAACACAGAAAGAAGGACTCAGATGTTACAAACAATCATTACCTCAATAATTGTTTACTTTGCCGTGATCGTTATTTTCTTTATCGCGGAAAAACGGGACAAGCCGACAGGTGAAAACGTAGTCAAGCTGCATCCGGTGTTTCTCGTGATCGCCGTTATCGCAATCGTTTTGTTTGTAGGACTCACCGTATTGATGGCTGTTAAGTCCGAATTTGCTGTGGCATGGGTATTCCTTGCCATTGCTGTTCTTGCGTCGCTGATGATCATCGGCTATTTCAACAGCCGCATATTCTTCGATGACACAAGCATGACCTGCCGCAACCTGTTCGGCAAGAAAACGGTCATTCCGTACAGCGAGATAGTGTCTGTCGATGTGAATGTTGACACTGTAATAAAAACGACCCGGAAAAAAATAACGATATATAATTACATGAAAGGAGGAGAAGAGCTTATGTCATCCATAAAAAACTACGGGACGGGGAATAGCGCAGGCAAAGATCCCGCCTCTGCCGCTCAAAAACAAAAAGAGGACAAGTCTGTTCGCAAATTCAGCGAGTCGGTGAACGGTCTTGGCACGGTCATATTTACATATGTTACTTGTATTGTGGTCGCGGTCGGGATCGTGGCGTTTCTTTTGTATTTGCTTTTTACCGATTCACCGATGAAGGAAGATGAATTCTTTGTTCAGTTCGTTGTGATAGGGTTTGCCGTTGCGGCGTTTATCGCAGGGTACGTAGTGCTTGCTGTGTACTCCGCCAAAAGAGCACACCGCTCAAAAACACTGCACGCAATTGCCGAAAAACTTATACCGAACGGATATCTTAAAGACGACTGATCGGATAAAATCAACAGGGCTGTCACGCTAACGCGTGACAGCCCATTCCGTTTATTCTGTCCTTATTCCTTCGGCTATTTTTATCAGTTCCGCTTTGGATTCAAACGATCCGTAGATGGAGTACTGATATGTCCCGTCCTGCCAGCCGAGATAGTACAGTCCGGGAGCTTTGACATACTCTATCATAAGCCCACGATACCCGTTTATGTACTGCTCGCGGACCGGCTCGTTCCCGTGGTCTACCATCAGATCGTTGGAGCCTTCTTCGCTCAGCGTGGTCTGCATCAGCTGGAACCGAAGGTTCCCGTCACGGTCATAGAAAGTTGTGCCCGCAAACATTACGCTGCTCTCGCTCGTGTCCGCATAGTAACCGTCCGGCAGATAAGACGCATAAGCCCGTTTTTTGATAGAGGTTGGGGCTGCTGCCGATTGGGTGACTGTATTGCCGGAACCGGCATCGCTTTCGTTGCAGCTCTCTTGCGGAAAGTGTATCCTTATGTGGTCGTCGTACCATTCAACGATTGAGCCCCATACGGTGTCTCTGACCTTGGGGATACACATACACGCGGAAAGAAGCAGAAGCACTGCGGCGAGGCAGGCAGCCACGGCTATACGGAAGGCGGATATTTTGGCGCGGGGCTTTTCTCTTTCGGCATTTCTTAAAACCGTACGTTTCAGCTTCGGGTCGTCGCGTATGTCCGATATGTCCTGCGACAGAAAAGCCTTTGCCTCGTCTGCAATATTTATGTGCAGAGACGCCGATATCAGACTGTCAAGTTTATCACAGCTTGAGCCGTTCATAGCCTTCCTCCCCAAGTGTTTCTCTTAATTTGTTTTTGGCTCTGAAAATACGTCCGTTTACCAGATTGGTACCGATGTTCATCACTCGCGCTATATCCGTGTTGCGCATGTTGTAGTAATATTTCAGACAGATCAGGTCGCGGTATTCGCTGTCGAGCTGCGCGATGGCTCGGCTGACGATCGCGGCGGTCTCGTTATCAACGGCGATCTGCTGCACATTTTCGCCGATATCCTCGATATCGGCGGCTTTCTCCATGTCGTCGCAAAAGGATATCGATTTTGACCGCACCTTGTTTTTGTTATAAATGTTGATCGCCGCGTTTCTCACGTAGATATGTACCAGAGCTGCCGTTGAAGGAGAATCGGGCGCCGTAAACAAACTATACGTGGCGGTGATATTGTAAAACGAATCCTGGACCGCGTCCTGTGCGTCATGCCGGTTTTTCAGAATGTCAACAGCGCATGCCATCATGTATTTGTAGTACAGGTCGTAGATGCTTTGAACGACCCGACGCTTGTCTTCGTCTTCTATTGTGAGAATAAATGCAGTGATCATTAAGAGCTACCATCTCGGATATTTTGCATATTTTTATCGGCACGGTGATACCCTGCCGGGCATACCGTAAGCTTGGGTGTGCTTATTATTCCGATAATTCGTTGAGCTTTTCCACCGAACATCCCTTGCTTTCGTAATACGCAAGCATTTCCGGCAGCTTCTTTTTATCGTAACTGGTGATACAGTCAGAAAGCACATGAACGATATATTTATTTTTTGTCATATTGAAGCAGGTGGACTTGATGCAAGCCGTGGCATCCGCACCGGCAATAAAAAACTCTGTGATACCGTGCTTTTTAATGAAGCTGACAAAGTCATCACTTGTTAAAGCATTGCTCTTTGTCTTGACGAAAATGTTATTTGAAACGATTTTCATCTCGGGCACCAGCTCCGCGCCGTGCGTGCCGGGCTTGAATGTTCTTGTCCCAGCAGACAGATTGTTATGCTGAATATAAACAACATACATCCCTCTGTCAACTGCCATGTCTATCGCCTGATTGACACGCTCAATGATCTCCCTGTAATTTTTTGTAATGTCATTCTGAAGGTCGATCACGACCAACGCACTGTTTGTCATAGTTCTTTTCCTCTTTGGATTCCGATATGTCGGTATCTTATTATACCACAAATATGCGCGCTTTTCAATCGCACCCGCGTATTTTGTGTCGGAAAGGAACTGCCCGCAGGCATATCATATCAAACTTTGCGGTAACTATCTCATTCTCGCATTCATCCTTGCTTTGAATAAAAATAAGCCAAACGCTCGGCTGAGTAGCGTTTGGCTATGTATGGGGTTCGGTTGAACAAACTGGAATTTGTCAGCCTAATTGCTTTTTGATTTCAGCTTTCACTTTATCCAAATCACTGCAAGTCAAGATTGGGATCAGTCGGTTGATTTCGTCAATGCTCCTATCCCACCACTTGAATCTCAGCAGCAATTCAATCAGTTCATCGTCAAAGCGCTTTTGAATCGTTCTTGCGGGATTCCCAACGACCTTTGTATATGGTGCAACATCACTTCCCACAACACTGTTTGCACCAATGATTGCACCATCTCCAATGTGAACGCCGGGAAGGATTACCGAATTTTGCCCGATCCAAACATCATTTTCGATAACGGTATCTCCTTTTAATGGCAGATCCGTCTTTGCAGGCGGCGACATTTCCCATCCCTCCAAGGTATAGAACGGGAATGTAGAGACGGCGTTCATCTGATGGTTTGCACCGTTCATCACAAACTCAACTCCGGCGGCGATTTGACAGAACTTTCCGATGATGAGTTTGTCATCATTCCACTCGTATAAGTGTGAAACATGACTTTCAAAATCCGAATCGGCAATATAAGTAAAGTCCCCGACAATAATATTCGGATTTGTAATCGTCGGCTTCACATATATTTCTTTATCATACCCTGCAATTGGATGGATTGTATTGGGGTTTGGGTGTTTTCCGTCTTTCATCTTAACTACCTCTTCAAATTCAAGTTTATCGGTTAGATATCCAACTCTCTATTTGTATTTACTGTAATTGCTGTAATTAGTTTCAATAAATTCGTTCCATTCTTTTACCAACTCGGCATAGGTTTTAGGTAAGGGATCTCCGTTCCCGTAAATTGAATTGATAACAGCCTCCTCGCCATATTGTTTCACCAAATACTGAACAAATGAAGAGCCGGTTAGATAGTTCTTATTGGGGTCAGTAAAGCCGAAGTAATACACAGCAACATTCTCTAATTCACAATAATCCTTTGCCATATCTATGGGTCTATTTATATTAGCTAAATATTCGTGAATATAGCAAGACTCCGCAAGTTTGCCTTTGTCAACAGCATAAATAAGACCTGCATACTGATTCATTAACTGTTCCATTCCGGCGCTTGGGTCTTTATGTAGTAATCGAAGTAACTTTCTGTCCTCCATGTTCTCACCTCGCTTTTGAATCGATTCACTATTATATTCGTATGAAAAATATAAATTTTACACTTTTATCAAAAATAATTATAACATATTTTTGCGAAAAAAGTGTGAACTGATATAAAAATATGGGTATAACCTTTATAAAGCTACCACACTATTATTGTCAACCAAATAGTTTACGGAGGTTTACATGGAAAATATATGTGATCTGATAGTGGCAAAAAGGAAGGAACGCGGGCTGACGCAAGCAGAGCTTGGGGCGATGCTCGGCATTTCGGGAAAGGCGGTTTCCAAGTGGGAACGTGGATTGTCAAAGCCTTGCGATGAGCATTTGGAGCGGCTTATCGACCTGCTCGGTTTACCAGTCGATAAGTATATAACAGCAGAAGAAAAGGAGAACGCACATCAAACCACCTTTTTATCTACCGTCCGCAAAGAATTCACACGAATCCTCGCTACGGGTGCGATGATCGGTATATGTGTATGCAACTTGGCAGGGACAATATCAACCGATTCAACCGTGGTTTTCCTCGGATTCTCGGTCGCGCTTTTCTGTTTTGGTACAATGGTCAAAGGATAAAAGGAAATCGCCACCCGTGAGAGTGGCGATTCCATATTATTCGTCGTATGACCTTCCGAAAAGTATTTGCATAAAGTTCCGTCTGCCGTAGAGAACACGGATGATGTGAACCTCGTCGCCCTCGACCTTGTAAAATGCGGTGTAGTTGCCGCAGACAAGGAAGCGGTAAGGCACTTCAAGGCTGATGATAGAGGCAAGCGGCGCACCGATTTCGGGGAAATCTCCAAGCTGACGGATGCGCTTCATAATCTTTTCAATCGTGTTGATTGCAGATTGCTCGCTGCACAGCTCGTCGGTGATATACGCTTTGATCTCTTTCATATCCTCAAGGGCGTCGGGTGTAAAATTGATTTTAGCCATTGCTTACCCCCAGAAGCGCTTCGACCTCCGAGATATCAATATATCCTTTTTCTTTAGCAGAAGCTTCACCTTTGGCAAGTTCGCTCATCAGCTTGAGCGTCGCCTGAGTCTTTTCAAATTCTTCCATATCGACGATGGCGTATCTGCCGCGACCGTTCTTGGTGAGGAATACGGGTTCGCCAACGGCGATATCGCGCAGTACCTCGTTATAGTTACGCAGATCTGATACGGGTTTAATGTTTGGCATCATAAATTCCTCCTTCTTTGTTTCTGCTGTATTTATTATACACTAATTCTTCGTAAAATTCAACAGCAAAATCAAAACTTTTATAAAAAATTTATAAAAGCAAGGGGTGAACCGCTTGGGAGCATCCCTTGCTTTCGGTTTATGCGAGTATCAGTTCACGCATTACGGTTTCTTCGGCAGAGCTGTGAGCATTGTTCATCATCTGTACCCACCGTAGTTGGTCAGTTTCCTTGAGATGTTCGTCAATGCCTTGAGTCTTGGCAAACTCTACTATCAAAGAGGATATCATTTCGTGTGCCTGTTCGTCAATCTCGGAGAGGTAGGCATTTAGCCGTCCTTCACCAAGCAGAGCGGAGTACCTTCCGCGACGGTGTTGCTTGAGATAGTCAAGATGCATCTTACCGTATTTGCCGATGGGCTTCTGTTCGGGTAGCTCCACGTCGGGAACGAGGTTGCCGTTTTCCTCGCGGTATGTACCTCCGAGCTGTTCGTAGATGGTTTTTGCTTCTTTCATTTTGTTTGTTCCTCCGTACGTTTATTTCATCAAAACCTTTACACCGTAAGGGAAAACGCGTACTTGACGGTTATCTTGTGTCCCCTCGATATTCGGTTGTGACGTTCAAATCCCATAGTTCGTACGGGGTTCATAATGTTGACCATCTGGCCGCCGATAGAACCGGCCTGACGGGCAGTGAGATCACCGTTGTAACCCTGGTTGAGAGTTACACCAACATCACCGGCAGCTTCCATTTTGAACTTGTCAAGAGCAGCCTTAGCTTCGGGAACAAGAGTCTTATTGTTAGCCATTTGAATTTCTCCTTGTGTGAGCAGCCGCATACGCGGACGCTCGCGATCTATATTAATTGAGTCCGCGTATTGCGTTCTCTGTTACTATTGTGCGCCGTGCGCGCACCTTTATGAATTCCAATTTTTTATTCTTTTTTGTCCGATTTTCGGGATCGATGAAAAAGCCGCGCGAGCGTTTACGCTTACGTCTATCCGATAAAACGCAGCGCAAAGTTATTTTACGCGCTTTTTCTGTTGACAATGTAAGATTCAAAGCAGTATAATTATGATAGCTAAATATCGGCGGATAAAACGCGGACAATCTTCAACCTACACTTCTTGTTTGCGATATGCCCGATGGACAAACTGCATGGCGGTACGATACGCAAAAGTGTGCTGCACAAATTTTATAATATTACACGCTGCTAAGAATAGTAGGAAAAACACTGAGAAGCAAATCAAATCTGAAAGACGGAGAATCGAATGAAACTGTGCGACCATATTCTATCGATTTATCGCAACGAGATCGAACACGGGAATCAACCTCTTTATATTTCCACTCCCAAATATGCAGATAAAAATACGCTAATTCCCCAAAAGAATATGATTAAAATAAGGCTTTCATTATTTTTGTTTGTTTTTATTTTAATTGTGCTTTCAGCATGTTCTTCTTCCGCACACTCGTACACGTATCCGGAAGAATACTCTGCTGAATATTGTTTTGAACACTATGAACTGTTTGATCCCAATATTGCCTATACCGAGTGCTACGAGTTTGTTTCAAAAAAGAATTGGGGCGGGAACCCGGAGGTTAATTTTTCAGCAATTAAAGATTGCGAAAATTTATCTTTCATGGTGTACTATAAAACGGCGTGGCTTTTGGGGACAAGTTATTCCATACAAATCGTGCGAAACAAAAACACAGGTATAAATCCTTCCACAGATTTTACCCCCTCGCGCGCTGAGTTGTTTTGGTATAATGAAAGTTGGGCTGACCCCAATACTGAAGATGCAGAAAAATATTACTACTATGATTCTCAATATTTGTCTCAAACCACCACATCGGTTGCTTCAAAGGAAGCTCTTGATGAAATAATGAATGTGGCTATTAAAGAGACCATACTATCCTATGATTCATTTATTCGCGAACAAAACGAGACTATATATGAATCCAAACTCCAAGGAATATATACTGAGGATGGCGCACTGTATGTCAAAGTCTACTTTGAGGAATGTGATGGTCTTGTATTCATTGGGAAAATTATGGTGGATGAAAACAATGACAGTTATATGCAACATATAGTTTATTACTGCAATGACTATGAGACCATCAGCGAAGCAATTGAATTGAAAAAGTCTCGTGTTACGGATGGTTCCAAGTGGAGCTTTTATTACAGATTGGGAGAAAACATGGATGCTTTAGTTAGGCAGGCAATTAAAAGCATCAAATAACCCTGAGGCGGAAGTAACAAAACATAAACTCAGCTATCAACATTGTTTGACATATCACAATGACGGAGGAATGCTATGAATACGAAAAGAGATTTAAAATGGCTGATCAGATGTGTGATTTTCACTGTCTCTTTCAGCATGGCTTCTCTGCTTGTAATGTTACTCTATGCTCAAAATATAATTCGGGATATAACTTCTCTGATCATGCTGTTTGCAATTTATATAGTGTCGGCATTCCTGTATTCCCCCATTAAAGGAACAGTCAGTCATCCCCTGATCTATAACTTATCTGTCCTGTTGTTTCATATTGTATGTAATACAATTGTGATGCTCGTTTTGGGATATTGGTATACCGGATGGGAAACAGCAATGTTCTTTTGGACGCAAGTTTTCTCGATTGTATTTTTAATGATAATATTGTTATTTGATACCGTTTTGATATTGGTAAATAAATAATATGACTACCCGAACAGCTTCATGGAGGTACTGCATATGATCGATTTGGTTAATGGCAAATTAATTTTGTGCCGGTCTGAATTCTCAATAACCCTTCTTTGAAACCATCGGAATTGGAGAAAAATATCGCAAGCCGGATTTTATCTCAATACAAAACAGATACAAATTATATGCACTACGCCATTGGCTGCGATATAAATGCCGGCGAGTATGTATATACAGATATTTGTTTTTTTGAGGAAACGCTGCAATGTATAAAATTCTTTCCTCAGCATAGGTCACATGATTTATCAACTCTGAAAGCCGCGAATATGGACTTGTATTCGGCGCGTGACCTTGCCTTTCGTTGGTTTGAAACCAATTTCCCCAAACAGACGGCTTGGTCGTGGGGTACAGTCAGATTTTGTCCCGGATCGGATCCCATCTACGGTCCGCCTAACATTCTGCTTCAATATGTGTAAATACGGCAATGATACCGCTATACTCTCCTATCCGCGTCAGACAACAGTATAACTGCAATCACAAAGTTATTTTACGCGCTTTTTCTGTTGACAATGTCAGATCAAAGCGGTATAATTATGATAGTTCAAAATACTTACTTAACGGAAAGGATCAACACAATGAACCGAACTGAAAAAACAACAGCGGCGATCCTCGCGCTGCTTATGCTCGTTATGTCCCTCGCGGCATGCGTAAATCCGCAGGATCCCGAGATCACGACAGACGGCACTCCCGCCGTATCGACCGACACCCCCGAAACCACAAGCGAATTCGTGAACGACGACCTGCCCGATTCGCTCAAGCTGAATGACACCGTAACGTTTCTTTATTGGAAGGATGTTGAACGTCCCGAATTTTTCGTTGAAGAAAGCCAGGACGACGGCAACATAGTAAACACCCGCATAAGCGAAAGAAACAAGATCGTTGAGAGCCGCCTTGACGTAAAGCTCGAATGGGACGGCGTAAACGGCAACTTCGGCAACCAGAAGGGATTTGTTGAAGCCGCAGGCAACAGCATCGCAGCAGGCGGCGGATACGATGTGTTTGCCGGATACAGCATGACAGCCGCAACGCTCGCAATGAACGGCTATTCGCGCAACCTGCTTGAGCTCAAGCATCTGAACTTTGAAAAGCCCTGGTGGCCGCAGTCGCTCACTGACACCGCAACAATAAACGGCAAACTGTATTTTACATCCGGAGATATATCGACCAATATGCTCTACATGATGTATGCAACCTTTTTCAACAAGGACATACTCACCGACCAGCATTCCGATATGACGCTCTCGGATATGTATAAGCTCGTGACCGACGGCAGATGGACCATCGACAAGATGATAGAGCTCTGCGACGGCGTATACCGTGACGAAAACGCAAACGGCGTCGCCGACTATGAGGACCTTTACGGCTTTGAGACCATCGACCTTCACTTTGACGCCTTCTTTATCGGCTCCGACCTCGGCGTGCTTGACAAAACGACCGACGGCGAGCTGGTGATATCCCCCGACCTCAAATCCGAAAAGACCATTACTCTGCTTGAAAAAATCACCAACTTCTTCTACACCAGCGGCTACGCTTTCACCAAAGGAACAACTGCCAAGTATTCCTCCGCAGCTGCGTTCAAGTCCGGCCGCGTTCTCTATACCGTTGACAGAGTTTACATTGCCTCCGGCACATTGAGGGATGTTTCCGACTTCAAATACGGCATTCTGCCGGTCCCGAAGTACAATGAGGAGCAGAATGGCTACAAGACCTGCATGGCATTCCCCTTCACGCTTTATTCGGTTTCGGTAAAGGCAAAGGATGCCGATGCCGCAGCAGCCGTGCTTGAGTGCCTCGGCTCCGAAAGCTATCGCCGCATCACTCCCGCGCTGTTCGAGCAGTCGATGAAGGTGCGTTACTCCGAAAGCCCCGACGACAGCATGATGTACGACCTTGTGAAAAAATCCATCGTCATGGACCTTGCGAGGATCTTTACAACTCCTCTCAACAACAACTCCTACGCCCCCTTCCGCAATGCCGTCAAGGACAACACCGCAGCAGGCTGGTCGCGCAATATGTCTCAGCTCACCCCGGTGCTCAACGGCTGCCTCAAAAAGATAAACGCCGCCATGGCAGGACAGTAATGCCATGCAATGATCAAATGTAAGCAAGACACCCGAAAAGAAAGGATAAATCAATGACAATCTACGACGAACTGAGGGCGCGCGGTCTTATCGCGCAGGTCACCGACGAGACTGAGATCAGCACGATGGTAAACGAGGGCAAAGCCAAATTTTATATCGGATTTGACTGCACCGCCGACAGCCTTACCGCCGGTCACTTTATGGCACTTACGCTCATGAAGCGCCTTCAGATGGCAGGCAACAAGCCGTTTGCTCTTATCGGGGGCGGCACTACGATGATAGGCGATCCCTCCGGGCGCACGGATATGCGCAAAATGCTCACAAAGGAAGATATCGACCACAACGCGGAATGCTTCCGCCGCCAGATGTCCCGCTTTATCGAATTCGGCGAGGGCAAGGCGCAAATGGTCAACAACGCCGATTGGCTGCTCAACCTCAACTACATCGAGCTGCTCCGCGAGGTCGGCGCCTGCTTCTCTGTAAACAATATGCTTCGCGCCGAATGCTACCGCCAGCGCATGGAAAAAGGACTTTCCTTCTTTGAATTCAACTACATGATAATGCAGTCCTACGACTTTTATTATCTTTTCCAGCACTACGGCTGCAATATGCAGTTCGGCGGAGACGACCAGTGGTCAAATATGTTGGGCGGCACAGAGCTTATACGCCGCAAGCTCGGCAAGGATGCTCACGCTATGACCATTACCCTGCTCACCGACTCACAGGGGCATAAAATGGGCAAAACAGCCGGCAACGCAGTGTGGCTCGATCCCAAAAAGACCAGTCCTTACGACTTTTATCAGTACTGGCGCAATGTCGGCGACGACGATGTACTCAAGTGCATAAGGATGCTGACCTTCCTGCCCATTGAGCAAATAAACGAAATGGCAGGCTGGCAGGGCAGCGACCTCAACCGCGCCAAGGAAATACTTGCATTCGAGCTTACAGAGCTCGTTCACGGCAAGGAAGAAGCCGAACGCGCCGAAGCAAGCGCAAAGGCACTTTTCGGTGCGGGAGCAGATGCTTCCGTTCCCACCACAGAGCTTTCGGCAGATGACCTTGACGAGAACGGCGATATCGACATTCTCTCGGTGCTCGTAAAAGCGGGACTCGTTGCCTCCAAATCCGAAGCAAGACGTGCCGTTGAGCAGGGCGGCGTTTCAGCCGATGGCGAAAAGGTCTCCGACCTCAAAACAAAATACACCGGAGACGCGCTCCGTGCAGGAATAGTATTCCGCCGCGGCAAAAAAGCATACAAAAAAATAACGGTCAAATAAACCGACCGCCGATCAACTCATGTGAACCGCCCGGCTTCAGGCATGACGGATCACATGAGTTTTTTGTATATAATTTCTACAAAACAGTTGACACAGTACACTGTTTGATGGTATAATCTTAATAAATCGTATGATACAGAAAGGACTTTTTATCTGTTATGTCACCTAAAATCACCCGAATACTGTCGTTTATAATTGCGATAGTAATGCTTGCGTCAACGGCGCTGACCGTTGCGGGGTGCGGAAAAAACGAAAACGATCTGCCGACCGGCACGACCGCTCAGCCCGCCGCAACAACTGCGGACAGTATCACAGAAAGCCCCGCGCAAACGGAAGCTCCTGAAACTACGCAGACCCCGGAAACCACGAAGGCTACGGAGACAACAAAGGCTCCCGAAACTACAAAAGCTCCTGAGACGACAAAGACCCCGGAAACTACGAAGACTCCCGAAACTACAAAGACACCGGAAACCACAAAGACTCCCGAGACTACAAAAGCTCCGGAAACCACAAAGACTCCCGAGACAACAAAAGCTCCGGAAACCACAAAGACTCCCGAGACTACGAAAGCTCCGGAAACCACAAAGACTCCCGAGACTACAAAAGCTCCGGAAACCACAAAGACTCCCGAGACCACGAAGACACCGGAAACCACAAAGACTCCCGAGACTACGAAGACACCGGAGACTACGAAAACACCGGAAACCACGAAGATACCGGAGACCACAAAGACTCCGGAAACCACAGAGCCGGCTTCTCCCGAAACGGAAGGCAGGCTGCTCTACTATGAAAACTTCGAGGACCAGATCATATCCAACAGTTCGGATAATGTCCTGTCGCGGCTCGGATGGGTAATCGACACCCCCGGCAACGGCGCGTACAAAAACGGCACTTCAAAATACGAAATAAAGAGCTACTACGGCAGCCGTCGGCTTTACATATCCAACAATATGAACAAAAACTGCACCGACACCTACACGATAGTACTCTCCCCCGCTCTGTTCGGCGCATACCACGAAAAGAATTACACATATCAGTATGACCTTATATACACAGATGCTTACTCCGCCGATAGATACATCGCTCTTGTAAGCGATTACGGCGGACAGCGTTACACCTCCTTCCATTTCCGCAACCGCGGGAACGCCAACCACCAGATACACTACGACGACAAGTGGTACACCTGCGATGTCTCCGGCGCAAACTACGCCGCCAACACGAACAGCAACTCTATCGTAACCAAGCTGCTTGGAATTCCCTACAACAAGGACAAACAGGCATTCTCCGATATCGACATTTCCATCAGGTACGTCGTTGACTGGAAAAACGGCAACAGCGTTTATATGCGCGTCAACACCCCCGGCTTCCCCGGAAGCGGCAAATGGACGCTCGTTTCAAAAGCCTCCCCGTCCGCTGACGGCAAGGCATATTCCACCCCCGATAAGCTCGGCGGCGGTATAGTGCTCAAAACCGGCGGCAGACAGTGCGGATACGTTGACAACATAATCATCTGGGAAGGCACCGGAGACGAGCCCGCCGACAAATCGTCGCCTCTGCTCCGCTCCGCCGACAAAGGATGCTCCGGTCATAAATTCGTCGGAACGCCCCGCTGCGACAGCCCCGCACGCTGCACCTATTGCGGCGTTGCAAGTTCGGATGCCGTCCCGCACAGCTTTGCAGCGGTCGCTGGAACCGATGACATGCGCTGCACCGCGTGTCTTACGTACAGCAGCAATGTGTCAACATCATGGCAGCTCAAAACAGTTCCGGCATACCGCGGCGGCAGCCGCAGCAGCCGGATCTACCGCAGCGGTCAGGGCATAAAGGATGCCACACTCGCCAAGGATAACGAATCCCTTATGCAGATAATTTCAAGCACCGATCAGGCACAGTTTGCCAACTACCGTGCAACGCTCTCGCAGTACGGATACCGCGAGACATACAGCTATTCCTGCGACGGTAATATCTACGCACAGTACAACGACGGAAAGCAGATGGTTTACACCTATTACACCGCATCGGTACGCGAGGTGAGGATCATTCTTGACAAAAACAGCGACAGTGCGGCATCCGAATTCGGATACACATACACAAAGAAAGCCGGCGACACCACAACGCTTTTCCAGTACGGTGTCCCTATGCACAGCAAAGCAGCCGGAGGCAATGCCCAGGATACCGATGGCGCCGTGCGCATCAACTGCGGCATGATGTATGTGATAAAGCTTGCCGACAACTCGGTCTATATCATGGACGGCGGCGGATATCAGCAGTTTGATGACGCTCAGTGCGACGGCTTCATGCAGTTTTTGCGTGAAGTGACAGGCATCAGAAGCGGAAAAATACGCATTGCAGCATGGTCGCTTACACACGGTCATAGCGATCATATGGGCGGCGCAGCTCTCTTCTTCAAAAAATACCACTCGCAGCTCACGCTTGAACGCATGTTCTTTAACCTGCCTTCCTACTATTCAAATACCGGCAGATTTGCCGACGGCAGAGGAAATCATGCGAAAATGATATCCTATGTCAAGAAGTACTTCCCCGGCGACAATGTGAAATTCATTCAGGTGCACACCGGTCAGAGCTTCGACCTTGCGGACGTGAAGATCAACGTCATGTACACACACGAGGATCTTGTTGACCCCGTAACGGCAGAAAGCGAAATAGCCGATGACTTCAACAATTCCTGTATGGTGCTGAAGATAATCATTGACGGAAAGAGCTTCTGGCTGCTCGGTGATATCAACAAGCCCGCCGCAAATGTTATAATTCAGAACAACAGCGATGCGACCCTGCGCGGAGATATAGTTCAGCTTGCGCACCACGTATACAACAGCATTCAGCCTCTTTATGACAAAATAAAGGCGCCGGTCGTCCTTGCGCCGCAAAGCTCCGGAGGCTCGGTAAAGAGCAATGCTATGCGCAGCATTATGAACACTGCAAAAAAATACGTACAGAACAATATGGTCTACTACGCCGGCGACAGCACCGACGGTCTTACCGTTGTAAACGGAAAGATCACTCACTCCTACACCGCTCCGATCAAAGGCGGCGGATATACCGGCTGGTCATGGTAAAGTAATGAACCTCATTTCTTTCCGCCGCGCCATTAGCGCGGCGGAAAGAAAAAATCACTCTTTACACTTGACATAACGCCATCGGTGTGATAAAATAGTACGGTAAAATACATTGGGATGTCGCCAAGCGGTAAGGCACAGGACTTTGACTCCTGCATCCGTCGGTCCGAATCCGGCCATCCCAGCCATGATGACAAGTCAATTTAGATCCGCGCGAGGAAAAACGAGAAAACGGGAGATTTCGAGAGATTTCTCCCGTTTTTTCGCCCCTGCATTTTTTCGGAGTTTCATAGATCCCTTTTGCCCTTTTCGATGCTGTGTCCGGACTCGGACTCACGAAAAGGGCTAAATTTGATTGTTATCAGTTTGTTGAGAGCCTTTCTCGCTCGGCGGTGTCCCTTTCAAAGTTTATTGCGCGATTGAGATTGAAAAACGGGAAGATTTATGGTATAATAAGATATCGACAAATCGGAAGTTGTAGTAAAGGAGGTTTACAATGGGGTTTTGGATTTTTATGTTGATTATGGAGTTGCTTCTTCCATTTACGATGATTGGTTTTGGAAGATATTTTATGAAAAAGGCTCCAAAGGAAATAAATTCAGTATTTGGATATCGGACTTCGATGTCTATGAAGAACAAAGACACATGGGAATTTGCTCATAAATATTGTGGTAAAGTCTGGTATGTCTGTGGAATGGTTATGTTGCCGATAACAGTAATATTCATGCTTTTAGTAATTGGAAAAAATGAAGATTGTGTTGGGAGTATGGGAGGAATTATCTGTGGTGTTCAACTTATTCCTTTAATTGGGTCTATTCTCCCAACAGAAATAGCATTAAAAAAGAATTTTGATAAGAATGGAACAAGACGATAAATTCAAGTTTATCGATATCTTATTATACCATGGCTCCTCCGGTTTTTCAATCCGTCACGTACTACGGGTAAACGGGAACAGCGCGGGAGATCACATAGGAGAACGGTGAATACGAACCGACGCATTTGCGCCGGGCGCAAATGCCCGGCGAAACCTTAGCATCCCGGCCAAAACAAGGGGCGACCGAATGGTCGCCCCTTGTTTTATGTTTACAGGTCATTTTAGATGTCGAATTTGTGTTATCCAATTTAGATGCAGCATAAAGGTACACCGCTCCCTTCTTTTGCTTTTTTAGATTGTCTTTTAGATAATACGGAAACATAGGATTTTCCTTTCGCGACCTCAGATCTGTTGACATTTTTATACTATAAATCAGGCTTTTCAATGGTCTTGCCACTGTTTTGTCATGCAAACAAACGGAAGCTATATGATTGATGTTGTTGACCAAAGCTTAAAAGCATAGCAATGGGCAACGCCATGCTTGTAAACTATCTTATGTAAAACCCCTTGCCTCTAAAGCGAAGCAAGGGGAAAATGTTAATCTTTGAAGTTTTCTTTGAATATTTGCCGAATGGTAGTAAGCATATCCGATTTTTCTGCGGCAAAGTCGTCGGGATTTGCAGCGATTTGTGCGAGTTTATCAAGAACATCCAACTTTTTGTTCCTATTATCCGGTTTCAGGTCGTCATACATTTTTTCATACAGTGACAGCATTTTCTGATTTGTTGTTTCGCGACATCTGACAACATCGGCAATTGCTTGCGCTTTTGCTTGACCCTGAATATTGCCCGGAGAACCAGGGCCGCCGCTTTCACCGTCGCCTATTTGTGAGAGTTTCTCTAATGCATCGTTCAGGTATTCTGTTTGCTCTTGAATTTTAGCTATCTGCGAAAGTATGTATTCAATATTGTATATGCTTTCGGTTTTTCTTTCTTCTGTCATTTTTTTATCCTCCAAATCAAAATTCGGCGGACACGCAAGGCATATCTTACTTTCATCTACGAAGCGTGCCCTGCCACTTTTTACAAGACCTTTTGCCCGTTTGGGATAGGTCGCTTCATATTCATTACCTTGTTCATCAACAACAATAATGTTTTTTTCTATGGGTGTCGCCCCCCCTTGTCGTGATATTAACTTAATGAATGCTGTTTTTGGCAATGGGTGCCGTCCCCAATTCACAAGTTTATTTTATCATAGAAATGAATATTTGTCAACGGTTAATTTCAGTATGTAAGTTACGGTTCATTGCCGTGTGCGCAAAGCGCAACTTCATTTGGCGAGCGCATCATTTGTGCCTGCGTCACAAATGAAAAATCCGAAAGCCGAGGCTTTCGGATTTTTGGCAGAGGAACTGTGATTTACGTCGAAAGGATGGTTCCCATCCTATCGATAAAAAAACGCGATGGCAGGGTACTGGTCAAAAGCGGAGTTCGGACAACGGTGCGCTTTTCTGCTTTGCTTCTGCGTTTTTGAAGCCCTCCTCCGTGTACCCGCAGATCAACAAAAAAACACCGCGAGGGTGCTTTTTTGTTGTTTCTACAGGTCAATTTAGATGCCGATTTTGTGTTAGCCAATTTAGATGCACCCGAAGGGCAGACTTCTCCCGTGGCAAAACAGGGGCTTGCAAGTGACCGCTATCTTCCTGGCTTGCAGAGCCATGCTTGTAAACGAGCTTATGTATATTACGTTCGAATCCAAGTTTCTTAGCGTTCATCCTTCCTTTCCATAAAAATTAGCCAAACGCTCGGCTGAGGAGCGTTTGGCTATGTAGTTTATTCAGTTAGGTAAATCGGAATTTGAAAACCACGATTTCATAAGTGGTTACTGCCCCTCATAGGGCTTTAATAAAATCCTCCAAAACGCTTGAA
>CAKRTQ010000005.1 GCA_934402395.1 uncultured Eubacteriales bacterium | reverse complement strand
ACCCCGAGAATGAAGAAGAGCAGCTCCGTATCGCCTGCCGCCGGACAGTTACATCAGAACATTATCTTTTTTGGACTCGGGTGGCGTTTGTGCAGATTCTGGACTGCACACCCCGAAAATGAAGAAGAGCAGCTCCGTACCGCCTGCCGCCGGACAGTTACATCAGAACATTATCTTTTTTGGACTTGGGTGGCGTTTGTGCAGATTCTGGACTTCACACCCCGAGAATGAAGAAGAGCAGCTCCGTATCGCCTGCCGCCGGATAATTACATCGGAACATTATCAATTACTCATCAATATTTGGGCAAAGACGCACAGCGTCTTAGCGCGGCTCCACCCAAAAACGGAAAAAGGCGGCTTCGCATTCTCCTGCCGTCTTTCAGTTCATCCGGATATTTTCAACATCCCGCAATGCATGACAGCGGTCGATCCGCCGTATCGGTGTAGATCAACCGCTGCCCTTTATTTTTTCTTTCCGATCTCGGTTTTTCTGACCGAGTAAGGATTTTTGTTTTCCTGCGGCGGGTCCGGCGTATTTCCGCACCGCGCAGCCCAGCTTATGACGATCACACGCAAAGCCACGATCAGGATCCATATCCCGACCGCCAACGCCGCCCACCAAAGCGACCAGCCGAGAACAAAATGCAGCACAAGCAATATCCCAGCCGGGATCAGCCCCTCAAGATTGAACACAAGACTCACAAGCAATGAAAAAATAAAATTTCCGCACCTTCTTGCCCTCATTCTGTTCCTATGCTCCTTTCGTGATCATATCATCTGCTATCATTTTACCATAAAGTTGACATCTTTGCAACCCCGCGATTCAACCGCCGCATGTTTTTTCCCCGAATAACAGCGCATAAAACAGCATATTTCCGGAATTTCACCGTCAACAGCCGAATTATTATGCGTTTCAACATAAAACCCCCGGTGCAAAAACACTGTCCTCCCATGTTCCGTGTTTTACTTCCCGCACATTGGCTACCGGCAGACTGTCTATCAGTTCAAGCGCGCGTGCGCGCAAGAAGCTACCGTCTATTCCGAGGTCAGTAAACGCGCGCGATGCGTTTATATTTTCGATCAGTTTCTCACGTTCAATATAGTGTTTCATTTCTGCATGTCCTCTACGTAACACCACGACTGCTGAGATATACAGCATTTATTGCTTTGCTCTTCAGCTTTCATTTTCTTCTTTCCTCATTTCCGCAAGCGCTTTTTCTGCATCGGCGAGCGTCAGGAATATACGTGTTCCAAAGCTCTCGACATCCGGGAACGAAGACACCGTCCGGCACGCTACCGTGCCATCATTAAACATCGTAAAGCTTATAACCCGCGTGGCGTAGGGTGTCCCATCTTCGATATCATATACAATATCTCCGACATGACACTGTAGGATAACCGTGCGACCGTCTTTGTCGGCATCGGCAAGGGCGGCGATGCGGGAGACCGGCACGTCGTTTATCTCAGTGAGACGTGCAATCGTTTCGCCCGCAAGCGCAAGTTTCATCTGCTGAATTCCCTCCGGCGTCAAGCCAGTGTCTTCATATGCGGCGAGCCTTTCGTAGCAGGGGCAGCGGGACATTTTGCGCGAAGACCCGCGCTGTGTTCGAACCGGCATGTACCCTCTTGTGCGCAGGATCGGCAGAGATATCCGTCCGGAGATGTAAGTCTGTCCATCACACCAGCCCCCGTTCCTTGGCGATCTTTGCGGTCGTGCGCGAGGCGAGGATATATATCTCATCCGCTGACAGTCCGCTCGCGCGGACGGCATCGGCGAGGTCCTCACCGATTACAAGCGCCCCAGAGTCCGGAGCGATGAGGAGCTTGCGGCGCGTCTGAATGACTACTTTGAGCGTTGCAGCGCGCGCGGTCAGATACCCACGGTCGAGGAAATGGCGATGTCTACCGGTTATTCGATCACCACCTTGCTTGATTGGGAACATGGGAAAAACAAGGGATTTAGCCGCGAGACGTCTTGCATCATTAAAAAAGCGAAGGATTTTTTGAAGACTTTTGACGCAAAATTGGTGATAACCGGGAAGATGAATTTCCTTGCGTATTGCTTCCGGGCGAAGAACTATTACGGCATGGCGGACAAGAGTGAAGTCGTGCTCACGCCGAACAATCCGCTTGGGGACGCCAGGGACACAAAGGCGCTTGAAGCGCAGTACATCGAAAGCGTGACCGGCGGAGAAGAGGAATAAGGCACAAAGGGCGCACAAAGGGGGCGCGCAGAGGCTTCAGGGGCTGTCGGTCGGCTTTCGGGGCTGCTGTGTGCGACGGAATGGTGAGGGGCGTTCCGAACGGCGGCGTTCTTTGACGCGCGTGGCGGGCGCGTGCGCTCCGCGTGGCGCGTTTGCGTGCGAGGTGTCTCTCTTCATATACGGAGCGTTTCGCGCCTCTGCGGGCATTCTCACGCCTCATGAGAGGGTGCGCCGCGTGAGGCGTGACAGCTCGCAGCCTGACAGAGCGACGGGAGAGCGCAGTCATAGCCACCGGCTAAGCCGGTGGCTTGCACAGCCCTATAAGGGCATGGTACTGGCAGGGCTGAAAGCCCTCTGAAAAGTCTGCCAACCGCAAGCGGTCTCAAGCAACCGCTAAAGCGGTTGGCTTATTTTTTGCTTGCGTGCACCGGCTCACCCGTAAACGGGTCAATCAGCTCTTTTATACTCATTTGTTCATACGCCAGATCCTCTTGCAACTGATTCCGTATGTATTCGGCAATTGCCTTTTTGTTCTTTCCCACCGTATCAACATAGTATCCTCTGCACCAAAATTCTCTGTTGCCATATCTGTATTTCATATTTGCGTGTTTGTCGAATATCATCAAGCTACTTTTCCCTTTCAGATATCCCATAAAACTCGACACGCTGATCTTGGGCGGTATGGACACCAACATATGTATATGGTCAGGACACGCTTCTGCCTCCAATATCTCAACTCCCTTCCATTCGCATTGTTTCCTTATGATCTGCCCTATGTCTCCTTTGATCTTCCCGTATATTACCTGTCTACGGTACTTCGGGGCAAATACGATGTGGTACTTGCAATTCCATGTTGTGTGTGCTATACTATTTGTGTCAATCTTCATTTTGACCCCTCCTATCTTTCTTGTGCTTGCGGTTGCCAGACCAATTCACATTTTACCATAGGAGGGCTTTTGGTTCAATGGCAAAAGCCTTTCCGGAACCACCCGCTTAGCGGGTGGTTTTCTTGATACAAAAATAATCGGCAGAGGAATCAACCTCTGCCGATTATAATTGCTATAAAGCCCTTCCCGAATACCGTCTTAAAGTGTTCGGATAGCTTAGATGTTGGTGGGCCATCAGGGACTCGAACCCCGGACCAACCGGTTATGAGCCGGTAGCTCTGACCAACTGAGCTAATGGCCCGCTCGCAGGTCATCGTTATACGACCTGCTTATTATATCGCGCATTTTGGTTTTTGTCAATACCTTTTTGAAAAAAAGTTAGACAAATTACCGCGCGACTCTATGCGCTGTGTCAGAATTCGTCGGAATCGTCCGATATCCCGGATGATTCCTCATCCTCATCCTTTACTTCCACAGGCTCAAACTCATCCTTTCCCGCTCCGCAATACGGGCAGGTCCAGTCCTCGGGCAGATCATCGAAATCGGTGCCTTCCTCAATACCCGAATCGGGACATCCCTCAGACGCCTTATATTCGTAACCGCAAAGGTTGCATACAAATATGACCATATTATCCCTCCTTCTTAAAAACTAAAGCGTATAATAATATATCGCAGTCTCGGCAATATGTCAATAGTGTATTATGCACGATTTTATCGTCCTCGCGGGGATATTTTTGGCAACACTTCACAATACGCACTTTTCCCCTCATCAAAGTGCGCCGGCGTGTGTCAATAAAGCAGAAAAGGTGCTCTCTCCGCCCTGAATTTTTCGATTCCGCGCTCCTCTTTTTCCGCCGTTTCGAGCGGATCGAACCGTCCCGTGAGCGCGTCGGTACCGTAGCGCAGGCAAAGTCCGTTCTCCCTCACCTCGCATTCCGGATACTCCCGAAGGGCAGCAAGCAGGTGAAGTCCCGCAAGATGCGGGCGGAACGCCCGCCTGTCGGTTACATTTATCTGCACGCCGCGGCAGATCTCGGATGCGTGCTTGCCGAACACCGGCGTAAAATATGCGGGACTGAAAAACACGCCTTCAAGCTGCGCGGCATTCAGTTTTTCCGCCAGCTCGGTCGCGCGGCACCACGGTGCGCCGCAAAGCTCGAACGGCCGCGTTGTTCCGCGCCCCTCGGATACATTCGTTGCTTCGACAAGGCAGGTACCTATATAGATCAGCGATGCGGTCACGGAAGGCAGATTCGGCGACGGATTTATCCACGCAAGATCGGTTTCGTCCGCATACATATCGCGTTCCCAGCCGAGACAGCGCACCACGTGCAGCTCGCAACCCACGCCGTGAGTGACATTGAGCCAGCGGGCAAATTCCCCGCAGGTCATTGCATACCGTGAAGGCATGGCATACCTGCCCACAAATGACGAGTACTGCGACTCGTCAAGTATCGCGCCTTCGATCGCCGTTCCTCCTATCGGGTCGGGGCGGTCAAGAATTATTACCGGCTTATGCCGAGCCGCGCACTCATGCATAAGATATGCAAGACAGTATATATACGTGTAAAATCTCGCGCCGACATCCTGAATATCGTAAAGCACTGCATCGCATTTTTCAAGCGCCTCGCCTATGGCGGGATTCCCCTTTGCGGGCAGGTCATACACCGGCACCCCGGTATCCGGGTCGGTGTATTCTCCCCCCCATGCGCCGTCCTGAAGCGCGGAATGTATTCCGTGCTCGGGCGCAAAAAGCACCGAAAGCCTCCCCATGGCGGCAAGTCTCAGGTATGTTGGCATACCGGTCTTGTCGGTCCCCGAGGCAGACGTGAGCAGTCCGAGACGTCCGCCGTCAAGAATTGCTCTTATATCGCTGTCAAGCCCCTCGCGGTCGCGGAAAATGAGATCCGCACCGGTATATATGATGTGTTTATCCATAAAAGCACTCCCTTTTGCTGATCAGAAGATCAATTAAAGGCAGGACGGACCGCGCCTGCGCCCGGTCCACCCTGCCATAAAAATATCATTTACCGGATATCGTTATGCCGTCAAATGAGATATACGGCTTCAGCGCAACGCCGTCCGCCACCGTCTCGGCGGAAATATCCACAATGTTCATAAGCATATCGGAAAGATTGCCCGATATCATGGTTTCGGCTGCGGCGCCGGTGATTTTTCCTTCCTCAATTATAAAGCTGTTCTTTGCAACGCCGGAAAAATCTCCGTTTGCCGACGGCTCGCCGCCCGAAAAACGCGCCACGAGAAGTCCGTGCTTCACCGAAGCTATCATATCCGTGAGCGGCGTTTTGCCGCCTTCAATAATGAATCTGCCGCTGTCGTTGGGTGCGCGGCGTTTTGAGGTCTTGTTTGCAACGTAATTCGAAATGTTGAATTCGCACAGCACGCCGTTTTCAATTATATTGAAGTTTTCTGCCGGGAAGCCCTCGGAGGTATAGTGATCCGTCATGGCGAGGCGCGGGTCGCGCGCCGCAACGGTGACGGTAAGCGATTCGTGAGCGACCTTTTTGCCCAGCTTGTCAAGCCAGATGCTGGTGCCGTCAAGTATATGGCGGTCGCCTGCAAAATTATTCAGCGCGGAGCCGAGAAGCTCGTCAAGGCAGCCGGGTGTGAGTATAACGGTCCCGGTGAACTTGCCCTCAACGGCGCGGGTCTCTATCTGACGTTCGGTATCGGCAAAGTCCTGCTTCATTGAGCCGCACTCCATGAACGGCTTTGAGAGATCGTGCGTGACGCACTGGGAATAGAAAAATGACGATGACTTTTCCCCTTCATGCGCCGCAAACATGGGAGAACAGCTGTAATATCCTCCGCGTGTATCAAAACAGACGCCGTTTGAGTTGCGGTAAACATTGTGGAATGCCGAGTGATCGGTTATGAGCTGCTCGACAACGATCTTGGGGAACATTCTGCCGATATCATCGACAAATTCGCGTGTGCGTTCGAAAAGCCGTTCTGTATCGGGCTCAAGTTCGCCCTCGGTAAACGAGCCGTTGGCAATAACGGGAGCAATGTCCCACGCATCATCCGGTGCGGCAGCCTCGCCGGTGGCAAGGCAGTCGCGCACGGCGGCTGCAATGGCATCTGTCTCAAAGCTGTTTATGCGCGCGCTTCCCTTTTTACCGTTCTTTATGGACATAAGCGACATTGTGGTGTTGAAGAGCGTGCGGAAAAGCGAAAAATCGCCGCCTTCATAATTGAATTCATGCACCTCGCCGTAATTTACCGTGCAGGATGCCTTGTTGGCGCCCGCCGCAAGAAGAGCCGCAATGGCGTTTTCGGCAACAGCGTCAAGATTATATATTTCCTTCATATTTATAGATCTCCCTTCTTTTATCAGCGGCCGCCTATATTCACACGGCAGCGCAGTGCGGGACCGCCCATCCCCACCGGCATGGGCTGCTTTTTGCCGCAGTAGCCGGAGGACGCCCATGCCACGGTATCCGAAACCATGTCAACTGTCTTGAGCATTTCAAACGCCACGCCGGATATAGTAGTGTCAAGTATGGCGCGACCGAGCTTGCCCTTCTTTATCTCATAGCCCATGGTGACGCCGAACATGAATTCGCCGGTTGTGTCCGCCTGACCGTTGTTTGTGCTGCAAAGCAGATAGCCGTCGTCGACCGAGGCTATCATATCCTCAAGCTTTGACTTTCCGGGAAGCACAGCGGTATTTCTCATGCGGATAAGAGGTTCGTCCGAGAAGGCAAAAGCGCGTGCATTGCCGCATGGCTCTGTGCCGAAGCGCGCGGCGCTTTCGCGGTTGTGCATATATCCGGTAAGGATACCGTCCTTTATCAGCACGGCGTCCTTGGCGACCACACCCTCATCGTCAAGCCACACCGGAAGCGGAGCGGGTCTGCCGAGCGCGGTATGCGCAAAGTCCACCATAGATACAAGCTCGCTTGCCACTTGCTTGCCCATAAGGTGAGCGGCGACAGAGCCGCCCATGACCATATCCGCCTCAACGGTATGACCGACAGCCTCGTGCGCCAGCATTCCGGATAGCTCGCCGGCAAGTATGCAGGTCTTCACGCCCGCCTCTGCGTATACTCCCTCTCTCTTTTTCATGATCTCCTCATGCAGCTTGTCAAGCTCGGGATAAAACTCCTCGGGCGAGTGGAACTGACTTTCAAAATCCCCCCAACCGCCAAATATACCGGTATGCTCAACGGTGACACCTGCGGGAGTCATTGCGGACATGATAACATACATATTGCTGCGGTTCATTCCCACGTGACCGTCGGCACAGTCGGACGTTGCGATCACCTTTTCAATGCATTCATTGAAAAGAACGATATTGCGGCTCGCAAGATCGGGGAACTTTTTCACGATGTACGCATCTATGGTGCGGGCAAATTCAATGTAGAATTTCTGCTCCGGATCGGCGGCATCGCTGTACTCGGTGATCATGCCCGAGGGCATGGGAGCCAGCGCGGGCTTACCGCGGCGCAGACGCTCATCCATAAACGCAGCGTTTTCTCCCGCAGCGCGTATGACCGCATCAACAGCCTCGGGCGTGCAGCCCGCGACCGATGAAAAACCGTACATTCCCCCGCGACGCACACGAGCGGAAACGCCCGATGATTCGGAGCGCTGGTTTCCTACGATATTTCCGCCGAGAAGAACGATACGGCGGTTACGGCTTTTCTGCACGCGCACCGTTGTGTCGGCGCCCGGTAGGAAAAGTCCTTTTTTTTCAAAAACAAAAGAATCAAGCATTTGGGACCTCCGTTTGGCTTACTTTGAAAAGTGCTTCTTTTACAAAATAATTATATCACAATGCACGCCGGATAACAAGATATACGGCATAGAAAAAACGCACAAAAAAAACTAAACCTGCGGTTGTTTTTTTCACTTCGGGGTATTGACAAAGAGATATTTTTGTGATATCATAATGATACCAAATAACAAACAGACGGCAAAGAACCGGGAAAGGCATCAATATGAAAGAAAAGATATGTAAAACAAGAAAGAACGGCATGGCGGTACTCATTTTAACTATACTGCTTTATGCGGCAGCCATAGCGGGAATGATCCTCAGCGGCATCGGAATGGAGAACGGCGGCTCAACGACGTCAACTGTCGTTTTTGTTGTGTCCTGCGTCTGGATGTGTGTCGGATTCATCCCGTTCATCGGACTGAAGGTGCTCCGCCCTCAGGAGGCGCTCGTGCTCACGCTTTTCGGCAAATATGTCGGCACGCTGCGCGGAGACGGATTTTACTTTGTAAATCCCTTCTGCGTTGCGGTAAACCCCGCAGCCAAAACAAAGCTCAGCCAGAGCGGAGACGTAACGACGGTAAAGAACATTGCCGCAAACGCACAGCAGGGCGCCGAGGTCGAGCCGGCGAACAAGAAGATATCCCTCAAGATAATGACGCTCAACAACAACCGCCAGAAGGTCAACGACTGCCTCGGAAACCCCATTGAGATCGGCATTGCCGTGACATGGCGCATAGTCGACACAGCCAAGGCTGTATTCAACGTTGACAACTACAAGGAATACCTCTCGCTCCAGTGCGACAGCGCGCTGCGCAATGTCGTGCGCATTTATCCGTATGACGTCGCGCCCAACGTTGACACAACGGGCGACGGCATTGCCGACGACGGCAGTCTGCGCGGTTCAAGCGATGTCGTAGCGTCACGCATACGCGATGAGATACAGGACCGCGTGAACGATGCGGGCATAGAGATACTCGAAGCGCGCATCACCTATCTTGCATACGCTACCGAGATCGCGGCGGTCATGCTTCAACGTCAGCAGGCATCCGCGATAATCGATGCGCGCCGCATGATAGTTGACGGTGCGGTCGGAATGGTCGAAATGGCACTTGACAGACTTGCCGAGCGCGGAACGATAGAGCTCGATGAAGAACGCAAGGCGGCAATGGTCTCTAACCTGCTCGTTGTGCTTTGCGGAAACCGCGATGCACAGCCGGTCGTGAATTCCGGCAGCATTTATTGATGCCTCGCCATGGGTGACAACGGGAAAAAGCAGATCCCGCTGCGGCTTTCGGCAAAGCTTTATGACGCAATTGCCGCGTGGGCGGAGGACGATTTTCGTTCGGTGAACGGACAGATAGAATATCTGCTCACCGAATGCGTCCGTCAGCGCAAGAAGAACGGCTCGCCCTCTCCGCGCGAGCTCGACAAGCCGCCGGACCTTGACATAGAATAAACGTAAATAAAACAATACGGAAAGCACCTGCGGGAAGCGATATTTTTGTTGACAACGCTTCCCGGAGCCTGTATAATAAAATCAGTCGGCAGGTGCTTTCCGTTTTTCGCTCTTCGGCAACGCCTGCCGGACCCCAAAACCGGGAAAGGGAAAAGAAATGAAAAAAACAGCAACGACCGTTATTGCCACTGTGTTGGCGGCATTCCTCCTTATTCCGCTTGCATTTGCGCTCGGCGGGCAGAACGACAAACCGGATATCGCATTCACAGCCGAAAAGGACGGGCTGCGGGCATGGCTCACGACATCAAAGAACACGGACGGCAAACCCGAGACCGCACAGGTGCGACTTGATAACCTCTCATCGGTTTATGCGGAAAAGATCACTGTCTCGTTAAGCTCATCCGACGGCGCCGTGTGGGTATATACAGCTCCCGTGGCATTACCTACCGGAAACGAGCCCTCCGCCTCCGTTGCGGGCAATACAGCCGGACCCGTTGACATCGCTGTCGGAACGGACATGACCTTTACTTTTTTGGCGCAAAGGACCGACACGACAACTGTCGGATCTGAAGATAAAGGCTGCCGCACGGCATCGCGCGCCGGGGCTGCAATGATATCCGTAATCTCAGCACTTGGGGTTGCCCTTTGCTTTAGGAGCACAAAGCTCACACGACGGTTTTTCGGGATACTGCTTGTCTGCGTCACGGTCCTTGCCGTGGCAACGCTTCCGGCCGGCGCCTCAGACACGGTACGGTCATTTACCGTTTCGGGCGAATCCGGCGGCGTTACGCTGACTGCGGAAGTATCCTATCACCACAACTTCAAAGAAAAGGAGGTCGCGGGATCGACCGGCATGGAAAAATTTGAAATAACATATTTCTGGGGTCCTCACGGAAACGACATTCTCAATGAGGAATACATAAAGGCGATAGCCGACTGCGGTTTTACGAGCATTCCGATCGAAAACAACTCGATAGAAAACAACAAAGCCGCGCTGAAGCTGCTCAAAAAGTACGGTCTCACCTGCTCTGCCATGTGGGATCCGCGCATAAACCACCTCGTTCACACCACCGAAAACCTCACCGCCGAGCAAGTGGATGCCACCGTGAAGGAGGTCGTTGACGATTACCGCGAATTTGACAATCTTCGCGGCTATCTTCTGCGTGACGAGCCGTCGGCAAAGCACTTCCCGCGTCTCGGAATGATAGTGTCGGCAATACGCCGCCTGGATCCCGAACGTTCAAGCATGATAAACCTCTTTCCCAACACGGTGAGCCCCGGCACGCTCGGCTCAAAGACATATGCCGCTCATCTTGACGAACTGTGCGATATCGTGGATCCGCATTATATCAGCTACGACCAGTACGTGCTCACGGAAGACGGCAAGTGCAATCCGCGTTTCTACGACAGCCTCGAAAAGATAAGAAGAGCCGGGCTCAAGCACGGTAAGGACTATATGCAGATAATCCTTCTCACCAAACATTCAAACAAAAACACGCATTATGCCGATCTCACCCCCACACAGATCACGTGGGAAGTCAACCTTGACCTTGTTTACGGCATGAAGCGCATCTCCTACTTCACATTCTGGATGGATAAAGACCTCATCGACGACGGCTGGACGAACTCCTGCATGGATTACACCGGCAAAAAGTATCAGCACTACTACGACGTACAGGAGATAAACAAGTGGCTCCTTCCGCTCGGACGCGAACTTTTCGGCAAGCAGTCAACAGCTGTATACCATCTGAGTGAATACCCGCCCTCATCTTCAAACCGATACACATCATACGGCGACCTCGGCGAGGTCGAGGGCTCGGATGCAGTAATAGGCTTCTTCGATGACGAAAGCTTCATGATAGTCAACAAAAACTACCGTGACGGCGACGATTACCGCCGCAGCTATACCCTTATCGACCACTCGGACGGACTTGAATACTTCAACACCGCCTCGGGCAAGTGGGAAACGGCAGACGGCGCGGACTTTATGACAAAGAACGAACAGGGAAAATACGTTCTGACGCTCAATGCGGCGGCCGGCGTGCTTCTCAGAGTTAAAAAATAAACATGATCGACCCGCATCACAGAAAGGACACTGTAATGAAAAAAATACTGTCGGTCGCTCTTGCGACACTGTTTGCATTTTCTCTCGCCGCGCTTGCATTTGCGTGGGACATGGCTCCCGCAAAAGGCTCAGCCGAAAAAGACGGGCTCCGTGCTGCATCTGAAATATCCGCCGATCTCGGCACCGTCAGCATAACGGTCGAAAACATCTCCTCGGAATACGCAAAGAAGATAAGCGTATCTCTCACCGCAAACACCGACGTCCCGTATTCGGGCGATACGGCACCCATAGATATCCCCGTGGGAGGCAAGCATACGTTTTCATTCACAAACCGCGCCGACGACACGACCGTTGCCGCCGAAAAGCCGGCGAGCCGCGGCTGCGGCTCGTCTGCCGCAGGAATCGCCGCCGCCGTCACCGCGCTCGTCGGAGCCGTATTTATGACCGTGTGCGGCAAAACGGGCGGAAAGCGCGTCCGTCGCATCATCTGTGCGGCGCTTGCCGCGACAGCTCTTCTGCCGCTTGCTCTGCTTCCCGCCGGAGCAGCCGACACGGTGCGTTCATTCACGGTGACCGATGAGAGCGGCGAGCTTTCGGTGACAGCCACGATAACGTATCACTACGACTTCAAAGAAAAGGAGGCCGCAAAAACGACCGGAATGGATAACTTTGAGATAACCTATTATTGGGGTCCTCACGGCAGCGATATGATCAACGAAGAATACATAAAGGCGATCGCCGAGTGCGGATTCACGAGCATTCCATTTGAAAACAACTCTGTCGAAAACAATAAGATCGCGCTCGGTCTGCTCAAAAAATACGGCCTCACCTGCTCTGCGCTGTGGGATGCCCGCATAAACAACATCGTGTTCGGCTCCGCTCCCGTGACGCAGGCGGAAGTTGACGCAGTGATCACCGAAGTCGCTGCCGACTACCGCGAATTTGATAATCTCCGCGGCTATTACATCATGGATGAGCCTGCCGCCGACAAATTTGAGCGTCTCGGGATGGTGATATCGGCTCTGCGCAGGATTGATCCCGACCGTGTGGGAATGATAAACCTCTTCCCCACCTACGCCAAAACCACGCAGCTCGGCGCATCGACCTACCGGAAGTATCTTTCGGATTACATCTCTGCGGTCGATCCCCATTACATAAGCTACGACCACTATCATTTCAGAGAGCGCAACACGCCGCGCACCGGCTTTTTCACCAACCTTGAATATGTCCGCCGCGCGGGTATCGACGCAGGTCTTGACCAGATGCAGATCATACTGCTCACAAAGCATATGAGCTACGCCGACCTCACCCCCACACAGATAGCGTGGGAGGTGAATATGTCGCTGGCATACGGTATGAAGCGCATATCATACTTCACCTTCTGGCTTGACCAGAGCCTCACCGATCAAAAGTGGACAAACGCCTGCATGGACTACACGGGCAAAAAATATCAGCATTATTATGATGTGCAGGAAATAAACAAGTGGCTCCTTCCGCTCGGGCGCGAGCTTTTCGGCAAGCAGTCAACGGCAGTATTCCATCTGCCCTCGGGCGAAAACGGCTGCAGCGACTACGAGGGCTACGGCGACCTCGGCGCGGTGGAAGGCAGGCAGGCTGTCATAGGCTTTTTTGACGACGGCAGCTTCATGCTTGTAAACAAGCGTTACGATGAAGGCGAAAAGAACCGTATGAGCTACACCTTCTCAGATCTTTCAGAGGGCCTTGAGTACTTTGACACGACCGCGGGAGCATGGAAGAACATTGACGGCTCTGCATACGCCGCAAAAAACGAAGCGGGCAATTACGTCATCACGCTCGACCCCGGCGCGGGACTTCTCATGCGCGTTGTGAACGGGTAAAAGTGAAGTATCTTTATATTATCGGCGGCACGATGGGGGTCGGCAAGACCTCCGTCAGCCGCGAGCTGCTGAGTCTCCTCCCCGATGCCGTCATGCTTGACGGCGACTGGTGCTGGTATGCCGATCCTTTCACGGTGACCGGCGAGACCCGCGCCATGGTCATCGACAATATAACGCATCTGCTCGGGAATTTTCTTTCATGTACGGCATACCGGAATATCATATTCTGCTGGGTGCTGCACGAAGATGCGATATGGGAAAGCGTCCTCTCCCGGCTCGACACCTCCGGCTGCCGCGTCCGTAAGATATCGCTCATATGCAGCCCTCAAGCGCTCGCCGGGCGTCTCGGGCGTGATATCTCTGCCGGCATACGCAAGCCCGACGTACTGAAGCGCAGCCTTGACAGACTGCCGCTGTATGATAAACTGAACACCGAAAAACTCGATGTCTCGGATATATCCGCCCGCCGCGCCGCAGAACTTATCGCGGGCGGCGAGGGATTTTATGCCGACGCTTGACAATACGTGTCGTATTTGATATAATTATCGCATACGATGCGCAAAAGGCGGTGAGCTACGTGAGTCTTAACAACCTGATAGATCTGAACTATTCGTTTTATATATTGGCGTGTGCGGTGTTTTTCCCCATCGCGGCGGCGATCGCCGTTTTTATCTGTCTGCGCCGCGCCGGGACTGTACGTAAGATACTCGGATATTTCATTCCGATGCCGCTGTACGTTGCACTGTGCATTTTCGGAGAGCCGTGGGCGATCTCCGTGCTGAGCGACCGGCTCGGCATTGCGGTACAGCTCCCCGATGTGATCGGCTTTCTTGCCGCGCTGACAGTCGGCATACTTTACCTCGGCATCGTGTCGCTCATTTGCGGCAAGGGGATAAAAAAACGCGGCGGGCGCATCACCTGCGGTATTTTTACCGTTATCTGCGCCGCGCTCTGCGGATATCTTACGGTAATGCAGAATGTCTGCTTCCCAAGCGATGTTGTAACGATACCAGAAGCTGCCGACCGCATGCCAGTCGTGACGCTCGGCGAGCTTTTCGGACACTTCGGGATCATCTTTGACTGCAATATAGGGCTTGATCTTATCGCGCTCGCCGTGCTTGCCGTTTATCTTATCGTTTATTTTCTCACCTTTATCGGCGCATGCCGCAGCGCGGAGGAAGAGCTCGTCTCGGCATACGTTGCCCGCAAAAAAAGCGGCGGTTACGCCCCCGCCGTGGAGCCGTGCTGCGCCGTATGCGAGCACTCGCGCCTTCTCAGGGATTCGCCCGACTGCGTGCTTTGCGACAGGACAGGCGTTGTAAGCGAGGATCACAGCTGCCGCAGGTTCGTGTACGACCCGCTCAAACGGCGCCCCGCGCGCATTCCCCTCCCCGGCAGTGCCGACGGCGAAACAAAATGACACAACGTAAAATTAAGGTCTGCCACGTGCTCACCGACACCTCGGTCGGCGGAGCCGGCAAGGCGCTTGAAGTATTGATTTCTGCGATCGACCGGGAACGCTTTGCGCTCTCGGTCGTTTTGCCGCGCGGGTCGGCAGTGCGCGGACTGCTCGACATCCCCGGCGTTTCGATAACCGAAGCCGGATATATCGCCGACCGCTCGTTTGACGCGCGCGCCGTACCGGGGCTTTGCGGCATTATCCGACGGCTCGATCCCGATATCGTCCACACGCATTCGGCATTTTCCGCGCGGCTCGCCGCGCGTATGTGCGGCGTTCCCGCGATCATAATGACGCACCATTGCGTAACAAAAAACAACATACCGCTCGGCGGCATCCTCCAGCCGCTGACCGCCACACACGCCATTGCGGTCAGCAGAGGTGCGGCTCTGGCGCTTGAAGCATCCGGAATGCCGCGGCGGATGATAACCGTCATACCGAACGGAGCTCCCCCGCTGCGCGCTACGGACGCAGGCGAGCTTGCCACCCTGCGCCGTCGGCTGGAAATACCGGAGGGCGCGTTCGTTGCCGGTATTTTCGGCAGGCTGGAGCCCTGTAAAAGCCACGAAGTGTTTGTAAAAGCTGCCGCATTGTGCGCTGCAAAAGCCCCGGATATGCACTTTATTGTTGTCGGAGACGGCTCAGACCGGCAAAAGATAAGATCGCTTGCCGCAAAAACCGGACTTGACGGAAGGCTGCACTTCTGCGGTTTCTGCCCTGATATAGCTCCGTATATGGCACTGTGCTCGGTAAATGTCAATACAACTGTAAGCGGAGAAGCCTCCGGTCTTGCAATGATCGAGGGAATGAGCATCGGCGTACCTCCCGTAATGTGCGATACACCGGATGACCGCCTGATGATATCGGGCTGCGGACTGCTCACGCATCCCGGCTCGGCAGCATCCACCGCAAACGCAATAATGAAGCTGTACCGTGACGCCGGTATGCAAAAAAGTCTCTCGGCCGCTGCCCGAAAAAGATACCGGGAGCATTACACCGCCGGGGCATTTGCCGGTAGGACAGCCGACGTATACCTTAGTGTAACAGATAGCAAAAGTAACTCGCGCGGCAGACGGTGAGCGCACCTCGCTCCGAACAGCCGCACGAACGGAAATATTCTGCGCGGACGCGATCCGGCTCTTGACAACCGGCGCGATCAATGGTAAAATGTATGGGTACGCGGGTATGGCGGAATTGGCAGACGCGCCGGATTTAGGATCCGGTGGGCAACCGTGCAGGTTCAAGTCCTGTTACCCGTACCAAACACATAAAGGCGGCATGTGCCGCCTTTATGTGTTTGCTATGATATCGTGTTCTTGAACCGACTCAAGCCCGCATGGGCTTGAATAGGTTTGCGCCACCGCAAACGACCGCTTCTGCACCCACAGACGCGCAAACCGAGGTTCTAAGTCCTGTTACCCGTACCAAACACATAAAGGCGGCATAAGCCGCCTTTATGTGTTTGCTATGATATCGTGTTCTTGAACCGACTCAAGCCTGTGGCTGCGGGCGCTCGTTCGGCATTTCGCCGGTCGGGTCGCGCGGCGCGCTGGCGGTCGGGGCAGTCGGGCAGTGAGATCAGCAATTACGGCAAAACAGCAGTGAGGCAAGATCCGCCCACTGCGGCAGACTGCGGATCGCAAAGTGCGGCAGGAGAGTCGCGGCGACGACTGCGGGAATAACAAGATAAAGCCTGCGCAGCAGCTTTGAGGCAAGGCATGTAACGGAAGCGAGCAATATATATCCGAGCAGTCTGCCGGATTCAAAAAGCATTGCATACAGAAGAATCGGAATGTCCGCAGACACCGTTATCCCGACGACACCGAGCGCGGAAGCTGACATATCCTCAAGCGGATATTGCCGCGCAACGAAGGCAATATCTGCAGCGGTAAAGATCAGGCACAAAACAGCAGTCGATGTTACTGCGGCAAGGAACTTCGTCCGGTCAAGCGCACGGCCGCCCATTTTAAGGCACGGGAGCGATCTGCTCATGCCGCTTCTGTACTCGAAAGTATATATCCCCGCAAACAGCAGCAGTATCAGTGCATACAGATACGCATCTGATCGCGCGCCAAACAAAGCCTTCCAGCCCGAATCGTAAATTATCGCGGCGTCTTTGCCGGCGGTGCGCAACTCTTTGATGTGATCCGCCTGTCCGGTCAATCCGAGAAAAGCAAACTGGCGCACCTCAGCCGCGTATAACTCCTTCATATACTCATTGTACTCATCGGGGGTGATCCCGCCGTTCTGCACCGCGTCCTTCATTTCGTCCCGGCGCGCCACGACAGCCCGGCACTCCGCCAGCCTCGAACGGATATATTCGGATTTTGCCTCGGTCAGCTCGCCGCTCAGCTCATGGCAGAGTCTGTGATATTCCCTTTCGTAAATGTCATCGGCACTGCCGCTTCCGATACCGGAATATATCTTTGCTCCGAACAGGAGCAGCACAAGAAATATCAGCCGCGGCGAAATGAATATCTTTTTCAGTTCATACCGATAAAGACCATACCGCATGGTGCGGCGGTGTTTTTTTCTTTTGGCGAGGCTTTCGGAAAGCCGCTCCGTGATACCTCCGACAGCTGCAAGCACGCGGCGCTCTGCCCTGCCCGACCTTTCGCCGGGCGCGAAAATGCGGTTTTCTGCCATACGGAAAAGCACGCAGAGAACGGTGCACCCCGCAAGCAAGCCTCCGAAGCAAAGCGGAACGGCATCTGCCGCCCTGCCGAAAAGATTTACGGCGCGGTATCGGGCAAAAAAGCTGTTGATATCAAAATCCGAAAGGTACAACCCGGTGCAGGCGGCTCCTCCGCACAAAAATGTTATGAGGTAACTTCCCGTAAGCCTGCCGATAAGAGCCGATGCCACCGCAAAGGTGAATGTGAGCGCGGCACTTACCGCATACAGAAGCAGAATATACCCGCCGATGCTGACGGAATACGGGCAGAACTCCATGCTTCTGACCGATACGAGCGGCGCCCGCAACCCATCAAGACCATATTTTGCGCCGTATACAGTCAGCCCGGCGAGCGAATACCCCGCCGTGAGCGCCGCAGAAATGATAAGCATCAGCCACAGCTTTCCGCCGTAAACAGATCCGCCTTTTTTTGAGATGCAGAGGTACGGAGTCATTCCGGAATCGCGCTCAAAAAGTATGACCGCGCTCCCCATAACGACCGCCGCAGCGATCAAAAGGGTCATCCGCCCCGACGACAGTATGTACCCGTCATAGCCCGCGACATATCCGGGCGTCTGTCCACCGTCAAGTATCGCGGTATACTTTTCGATCACCTTTCTCTGATAATCAACGATATATCCCTCTCCGCCGCCCGAAAGATCGGCAATATTCAACCGCGCAAGCCTTATCACACGCCCGATATCGCCACGATAGCCCGCGATATACTCGTCCTGCGTGCGGTCATCGGCTCCGCTGTCGGCAGACAGGATGCACAGCAGCACCCCCGACAGCAGAATAACGGCGATAACGGCGACCGCGCCCTTGGCGGACAGCAGTTTTTTGAATTCAAAGCCGAACAATTTCATAATATATCACCGAAAACGTACAGATAGTAATCCTCAAGCGTCGGCGCAAGAGGCATGGCATCCGCACATGGCGGCAGATCGCTGAGCAGACGCAGCATAAGACCGCTGCGGTCGGGAACGGTCGAGCAGACGCGGTATTTTTTGCGCAGTTCCTCCGCCGTAATGCCGTCCGCGCGGACGCCGAAGACCTTTCCCGTCATTTTTTCCGTCAGCACTTCGGGCGCGGCGACATCTGTGACCTCGCCCTGCTTTAAAATTATGACGTTGCGGGCGATGCCCTCAATGTCGGAAACGATATGCGTCGCCCACAACACCGTTTTTTCGGCTGCTGTCTCCGCAATGAGGTTTCTTACGGCGATCCGCTGCTTCGGGTCAAGTCCGGCGGTCGGTTCGTCAAGTATTATGATCTCCGGAGAGCCGAGAATTGCTGCGGCAAGCGACAGCCGTTGTTTCATTCCGCCCGAAAGTGCGGATATCCTGCGCCCGGTGCAGTCGTCAAGCTCAACGCGGCGCAATATACGGTCCACCTCGCCCGTATTGCTGCGCGGAAGCCCCTTCAGCTCGGACATATAGAACAGAAAGTCCCGCACGGTAAATGACGGGTACATTCCGGGGTATTGCGGCATATACCCGATTTTTTCGCGGTATGACGCGCCGAGCGTGCGTATATTACCGCCGTCATAAAGGATCTCCCCCTCCGATTGCGGCAAAATACCGGCGATCATATTCATCATGGTGGATTTACCGCTTCCGTTCGGTCCGAGAAGAGCATATATTCCGCTTCCGAGGGTGATATTTACGTTTTTGAGAGCTGTCACTCTGCCGTATTTTTTCGATATATCCTTCAGTTCAAGCATATCGGTCAGTCCTCACGATCCTGTTTTCTCCGGTTTTGATATTGACTATCAAAAGCGCGCTTTCACCACGTTTGACATAAACTCCGTCGTTATCATACGTATACAATTCGATCCCTATGTGATCTCCTGTTCCGCTCTTGCCCGAAACACCGACTGCACTTGTAAAGGCACACCCGGAATCACTTATATCACAAAGGAGTCGCTCGCCCGTACCATCAAGATCGCACATATAAAGCTTGCCGCCGGTTTTATCGGTAACAGCGATCTTCTCCCCGGAATATTCGTCATTCATATACCCGATAAGCGGAACATTGTCCTGAAATCTGAAATAAAAAATGCTGTCTCGGTATATTGTCGGAAATGAACACATTTCGGCAATTACCGTAACCTCCTCGCCTGAGCTCCGATCTTTTCGCAGCAACCGAAATGCCGGAAGCTTACTACCTGATACACCCTTGATCTTCCCCGTCGGTTCAACAATAAAGTAATACTCATCGTTTGAAAGTCTGTCTGCGTAGCCTCTGTCGCCGTCGACCCTGTTTTGATAATCCATATCTGTGGAATAATATTCGCCCGCACCTGTGCTCCAGAAAATCCTGCCGTTTCCGACCGAGAGAAGCTCTTGCGGGACGGACATTGCGACATCGGTCAGCGTAGCGACATCTTTGGTTTTAACATTGCATCTCATCAAAAGGAATTCAACGCCTCCGCTCTCCGACAAACGGCTGAAATTGAAATAGGCATAGTCGCCTGCTGCATTCATACCGGACAGTGTTCCTGCCCCCGCTTTATACAGCACCTCATATCTGCCGGTTTTCAGATCGAAGCTGCAAAGGCGCGTTGCATTTCCCACATCAGAGCAGCCGGAAAGATAGTATATATACTGCCCTCGGAACACCGGGGCGGCATCCATATTAAAAAAAGGACAGCTTATACTGTTGTGACCGCAAAGCGGATCCGGACAAAGCGGCGATGCCGTGGCATTATCCACATTGAAGCGAAAAAAAGTACCGTTCATATTTGCATAAATATAGTTATCTGTGTAATTGACATCTGTCTCGGACGCAATCTCATTTGCGCAGGATGCGCAGAACAGGGTAAACAATATCAGTAACAGCGAAAAAATCTTTTTCATATCGGTCACCCCATTTCAACAACCTTATAACTGCCGGTTTTCACATTTATAACAACGATCTCGTTATCACCTCGTTCTACCGTTTGTCCGTCCTCCGATTGCCGGTAGCTGATCAGCGTTGTGCAGTAATACTCTCCGCTTCCGGAACTCCACAGCATATTGTTTGTGATACCGAACAGGTATCCGCTGCCGGCAATATCACAGAGCAACCGGTCGTTCTGCCCGTCAAAATCGCAGACATACATCTTTGTGCCGCGTGCATCGTACCACGCCCTTTTCTCCCCCGTCGCATCATCGAATGTGTATCCTACAAGAAGCGGCTCTTCCTGGAACCTGTAATAAAACACATTACCGTCATAGACCATGGGAAATGACGGATTGTCCCTGACGATGACCTTCTTCTCCCCGGTGACAAGATATTTGCTCGCAACATCGCAGATATACATATTTATGTACTCAGAGCCGGCATAACGCACATTTTCGATCCTGACGCTGTAATCGCCCGCGCGGGTGCGATCGGACAGCCTGTCGCCATCGGCACGATCCTTACCGTCTGTATCGGTCGAAAAATAAGACGCGCCGGCACCGCCGTTGTCTTCCCAGTACAGTCTGCCGTCAACGCAGGCATATATCTCCGTGTCCTTCATGGCGCCCGTGTTTCCGAGGTCTGCCGTCTTACCGTCGCGTATTCCGTAACGCATGAGCCGGAACGTATACGCCTGGTCCTCTTTACCGTCTTCAACAAGCTCGAGAAAATAAACGTTATCATCGGAGACGAACAGTTTTGCTATTGTCGCGGCATTGTTTTCATACAACAGATAAAATTTTCCCGACTCCAGATCGAAGCGGCAGACCTGCCTGCAATGCTTCATCGGAACACTGCCGCTGAGGTAGTATATACTGCTTCCCACAATACCCGAGCCGTTGGTATTGATCCCGAAAAACGGGCATTTGTCTGTGTTATGCCCGCATAACGGATCGGGACAGACCGGCGTTCCGGTTGCACTCAGGACATTGATCCGGTAAAGCGTGGAAACAGACGTGTCCGGGGTCTTCCACATAGTATAAACATAATTGTCAGTGTACGTTTTTCCTCCCGGCTCGTTTTTTTGCCCGCCGCAGGACGGCAGCGCCAGCAGCACGGCTGCGACCGCCAGCATCAGAAATATGCGTTTCATATACGATCCCCCTTTTGGTTCTGTCTTATATAACAATCCGGCGCGGGCGTATGTTTCAAAAAAAGAAAAGGCACTGTTAAAAAACCGGTGTTTTTAACAGTGCATCCAAAAATGTCGGTCGGGATACAGTCACTTTAAACCGCCAATGCAGACCGGGGTGCAAAAAAATCGTGTTGAGTTTTTTGCACCCCGGTTATTTATCTGCTCTTTTTTATTTCGATCACGCCGAGAGGTCCGTCCTGTTCTCCGCGGATCATATAAACATATTCATTTACTGTCAGTGCGATACTGTCGGTATCCGATTCTATCTTCAATTTATAAATGACTGTATCGATCCCGCGCGTGTTCCAGTCTTCGATACGCGCACCGTGTGGATCGTAGTCAACATAAAAATCGGTCAGCGGTCGATACCTATGGGCGTCGATCTTTGTTGTCAGGTACAAAAAGTCTCCTTCGCGCTTTATGCTCACGGCGTTCTCCGTGAAAACATCGTTGTCGATCAGCCTGCCGCCTATGGCATACTCGCCGTCTGCCTTCGGAATCGAAAACACAAAGCCGGCATTATCCGGCGCAGTGCAATGGACGCGAAGACTGTTTATTTCTATCTTTACTATCTCGCCCGGCAGTTTTTTGTTGGCGGTCAATACCATCCACCCGTTTTCCTCGCTTCCCGAACCCACCCTTGCGGTGTTCCCGAGCGAATCGTAAACGGTCAGCGTCGCCGACACATTTTTTGAATTTGCGATCCCTTCGGCGCGCATTATAACAACGCGGTTGTACGAGTAAAGCGGAAGAGCCTTGACGGTTATGCCGTCATATTCCGCCCATGCCGACACGGTGTAGCCCTTGTCCGAAATGTCGGAAAGCTCGATCGGCACCTCATCTTCACCCCGGCAAAGGCTCGCCGAGGTGAAGGCGGGCACTTCATCCGCCATGCATTCGTAAAAGCTTTCGCGTCCCGTGCTGCCTCCGTGCGCATAAACGGGATATTCGCCGCGGTCGGTCCTGAGCATAAATACCGGCTCGTTCATCCACGAACCGTCAAACCCTCCGCCGGAGATGTCTGGACCGCTCGCCCACAGATACAGCCTGCCCGAGCTTCCGTCCGAAACATAAAGCACGCTCTCCGCGTTCATGTCGGCAACGCGGACCGGTCCGTCTGTCGCATACATCCTCGCACCGTCCGCAGCGTCAACTATACCGTAGCCGGGTATATACCTCGTAAAATAACGGATGACCGCCACGGCGCATCCCGCAAGCAGAAGGCATACGAGCACGGCTATCAGCGCAGCCGCCCAGACCGGCATACGGCGGCGGACATTGCGTTCGTCTGCCGCTCCGCCGCGGCAAACGGCAAGCGCACGGCGGTTGAACCCGAACAAAAAGCGGTGTCCGCCGTCTGCTTTTTCAAGCTCCTCTGCGTTGTCGCGCTCAATAAGGCGCAGCGCAGCGCAGATCTGCTTATTTTCCATTCGTTTCACCTCCCAAAAGCTTTGCCGCCAGCTGTGCGCGCGCCCGCATAAGGCGCACTCGAACGGTCGTTTCGGCAACGCCCGTCAGTGACGCAACGGTGGCGTTGTCGCAGCCGCGCAGATATTTCAGCACCAGAACGTCACGGTATATCGGCTCAAGCGAGCGGATCTTCGCCACAAGAGCCTCATAGTCCTCGTTGTCGCCGAACATCTCCGCCGGCGTCGGGTCGCTGTCGGGAATGTCCGCGCGATCCGCGTCAAGCGGAAGCACGCTCCTGCGGCGGTTGCTGTTGTATCGGTTTAATGCCGTGTTTCTGGTTATTATAACAATCAACGACTCGGTCTCGTTTCGCGTAGCCCCGGAAAATCGCGCGATATTGTTCACTATCTTGTAAACGGAATCCATTACCGCATCCTCGGCATCCTCGCGGTTACGCAGTATCGAATACGCAATGCCGTACATTTTTCCGCGATAGGCGAGGTAAAGCTCTTCGGCAAGCCGGCGTTTACCGTCATCCGCGATCGTCATAAATATTGAAAGCATACCGTTACCTCCCCGCAGTTTTCACCCGCCAGCACCGCGCTCATATTTTTTCATTTCATCGACTGTGATGCTGAGTTCACATTCCGGGCACCAAAGCCCCCCGGTGCGGTATTCAACGTTTCCCCTGATATAATTACCGAACCCAAAGACATATGTGTCGGTAGCGGTCCCAACCGTCTCTACAATGTATCCGGTTCTGAGTCTGCAGCCGCAATGCGGGCAGAAATGTTTCTTAAAATGAAGATAAATAAGATTGTTAAGCCTGTATTGTATTATTTTGCCCATGTTCGGACCTTTCACGGGAAGTGTTTTTTTATAATATCGTCCAGTTGGATCCTGATCTCCCTGAATGGGCAGTTCAGATCCAGTGTCATAACGCTTATCCTGTTACCGCTCATTAAAAAACTGCCATTTGGTTGCATATGCTCGTCTGTCGCCGCATACAAAAGCATTCCGGAAACCGTATGTGCACGATCACCGAATCCCGCATCTTTATTTTTGACATAAGAAAATATCTGATACATATTGCCGGAGTGTATCGTATACTTGCCGTAATGCCTCTGCATCGCGTGAGTGTAATATTTTGCATCAATAATAAGAACATCATTGCCGCGCGAAAGCATAACATCACTTTGCATGGCGGGAAGCATTCCGCCGTCATCGCTGTCCAAAGCCCACAAAATACGCGATGAAGCCACCTTCAACTCGGGATGCTCTCTGACATAGTAATTCAGTATAAACTTTTCGTACAGTTCGCTCATGTGCCTGTCACTGACAAACGAGGCTAACCGCGTCTCACCGTCTTCCGTTGTCAGAAGCATACCGTCAAGAACCAGCCTGCACACTCCGATAAGCATACGGTATGTTGCATTGCTCCTTTGAAAACGGATCGCGGACCAGCATATCACCTCCGGAGCAATTTCATCAACTCCGGAAAAAAGCATAAGTTCCTTTTTCAGAGCCGCCCTGTATATGCTGTCCACACCGGCATCCCGCAATAAAACATTTGCGGTGGTTTTCAATATCCGATTGTAGATGTTATTTACAGTAAGCTCATCATATTCGCACTGAAGGCGCAACCGTCCTTTTGTACGGTTTTTTACGGTTCCGAGCATATTTATCTTTCCGCGCGCGACCGGAATATCATCGGAACGGCTGCAATATTCGCTGTACAATCCTTGCTTCAACTGCCGCCCTATTCCGTATGACAGTATAGCGGCAAAAAGATTATGTATATTTTCAAATGTTTCGGTGCCCACGTTTCTGAAATCCGATTGATCAAGCGCTCCGAAAACATATGAGAGCATATAATAAATGTTTTTTATGACAATGCTTTTATCCTTCATCACTGAAAAACACCGAGGAGAACACTTTCCCAATGACTCGCTTCTTCGTTATCATCAAACCAATATTCCGACAGCTGCGGAAGTATGTCGAACTCAACGACCTCCCGAAGCCATTCATCCGTATACTCATCTTTGTTTTTTCCGCATAAATAGCTGTGTCCGATCCTGAACCCGCGTCCCAATGCCTTATCATTCGTTATAGCACGGTTCAGCTCAATGATTTTGTCTGTCAGCCGATCAAATGTCTCACTTTCAAGCGAATCTTGATACCGACGGAAGCCCTCGGAATCAAATCCCGGTTCTATCTCAAAAAAACCGAATCGGCGGCGCAGTGCATAGTCGATCAATGCAAGGCTTCTGTCCGCAGTATTCATCATTCCGATGATATACAGATTTTCGGGCACCGCAAACGGCTCTTCGCTGTACGCGGGTGTTATCTTTTTTCCGCGGTAACTCTTCTCAATGAGCATAAGCAATTCGCCGAATATCCTACTCATATTTCCGCGGTTGATTTCGTCAATGATAAAGAAAAAATCTTGGTCCGGTCTGTTAAGTGCCTTGCGGCAGAAACGGTAGAACACACCGTACTTCAATTCAAAGCCATGCTCTGTCGGCTTATATCCCATCATAAAATCTTCATAAGAATAATTTTGGTGGAATTGCACGAATTCAATTCTGCTATCGTCTTTTTCCCCCATCATCGAATATGCCAGCTTTCTCGCGGTAAAGGTCTTACCGACGCCGGGCGCACCTTGCAGGATCAGATTTTTCTTGTTCCGCAAAACCGAAACCAGCTTGTCATAACGGTTGCCCGTCATATAAACTTCTTTCAAAAAGTCATCCTTGGTGTACTTTTCGGCAGAGTTCACCGATGCCGGCGGGTTTTCATCTCGGATCATATCCACAATAAAGTCATATTCATCTTTCGTAAGCTTAAAAAAACTCCCCTGCGGATTGCTAAAGCACTCCATCCCCGCAAGTTCCGGACAGTCCTTCAGTGCCTGATAATCAATGGGAGACGCGAGTCCTTCGATCTTTCTGAAATATATTTTTTGCCCGTCCTGCTCTGCGCTGATCTGACCTATTGCCACAATTTTCTTAACCGGATTCGACTCGTAGCATATCAGCATATCCCCCGCCCTGGCGTCAAGAAAGTTCTGATATATACGCCGTTTATTGCCGGTCTCGTTGTATAATGTGTAAAACTGCGTTTCCCCTACCGCAATATCAGAGAAACTCCATATTTTGGGATTAGCTACGATCCACCAATATCCGCACGGATCTGTCTCGGGGTGTGCCGCATACAGCGGAACACCCGACAGATCGACCTTCTCCAAAGCGGCGGCAAGCTCATCTCTCAAACGCCAGATGTAGCATCCTTCCGCATCGCGTGGAGCATTTTTACCAAGATACAAAACCGTCCACCATCTTATACTGTCGGAGCTTCTCTTCATAACCGGGCAATTCGTTTTACGAACCACACGCTTTGCCAATGCAGCAGACCCTGTAATGTAGAAATGCACATTTTCGCCGTACTTCTCCGAAAGCTGTGTACACGTCGCCTGTCCGCCGCAGTCCCGGAGGCGTTTTACGATTTCAAGTGCTTGAACCGTAAAAACAGACGGGTCACCCAAAAGTTCGACCCACTGCCCGACAGAAAGATTCGGCGAGTAATCCTCAGGAAACCAAATCGGATCCCCGTAGCCGTTTTCCGCTTCCGAATAATATCCGGCAATAAAATATCCAAAATCTATCGTAAGTACATTGCATTCCGGATCTCCGTAGAGATCATCGGCGAGGAGTGAACGCATCATTGAAACAAGTTCACTGTCTTTTTTTATTTCTTCTCGTACCTCATTGTACAAAGCATAGAAATTGCGCAGATCTTCAGCATAAGCACCTTTTTTAAAAACATAATTGCTGCCGAGTGCCGCAGCCATTTTTTTCGCGATTTTCAGCCGGTATATATAATACTTGTCCGGATACCTGAGCCAAAGGTATGTGCTTGCCGAGCTTTCGGTTTGAAAATGATTTTTTCCTTTTCCGTATCGGCTATACAGCTTGGTTGCACGATCCTTAAAATCAATTATACGTTCAACCGGGTCACGGTTCTCATCATACAGATCGGCAAACATTTTTCTTACCTCGTCCGGCGCGGCAACCGAAAGCTCCTCGATCACGCCCGCCGGAAAATTGTTTGCCGAAAGCAAAAGACTGCCTGTTTCCGCAAGGGATCGCTTCAGCATATCCGGGAAATCAGCCGCGTTCAGATCCCAGTTGTCAGTAAAGCATTTAACCGCCTTCCATTTGAATTTTTCCGCATTCCAATTATTTGCAAAAGATGCTTTATAAGCAGTTATGACCGACTCAAAACGCAAATTGTCTATCATAGTATTTTTCTCCGTATGACACTGAACTTATTTTTTTATTTTCGACCTGTATCCCTCTCAGAATAACCCGATGATCCTGCCGTCGGGGGAAACGTCGATACGCTCGGCAGCTGGGGAAGCGGGAAGCCCCGGCATAGTGAGGATATCGCCCGTAAGGGCAACGACAAAGCCCGCGCCGGCACTCACTTTTACATTACGCACCGTAACGCGGAAGCCCTCGGGTGCTCCGAGGCGTGCAGGATCGTCGGAAAAGCTGTACTGAGTCTTTGCCATGCAGACCGGCATACCGGCAAAGCCGAGACGCGTGAGCCTTTCGACAGCGCGCCGCGCCTCGGGCGTATAATCCACTCCCGCGCCGTGCCATACGCGCGTAACGACCGCATCGATCTTTTCTTCGATCGATGCGCCCTGATCATATGCGAAACGGAAATCTCCCCGTTCCTCCGCGCACATCCGCACGACCTCGCGCGCAAGCTCTTCTCCGCCCGCGCCGCCCTTCGCCCACACATCGGAGACTACGGCGCGCACACCGAGAGCGGCGCACTTTTCGGCAACGAGCCGCAGCTCGCGCTCGGTATCAGTCGGAAAACGGTTGACTGCGACCGCTGCGGGCAGCCCGTAAACTTCCTTTATATTTGATATATGACGCAGAAGATTGCCCATTCCGCGTTCAAGCGCAGCAATGTTTTCGGCGGCAAGCTCACCCTTCGCCGCGCCGCCGTGCATCTTCAGAGCGCGGACGGTCGCAACTATGACAACAGCGTCCGGCACAAACCCCGCCATGCGGCACTTTATATCAAAAAACTTTTCTGCGCCGAGGTCTGCGCCGAAACCCGCCTCGGTGACGGCATAGTCCCCGAGTTTCATTGCCGCCCTTGTCGCTATAACGGAATTGCACCCGTGCGCAATATTGGCAAACGGCCCGCCGTGAACGAGGGCGGGCGTTCCCTCAAGCGTCTGCACAAGGTTCGGCTTTATCGCGTCGCGCAGAAGAGCCGTCATGGCGCCTGCCGCGCCGAGCTCGTCGGCAGTGACCGGCTCATCGTTATAGGTATAGCCTATTACCATACGGGAAAGCCGCTCGCGCAGATCCGCCAGCGACGAGGCAAGGCAGAACACAGCCATGACCTCGGACGCTACCGTGATATCAAAGCCGTCCTCACGCGGCACGCCGTTTTTCGTTCCGCCGAGACCGTCCACCAGGAAGCGCAGCTGACGGTCGTTCATATCGACGCAGCGTTTCCAGGTGATCCTGCGCGGATCTATCCCGAGCGCGTTGCCGTGATGGATGTGGTTGTCTATCATCGCCGCAAGCAGGTTGTTTGCCGCGCCTATGGCGTGAAAGTCGCCGGTAAAATGCAGGTTGATATCCTCCATCGGAACGACCTGCGCATATCCGCCGCCTGCCGCTCCGCCCTTTATACCGAACACCGGCCCCAGCGACGGCTCGCGCAGCGCGGCGACCGACCGCTTTCCTATACGGCGCAGTCCGTCGGCAAGACCTATTGTCGTTGTGGTCTTCCCCTCTCCTGCGGGCGTGGGATTTATTGCCGTAACGAGTATCAGCTTTCCCTCGCCGCGCGCGGGATCCTCCCACGCAGCCGGATCGACCTTTGCCTTGTATCTGCCGTACGGCTCGATATGCTCATCGGCTATTCCGAGACCTGCCGCTATCTCGCTTATCGGCTTCATAACGCACTCCTGTGCTATTTCAATATCAGATTTCATAACATCACTTCCGTAAAAAACAATATTATATATGATATCATACCATAGCCCGCGAAAAATGTCAATACGGATCATGTCGCGGACGGGATCGCCGGGACGATCGGTACTTCATTGTTATACAAATATCACAAAAGCTATTGACAGAAGGTGATTTTTTATGTATAATAATCGTAGCATCCAAAATTATGCGGCGTTTTATGCCGCACAAAACAAAAGAAAGAGGTATAATCATGCGCAAAACTCTCTCGCTGATCCTCAGCATCGTTATGATCGTATCCATGCTTTCCGTCGGCGTATTTGCCGCAGAGGGTACCCCGATCAAAACCACCGAGGACTTCAACAACATGGCTGCCGACGGCAATTACTATCTTGCTGCCGACATAACCGTTGACACCACCTATGAAGCCGACTTTACCGGTACTCTTGACGGCAACGGCAAGACCGTTACCGTGTCCGTTCCCATGTTCAAACAGATGAACGGCACAGTCAAGAACCTTACCACCGTGGGCGGCGTCACCCAGGACACCGCAAAAGCCAACCTCGGCGCCGTAGCGATCGGTTCCGCCGGCGGTACATTTGACGGCATAACCAACAAGGCTACCGTTGACCACATACTCGCATCCGGCGATGCCTGCGTAGGCGGCATCTGCGGCAGAGTAGGCACCGCTCCCGCGACCTTCATCAACTGCGTGAACGAAGCCAACGTTTCCGGTCCCGAAGCCACCGGCGGTATCGTCGGTGAAGCCCAGAAGCTCGACACCACGTTCGACAACTGCTACAACAAGGGCAACATAACCTCCAGCGGCGCCAAGTCCGGCGTTGCCGCAGGCGGAATCATCGGTTACTCGGGAAATGACATCATCACCATCAAAAACTGCACCAATGACGGCAACATCACCTCCGGCTACCGCGCGGGCGGCATCCAGGGCGATGCAAGAAAGTCTGCAAACGTTTCCAACTGCGTCAACAACGGCACAGTCAAGGGCGGCAATATTTCCGCAGGTATCGTTGGATACTCCGGTGATGACGGCATCAAGTCCGGTACTACCATAAAGAACTGCATCAACAACGGCGACGTTACCGGCACCGGCGGCGGAACCGGCGGTGCGGCAGGTATCCTCGGATACGCATGGGCATCCAACTCAGACCCCGTAAAGGCAACCACTCTTGAGAACTGCATCAACAACGGTGATCTCCACCTTGTTACCAAGGGCTTTGTCTCCGAATTCGTTGCTTACACCAACAGCCAGTATACCGTTATCAGAAACTGCATCGGTGCCGGCAAGATCACCGCTACCGGCGACGCCTCCGGTCTCTTCCTCTGCATCGTTGGTATGTCCGGCTCCGATATCGCTCTCTATACCATTGAGAACGTGTTCATCGCCGACGGCGGCGCGACCACTCTTCTCTCCTGGGCTACTGCCGATTCCAACGTCAAAAACCGCGTCCCGCTCTCCCACGCTCTCGGCAAGAACCTCAGCGGTGCCGTTATCGACTTTGAAGGCAACCAGAGAACCATCGGTGATTCCAATGTAAAGGCTATCACCCGCGGCGAGCTCAACAGCACCATGATCTATCAGGCAAACTCCGGTGCAGGCTCCACCCTGTTCGCTCTTGAAGGCGGCAAGGCTGTATTCGCAGGTGCCAAGGTCGGTTACACCGCCCCCACCACTCCCGTTGAGCCGCCCGTGACCGATCCTGTGGACACCAAGCCCGCTGAGACCGATCCTGTAACTCCCGGAACCGATCCCGTGGACACCAAGCCTGCCGATACCGATCCTGTGGACACCAAACCCGCTGAGACCGAGCCCGTAACTCCTCCGACCGGCGACAACGCTTACGTAGTTGTTATCGCTCTCGCAGTTGTTGCGATTGCAGGTACGGCTTGCTTCTTCGCAAGAAAGAAAGTAACCGACTGAACCGTCTGAATAAGATACTCTTCCCCGGAAAGCAAACCAAACACTTTCCGGGGATTTTTTGAATATTTTTTATACAAATCCAACAAAAAGACTTGACATTCAGTGCAATTTTGGGTATAATTAATTGACTCCAAACAGTGCGGGTAAGTCACCGCATAAAAATTACAAGAAAGAGGTATACATCATGCGCAAAACACTCTCCCTGATCCTCAGCATTGTTATGATCGTGTCCATGCTTTCCGTCGGCGTATTCGCTGCCGAGGGCACCGCCATCAACAGCGCCGAAGAATTCAAGAACATGGCTCCCGACGGTATTTATTACCTCGCAGCCGACATCACCATCGATGAGACCTATGAAACCGACTTCACAGGTACCCTCGACGGCAACGGCAAGACCGTTACCATTTCCGTTCCTATGTTCAAGCAGATGAACGGTACAGTAAAGAACCTCACCATCGCGGGCAAGATCGACATCGTTGCCGGTGAGACCGTCAATACAGCCGCAGTTGCCTGCCAGGCTAAGATGGCAAGATTCGAAAACATAACCAACAAGGCTGACATCACAGTTCGCGCCAACGACGACTCCAAGACCGGTTCTCTGGTCGGTCGTGTAAACGGCAGCGGCTCCGATTCCGCCCCCTCCTACTTCATCGGCTGCACCAATGAAGGCACTATCGACAGCAACGGCTTCGTCGGCGGTATCGTCGGCTGCTGCTACGGCCTTGACAGTACTTTCGAGAACTGCGTAAACAAGGGTGCCATCACATCCCAGAGCGCAGTCGACCAGGCTTGTGCCGGCGGTATTGCCGGTTACAACGGCTCCGGTGCCATCAAAGTCAAAAACTGCTACAATGCTGCCGCCATCACTGCTGCGCACCGCGCCGGCGGTATCATAGGTGACGCAAGAAAGTCCGCCACCATCGAGTTCTGCACCAACGACGGTAACATCACTCTCTCCAACACTGCCAAGAGTGCCAAGGAAGACGCTTGCGCCGGCGGTATCGTGGGTTCCTCCTACGACACATCCACTATCGTTCCCCTTACCATCAAGAACTGCGTCAACAACGGCGACATCACTGCTTTCATCGAAGGCAAGGCTACCGCAGAAGCCGGTGGTATACTCGGTTACCTCGCCAAGGGAACCAAGAGCGGCAACGACGGCAACACCCTCTACATCGACTACTGCATCAACAACGGTAAGATCACTGCCGGTTACGAGGCAGGCGGACTTGTGGGTTACGTATTCGGCTCCAAGCAGGAATACGCCCACATCACCAACAGCATCAACAACGGCGACGTTGCGGCTGCCTGCTGGGCTTCCGAGTTCATCGGCTACACCAACAACAACGACACCACCATCAAGAACGTCATCGGCGCAGGTAAGCTTTCCGCTCTGACCGTTGCCGACAAGACCTGCTATCTTGCAATTCTCGGTATGTCCAGTGCCGACATCGCCCTCTACACCATGGAGAACATATTCCTCGCCGACGGCGGCACGACCACCATTCTCTCCTATGCCACTGCCGAAGCCAACGTTGCAAACCGCATACCGCTCTCTGCCGCTCTCGGCAAGAACCTCAGCGGTGCCGTTATCGACTTTGAAGGCAACCAGAGAACCATCGGTGATTCCAATGTAAAGGCTATCACCCGCGGCGAGCTCAACAGCACTCTCATTTACCAGGCAAACGCCGCAGCAGGCTCCACCCTGTTCGCTCTTAAAGGCGGCAAGGCTGTATTCGCAAGTGCCAAGGTCGGTTACACCGCCCCCACCACTCCCGTTGAGCCGCCCGTGACCGATCCTGTGGACACCAAACCCGCTGTGACCGATCCTGTAACTCCCGGAACCGATCCCTTGGACACCAAGCCTGCCGATACCGATCCTGTGGACACCAAGCCCGCTGTGACCGAGCCCGTAACTCCTCCGACCGGCGACAACGCTTACGTAGTTGTTATCGCTCTCGCAGTTGTTGCGATAGCCGGCACCGCTTGCTTCTTCGTAAGAAAGAAAGTAAACGACTGATCAAAATAATTCGGTTAAACCGAATTCGGGGCTGCCGCGCCAAAGCGCGGCAGCCCCTCTTACTTATTTTTCTTATTGCGCGGTCATCTGTTTCCGCGTATCATTTCATGCTTGATATCCCACAGCTTCTGCGAGAGGTCAACATAGTAGTTATGCGGGTTTTCAAAGCGAAGTATCTCGTCCCACATCGTTCCGAGCTGATCGGCGCAACGGCGTTTGATATCCTCAAGCGACGGCAGCTCATAAACCTGCTTTCCGTCCTTGAATATCGGGACCAGCAACTCCTCGGCACGGACATTTTCAAGTATCTTGCGCTTCCATGTGTACTGCGGATCGAATATCTCGACCGGACCATCGTCATTCACAGTCTCGTCATGCACACAAATGAGGTCCGCCTCAGCCTTTCCGTTTTCGCGGCTGTAAAGTCTCATTACCTTCTTGAAATGCGGTGTTGTTATCTTCTGTGCGTTTTCACTCAGCTTTATTTTGGGAATTATCTCTCCGGTGACGCTGTCCTCGACCGCGCAAAGCTTGTAAACGCCGCCGAATACGGGAGAGCTCTTTGAAGTGATCAGTCTTTCGCCGACGCCGAACGCATCCACGCACGCGCCCTGGCGGATTATATCGCGGATTATATATTCGTCAAGCGAGTTCGATATCACTATCTTGCACTGCGGGAAGCCCGCTGCATCCAGCATTTTGCGGACCTTTTTTGTAAGGTAGGCTATGTCGCCGGAATCAATGCGTATTGCGCACTTTGTAATGCCCATCGGCTTCAGCACCTCGCGGAATGCGCGTATGGCGTTCGGCACGCCCGACTCAATGACATTATACGTGTCTACCAGCAGCGTGGCTGCGGTCGGATATATCTCGCAATAGGTCTTGAACGCAGTATATTCATCGGGGAACATCTGCACCCACGAGTGAGCCATGGTCCCCGTTGCGGGAACACCGTAAGCCTCGTCGGTGATGGTGCAGGCAGTTCCCGCACAGCCGCCGATATATGCGGCGCGCGCACCGAGAATAGCGGCATCCGAGCCCTGCGCGCGGCGCGAGCCGAACTCGCTTATTGCCCTGCCGTCGGCAGCGCGCACAATGCGTGTTGCCTTTGTCGCAATGCAGGACTGATGGTTGAACTGCATAAGGATATATGTCTCGATAAACTGCGCCTGCGGAGCCTTTGCACGCACGGTGATCACAGGTTCGCCCGGGAATATGACCGTTCCCTCCGGCACTGCCCACATATCGCCCTCAAAGCGGAAGGTTTTAAGGTACTCAAGGAATTTTTCATCGAATATTCCCTTTGAACGGAGATATTCGATATCCTCGCTGTCAAAGTGCAGCTCATTGACGTATTTTACTATCTGCTCAAGTCCTGCGGCAATGGCATAGCCCGCACCGTCGGGATTGTCACGGTAAAACACGTCAAAATAAACATACATATCGCCCATGCCGCACTTTTCATAGCCGTTTGCCATGGTAAGCTCATAAAAATCGCAAAGCATGGTAAGATTTCTGTCGATGTTTTTCATTTGTTCCGTCCTTTTATATAAATAAAATATTTGACTTATATCGCGCGCCGCGTTATCTGCCGGCATCGCGCCGCTCGCGCCGTGCCAGAAGAACAGCAGCATATCCGCCGAACGCCACAGACGCCGCTATCAGCAGCACTGCGGTGAGAAGCTTTTGCGACGCTTCATCGTCTATCGACGCATCGCCGCCATCGCCGCTTCGATGAGCCTCCGCAATGAGCGCGGCAAGCTCGCGGTCGGAATGCTCGCGGCTGCAAAGTGATACCTCGTACGTACGCAGAGTGATATCGCCCTCGCCCGAGACCCGTCTTGCCGCAATGCGCACGGCATCGATACCGGCATCGTCCGGTGCACCGGAGATATCAATATACAGTGTTTTGCGCTCGCCCTCGGTCATAACGGTCTTGCCCTCGACCGACACACCGCCGCTGTAGACGACCAGCTTTATCTCGTAGATATCGCCCTCTGCTCCGCCCGAGCATGACAGATCAAAGCCTGCGTAAGACGTATATGCGGACGGCTCCGGAGTGACAAAGACACTGCATATATCCGAATACGCCCCGCCGCTCTCGTCGCCGAAAACGGCTTTGAGGCAGCCCTCGCCGTCATCGAAAACACTGCGCAGCGATCTGCAGCCGGGGCCCGCAGCCCATCCGTGCGCGCCGGAAACCGCAGAGAAGTTCCAAAGCGTGTACCTGCCGCGCAGGTCCGGCGCACCTGTGAGGAGTTCCGTCTCGATTATTTTTCTCCCTCCGGGAGCAACTTCCGTCAAACCGGGAAAAAGCACCGACCATGACGTGACGCCGAACACCTCAAGCGCATATGATGTAGCCTTGTCGCCCGAATCGGTATCTATATATTTTACAAGATGAGATACTGTGGTGAACCGCGTGCTGTCGGTGCGAAGCACAAATGCCTCCGCCCCCATGGCAGTGAGTGCCATATAATTGTACGCATAAAGCACGCTCAGCGCACTGCCGGATGTGCTCTCATCGGGCGTCCAGCACCAGATAAAGCTGCGGCGCAGAGAGTTGTACCGGTCACAGAGCTGTTCCATCACCGAAGCAAGCGGCGTTATGCCGATCGTCACGCTGTCGGTGCAGAAGTAACCGTCGCTTTTTGAAGTGGGGACAGGCTCTTTTTTCGTTTCCTCGCCGTCCGTCTTCGGGTCCGGCGTTTTCTGTGAGTCGCCGCGCGGGTAGGCGGCATCGTCGTCTCCGCCTTCGGTCGGAAGGTCAAAATAACTGTCGTCAAGATGATAGGCGTTGTGCGTACTGTCTATCATCACAGTGAATTCAAGGTCGGTGTGTGCGGAAATATACGCGGCGACACCTTCGACAAAATCCGAAAATACTGGCGAGCCGTCGGCTCCGCACTCATCGCTGACAGGAACCACAAGGCGCATCCCCTCCCCTGCCGCAATGCCGATAAGCGCGAGCGTCCTTGAATATATTTCATAATACATCGGACCGGTACTGGCGCAAAAGTTATATTTGTCGGGCAGGTCGGCGCAAAAGCCGAGCACAAGACCGTCTACCCTGCCGCGCGAACCGCCGTCATATCTTGCGCAAAGAAATGAAAGATATGCATAGACCGTGAGCGCGGAAGTTTCGTCCGAAACAACGATGCCGCGGTAGGCGGCACCGAATGATGCCGAAGCAGCGTAGGAAAGTCCATCGGGACTGTCTGTGGGGGAAACAAGCAGCCGCAAAAGCACCGAAGCGCCTGCGACCGAGGCACTGCGCACCCGCCTGTCAAGATCATCGACATATTCGCGGTTGTAATAAAACGACATACCGCTTATGGTCTGAAGATATCCGCTGTGCCTGCCGTCCTCAAGGCGGTCAAGATAAACATCTATCAAAACGCTGCCTGCCCCCGACTCCGCAATTTCGGATGCCGAATCGGTGGAGACACCCTTGAAGCCGACATCCGGCGTATCGCCCGTCACGCTTTCGGGGTACCTCGGCTGCGCGATAAAAGAACGCCTGCCGTCCGGGTATATCAGCACCGGGGCATAAAGCGAGAGGAGGTCCTCCTCGCCCGTGAACTTAAGTGTGAATTCAAATCTGATCGCCACGGGCATTTCCGCCACCGGGTCCGATGCTGCGGCAATATGCGCCGCAGAACGCCACGACGGAACGCGGAAAAGTGCTATACGGCAGTTTTCAGCCGCCGTAAAGACCTTGTGATTGACAGTTCCCGCAACCTTTATCACGCCCGCCGCGCGATCATATGAGCACACCGTTATAACGCCGAGCGACGTGCTTTTTGCGGATGAAGCGGCGGTCGTTGATTCGGCACCGACTGCCGCGCAAGGCAGCGCAAGTGCCGTCACGAAAAGGCACGCCAAAAGGAACGCCGCAGTACGCATCCGTACCGAAAACGTCTGTTTCATTCCCTTCACCTGCCTTTTTGATCTTATTCCGCTATCGCGGTAAAACGCCACGGACGCATACGGTCATCGGGCGACGCGTAATCTATGCCCACACGCGGGAGCGACGTATATTCCGGAATCGGGGTACCGTCGTCCTCGATCCATATTTCGTCCGAAAAAACCGCATCGTGACCGTTCAGCGAACGGTCGATCCCCAGCATTTTCGTAAGCTTGCCGGGACCTGCGGCACCTTGAACAGCACGGATCAGAACCGCCTCCGGCTCGCCCTCGCCGCCGCTCACAAAATTCAGAAGACTGTGCATTCCGTAACAAAGATACACATACACCGTGCCGCCGCGCCGCCAAAGGACAGACGTTCGCTCGGTCTTGCCGCGATGCGCGTGACAGGCGGTATCCTCCTCGCCAAGGTAGCACTCGGTCTCCGTTATGCGCGCGCGATGTATCTCGCCGCTTTCGCGGTCGCGCCGACAAAGAATTTTGCCGAGAAGATACGGCGCCAGCTCGTCTGCGTGCATAGAAAATGCTTCGCGCAGTACGCGGCGCGGCTTGCCGGTATCATTTCTGCGTGCGGCAAAAAAATCACGAATGAGCTTTAAGCAGTCGTCCTCCAGCACACCGCCGCTGACAAGCGGACGGCAGCCGAGCGGGTAGGCGGAAAGGTCAAAAAGTCCGCCGAGTGCGCCGCCCTTTGGGTCGTGCGCACCGAACACAACGCGGTCAAGCCGCGCATTTATCACCGCGCCGGCACACATGGGACACGGCTCAAGCGTGACATAAAGAGTACACCCGGAAAGTCTCCACCCGCCGAGTGCGCGCGACGCCGCGCTTATCGCTTCTATCTCCGCATGTGCGACGGCACCGCCGCCGCCCTCGCGGCGATTTCTGCCGCTCCCTATCACCTCGCCTCGTCTCACGACAACGGCGCCGACCGGCACCTCGCCAGCCGCAGCTGCCTCGTGCGCCAGATCAAGCGCCATGTGCATGAACGCAATGTCCGCTTCATCCGGAGACCGAGCCATTTTGTTTTTTTCCGACTCCATTGCTCACATCACCTCAGAACCAGCGCAGCAAATATCGCCACCGCAAAATAAACTATCATTGCCGGGGCAAAAAAACCGCGAAGAGTGCCGTGCGTGCCGCTGTCGGTCGCATATGATACATCGCCATGCCATTCCGCCTGTTTTTTTTCATGCAAAACAAGCACAACTCCTGCCGCAAGCCCCGCCGTCAGAAGCGCGGAATCGTAAAGAGCGGATATCACCGCCGCCGTCTCCGGTGTTGTGCGCTCATAGAGTGCTGACAGCGCCACCGACGAAAAGTTATTGAAAAGATGAACGAAGGTCCCCGCCCATATCGATCCTGTGGCAACATAAACGGCGCCCAAAATTATTCCCGCAATACAGGTGTAGAAAAACTGAGCGAAGTTGTTGTGCATCAAAGAAAAGAGCACCGCCGAGCCGATAACAGCCGTTGTTTTCCCATATGGCAGTAGTGCGGCGAGTATGCACCCGCGGAAAAGGAATTCCTCGCAAAGTGCCGGAACAAGGGCAATATTTATAAACGAAAGGATGATACCGACCGCACCGCCAGAGCTTTCGGACGACGGTTCCGACGGAATACCGATACCGGACATAACATAAAAATTCACATACGATGCCGCCGTGTTTGCCGCAAGCGCAAAAAGGATCACCGCCCATGTGCAGGACGGCAGCCGCACCCCGAGATTCATCGGACGTCGCACCGCGCGCGGGGTAATTATGGCGAAGAAAGCCACGGGAAGCATAAACGACATAAGATATGACGCCGCTTCAAGAGATCCGACAGCAATATCGGCGGCTTCGGTGCCGAATATCCCCGCCTGAGCGGAGGCAAAGGCGCGCACCGGCGCTTCGACCGCATCGGACAGAATAAACAGCAGATTTATAAGCATGGTGTGAAACAGCATGGTAAGTCCGATCCTGCCAGCCGTAAAGCGAAGGCTGTACGCGGGGGTGCAGTATTTTTTTTCAGCAGTCATCGGATCCACCTCCATGCGTTTTACCGTCAAGATATATATATTTTATTATACTATAAATCAGCGAACTTGTCAATTCCCCGCGATAATAATATAGGCTGTCGCGCGTTAGCGTGACAGCCTGTATTACATTATGTTTAAATCATCAGTGAATGATGCAACGCTCGGTGTCCTTATCGAATATGTGCATACGTGTCATATCGAAGGCAACCTTGATGTTGTCGCCCGCGCGGGTGGTGGAGCGGGAGGAAACACGTGCGATGAGGTTGGTCTCGCCTATGGTGAGGTAGAGATAGATCTCGGCGCCCATAAGCTCGGTAACGTCAACATAAGCATCAACTACGCTGTCCGGGAATGCAGCAAGCTGCATGGGAGCATCGTGGATGCACTCGGGACGCAGACCGACAACAACTTCCTTGCCGATATAGTCCTTAAGATCGGGGTTGTTTGCCTTTTCGGAGGGCAGCTTGAGGGACTTGTCCTCGAAGTTGAAGTAAACATCGTCACCCTTTTTGACAAGCTTGCCGTTGATGAAGTTCATCTGAGGTGTTCCGATAAATCCGGCAACAAAGAGGTTGACAGGCTCATCGTAAAGAGTCTGAGGAGTATCGACCTGCTGAATGAGACCGTCCTTCATAACAACGATTCTTGTTGCCATGGTCATAGCCTCGACCTGGTCGTGCGTAACGTAAATAAATGTGGTCTGAACATTCTGGTGCAGCTTTGTAAGCTCGGTTCTCATCGCCGCACGGAGCTTTGCGTCCAGGTTGGAGAGCGGTTCGTCAAGAAGGAAGACCTTGGGTTTACGAACGATAGCGCGTCCGAGCGCGACACGCTGCTTCTGACCGCCGGACAGAGCCTTCGGCTTTCTGTCAAGCAGGTGGGTGATGTCAAGTATACGGGCAGCCTCTTCAACGCGTCTCTTGATCTCCTCCTTGGGAGTCTTGATGAGCTTGAGTCCGAATGCCATGTTCTCGAAAACGGTCATATGAGGATACAGAGCGTAGTTCTGGAACACCATTGCTATCTTTCTGTCCTTAGGAGCAACATCGTTGACCAGCTGATCGCCTATGAAAAGCTCACCCTCTGTGATCTCCTCCAGACCTGCTATCATACGCAGGGTGGTTGACTTTCCGCAGCCGGAAGGTCCGACCAGGATCAGAAACTCCTTATCCTTGATATCAAGGTTAAAGTCCGATACAGCGGTAACTCCGCCCGGATATTTTTTATAAATGTGTTTAAGCGATACACTTGCCATAGGATGTGCTTTCCTCCTTGAAATTCAGATCGGACCTTCCCGATCCGAGACTATATTCTGTACTATAATATTGTATCAAATTTTCGTGAAAAATGATAGAGGCTTATTCCCCAAATTTTCAGGTCCAAAATTGTGCACATTGCACAATTAGCAGCCGCTTTCGGCAGAAGAACGACTTTCGTCAATGTTTTTGACCGGTTTGTGTAAATGTGATTTACCAAGCCTTGCTCTACTCCTCGGTCTTGCCGAGCTTCATCGAAAGTCCTATGCGGTGCCGTGCGGCATCGACCGATATGACCTTGACCTTCACGATATCGCCGACAGACAGCACCTCGGAAGGATGCTTGATGTATTTGTCGCATATCTGCGAAATGTGTACCAGACCATCCTGGTGCACGCCTATATCCACAAACGCGCCGAAGTCGATGACGTTGCGCACCGTACCCGTGAGTATCATCCCCTCTTTGAGAGATGAAATATCAAGAACGTCGTCGCGCAGCACGGGCGCGGGGAAGCTGTCGCGCACATCGCGTCCCGGCTTTTCAAGCTCGGCAACGATGTCGCACAGGGTCGGCTCGCCGACTCCTATCTCCTCGGCAACCTTCGCACGTCCCTTCTCCGCCACCTTTTTTCCGAGCAGGCGCAGTCCGCCGGATCGTATCTCCGACTCGTCAAATCCGAACATACCGAGCAGCTTGTGCGCCGCTCCGTATGATTCGGGGTGAACGCCCGTGGCGTCGAGCACCTCATCGGAACCCGAAACACGAAGGAAGCCCGCCGACTGTTCATATGCCTTATTTCCGAGGCGCGGCACCTTGAGCAGCTCTGCGCGGCTCAGGAATTCGCCGTTTTCCTCGCGGTATTTTACAATATTCTTAGCCACCTGTGCGCTGATGCCCGAAACATACGAGAGCAGCGAATATGACGCGGTATTTAGATCAATACCGACTGAGTTCACGCAATCCGCCACCACGCCGGTAAGCGCCTCGTCAAGGCGCGCCTGCTTCATGTCGTGCTGATACTGCCCTACGCCAACCGATTTCGGATCAATCTTGACGAGCTCCGCCAGCGGGTCCTGAAGGCGGCGGGCTATCGAAACAGCCGAACGCTGTGTCACATCGAAATCCGGGAATTCCTCGGCTCCGAGCTTTGAAGCGGAGTAAACAGATGCCCCCGCCTCGCTGACCATGATATATTTGCAGTCACCGGGCATTTCCTTCAGCAGTCCGGCAATGAAGATCTCACTCTCTTTGGATGCCGTACCGTTGCCTATGGCAATGACATCGACCCCGTACTTGCGTATCAGCCCTGCGACAACGCGCCGGCTCTCCGCAATGCGCTCCTGCGGCTTTGTGGGGTAGATCACAGCCGTGTCGATGACCTTTCCCGTTCTGTCTACCACCGCAAGTTTACAGCCGGTGCGGTAGCCGGGGTCAAAGCCCATTACGGTCTTGCCGCGCAGCGGCGGGGACATCAGCAGATGCCTGAGGTTGTCCTCAAAAACCTTGAGCGCACCCTCGCCGGCGCGGTCGGTAAGGTCGTTTCTTATCTCGCGCTCGACAGACGGCGCTATGAGGCGCGAATAGCTGTCGTCAACGGCAGACTTGACCAGATCATGCGCGGGGCTTGCGTTATCCTTGAGGAACTTGCGGTAAAGGTAGCTCATTACAAGGTCGGAGCCGGGTTCGACCGTGACCTTGAGGAAACCCTCCTTTTCGCCGCGGTTGACGGCAAGCACGCGGTGTCCCGCAATGCGCTTCACGCGCTCGGAAAAATCGTAATACTGCGCATAGACTGAATCCTCATCCTTTGCAGCCTTTGATACAAGTATCCCGTGCTCCGCAGTGAGCGTGCGCACGCCCTTGCGGCAATCGGCGTTGTCCGAAATGTTCTCGGCAATGATATCGAGCGCGCCCGCTATCGCTTCGTCCGCGCTCGCAACGCCCTTTTCCTCATTTATGTAGGCGGCAGCCGCATCGGAGATCGGCGGATCGTATTTTTCGTTTTGCGCAAAAATGAGCTCGGAGAGCGGCTCAAGTCCCTTTTCGCGTGCAACAGATGCACGCGTTTTGCGTTTCGGGCGGAACGGGCGGTAGATATCATCCACCTCGGTGAGCGTTTTTGCCGAGTCAATGGCGCGTTCAAGCTCGGGCGTGAGCTTTTCCTGCGCGGCGATAAGAGCTTTGACCTCCTCGCGGCGCTTTTCTATGTTGCGCAGATAGTTGAGACGGTCAAACAGATCACGCAGCACGGTGTCGTCAAGTGATCCCGTGACCTCTTTGCGGTATCGCGCGATAAATGGTATCGTATTGCCCTCGTCGATCAGCGCAACGGTCTTTCTGACCTGTTCGACTCCGAGTCCCAGCTCCTCCGCCAGTGTTGCTTCAATATCGATCATTGTTATGTCTTCCTTTTATAATTAATATTTATTTCTTCAGGCACGCGGCGGCATAAAGGGATAGCACCTCGCTGTCGGTAAGATACCGCCACCCGCCGCGCGGCAGCGACGGATCAAGCAAAAGCGGACCGAAGCTCACGCGTTCAAGCGCGGTTATTTTGTTGCCGACTGCTCCGAACATCTGCTTTATCTGATGGTATTTTCCTTCATGTATCGTGATGAGCCCGTGTGTGCCGTCCTCAGGCTCAACGCGACACGGCGCAGTCAGCACGCCGCCCTCAATATAAACACCGCCTTCAAGCCGCGCACGCGCGTCTGCGGAAAGCACCGCCTCCGCCGTATAACGGTATGTTTTGTCTACATGGCGCGCCGGCGCCAGCAGGCGGTGCGCCAGCTCGCCGTCGTCGGTGAGGAGCATAAGCCCCACCGTATACTTGTCAAGCCTGCCGCACGGAAACACCCGCTCGCGGTCGCGCTCGGCGCAAAGTCCGGTAACGACCGGGCAGCCGTCCTTCTTGTCCTCGGTGGCGCTGACATAGCCCTCCGGTTTGTTGAGCATAATGTAAATATGCTCGCGCCATTCGACCGCCGCGCCGCGCCTCACAACGCGGCTGACTCCCGGTACGACCTCGGCATCCGCCGTGCGCGCCGGCTTGCCGTCAATGAGCACAAGCCCCGCGCGCACATCGCGCGCGCAGTCGCGGCGCGAGCACTCTCCCGCTGCCGAAAGATATTTGTCAAGCCGCATACAGCACCCCCGAAGGATCGTCACATCGTCAGAATTATCACCGCCACACAACCGAAAAGCAAAAGTCCCAGTCCGAGCCCGATGAGAAAATCACGCATTTTTCCGTTCATGAAAACCTCCGCGCTTTTTTGTTAGTATGCGCGGATCTTTCATTTATTACAATAATAATTATAGCACATCACGCGGATTTTTTCAAGTGGAAAACCGCGCGATGACTGCAATGAACCCCGCGCGGTTTTATCTACCGTTATTTTTTAAGGATACTCTGTGCCTTTACGGTCTTGTTGAGCGTCTTTATGGTGCGGCACAGATAGTCTCTGTCCCAAAGCATGACATTCGTATCATCGGCAAGTTCCTTGGCAGCCTCGGTAAAATACGAGTTCGTGATGACGACAGCTTTATCGGCGCGGTACTTTGCCGCTCCGGCAAAGACCTCCTGAACCGACTTGACACCGAGATTGCCGGTGTACCGCTTGCACTGGAACACCCACAACTCGTCGTTCAGCTTTGCGGTGACATCGACGCCGAAATCGCCGCTTGCCTGCGTCACGCGCACATTCCTGTACCCCATGCGGCGCAGCAGACCGGCGGTGTAGTCCTCAAAATCAATGCCGTCCATAGCGTCGATCTCATTGATTGCAAACACCTTCTTGCGTTTTTTCTTCTTAACTTTTATTAGGATAACAACGGCAATGACCGCCACGGCAATTATCAGAAATATGTACCAGAACTCTTTTATATACGACCATGCCGCAAACAAAAGAATAAGCAGCGCGCCGATCGGCACGTCCTCAATATAGTCACGGGATCTGTTTCTGCGTTTTTTTGCCACGGTCGCGTTCCTCCTTTGTTCCTCACAAATGTATTATTTATATCAATTATACCACATCCGTTACATTTCTGCAAGCCGTTTTTACTTTTTTCGACCTTCCCTTTTTACCGTATAAAAAAATAAAACTTTTTCCGCTCTTTTTTCGCAAAACCTATTGACAAAAACATTTGAATGTGATATCATATGAACAGTGGTTCAAATGAATGATAATTCATATGAATCCGCGCTCAATAATGTGAGGGAATAAGAAATGGAAAATTCAACGCACACTCATGACCACTGCCTGCACGCCGCCTCGAACAATGTCTCCGAGGAGATGCTCTGCGACCTTGCGGACCTCTTCAAAATATTCGGCGACACGACACGTCTGCGCATCCTTTTTGCCCTGCTTGACGATGAGATGTGCGTAATGCACATATCCGAGCGGCTCGGCATGACATCCTCGGCAATTTCGCATCAACTTAAGGTGCTTAAGGACAACAATCTTGTTGCCTGCCGCCGCGAGGGAAAAACAATGTTTTATTACCTTGCCGACGATCATGTTCACACGATCGTGGCGCAGGGCTACGACCATCTGCGCGAGAAGCGCGCCGAAGAAATCTGAAAAAATATCATCATATAAAGAAAGGCTTGGTACCCCACAATGAAAAAAACATATGAACTCGAAGATCTCGACTGCGCGAACTGCGCCGCAAAAATCGAAGACGCCATCTCAAAGCTTGACGGCGTAAAGAGCGCTAACGTGAACTACATCATGCAGAAGATGACCGTTGAAGTGGACGACGCCGAATTCGACGCCGTTATGAAAAAAGTCGTAAAGCTCTGCCGCCGCATAGAGCCCGACATGAGCATAAAACTCTGACCGGGAGGCGCTTCGCCATGAAATTCTTAAAAGATCTTTCACGCCGCCAGAAGCGCACGGTTATAAGACTTCTCTTCTCTCTTGTGCTGCTTATAGCTGCATCGCTTATTCCGCTTGACGGTGTGTGGAAATTCCTCATCTTCCTCCCCGCCTACATCGTGATAGGATATGACGTTGTAAAGGACGCCGTGCTGAACATAGTGCACGGGCAGCTCCTTGACGAAAAATTCCTTATGACGCTTGCCACCGTCGGCGCATTTGCGACCGGCGATTACAAGGAAGCAGTCGCCGTAATGCTCTTCTATCAGGTCGGCGAGCTGTTTCAGAGCATTGCCGTCGGCAAGAGCCGCAAGAGCATAGCGGCGCTGATGGACATCCGCCCCGATTCGGCGCGCGTGATACGCGGCGGCTCCGAGGTCACGGTGTCCCCAGATGAAGTCGCAATAGGCGAGACAATAGTCGTTCACCCCGGTGAAAAGATACCGCTTGACGGCACTGTGACCGAGGGCGACAGCACAGTCGATCTCTCCGCCCTCACCGGTGAGAGCGTCCCCGGTGAGCTCCGCAGCGGCGACCGCGCCGTAAGCGGCTCGGTCAACCTCTCCGGCGTGATAAAAATAAACGTTGAACAGGTTTTCGGCGAAAGCACCGTGTCGAAAATACTCGATCTCGTTGAAAATTCCTCCGCAAAAAAGGCAAGGACCGAAAACTTTGTCACGCGCTTTGCGCGCGTCTACACCCCCGCCGTTGTTGTCGGCGCAGTTCTGCTCGCCTTTCTGCCGCCGCTGATCCTCAAAGAATCGGTAATGCCGTGGATACAGCGTGCGCTCACGTTCCTTGTCGTCTCCTGCCCCTGCGCGCTTGTCGTGTCGGTCCCGCTTTCATTCTTCGGCGGCATCGGACGCGCCTCGCGTGAAGGAATACTCATCAAAGGCGCGAACTACCTCGAACAGCTTGCGAATCTTTCGACCGCCGTGTTTGACAAAACCGGCACCCTGACCGAGGGCTCCTTCACCGTCACCGGCGTGCATCCCGCGGCCGGAGTTGACGCCGATGAGCTTTCCGGCATCGCTGCAGTTGCCGAGGGTTTCTCCTCGCACCCGATAGCAAAGGCACTTCGCCGCGCGTGTCCCGAAAAATACAGCTCTGAGACAGCCTCCGATGTGACCGAACGCGCAGGCGAAGGCATTGAAGCCACCGTCTGCGGAAAACACGCATGGGTCGGCAACGATAAGCTTATGAAGACCGCAGGCGTGGCAGCAGCGGCGCAGACCGAGGTCGGAACGGTCATCCATGTTGCCGCCGACGGCAAATACCTCGGCTACATCGTTATCGCAGACAAACCGAAGGCGGATTCAAAGTCCGCGCTTGCAAAGCTCAAGACGCTCGGCGTAAAGAAGACGGTAATGCTCACGGGCGACCGCCGCGCCGTTGCGGAATCGATAGGGAACGAGCTTGGCGTTGACGAGATAAAGAGCGAGCTTATGCCCGCCGACAAGGTCAGCGCCGTTGAAGAGCTGCTTGCAGACTCCTCCGCTTCTCCCCTTGCCTTCTGCGGCGACGGTATAAACGATGCCCCCGTGCTCTCCCGCGCCGACATAGGCATTGCAATGGGCGCGCTGGGAAGCGACGCAGCCATCGAAGCCGCCGATATCGTCCTCATGGACGACAAGCTGACGGGTCTTGCCCGCGCGGTCGAAATATCGCGCAAGACAATGCGGATAGTCTGGGAGAACATAATCCTTGCTCTCACAGTGAAAGCTATCGTCCTCGTGCTCGGCGCGACCGGTCACGCTGGAATGTGGCTTGCGGTATTTGCGGACGTCGGCGTGCTCGTAATTGCCATCCTCAACGCAATGAGAACGCTCAGCTACGGCAAAAAGAAGAGCTAAAACTCCACTTACGCTATACTACGTCGCTTTTACTATCCGTATCAGAGAATATATAAAAGCCCACGGTGTTGACTCCACCGTGGGTTTACTGTATAATAAGGCTACAAGCTCCGGAACTTGAATCCATATTTTGAGGTATCACCATGTTTGCAGAAAAACTCGCAGAACTCAGAGGGGCGCGCCGGCTCACGCAGGATGAGCTTGGGGCAGCGCTTGGCATATCCGGCAAGACCGTATCAAAATGGGAAAACGGCGCGTCTGAGCCGGGTATTCAGATGCTCCTGAAGCTTTCCGAATTCTTCGGCGTCACCACCGATGCACTTCTGTGCACCGAAAGATCGGTCGATCACAGGGACCCGACCGAGGCTCTGCGCGCGCTTTACGAGGGACTTGACCGCAAAGAAGCCGCGCGCATGACCTTTCGCCTTCTGCGCGCGCTCCAGCCATCGCGCTACGCGGATACGTTTTCGGAAGCTCCGTCCGGATATTACGTTCCCGAGTGTTCAAAAGGGTGCGCTCGCAATCAGCTTGCCAAGCAGGAGCTTCATATGTTTTCGGTAGCGTCGAAGAATATGTGCCTTGCTGTCGCGCTTTTCCGCAACCGGTCAAACTTTGCATGGCTCGGCGACCCTGCCATGCGCCAAAAAATACTGAAGCTCATTCATCTTCTTGACAGCGACAGCGCGCTACGCATATTCGCGCTTCTTCACAGCGAGGAACTTCCCGTAAACTTTACCGCCGCATTTGCGGCAAAGAAAGCCGGGATCGACGAAAAGGAAGCCGCCGAGATCCTTGATGCAGCCTGCGAGCTACGCACCGACTCGGAAATATGCTCAAGGAAAACGGCACATCTCGAATCCGGCGCCGTGACGGTATACAGGTCATACGGATGCGGCAATCTTCTGGCGCTCATCAGTCTTGCCGGCGAAATGATGTGCGGCGCCAGAGTATACAACTATTACACATTTGAAAGCGCCAAAATGATAGCAGCCGGGGAAGGAGAAGCGGAAAATGAGTCTCGCTGAAAACATAAAGCAAGCCAGAAACGCGAAAAACATGACTCAGGCACAGCTTGCCGAAGCGTTGAGCGTTTCGCCTCAGGCGGTATCAAAATGGGAAACGAGCGAAACATACCCCGACGGTTCGATGCTCGTTCCGCTTGCCAACCTGCTCGGCATCTCGCTCGACACGCTTTTTGACAACAAAATGGAGATGTGCGCCGCGCTGCCCGACGTTGCAGAGAGGATAGGTGCGCTTATAAACGCCACACCCTACCCCAACTGCATGAATCTCGCACGTGAGCTGTGTTGGCAGATCGAACGCAGCTCGCTGAGATTCGGCAAGCCCGGCAAATACCACCCCGGCGACCTTGAAAAATACCGCGGGCTATCCTCCTTCATCTGCAACGACTACGGCTTCACGGCAGTGTCCAACGGCAAAGCGCCGTTCTTTGCGGTCTTTCCGGATGACGGCAAGGGCTGGCGCGAGGTCATCGGCGACGGTGAGGAGATGCGAAAAATATTTTTCTGTCTTTCAGACCCCGACACGATGCGTGCAGTGCTTTATCTTTACGGGAAAAACGAAAATTTTGTATTTGACGCGGGCTTCCTCGCGCGCGAATGCGGCATCGGCGATGAAAAGATCGGCTCTGTGCTCGATGATCTTATCGCGCTTCACCAAATCGCAGACCGATACACGATAGACATTGACGGCAGTCCGCGCACGCTCTTCAGCTCATCCCCCACACACCTCATCATCGCCCTTCTCATCATAGCGCACGAGCTGAACCACAAAAACGGATTCTGCTTCACCGTCTCCACCCGCTCCATTCCTTTTTTAAGCTCGGGTAACGTTGAATCAGAATCATAGCTTCATACCCCGATGGTGAAGAAAACCGGATCCGTTCCTTTTTGAGCTCGGGTGAGATTGGATCAGAATCATAGCTTCATACCCCGATGGTGAAGAAAACCAGATCCGTTCCTTTTTGAGCTCGGGTGACATTGGATCGGGGGCACAGCCTCATACCCAGATGGTTAAGAAGATCAACATCTCCCGCGCCTATAAAACAACATCGGAACATTATAAAAACGGAGGTGTTAAAAAACTCAATTTGAGTTTTTTAACACCTCCGACGACTTGTTCTCGGCGGCTGAACACCGCCGTTTTGCCTCCAACAAAACCGAAAAGCACGGATGCTGCGGGCAAAACCGACCAAGCTCGCATCAAAAATGCCGGGGCCCGGACCGGCATTTCCCGGGGACTGTTAAAAAAATTCGATTTTTTAACAGTCCCTATTTTATTCTCTTTTCGCCGCGATGCTTTCAATAAACTCCGCAACTGCCGGGAATGTATCGGGGTTCACCTCGGAGCGTTTGTCCTTACGTCGCACGACCGTCATATGCCCGCTGCTTTCCGCCGGCTCCGTAACATATCTGAATGTCACCCCCGGTGTTCTCACGCGGTCCCGGTGCGCATAGAGCGCACATCCGCAAGGCGTTACCTCCACATCCGAGCTGCCTTGGATTATCAGCGCCGGCACGCCGACGCGGTTGAGCGAATCCGCCGCGCCCCGGCGCGAGCCGGCGCCGAAGGCAATGAGCTGCGCAGTATTCGCCGCCCATGCGGTAAGGCGCGGATGCCGCATACTCTTCGCCGTTTCCACTATCACCTCATCGGGACGGTCAAACGGCGCATACGCCACCACGCCCGCAACAGGCTTGTGCGTTCTGCCCGCCGCAACACAGACCGCATATCCGCCCATGCTGTGTCCCACAAGGAACAGCGGACGCTCGCCGTCGGAGATATAGTCTATCGCCATTTCAACATCGGCAGCGGCGCGCGGGAAGCCGCAGAAATCGCCGGCAGCTCCATATCCGTGATATTCAAAGGCGAACACCTCATATCCCATACCGGCAAAGGCGAGTATTTCGGGCAGATACCACGCGGCGGTATTTCCCATGCCGTGAGCAAAAATAATGATCCCCTTTTTCCCCTGCTCGTTCCAGACCGCGCCCCACAGCGAGCCGCGCGCGCCTGATGGTCAGTCGCTTTCGACCGTCCTGCCGTTTCTGTAAAAATCAAAGCACCTGTTGTCAGCCGTCCGCATTCTGTCCACACAGATATCTTTGATACCGTGAGCGAAGAAGGCGCGGTTCAGAAACACGGTGACCACCGCGACCGCGACCGCAATGAACAGACCGATAACAGGGATCCAAATCATTTTTCACACCTCAGCTTTATTTTTTCAACACCATTATAACACAAAAAACGTCGGACTTCAACAAAGGTCCGACGTTTTTTGGCGCTACTGCATCACCCTATCAGTTTTTTTACGGCAAGTGCAGTCCAGCCGTTGTCCTCAAGGGCGCGCGCGATGTAAAAACCGTTTGCCTCAAGCGCGTCGATGACGTCCGCCGCGCGCTCGTTGATTATGCCGGATGCAAGCAGCGTTGACTCATCATGCATGAATTTTCCGATATCCGGCGCCATGCGGATTATGATATCAGCCACGATATTGGCGCACACCACATCGTATTTCCCCGGTGCCACGCCTGCCAGCAGGTCGGAACGCCCCGTTTCGATATTTGCGCAGCCGTTCTCGGCGGCGTTCTCCGCCGCGACCTCGACCGCCACAGGGTCTATGTCATACGCGCGGCAATCGGCAGCGCCCAGCTTTGACGCGCACACGGCAAGTATGCCGCTGCCAGTTCCGACATCAAGCACATGACAGCCCGGTGTCACCGAGTCCTCAAGCAGACCGATAACGAGCCGTGTCGTCTCATGCGAGCCTGTCCCAAAAGCCATGCCGGGGTCCATTCTTATTATGATCTCGCCCTCGCGCGGCTCGTATGTCTCCCACTTCGGAACGATAACGATACGCCCGATGTGCAGCGGCTTGTAATACTGCCTCCACGCGTTGGCAAAATCCTCTTCCTTTACGCCCTCGGTAGTGAGAACGCCCTCGACCGATGCTGCGGCAAGCCGCTCGCGGATGAACGCAAGCGTTCCCGCCACGTCTCCGTCCTCCGGCAGAAAAACCGACACCGATGCCACCGTTTTGTCAGCCGAAAGTATTTTTTCGTCCACAAGATCGCCGTAGACGCTCGTAAGGTCAAAATCGCTGTAATCCTCGATCATAAGTCCGGGATCCACCGCGCTCATTATCGCAACGGCACTGTCAAGGCACGATACCTTGACGGTCAGCTTTATTTCGGTCCAGCTTGAATATTCGTAGCTCATATCCCACTCCGTTTATTTGTTGTCCTTGAGATCCTTAAGGCGGTCTATCAGTCTGCGGCGCTTGGGGTAATTGGATTCGCCGCAGCTGTCCGCAAACGCGCGCATAGCATCCTTCTGCTTTTCGGTGAGTCCGCGCGGGATCTCGATATTTACGGTAAAGATCAGGTCACCGCGCCGTGTGGGGCTGTTTACATACGGGACACCGCACTGACGCAGCGTGAACTGTGTGCCCGGCTGCGTGCCCTCCGGGATCTTGTATTTGCGCACGCCGTCAAGCGTCGGCACATCGATCTCTGCGCCAAGCGTCGCTTCGGCGACCGTTACCGGCACCTCGCAGTAAAGCGTAACTCCGTCGCGCTCAAACACATTGTGCCGGCGCACATTGACCTCGATTATAAGATCGCCCGCCGCGCCGCCGTTCTGACCGTCATTTCCCTGACCGCGGATAACAACGCGTTCGCCGTCGCCGATACCCGCAGGAATGGACACGGAGATAGTTTTTGGAACTCTCACCTTGCCGGTGCCGCGGCAGGCCGTGCAGGGCTCCTTTATGACCTTGCCCGTACCGTGACAGGCATCGCAGGTCACTGTGGACTGAAACTGCATGCCGCCGAGCCTCTGCGTCACACGGCGCTGACCGGTACCGCCGCAGGCGGAACAGGTTTCGGCGGACGTTCCCTTTTTGGCTCCGCTGCCTCCGCATTCGGTGCATCTGCCTATTCTGGTAAAGCTGATATCGCGCTTGACGCCAAAGACAGCCTCTTCAAAATTGATGGTAACGGCAACGCCTATATCGTCGCCGCGCACGGGACCGCCGCGCCTTGCCGACGACGACTGCCCGAACCCGCCGCCGAAGAACGACGAGAAAATATCGCCGATGTCGCCGAAATCAGCCGTTGAAAAGCCTCCGTAAGCACCGCCGGCTCCGCCGCCTCCCATACTGCCGTCAAACGCAGCGTGACCGTAGCGGTCGTAAGCCGCGCGCTTGTCGGCATCGGAAAGCACCGCATATGCCTCGTTTACCTCCTTGAACTTTGCCTCGGCTTCCTTGTCGCCCGGGTGCAGATCGGGATGGTATTGCTTCGCCATCTTGCGGTATGCTTTTTTTATTGTATCTTCATCGGCGCCGCGCTCAATGCCCAGCACCTCATAATAATCTCTTTTAGTTTCTGCCATAGGTCAGCACCTTAAAACCTCAATCAATAAGAATATATAAATACTGCTTTCGGGGCCGGCGGAAGCAAAGACTTCCGACAGCCCCATATCCGTTTACGGATGATTATTTGCCGCTCTTGTCCTCGTAGTCGGCATTGTAGTATGTCCCGTTGCCGTCGCTCTGCGGTCCCGCACCGGCTCCGTTGTCGGTTCCGGCTCCGTTCGCGCCCGCCTGAGAGTAAAGCTTTTCGGAAAGCTTTGCAAACGCCTTTTCAAGCGCCTCGGTGTCGTTCTTTATCTGCTCGGTCGTGCCGTCCTTGAGAGTGCTCTTAAGAGTCTCAAGCGCCGCACGGACGTCAGCTTTATCGCTTTCGGGCAGCTTGTCGCCGATGTCCTCAAGTGACTTTTCGCTCTGGAACACAAGGTTTTCAGCCTGATTCCTGGTCTCAACGGTTTCCTTCTGCTTCTTGTCCTCCTCGGCGAACTTCTCCGCATCCTTAACGGCGCGGTCGATGTCCTCCTTGCTCATGTTGGAGGAGCTGGTGATGGTTATATGCTGCTCGCGTCCGGTGCCGAGATCCTTTGCGGAAACATTGACGATACCGTTAGCGTCGATATCGAAGGTTACTTCGATCTGAGGCACTCCGCGGGGAGCCGCAGGGATACCGTCAAGGGTGAATCTGCCGAGGGTGGTGTTGCCGGCTGCCATTTCACGTTCGCCCTGAAGGACGTGTATCTCAACAGAGGTCTGGTTGTTGGCTGCGGTAGAATACACCTGGCTCTTCTTCACCGGGATGGTGGTGTTACGGTCGATTATGCGGTTGAACACGCCGCCGAGGGTCTCGATACCGAGAGACAGAGGCGTTACGTCAAGCAGAAGCAGATCCTTTACATCGCCGCCGAGAACACCGCCCTGGATAGCGGCGCCGATAGCAACGCATTCATCGGGGTTGATGCCCTTGAAGGGATCCTTGCCCATGAACTTCTTGACAGCTTCCTGAACAGCGGGAATTCTCGTCGAACCGCCGACGAGAAGCACTTTGTCAACGTCGGAAGGCTTGAGGCCCGCATCTGAAAGCACCTGGCGCGTGGGCTGCATGGTGGCGTCCACAAGGTCGGCTGTCAGCTCGTTGAACTTTGCACGGGTAAGAGTGGTCTCGAAGTGTACGGGGCCGCTCGCCGTTGCGGTAAGGAAAGGCAGGTTGATGTTGGTGCTCGTCATGCCGGAAAGCTCGATCTTTGCCTTCTCGGCAGCCTCTTTGAGTCTCTGAAGCACCATCTTGTCGCCGCGCACGTCGATGCCGTGCTCAGCCTTGAAGCTGTCTGCCATCCAGTCGATTATGCGCTGGTCGAAGTCATCGCCGCCGAGGTGGTTGTTGCCCGCAGTGGCAAGCACCTCAAACACACCGTCCGAAATCTCAAGAAGCGAAACATCGAATGTACCGCCGCCGAGGTCGAAGACCATGATCTTGCCGTCTTTGTCCTTATCGACACCGTAGGCAAGCGCCGCCGCCGTCGGCTCGTTGATTATACGCAGAACGTCAAGTCCCGCGATCTTGCCGGCATCCTTGGTCGCCTGACGCTGAGCGTCGGTGAAGTATGCAGGCACGGTGATGACCGCCTTGTCGACCGGCTGTCCGAGATAAGCCTCGGCATCGGATTTCATTTTGCGGAGTATCATTGCGGATATCTCCTGAGGGGTGTAGCTCTTGCCGTCGATGGTCACCTTATAATCGGAACCCATCTTACGCTTGATGCTGGACACGGTGTGGTCGGGGTTGGTGATAGCCTGACGCTTTGCGACCTGACCGACGAGACGCTCGCCGTTCTTTGTGAATGCTACGACTGAAGGCGTGGTGCGCGCTCCTTCGGGATTGGGTATTACAACAGGCTCTCCGCCTTCAAAAACTGCTACGCAGGAATTGGTTGTACCAAGGTCTATACCTATGATTTTTGACATGATTTATTTCCTCCAATATATTGTGAATTTGTTTCTTGTTTTGATCTATGTGATGAGCCACTCAGTTTGCGACCTTTACGACCGCGTGCCTTATGACCTTATCGTCTTTTTTATAGCCTTTCTGGAAGACCTCGACCACCTGACCTTCGCCCGCCGACTCATCGTCAACGTGCATCACTGCATTGTGAAGGTTGGGATCGAACGTCTCTCCGTCGGCTTTTATTTCTTCGACGCCGAGTTTTCCGAGCGCCTCGGTAAAGCTTTTGAGCGTCATTGCAAGTCCGCCGGCAAGTGCCTCGGGATCGGTGCATCCCACAGCGCGGTCAAGATTGTCAAGCACCGGGAGCAGTGCGCCAATCGCGTCCGAATACGCATCGGCATAAATGCCGTCCTTTTCCTTTGCCGCGCGGCGGCGGAAGTTATCGTACTCGGCAAGCATACGCAGATATCTGTCGTCATCCGATTTTTTCTGAGCTTCGGCAGCCGCGAGCGACTTTTCAAGCTCCGCTACGCGCGCTTCGAGCTTTTTTACCTTTTTCTTTTCGGAGTGCGAAAGCTTTTCGTCATCGGTCTCCGCCTTGCCGGCATCGTCCGCATTTTTTTCTTCAGCTTTGATCTCTTCTTTTGCTTCCGTCGCGGCGTCCCGTGTCTCTTCGGTCTTCCCGGCGGTATTTTCTTCTTTTTCTATGTCTGTCATTTCCCTCATCCGTTCCTTATTTTTTATTCGGATTTTCCCCGTCGCCGTCCGTACCGGGCAGTGCCGGCGTTGTTCCGGATCCTCCCGGATCTATCATTTCTCCTATCATTCCGCAAAGCCGCTCGATGGTTTCAAGCACCCTTGCGTAGTCCATACGCAGCGGCCCCAGGACTCCGATGACTCCCACTGTCTTGTCGCCGCGTTTTACCGGCTTGAAGACCAGCGAGGAATTGTTCATCACCCTCACGGGCGATTCGGAACCGATGACCACCGATATCTCATCATCCTTTTCCTTTGAAACTATGTCAAGGATCTCTTCCTTCTGCTCCAGCGTGCCGAGAAGATTTTTAAGCTCCTCGGGATCCGAATAGTCGGGATACTGCAGAAGATGATTTATTCCCGAAAGCCTCAGCTCACCGCTGTCAAGCTCGGTCATCGTTTCGTATATCGTTTTGATTATCGGGCTGATAAGCGCGGCGTCCGCGCCCATGATAGCCTCAAGCCGCATCATTACCGGCAGGTTGATCTCGGATGCGGAAAGTCCCGCAACATTTTCGTTAAGCGCCGCGGCAAGTCTCGCAACGCCATCCTGTGACATCGGCTCGGAGAGACGCACGTGCTTGGATATAACCGATCCGGTCGAGCTTATCATGATAAGCACAAAGCTGCAGCCGTCGATATAAGCGGTCTCAAAGCGGTTCACGGTAACGGCGGCGCATCTCGGCTTTGCGGCAATACCGGTGTAGTTGGTGAGTGCCGAAGCAAGGCGTGATGCCGTAAGCAGCATCTGGTCGACCTCGCTCGTTTTGCTTTTCAGCACCTGGTTTATCTGCGCTATCTCCCCTGTCGTCATGGCGTACCGCTCAATGAGCTGATCCACATAAAAACGATAGCCGAGCTGCGACGGCACGCGCCCCGCCGAGGTGTGAGGCTGCTCAAGATAACCCATGTCCTCAAGCTCCGCCATTTCGTTGCGTATCGTAGCCGAGGAGCATTTCATGCCCGGAAGCATCTGAAGCGACTTTGACCCGACCGGGTCGCCGTTTTCAATATACGATTCGACCACAGCCTTAAGGATCGCCTTTTTGCGCCCGCTGAGCTCGTCGCCGTACATTTATCATCACCTCCGTTTGATTTTTAGCACTCGCAATAGCTCAGTGCTAACCAACGCTAATAATATAGCACGAAAAGCCCGTTCAATCGTGCTTTTTGGGTTTCTTTTCTGTTAACAAATTGTGAATTCTAGCACTTGCGCTTTTTTTGTGATAACAAGAGCAGTATGTATGTGCGCATAAACATCGCTGTCCTGCACGCCGGCGGTTCAACTCATATGCTCCATTAAACAAAATGATAACATTACAGTGTTTTTATATTCACAAAACAGATGTATAATAGTATCGTAAAAATATCACACTCACGAAAGGGATGTTTTTGTATGTCTGAAGAAGAAAAAGTAAAGAAAACAGGCGGGATATCCGTCGAAACACAGCATATATTTCCTATTATAAAAAAGTGGCTCTACTCGGACAAAGATATTTTTGTCCGCGAGATAGTCTCCAACGCCTCCGACGCGGTAACAAAGCTGCGCCGGCTCGAGTCGCTCGGACACGCCGATACCGGCGAGACCGACTGGAGGATAGACGTGACGCTTGACCGCGACGCGGGAACGATAACGGTCGAGGACAACGGTATAGGCATGACACGCGAAGAGCTTGAAAAGTACATCTGCTCCATTGCTCTTTCTGGTGCGCTTGATTTTGTTGCAAAGTATGAAAACGGCGACAATTCAAACGGAATAATCGGTCATTTCGGGCTTGGCTTTTATTCATCGTTCATGGTCAGCGATACGGTCGAGGTCAACACCCTCTCCTACACGGGCGGCACCGCGACCCACTGGGTATGCAATGAAGCGGGCGAATATGAGATCTCCGACGGCGACCGCGACAAGCGCGGCACCGAGGTGATAATGCATATATCCGAAGAAGAAAAGGAGTATCTTGAACCGTCGCGTCTGCGCACGGTACTCGGCCGCTATTGTTCGTTCATGCCGGTACCGATCTACTTCCATGACGGCGAGGAACACGGGCACACGCACACCGAAGGCGAAGAATGCACCGATGCATCCTGTCACGATGAGGACAAGCCGATAAACGACACCACGCCTCTCTGGTCGAAGAAGCCCTCCGAGATAACCCCCGAGCAGTACATCGAATTTTATCACAAGCTCTTTATTGACGCCAACGACCCGCTTTTCTGGGTACACATCAACGCCGACTACCCGCTCAACTTCAAGGGGATCCTCTTCTTCCCCAAGCTGAACAGCGAATATGAAAGCCTTGAGGGTCAGGTAAAGCTGTATTACAATCAGGTGTTCGTAGCAGATAACATAAAGGAAGTGATCCCGGAGTATCTGCTGATGCTCCGCGGCGCGATCGACTGCCCCGAGCTGCCCCTCAACGTCTCGCGCAGCTACCTCCAGGACAACGCCTACGTAAAAAAGGTCTCCGCTCACATAGTAAAAAAGGTAGCGGACAAGCTTTGCTCGCTTGCCGGCAACGAGCGCGAAAAGTACGAAAAGGTGTATTCCGACATCCGTATTTTCGTCGAATACGCCTGCCTGCGCGACCGCAAGTTCTTTGACCGCGTAAAGGATTCGCTTCTCATACGCCTCACCGAGGGCAAGCCGCTCACCTTTGCGGAATATCTCGAAAAGGCAAATGAAAAGCATGAGGGAAAGATCTACTACACCTCCGACACCGCGCTTCAGGCGCAGTACATTTCAATGTTCCGCGCCGAGGATATCGACGTTGCCGTGTACGATCTTGCCATCGACACCCAGTTCATGGCATCGGTCGAACAGTATCGCGGCGATGTGAAGTTCGTTCGTGTCGATGCCGGCATCGACGATGCTCTGAAAGCAGACACAACGACCGACGGAGACGGAAAGCTTGCCGACGACGATCCCATGACCCTGCTCTTCCGCCATGCGGCAGGCGACGAAAAACTGGCAGTCCGCACCGAGAAGCTGAAAAACGGTGAAGTTCCCGCTCTGCTTACGGTAAGCGAGGAATCTCGCCGCTTCGGCGATATGATGAAAATGTACGCGGCTCCCGGCGAGGAGGTCCCCGCCTTCCCCTGCGAGTACACGCTGACTCTCAATCCCGCCTCCCACGCCTACGCACGTCTTTGCGAGCTTATGAAAGCCGCAGACGATGAGGGCAAAGCAAAGGTCGATGCCTACGCATCATATATTTACCGTCTTGCGCTTCTGGCGCAGAAAAAACTGAGTGCCGCAGAACTGCAAAGCTTTCTTTCCGACAGCTACCGTCTGCTCGGCATGATCTGACCGGCAAAGGAGATAAAAAATGGAGCACATAACCTACAAAACACACGGAACCTGTTCCCGCGAAATCATGATCGAAGTAGATCCCGCAACGGAAACCATAACCGATGCTAAATTCGTTGGCGGTTGCTCCGGCAACACACAGGGCGTATGCGCACTCGTGCGCGGAATGAAGGTGGATGAAGCAATATCCCGCCTTGAGGGCATTCGTTGCGGCTCGAAGCCGACATCCTGTCCCGACCAGCTTGCAAAAGCACTGAAGGAATATAAAGACAAAAACTGAAGAACAAGGGGCTGACTCCGAAGCTTTTAATCAGGCAAAGGGCTCAGCCCTTTTGTTATACAGACTGCCGTGAGTACGACCCGCTGCTGCGTTTTATGAGTTTTGCCCTTCCCTGCGGGAACCGTCCGTTCAAGTCATTTCCGGCTGCATCGGCGCGAGGCAATTCCGATTTTGAAAATAAAGTCTTGACATACATACTCACGTGTGCTATAATTAACGTCGTCAAATTCCGAATGAGGAATTCAACACTCAAAGGGGAATGAAAATGAGCGATTTTGTTCTGAAAAGCGAATACACTCCGACCGGAGATCAGCCTGAAGCTATTGCGTCTCTTTCATCCGGCGTCATGAGCGGGAGAAAGATGCAGACGCTGCTCGGCGTTACCGGTTCTGGCAAGACCTTTACCATGGCAAACGTCATCGCGCGGTGCGGCAGACCCACGCTGATACTTGAACCGAACAAAACGCTTGCGGCTCAGGTGTGCTCGGAAATGCGCGAGTTTTTTCCAGACAGCGCCGTTGAATACTTCGTTTCATACTACGACTACTACCAGCCGGAGGCGTATATCCCCGGCAAGGATATGTATATCGAAAAGGACGCGCTCATAAACGACGAGATCGACCGACTGCGTCACAGCGCGACATCGGCGCTTTTCGAACGACGCGATGTGATTATCGTTGCGAGCGTTTCATGCATATATTCACTCGGAGACCCCGGCGAATACCGCGATCTTGTCATCGCGCTGCGTCCCGGCATGCCTATGAGCCGCGAGGGACTGCTCTCGAAGCTGACAGCGGTCAGCTATACACGCAACGACATGAACCTTGTGCGTGACAGCTTCCGCGTTCGCGGCGATACGGTGGATATCATCCCCGCGTCGTCCGGCGACAAAGCGCTGCGCGTTGAGTTTTTCGGCGATGAGATAGACCGCGTGAGCGAGATAAACGTTGTCACCGGCGAGCTTTTGCGCCGCCTTTCGTATGCTGCGGTCTATCCCGCAACACACTATGCCGTGTCCGACGACAAGCGCGAGGCGGCGCTTGCCGAGATAGAAGCCGAAATGAAGGAGCGCGCGGCGTACTTCACAGCCGAAGGCAAGCTCATTGAGGCACAGAGGATAACCGAACGCACAAAATACGACCTTGAAATGCTGCGCGAGGTCGGCTTCTGCTCCGGAGTTGAAAACTATTCGCGCGTGCTTTCGGGACGCGAGCCGGGTTCGACGCCTTACACCCTGCTTGATTACTTTCCGAAGGATTATCTTATGTTCATCGACGAATCGCACGTGACGGTGCCGCAGGTGCGCGGCATGAGCGGCGGCGACTCGGCGAGAAAGAAAAATCTTGTCGAATACGGCTTCCGCCTGCCGTCGGCGTACGACAACCGTCCGCTTTTCTTTGAGGAATTCGAGGACAAGCTGAATCAGGTCGTGTTTGTCAGCGCAACGCCCGGCGACTATGAGCTTGAGCATTCCGAATCCACTGCCGAGCAGATAATAAGACCGACAGGTCTGCTCGATCCCGAGGTCGAGGTGCGCCCGATAGAGGGGCAGGTCGATGATATGCTCGGCGAGATACGCGCGCGCACGGCGCGCGGCGAGCGCGTGCTCGTGACCACGTTAACGCGCAAGATGGCTGAGGACCTTACCGGGTATCTCTCCGACAACGGCGTGAAGGTAAGATACATCCACTATAATGTAGAGACGATAGAGCGCATGGAGCTGATACGCGACCTCAGACTCGGCGTGTTCGATGTACTGGTAGGCATCAACCTTCTGCGCGAGGGACTTGACCTGCCGGAGGTGTCGCTCGTTGTAATTCTCGATGCGGATAAGGAGGGCTTTCTCCGCGCCGAGCGTTCGCTCATTCAGACCATAGGCCGTGCGGCACGAAACGAAAACGGCAAGGTCATAATGTATGCCGACACCGTGACCGGCTCGATGGAGCGCGCGATATCCGAAACGAACCGCCGCCGCAGCATCCAGAAGGCGTACAACGAAGCGCACGGCATCACGCCGCACACCGTCATAAAGGGGATACGCGATGTTATCGACATTGCCGCGCGCGACGAAGGCGCCAATGCCGCAAGCAGCGCAAAGCGCAGCCGCGCCGAGGCAAAGAAAATGTCGAAGTCCGAGCGCGAGGCAACGATCGAGCGCATGACGAAGCAGATGAAGGAAGCCGCGCGCAGCCTTGATTTTGAGCTTGCCGCCTTCCTGCGCGACCGCATCCGCGAAATAAGAGAAACAAAGTAAGAGGGGCTATAAAATGCCGGATTTCATTAAAATAAAGGGCGCGCGCGTCCATAACCTCAAAAATATCGACCTCACCATACCGCGCGACAAGCTTGTTGTTTTCACGGGTCTTTCGGGATCGGGAAAATCATCGCTTGCCTTTGACACGATATATGCCGAGGGACATCGCCGGTTCGTTGAGTCGCTGTCTTCCTATGCAAGGCAGTTCCTCGGTCAGCTCGACAAGCCCGATATAGATTCCATAGAGGGGCTTTCCCCCGCGATCTCGATCGACCAGAAGACCACCTCAAAAAATCCGCGCTCCACGGTAGGCACTGTGACCGAGATATACGACTATCTCCGCCTGCTGTACGCCCGCGTGGGCGTGACGCACTGCCCGGTCTGCGGCAAGGTCATATCGCGGCAGACAGTCGATCAGATAATCGACAAAATAATGACTCTGCCCGAGGGCGAGCGTTTTCTCGTGCTGGCGCCCGTTGTGCGCGCAAAAAAAGGAATGCACGAAAAGGTGCTTGCCGATGCGCGGAAATCTGGCTATACACGCGTGCGCGTGGACGGCAGCATGTACGATCTTGACGAGGAGATAACGCTCGACAAAAACCTGCGGCACAGCATCGAGGTGGTAGTTGACCGTCTTGTGATGCGCGGCGACATACGCTCCCGCCTTTCGGATTCGGTGGAGACCGCGCTGGCGCTTGCCGAAAAGCGGCTTCTGATAGTCACCGTACCGCGCGATGACGGCGAGGAGCCGCGCGAGCTTGAATTTTCGCAGACCTATGCCTGCGAGGAGCACGGGATATCCTTCGGCGAGCTTGAACCGCGTATGTTTTCGTTCAACAATCCCGCCGGTGCCTGCCCCGACTGCGCCGGTCTCGGCGTTACCCGCCGCGTGTCGGTAGATCGCGTGATACCCGACCGCACGCTGTCGCTCTCGGGCGGCGCGATCGCGGTAAACGGCTTCAAAACGCTTGAGGAGGAGAGCTGGAACGGTCCGCTTTTTGCCGCTGTTGCCGAAAAATACGGCTTTACGCTCGATACTCCGATAGAAAAACTGACCGATGAACAGCTTCGGGTGCTGCTTTACGGCTCCGGAGCCGAAAAATACGATGTGACGCGCTATTTCGGACACGAGGCGCACCGCAAAGCTGCGACATTTGACGGGATAATCCCGATGATAGAGCAACGCATGGAATACGGCATGAACGCCGAATATTACGAGCAGTTCATTGAGGAGATACCCTGCGCGACCTGCCACGGGCGCAGGCTCAATCCAATGTCGCTTGCCGTGACCGTAGGCGGTCTTGCCATTGACGAATTCTGCGATCTTTCGGTGGACCGCGCGCTTGAATATGTTTCAAACACCGCGCTCGAGCTGACAGAGACCGAGATGAAGATAGTAAAGGAAGTTCTCAAGGAGATACGCGCGCGCCTTACATTCCTACAAAGCGTGGGACTCGGGTATCTGACGCTTTCGCGCCGTGCGGGAACGCTCTCGGGCGGCGAGGCGCAGCGCATAAGACTGGCAACGCAGATAGGCTCATCGCTCGTCGGCGTGCTTTATGTGCTTGACGAACCGAGCATAGGTCTGCACCAGCGCGACAACGACCTGCTCATATCCACCCTCAAACAGCTGCGCGACCTCGGAAACACCGTTATCGTCGTCGAGCATGACGAGGATATGATGCGCAAATCGGATTATATCGTGGATATCGGACCGGGCGCGGGCATTCACGGCGGCAATGTAGTCGCAGCGGGCACTCCCGCAGAGGTCGCGGCGAACCCCGATTCGCTCACCGGCGCATATCTTTCGGGTAGGAGGGTCATTCCGGTGCCGGAGGAACGCCGCCATGGGAACGGACATTTTCTCACCGTGCGCGGCGCGAGGGAGCATAATCTTAAAAATATTGATGTGAATATCCCGCTCGGCTGCTTTGTATGCGTCACCGGTGTGTCGGGCTCGGGAAAGTCCTCGCTTGTGAATGGGATAATAAACCCCGTGCTCAGTGCTGCGCTCAACGGTGCGCGCCGCCGTCCCGGAAACTGCGACGGCATAGACGGTATAGAATTCCTTGACAAGGTGATCGACATTGACCAGAGCCCCATAGGGCGCACGCCGCGTTCCAACCCCGCGACATACACCGGGCTTTTCAATGACATACGCGACCTTTTCGCCTCGACGCGCGACGCAAACGTGCGCGGCTACAAGGCCGGACGGTTCTCATTCAACGTCAAAGGCGGCAGATGCGAGGCGTGTCAGGGAGACGGCGTACGCCGTATAGAAATGCACTTTCTGCCCGATGTGTACGTCACCTGCGATGTCTGCCACGGCAAACGCTACAATCACGACACCCTCGAGGTGCGGTATAAGGGCAAGAATATTTATGAGGTCCTTGAAATGACCGCCGAGGAGGGCGTTGTATTTTTTGACGGACTGCCCAAGATACGCCGCAAGCTGCAGACGCTCTGCGACGTGGGACTGGGATATATTAAAATAGGGCAGTCGTCAACGACGATATCGGGCGGCGAGGCGCAGCGCGTAAAGCTTGCGACCGAGCTGTCGCGCCGCGGCACCGGCAAGACGATGTATATTCTTGACGAGCCGACAACGGGATTGCACACCGAGGATGTCTCGCGTCTGCTCACCGTGCTTCAGCGTTTTGTAGATGCGGGCAACACCGTGCTCGTCATTGAGCACAACATGGAAGTCATAAAAACCGCCGACTATATCATAGACCTCGGTCCCGAGGGCGGAGACGGCGGCGGAACGCTCGTTGCCTGCGGCACTCCGGAGGAGATAGCAGCCTGCCCCGAGTCGTATACCGGAAAGTATCTCCGCGATCATCTTCCCGGTGCGCACAATGATGAAAACTAACGGTGCTTATACGATTTATACAACAAAATTTCGCATATATTCATTTTAAAATGAATATATTCAACCAAACAGCGGAGGTCGGGTGCATTTTACGCATCTGACCTCCGCCATTTCGTACAAAAACCGCCGTGTGCCGCATCCGTATTAGTGAATATGCAACAAAATCAAAAAATATTCAAAAAACCTCTTGACAGATGAATAATTATGCAGTATAATACGCTCATCGAAAATAAATATCCACTCACGGATACAATACAAGGAGTACATACCATGAAAAAAACATTAAGTCTCGTTCTCGCCGCAGTCATGCTGGCTGCCGCGCTTCTTACATTTGCTTCCTGCGGCAAGACCGGAAGCGGCAAGGTCAAGGTCATTGACATTGCACTTTCCGAAGAAGAGTATGCATTTGCAGTAAACAATTCGGACACAGAGCTGCTTGCCAAGGTCAATGAATACCTTGCAAAGATCAAAGCCGACGGCACATTTGAAGCCATCTGCAACAAGTATTTCGGCGACGGCACCCCTACCGAAATAACCTCTGCTGCGCTTGACGAATCCAAGGATCAGCTCGTTGTTGCCACCAGCACAGGCTTCGAGCCCTTTGAGATGCTCAATAACGATAAATTCTCCGGCGTTGACCTTGAGATCGCCGCAGGTCTTGCCGAGTACCTCGGCAAAGAGCTTGTCATTCAGGATATGAAGTTTGAATCGGTCGTCACTTCCGTGCAGGCAGGCATCTGCGACATCGCAATGGCGGGTCTTACCATAACCGAGTCCAGAAAGGCTATAGTAACCTTCAGCGATACCTATTACAATGCCGCACAGGTCCTCATCGTTCCCGATGAATGCAAGGATTTCGACTCCTGCAAAACAGCCGATGATGTCGTTGCCATTCTCGATAAGCTCACCAAGTCCAACAAGATCGGCTGCCAGTCCGGCACAACAGGCGAGACCTACCTCGTCGGCGACCTTGACAAGGGCGACGACGGCTACGGCTTCAAGGGCGTTCCCGCAACCAAGATGGGCTATGACTACGCGGCGCTTGCAGTGACCGCCATGATCAACGGTGAGATCGACTATGTTATCCTCGACAACGCACCGGCAAAAGCCATTGCAAAATCGGTAAACGGCAAATAAAAATAATTTTCACTGATTCCGGAGCCTGCCTCTGCGGGCGGCTCCGGAATTTTGAAGTAATCAAAAGGAGACAGTCCGTATGAGTGATATAGCTGTAAAGTGGACAAAGTTCTGGGAATCCTTCTGGGTCAACGGCGCATATAAAAGAGTTCTCTCCGAAGGACTTACCAACACGCTTATAATTGCAATATCCGGTCTTTTGATAGGTATCGTCATCGGCACCGTTATCGCATCGGTAAAGGTGATGCCGAAATACAAGGTGCTTCCGCGCGTGCTTGACGGAATATGCAGTGTATATGTGGGATTTTTCCGCGGTACGCCTATCGTTGTTCAGCTTTTGCTGGCGTACTACGTGATCTTTCCGCTCATGGGGGTAAAGCTCGGATCGCTGAATACCTGCGTACTCGTGTTCGGACTCAACAGCGGCGCGTATGTTTCCGAGATAATGCGCGCCGGCATACAATCGGTCGATCCCGGTCAGATGGAAGCCGGCCGCGCGCTGGGGCTTCCATACGCCGCCGCAATGATGAAAATAATCGTTCCGCAGGCGGTCAAAAACATACTCCCCACGCTCGGCAATGAGTTTATCGCTCTTATCAAAGACACCTCTGTTGCAAGCTTTGTTGCCGCCGTTGACCTTTATAAGGTATTCAACGAGATAGGCACAAGCAACTATGAATATATCATGCCCTATCTTACAATGGCGCTTATATATATAATTCTGGTCCTGCTCATAACGCTGCTCTTCAAGCTGATAGAAAAGCAGCTTCACCGCAGCGACCGCGCATAAGGAGGCACCGCCATGGAAAACCAAAGCATCAAAACAAACCACGAGCATGACAGCGACCTTCTTGTGGTAAAGGATCTCTGCAAGACCTTCCGTAACGGCAAAAAGACCGTATACGCGCTCGATCACGTCAGCAACGTGATAAAAAAGAACGAAAAAGTAGTTATAATCGGTCCCTCGGGAAGCGGAAAAAGCACCTTTCTGCGCTGCCTCAACTGCATGGAGGACCCCACCGGCGGTTCGATATTCTTTGAGGGCGAAGACCTTGCCGATATGAAAGTGGATATAAACAAACACCGTGAGCATATCGGAATGGTTTTTCAGCAGTTCAACCTTTTCAACAATAAGACCGTGCTTCAGAACATAATGCTCGCGCCGGTCTATATAAAGACCAAAAAGGCGGGCGGGCTGTTTGCGCCGCGTTCGGTCAAAAAACAAATCAAGGAAGAGGCTGAAGCACGGGCGCACGAGCTGCTTGCAAGGATAGGACTTGAGGATAAAGCAAATGTTTATCCCTCAACGCTCTCGGGCGGACAGAAGCAGCGCATTGCGATAGTCCGCGCCCTTGCCATGAACCCCAAGGTGATGCTTTTTGACGAGCCCACCTCGGCGCTTGACCCCGAAATGGTCGGCGAGGTGCTCGATCTTATGAAAAAGCTTGCCGATGAGGGCATGACAATGGTCGTTGTGACACATGAGATGGGCTTTGCCCGCGAGGTCGCCGACCGCGTCATCTTCATGGCAGACGGCAGGATAGTTGAGGAAGGCAAGCCCGCCGAATTCTTTGCCGCGCCGAAGACCGACCGCGCAAAGCAGTTCCTCAAGTGCGTGCTGTGACGACAGTATAATAAATGATCCGATAACGGGGGATGTCAAAAAACTCATTTTGAGTTTTTTGACATCCCCCGAAACGGCTTGACAAACAAACCTCCTTGTGTTATACTGAAAATGACAAAATTACGGAAAGGATGACGGCAATGGAGCTTTTTCGCGGCAGACCGATGGCTTGCATCGGCACTGCGGCAATAGCCGCAGCTCTTCTCGGGTGGTATCTCACCGGCACGGCAAAGCTCGTGCCGGCAGCGGCAGCCTGCATTCTCCTTGCCGCCGTCATTACAGCGCGTGTGTTCGGGAAAATATCCGAACGCCGCGCCGTGACTGCCGCCCTTTGTCTTGCGGCTGTGGCATGTGTCCTTTTCCGCGCCTACCGCTACTACGATGTAAAATACCTCGGTTCGGCATCTCTCTGCGACGCCGAGCACGATTTTTCTCTCGTTATAGACGAAAGACTTCCGTCCGGCGGGTTCAGCTCGCGCTACAACGTCTGTGTGGAAAGCATTGACGGCGAGCCGTCCGGCGGCATACGCGCACGTTTTGAATGCTCATACAGTGCGGACTTTCGCCCCGGCGACCGGATATCACTGCGCACGGCGCCGATCCCGTTTGAAAAAACCTCGCTTTACGACAGCGAGCGTGCCGCTCTCGGAGACTGGATAACCATGAATCTTTCTGTCGATGCCGAATGCGATATCACGGAAAACGGATCTTTACGCCGCCCGATCGACATTCTGCGCCGTTTTTCATCGCGGCTCGCCTTCAGACTTGCCGACGGTGTAGGCGGCGATGAAGGCGCGCTCGCGGCGGCAATGCTGCTCGGCGACCGCAGCGGCTTGTCGGATGCGGTATCACGCGATTTTTCGCGCGCCGGACTTTCGCATCTTCTTGCGCTCAGCGGTCTGCACCTCTCGGTCATTGCAGGTGCGGTCGGCTGGCTGCTCGGCAGACTGCGCCTGCCGAAAATCGTCAAGACCCCGCTCATGGTGGTCTTTCTTTTTATATATCTCGCGCTTACCGGGTTCCTCATTTCGACCGTCCGCGCTGCGATAATGCTCATCACCGTTTTCCGGGCATATTTTTCGGGTGCCGACGGCGATGGGGTAAGTTCGGTATTTTTCGCCGCGTTGCTGATACTTTCGGTGTCGCCGTGGGCGATCGTTGATGTGGGCTTTGTGCTTTCATTTTCCGCCACACTCGGAATAACCGTCTTTCTGCCTGCCTTCAATAACAGAAGGCACCGCCCGCGCCAAAAAATGTCCGCCCGCGCACGGCGCGCCGCGTCATTTTTTGACAAGGCAGCCGCCCTCCTGCTCACGGGACTGTCCGCCAACTGCTTTACCGTTCCCGTTATATGGTGGATATTCGGCGAGATCTCCATCGCCGCACCGATATCGAACCTGCTCATAGCACCGCTGGCTGCCCCTTTTCTCGCATTCTCCATTGTTTTTCTGCCGCTGGCGGGCATACCGGTATTCGGCGCCGCTTCCGCATTCGCGGTAAGACTGACGGCGCGCGTGATGCTCGGCTTCTGCGCCCTTGTGTCCGATATACGCGGTGCCGTGGTATCTCTGGAATACGGCTTTGTTCCGTACATCATCATCCCGGCTGCCGCTGCGACCGCAGTCATGCTGACCTTAAAGCTCCGACGGAAGATATTCTGTTTTGCCCCGGCTTTGGCGGCAGCGGCGGCATTTGCGGTTTGCCTTATCACCTGCGGCGATGCCGCCGGAACGCGGGTCTCTTTTGTCCGCACCGGTGAAAACGATGCGATTATTGCCACCTGTCGCGGCAGCGCAATAATAACAGACATCGGCAGCGGCTCGTACGACATACTGCGCGCCTCGGCTGCCGCCGCGGATATGCACTGCGCCTCCGAAACAGAGGCGCTTATCCTCACGCACTATCACAAGCGGCACATCGCAGGCGTCGAACGCTTTTTCGGGCGCGAAAAGGTGCGCAGCATTCTGCTGCCGTATCCGCGCGATGCCGCCGATGCCGAAATACTTGAGCATATATACGACTCGGCTCGGCGCATGGGTGTGAAATGCGCGGTCTACACGCCGGGAGATGCCATTCCGTGCTTCGGCAGCATTACCGTTACGGCTGATGCGCCCGAATACATCGCCCGCTCGGCTCAGCCCCTTATCGCCGTTACCGTCCGCGAGTGCGCGAGCGGCAAAGAACTGCGATATATCGGCGCATCGGCATGGGAATCGACCGGCTTTGCCTTGAACGATGGCTGCGACGCGGTGATATTCGGCTCTCACGGACCCACGGTAAAAAATGCGGCGGATGCCGCCCCGCCCGTCTCGCTCCGCGAAGCGGTGATAGCATCGCCGGATGCCGCCGGTGCTCTGGCAGGCATGCTTGCGCAGGCAAAGAATAAGGTAAAAATCACCTTATCGCCCGAAGTGTGGGAGTGGCGCGGGTGATATCCCACACAGTTTATAATGCTTTTGCCCAAATACGGACGCAGGCATCAGATAAAATGCACGAATATCACAAAAAACGCCGAAATGTGTTGACAGCGTGATTTTTATCTGATATAATATTCACGTCATCGGTTCCAGCGACCGATAGCTGTTTTGCTTATATATCCTCTGAAATAAGGTCAGAAAGTCTCTACCGGATAACCGTAAATCATCCGACTATAAGAAAAACGCATCTATACCGCATACGCCGCAGGCGTACGGTACGCACCGTTTATCGGTGGGTAAGTGTTTTTTCTTTCGGTTATTTTAAGAGAGCGGATATATGAGCGGCAGTGCCGCTCTTTTTTGTTGAAGCGGCAGACTATCCCCGGTTTCGGCGCGCCGCGCGGCGCGTTGCAAATAAATCATTCAATATATTTTGGGAGGAATCAACATGATTCGCAAGTCTTTATCGGTTCTGCTCGCTCTCGTTATGCTCCTGTGCGCCGGCACCGCTCTCGTGTCCTGCCAGGACAAGAACGCTGATTTCAAGGTCGGCTTTATCTTCCTGCATGACGAAAACTCTACCTACGACCTCAACTTCATCAACGCCGCAAACGAGACCTGTGAGGCTCTCGGCTTCAAGAAGACCCAGTTCATCTTCAGGACCAACATTCCCGAAGACCACGCCTGCCTCGAAGCAGCCGTAGACCTTGTTGAGCAGGGCTGCTCGATCATCTTTGCCGACAGCTTCGGACACGAGGACTACATGATCGAAGCCGCAAAGAAATATCCTAACGTTCAGTTCTGCCATGCCACCGGTACCCGCGCACATACCGAAGGACTTGACAACTATCACAACGCATTTGCCTCCATTTACGAAGGACGTTACCTCGCCGGTATCGCCGCAGGTCTTAAGCTCAACGAAATGATCAATGCCGGTAAGTTCAAAGCCGAAGAAGCCAAGATCGGTTACGTCGGCGCCTTCACCTACGCAGAGGTCATGTCCGGTTACACCTCCTTCTTCCTCGGCGCCCGCTCCGTTTGCCCCACCGCCACCATGGAAGTGACCTTCACCGGCTCATGGTACAATGAGACCGACGAAAAGGAAGCAGCCAACAAGCTTATCGCCAACAACTGCAAGCTCATAAGCCAGCACGCCGACTCAATGGGCGCTCCTACCGCTTGCGAATCCGCCGGTGTTCCCAACGTTTCCTACAACGGTTCCACCGTTGCCGCCTGCCCCAACACCTTTATCGTTTCCTCCAGAATCAACTGGGCTCCCTACTTCAAGTACGCCATTCAGGCTGTTCTTGACGGCAAAAAGATCGATGCCGACTGGACCGGCACACTTGCTACCGAATCTGTTCTTCTGACCGCTGTCAACGAGAAGGCTGCCGCTGCCGGAACTCAGGCTGCTCTCGATGCTGCCAAGACCAAGCTCATGAACGGCACTCTTAAGGTATTCGACACCGCTACCTTCACCGTCGGCGGCAAGACCCTTTCAAGCTACCTTGCCGATGTCAACACCGACCCCAAGTACGAAAAGGACACCGAGGTCGTTCTGAACGGCATTTTTGAGGAATCCAAATTCCGCTCCGCTCCCTACTTCGACGTAGAGATCGACGGTATCACCCTGCTTGACAGAAACTACGGCGGCTGATAATACATCGCCATATATCATCGGGACTGTCAGAGGTCTGCCGGGGTTTGCCCGGCAGATCCCCGGCGGTCCCTTGAATTGGTTTTTCCGGAGAAAAGCTCCGGACAAAAATCATCCAAATGCACATTTCGGAGGATATCTGTGGAAAACAATATTGCCCTTGAGCTGAGAGGCGTGACCAAGCGGTTCGGCCACATAACAGCCAACAAGGATGTTAATCTTACCGTTAAAAAAGGAGAGATCCTTGCCATACTCGGAGAAAACGGCAGCGGCAAGACCACCCTTATGAATATGATCGCGGGTATATACTACCCCGATGAAGGCGAAATTCTTATCGACGGAAATGCGGTCGTCATAGGCTCGCCGAAGGACGCGTTCAGATATAAAATAGGAATGATACATCAGCATTTCAAGCTGGTTGATGTATTCAGCGCGACAGAAAACATAATTCTCGGCATCAGAGACGGGAAAAAATACGATCTCAAGGAAGCGCGCCGCAAGGTAGCCGAAATAACCGAGCGTTACGGATTTGCAATAGACCCCGACAAAAAAATATACGAGATGTCGGTATCCGAAAAACAGACGGTAGAGATAATAAAAGTCCTTTACCGCGGTGCCGATATACTGATCCTCGATGAACCCACTGCCGTGCTCACACCGCAGGAGACCGAACTGCTCTTTGCCGTTCTTCGCCGTATGCGCGCCGACGGCAAGGCAGTTATAATCATAACACACAAGCTGCACGAGGTGCTTTCCCTCTCCGACCGCGTTGCGGTGCTCCGCAAGGGTGAATACATCGGCACCGTAAATACCGCCGAGACCAACGAGGGACAGCTCACCGAAATGATGGTGGGCAAAAAGATAAGCCTCAATATCGAAAGAAAAGAACCCAAAAACACCGCCGAACGCCTTGTCGTGCGCGGGCTTGACTGCCGCAACAAAGAGGGAATGCGCGTGCTGAGCAACGTTACCTTCACCGCGCGTGCCGGCGAGATCCTCGGCATTGCCGGCATTGCGGGCAGCGGGCAGCGCGAGCTGCTTGAAGCGATCGCTGGACTTCAGTCGCTTGAGAACGGTGAGATCCTTTACAACAACCCCAAGACCGGCGGCGTTGACAATCTGCGCGACAAGACCCCGCTTCAGATACGCAACCTCGGCGTCAGACTTTCATTTGTTCCCGAGGACAGGCTCGGCATGGGACTTGTCGGAAACATGGATATAACAGACAACATGATGCTTCGCAGCTACCGCCGCGGAAAAACCATGTTTCTCGAACGCAAGAAGCCGCACGACCTTGCCGAACAGATAGTGCGCGAGCTTGAGGTGGTAACCCCCGGCGTCTCCACCCCCGTGCGCCGTCTTTCAGGCGGCAATGTGCAAAAGATCCTTGTCGGGCGTGAAATTTCCGCCCGTCCCACGGTGCTTATGGCAGCTTATCCCGTGCGCGGACTTGACATCAACTCCTCCTACCTCATATACAACCTGCTTTCCAAGGAAAAGGAAGACGGCGTTGCCGTTATCTTTGTCGGCGAAGACCTTGACGTTCTCGTTGAGCTTTGCGACCGCATAATGGTCGTGGCTGACGGCAGGATCACCGGCATAGTTGACGGCAGAAAGACCACCAAGGAGGAAATCGGTCTGCTTATGACCAGAACCCAGCGGAAGGATGAAGGCAATGAATAAAAACGCAAAAACAGGCGCCGCCGCCGAGCGCAAGCTCCGCGAGCCGCTGTTTCACATAGTAAAACGCGATGCGCTGCCGTGGTACCGCACATGGATGATACGCGGGCTTGCCATAGTTGCGGCACTCATATTCAGCGCAATAGTCACCATGCTCCTGACACATGAAAATCCCATAACCGTATACACCACAATGATACGCGGCTCTTTCGCAACTCCCACGCGTATATGGAATATGCTCCAGAGCCTTGCCATGCTGCTTTGCGTGTCGCTGGCTGTCACTCCGGCATTCAAAATGCGCTTCTGGAACATCGGTGCCGAGGGACAGGTGCTTGCGGGCGGTCTTGCGACAGCTGCCTGCATGATCATGCTCGGCGGCAAAATGCCCAACTGGCTGCTTTACATCGTGATGATAGCCGCCTCAATAATCGCCGGTGCGGTATGGGCGGTCATTCCCGCCGTCTGCAAGGCGCAGTGGAATACCAACGAAACGCTTTTCACACTCATGATGAACTACGTGGCAATACAGATCGTTTCGTATTTCGTAATGGTATGGGAAGTACCGAAGGGCTCCGGCAAGGTCGGTATCATCAATCAGGCGACGCACGCGGGCTGGTTCCCCACCATCGGGAAGTATGATTACCTGCTCAATATACTCATAGTGCTCGCGCTGACGGTCCTTATATACATCTACCTCAAATACAGCAAGCACGGATACGAGATCGCCGTTGTCGGCGAAAGCGAAAACACCGCGCGGTACATCGGCATCAACGTCAAAAAGGTGATAATCAGAACAATGATCCTTTCGGGCGCGCTTTGCGGCGTTGCCGGGCTGCTGCTGGTCGGCTCCACCAACCACACAATAGCGACCACGATAGCGGGCGGACGCGGATTTACCGCCATTATGGTGTCGTGGCTCGCCAAATTCAATCCCATTTATATGGTGCTCACCTCGTTCATGCTCGTCTTCCTTGAAAAGGGCTCGAATGAGATATCCACCGTTTTCAGACTCAACCAGTCGTTCTCCGATATCATAACGGGTATAATCCTGTTTTTCATCATCGGCAGTGAATTCTTCATCAACTATGAAATCAAATTCCGCCGCTCTCAGAAAGAGGTGAAGTAAGATGTTATCAACCGTGCTCATCACCTTCATACAGCGCTCGATAGTACAGAGCATCCCCCTGCTCTTCGGCTCGACAGGTGAGATACTCACCGAAAAATCCGGCAACCTCAACCTCGGTATCCCCGGCATTATGTATGTCGGCGGCATCAGCGGCGTTATCGGATCGTTCATTTACGAAAATTCACTGCCCGCGCGCGAGGATATACGTGCGCTGCCCGCGATACTTATTCCTCTTCTCTGCTCCGTGGCGGGTTCGCTGCTCATGGGACTGATCTACTGCTTCCTTACCGTTACGCTGCGCGCCAACCAGAACGTAACGGGTCTTGCAATAACCACATTCGGCGTTGGCTTCGGAAACTTTTTCGGAGCATCGATAGTCAAGCTGACCAAAAGCGAGATCCCCTCGGTCGCACTCACCAACACGAGCCGGTTCTTTACAAAGTCGCTTCCGTTCGCCGAGAAGCTCGGTTGGTTCGGAAAGATATTCCTTTCCTACGGCTTCATGACCTATCTTGCAATTGCGGTCGCCCTTGTCGCCGCGTATATGCTGAAGCGCACACGCGTGGGACTTGAGCTCCGCGCAGTCGGTGAAAGCCCCGCCACTGCCGACGCGGCAGGCATCAACGTAAGCCGCTATAAGTACTTTGCGACCTGCATCGGCAGCGTTATCGCAGGCCTCGGCGGACTGTACTACGTAATGGACTACGCAAACGGCGTTTGGTCGAACGAAGGCTTCGGCGACCGCGGATGGCTCGCCATCGCGCTCGTCATATTCGCGCTCTGGAAGCCGGATTCCGGCATTCTCGGCTCCTTCCTGTTCGGCGCACTTTATATCGTATACAACTACATCCCCGGACTCGGGCTCGGCACGCAGGAGCTTTTCAAAATGCTCCCGTACGTGGTCACGATAGTCGTTCTTGTGGTGATAAGTATGCGCAAAAAGCGGGAAAACCAACCGCCCGCCGCACTCGGTTCTTCGTATTTCAGAGAAGAACGGTAAAATAATTAAACCGTGGTGACTGTTGAAAGACCGATCTTCCGACAGTCACCGCAGTCATATCCGGCAGCGAGCCGTTTTTATGCCCCTCCCTACACCGGTTCACGGACCACGGCTATGCAAAAGACTCATGGTTTTTTATCACCGCCGGAATGCAAAAAATCGGGTAAAAGTATTGCACTCCGCCCGATTTCGTGGTATAATAATAAAAGCCCATATTAAAGACATAAGTTTCCGTAGCTCAGCCGGATAGAGCGACCGCCTCCTAAGCGGTAGGTCGGGTGTTCGAATCACCTCGGGAACGCCAATTCTCCGTCATGCGCTTGCGCATGGCGGAGAATTCGTTTTCCGGGGTGTGAGAACGCCCGCGGACTGCTTCGCAGTCCGGCATTAAGCGAACATCTATTTTGGGACTGTGCTCTCGCTCTACCTCGCTTAATGCTGTGTTCAGAATCACCTCGGGAACGCAGTTGTTCTCGGCCGTAAGCCGTTTTTGACGGTTTGCGGCGATGTTTTTTTCTTCTGCCCGTAAAAACAGTGATCTGCCATTTGACGCTCTCTTTATTCAACTGCATTTTACGACCGCAGCTTAAGAAAGTCTTAAGGGTTTCCGTAATTGATTCTTAAAAATAAATATGCGATAATATTATTGTATACAATAAAATCAAATGCGGAGGCACTGCAATGACCCAACAACAAAAAAGAATTATGATCGGAATTTGCATCTCGCTTGCGGTTGCCGCAATTGTTTTTGCGGTTTTATGGACCGCAGCCCACAGAAATGACCGTGCAACAGGCGATGGAGTTGATTCCGGCACTGTGCCGCCACGCATTGAACGTACGTATATTCCGGTACTTTCTACCGCCAAAAATATTCAGGCAGATTCAAACTCCATTTATTTTGCCGGTGCAAAAAACGGTATATTCAAATACGATATATCAACCGACCAGGTGAGCGACTACTGCACCGATCCGTTATGTAACCATCACAGCCAAAATGCATCCTGCCGCATTGACAACTACCAACGGGGTATGTTTTTTCGGGCAAACAACGAGACCCTGCTGTATAATGCGGCAATAGTAAATGATAAATACGGAAAAATCACGCCTCATCTTTACCGTTTTGATCCGGCTGCAATGAGCAATATGCTGCTTGATTCAAGCGCCAGCTTTTCAAATCACTACACTGCCAGCGATGAATACGTATATTTCACCAATACAGTTGTAAAAAAGGACAAAACTTATTTCAACTTTAAGCAGATAAGCCTAACCACCGGAAACATTAAAATATTCGGAGAAGAACGGGAAGGGGCACCGGCGTATACCCTTATCGGCGCAGTGAACGGAAAGCTTTACGCTGCGGATGCGGACAGCGGCGCCACATATGTATGCAATGAAAGCGATCCGGGAAGCTTCACATTGTTTTGGGAACGTGTTATTTCATATGTTTATGCGGGAAATAACGATCTTTTCTTCAAATCCCGCGATCCGCACGATGATACTCCCAAGGATAAGGCGGATTATTATTACTATCACACGGACTGCAACGGCAATATCATATCAAAACACAAGCTGAACGGAGGAATGAAATGGGGAAGCATACTCGACGGGCGGAATCTATATTACATTCCGTCGGTCGAGGAAGATATCACGCTTCCCGACGGAAGCATACAAAAAATGCATCCGCGCGTCATATATAAGCTTGACACCGTAACCGGCAACGAAACTGTCGCCTTCAGCTTCACCGGCGATTTTGCCGCGCTTTCAATAGGATTCGGTTTCAACGACCTGATCGTATACAACAACAAGATATTCACTGCGGAGCTGACGGGGAAAGTGTTTTCAGACGACGCTGCCGGGAATACAAAGTCAGAAACGCTTTCTCTGAAAAACGGCATTGTGATAATTGACATGACGACCGCCGATATCACATATATAACAGCCGGCCACGTAAAAAGTGCCGTGGGTGATACAGAGCTGTCATTGAAGCGCGAAACGATCCATATGGACAGGTGAATGACATGAAAAAAAGAATTTTGAACGCCATAATGATCGCGGTAACAGCTGTTATCTGCGCTGCGGTATTTGCCGCATGCCGCAAGCCCGATGACCCCATCGGCTCCACGGCAAATACAGCTGACGCTTCCCTGCCGCTCCCGGTGACATCCGGATATGAGGAGTGGCAGCCCGGCGATGACATGACAAGGAATGATGCGTTTTGGGCTTTGCGAAGAAATAACGGATGCGTGCGTTTCATGGACACCGACAATTACACCGGAAGGATCGTACTTGCCGATAAAAACGGAAACGAGATAGCCCTTGATCGCTGCTCCGAGGTCCCATGCAGATGTGGCGTTGACAGATATATGCTGATATTCGGAGCAACAGTCTGCACGCTTTCCGGGCTTCCCGAAGAGAATAATATTTTTTACGTTTACGACATCTCCGACCCGTCCGATGTAAAATGGCAGCGGCTGAGCGTAGATGGGATCGCTCCAGAACAATGCGATATCATATACAATGCGGGTGATCCGTTTTATTACCTCAAGGAAAAAAGAGCCGGGAGCAGTTGGACGGTCCTTGATATGTCGGATGCCGGGAGCGGCGTGATTAAAAAGCTGGATTTTCCGGCATACGCGGACGATAAATATATACCGTTGCTTTTGTGTGATGAAAAGCTGTACTGTGCCACCCGTAAAAGCTCCGCATACACGGCAATCTACGTGGCTGATGCAGATTCGGACAGCGCGACCCTGCTGTGCGATCTCCCCTCATCTGCTCCGGGATGCTCGAAGCTGTTTCTCACACCGGGACCGGGAGAGTCAATATATCTGTTTATTCCGGAAAAAGACGAAGAAAGCGTATACGGGCTTTCACTGCGTCAGTACACATTTCTCATTGAAAACGGCAAAGTGTTGAGCAAAAGCGTGATTCGGAGGCGCGATATATGCGATCTCGTTGTTGTTGATGATGCCATATATTACACCGTAAACTCCAATGCCGATCTCATCGAGCTGCCGGACCGGGACAAATCGGAAGGCAACACTGCTTTTCTTGACATGAGCGGCGGCAGGATATATCGCCAACCGATATCAGGCGGCGAGGAGGAAGTGATATACACTCTCGGCGACGGATATCACCTATACGGATACACATACCGCAACCTGCCGCGGATAAACGGATATACAGAGGCGGAGGCGTCCAAGGTCGCGTTTCAAAACACATTTGTTCAAGCAGCCGGGAGCAGTCTGTCCTTTTCGGCGGTAAAGAACGTCGGCGGGCGCACGGTACACACCCAGCTGACGCTTACCGTTGCAAAAGACGGCGTCACGGTCACAGAGACCGAAGGCTCCCGCGCCTGGGGCAGGTGGTTGCTTGCAGACTGGGGCGGCGGTACTTCCTTCAATTGGGAGCAAAGACCGGAGTAGATCATGAAACTGTTTTTTTATGAGATAAAAAAGACGTTCGGATACCGTTTTTTTACGCTGTCGCTTGCGGTGCTCGGTATTATAAGCCTCGGCACCTCCATGCTTTCGCTGCGCGGCACGACATCCCGGCTGAGAGACCGGAATACCATAGATGCATACCGTATTTACACGGAGGCTCCCGAGGAATTCAAGGCAAACTACGAAAAATATCTCGCGCTTGCCAATGCAGGAGCGCCGGTCCCGGAGGAATTCCGGTATCTCTCCGCCGTAATGCGCCATGCGTCCTCAAACGCCGCCTATCCGGAAAAAATGCTCAAGCTCGCAGAAACGGCGCGCCGGCGTGCGCTGAGTCTGCAGCGTGAGGGATATGACACCGGCGACTTCGTTTACGACTATCAGAAGCAATGCGAAGGGCTATATCGCCACACCGCCGAGACGGTCTCTCTGCCCACTCGGATAATATCCGGTTGGGACAACTATTTTTCCGATGAATACACACTGTATTTTATATTTGCGGCGGTATTTTTACTTGTCTGTACAGTGTACATTCCGGAAAGAGCTGACGGAATATATCCTCTGATCAGGTGCACGAAAAAAGGGGGCGGTGCAACAGCGGCGGCAAAGATCATGACAGTACTGATCATATCGACACTCATATGCTTTGCCTTCAGCGGAGCATCGCTCGCCACGGCAGCAATAAAGCTTGGTATGTCACCACCACACTACCCCGTGCAAAGCCTCGCCGGGCTTGAATACTGCCCGTATATCATATCGACAGGCGGATATTTTCTCATACACTCGCTGCTTCGCCTTGCGGCTGTGCTGATATTTGCCGTCTTCTGCGCAGCGGTCGCCGCACTGGCGCGCGACTATCTCTTCACATTCCTCGGCGCAGCGGCGTTTACAGCGGTAAATCTCATCATGCGCACGGCAAGCTATGACTCGCTGAACGCACCGGGACGGCTTTTCAACATCTTCTCGCTCGGCAATTGCGGCGGGATATTTGAACGGTACCTTGCCGTAAATGTCGGCGGCAGGCTCGTACCTCTCGCCATGTTCGGCATATGCGTTCTGATTCCCGCTGTCGCATTATGCACCGCCGCGGCGTTTTCGGCTCCCGCATTCACGGATGCGGGTATCTGCGGCAGGATACTAAAAAAAATACGCGGCATATGTGCCGGTAGGACGAAAAAATGCCGTGTACCGTTGCGGCATATGCGGCTTATGCAATACGAAGCATTCAAGATACTCGGACATCCGGGAATACTCACGGTGCTTGCCTTATTGATAGCCGCACGCACCGGATGGGCATTTGCGGCATATTCCGCCTCCGACGACGCCGATGAGATATTTTACCGCGAATATATGGCGCGGCTCGACGGCGAATACACCGAGGAAAAGGCGCAGTATCTGAAGGATGAAATGCAAAGCATCGTCTTTGCCATCAGGCAGTACGAAACGCTCTCCGATAACGGCACAGATATGTCTGACGATGAAAAGCATGAGCTTTTTGAACGCGCAAGCTACGCATATTCGCACAAAACGGCAGCGGAACGGGCGCTTGAATATTCAAACAGGGTAAGCGCTTTGAATGAATTTGAAAAAACGCACGCGGTTTTTCTCTATGACAGCGGCTGGAGGCTTATTTTCGACCGCCGCGCAGATATCGCCGCGCTTGCCGTCACTGTGGTCCTGCTATGCGGAATTTTCGGGACAGAATACCGGAAGACGACCTCGTCGGGCAGCTTTGCCAACATCCTGCGCGCCACCCCGCGCGGAAGTAAAAAAACCTTTGCGGCAAAGCTCGGCTTTGCGTGCCTCTCCGCCGCGCTGATATATGTCTTGTTTGAGGTGACCGACCTTATTCTGATAGCACACTTTTATTCTCTGCCCCACCCGGACACCGGGTGCGCTGTGCTGTTCGATCCGCCCGTCGCAGGCGGCTCCGTCCGTTATCCGGGCATTTCTCTTGCCGCCTTTGCCGCATGCGCGAACGCGCTGCGCTTTGCAGCCACGCTTTTTGCGGCGGTCACGGTATTCGCGCTCTCCGCCCTCATAGGAAAAAGCATTACCGTAATGCTCACCGCGGCACTTTTATTCGCATTGCCTGCGGCGCTGTCAAAAAGCCGCGGACTTGCGTTTATGGCGAAGATCGACATTCTCAATGCCGCCGCGGGCGGCGAGCTTCTGCGCATATCGGAGGCGGAGGATCCGCAACATCCGCTCCGGTACGCCGCACTCACAGTTGCCGCAATGCTTTTTATATCGGTATTGCTTACGGCGGCGGCACGCCGCAAATGGTGTCATGAAAGCGAGGTCGGAAAATGAAGCTGACATTCAATAGCATTTCAAAATCATACGGCAATAACAAAGCGCTCGATGCATTTTCCGCCGAGCTCGGACCTGGCATTCACGCGCTTCTCGGTCCAAACGGCAGCGGCAAGTCCACGCTGATGAACATAATCACCGGAAATCTGAAAGCCGATGAGGGGAGCATATTCTTTTCGGATCGCGGAAGCAGTGAGGATATCCGCAAAATGGGCACCCGCTTCAGCGCCATGCTCGGTTTTATGCCGCAGTATCCCGGTTTGTATCCGAATTTCACCGTAGAGCAGTTCATGTGGTATATGGCAACGCTCAAGGACATCGGCGCGGACATGAGCGGGCGGCGGAGACGCGAATATGTAAAAGACGCGATAACGGACATACTCCGCCATGTTGAGCTTGACAGTATTTCTCGCCGTAAGATCGGCGCGCTCTCAGGAGGCATGAAGCAGCGGCTCGCACTGGCACAGGCAGTGCTGGGCGATTCCTCGGTGCTGATCCTCGACGAGCCGACCGCGGGACTTGATCCCAAGCAACGAATAGCGGTGCGCAACTTTATATCGCAAATTGCTCTGAATAAAATCGTAATAATCGCCACACACGTTGTTCCTGACATAGAATTCATCGCGCGCGATATCATAATACTGAAAAAAGGGGTCGTGGTTGACAATGCCGCCCCCGCAGACCTTTTGAAAAAAATGAACGGTAAAGTGTGGAATGTTTATATACCGGAGAATGATATTGAAAGTATCGGAAAGTCCTATCGCATAACCAACGTCACCCGCGACGAAACGGGCAACGACATAATTGCACGCGTGATATCCGACACAGATCCGTCATATGAAGGCTGCCGCGCGGAAATGGTGTCCCCTACGCTTGAGGACTACTATTTGTATGTTTTTAATGAAAGCAAATGAACGCATACGGTATAAAAAAATGGGCTGCCGCGCGTTGGCGCGGCAGCCCCAAATTATACCCGGGCAGCACAAAAAGTCACAGCTTCACCCGGTTTCAGCTATCGGTATACCTTTTGCAGTCGATCGGATACCAGTATTCATTGCCGGCGGCAATAATATGCCGTTCTCGGGCAGCGTAAGGCTGTATATGTGGTAAAGTCCTTCGTAAAAGTAATCGTATGTTATCGCATACCCGTGACGGTCGTCAAGCGGAGCCGCGGGTAATCGGCAGACACGATATCTATCGTGCGTCCGGTGCCCGCACAAGAGCAGCAAAAGATCAGTGCGGCAGCAATGAGAACAAATGATACGGCTCTTTTCATTTATATCCTGCTTTCTACTTTCCCGCGCGCATTGAATCAAGCTTTGCGCATACGATCCCGAATGCGGCGTCGATGTCATCAACACCGGCTACCGCACTTTCCATCGGGCAGGGACCGTTGCCTGCCCGGTTGACTATTTGATCGGTAAGCGTCTCCCACTCAACTCTCACGCCATGCGCGGCAAGTATGGCACGCGCGCTTTCCGATAAGGTAAGCGCGTATATTTCCTTTATCCCCGCCTTTATGAACAGCACTGCCGCGGCCTTGCCGACAACGCGGTCGGCAGCGGAATACCCGGAAAGGTCATGCCCCTCGCGGATAAAGTCCACCATGGGAGCCACTCCACGCTTATCGCTCACGATCACCTCTCCGGCGCGGCAAAGTGCCAGCGTATGCCCCGGAAGATCGGCACGAGCCTGCCCAAGATCAGTCATTGCCTTTTTCAAGAATGCGTCCGAGTCCCATGCAGGTCAGCGGAACGACCACGGCGTTGAGAACAAGACCTATCCAGCCTGTCTTTATCTGCCCCCACACAACAGCGGCGGAAAGCGTTGTCATACCGTCAAGGGCAAGCACCGAAAGCATGAAAAATGCTCTTCCGCAAACCTCGGCGAGTATAACGGCAGGGAATGCGAGCCATGTGTTTTTTCTGATCTTTCCGGCAAAGAGACCGCAGACTGCCGCAAAGACCGCAAGCTCCGCCATCATAAATGGCAGTCTTGCAGGTGCGGGCATGGCGTTGCCCGCAGCCGATGTGATAATAAAGCTCACGAGCGGCGAGAGAATGCCGATCCCCGCGCCCCATCCGGCACCCATGAGACAGCCGCCGAGCAGGACAGGCAGGTACATGGGCAGAAGGGTCACGCCTGCGGCAGCCCCGAATGCGGCATGGGCTATCTGCGGCAGAACGACCGCAAGCGCGATTATCATTGCGGAAACAAGCGTTTTTACGGTAATTTTGACCGAAAGCGCGGCGCGCTTTCTTTCGAGAACATTTTCAATCATGGTTTTTATCTCCTTTTTGTATCGAAATAGTCGGATATCCGGCTCATTTTCGCCTGCTGTTCAACGCCGAACGGACAGCGGCTGTCACAGTGGCCGCATCCGAGGCAGGCATCGGCTTTTACCGCCAGCTTGCTGTAATGGTCGTGCGCCATTTTATCCCCCGCAAGCGAAAGGTCGTAGTATTTGTTGACAAGCCCTATATCTATCCCCGCCGGGCACGGCTCGCAGTGGTTGCAGTAGACGCAGTTGCCGCGCGCTGCGACCGGGGTAAAGCCGCCGATCACCGAATAGTCATTGTCCTCGCGCGCGGAGCTTGCGAACGAAAGCAGTTCGTCAAGGTCGGCAAGGCTTCGCACCCCCGGCACGGCGGTCAGTACCGCCGGGCGGTCAAGCACATATTGCAGACATTGATTTTTTGTCAGCGCACGGCGGAAGGGCGATGTGGAATCGTAAAGCAGCTGCCCGCCGTGAAAGGGCTTCATCACCGAAATACCGATCCCCTCCGCCTCACAGCGGCGGAAGAGCGCGGCGCGCTCGGCAGTCGAACCGATACCGTATTCATCCCCGCACTCAAGATCGTACGCCGGGTTGATCGAAAACATCATCATATCAATAATGCCCGTGTCGATCAGCCGGTTTGCCACCGACGGCGTGTGGGATGAAAATCCGATATGGCGGACAACGCCCGCCGCCCGCAGCGCCTTGACATAATCAAGGATACCCGCAGATACGATATCGTTTATATCTTCCTCCTCATCAACACAATGAAGAAATCCGAAATCGACATAGTCGGTGCCGAGCCGCTCCATCTCCCACGCAAATGTTCTTTTTATCTCATCAAGGTCGCGCGACCAGCCGTATTCGCCGTCTGCGTTATATACGGCACCGAAGTGGAGCTGGAAACAGATTTTTTCGCGTATTCCCTTTATAGCGCGTCCGAAGGGTGCATATACCGATGAACCGCCGGCGCACAGGTCGAAAAAGTTTATCCCGTTTTCGACCGCACGGCGTATCACCGCCTCGATCTCATCGGGCGCGGCGCTTTGAATGCCGCCCATGCCAAGACCCAGCGTGCCGATCATTTCGCTGCCGTGCGGCAGCTTTCTGTACTCGATCATTTTATTGCTCCGTTTCAAACTGCGCAGCAACGCGGCGCAAAAGCTCGCGTATCGGCAGAAGCTGCGGACATGACTTTTCGCACTTTCCGCAGCCAATGCAGTCCGACGCCTTGCCGTTGTGCTTGGTGTAAACGCCGTAGTAGAAGTCGGGGTTCCAGTCGCGGTATATCTGCTTTGCGTTCATGCAGGAGAAGAGGTCGGGGATCGAAATGTGCTTCGGGCATCCGTCGGTGCAATAGCGGCAAGCCGTGCAGGGGATGAGATGCTTTGAGTGGAATATGCGGCACACCTCGCTCACCGCGCTGCGTTCTCTCTCGTCAAGGGGCTTGAAGTCCTTCATATACGAAAGATTGTCCTCCATCTGCTCCATGTTGCTCATGCCCGAAAGCGTCATGAAAATGCCGTCAAAGCCCGCGGCAAAGCGTATCGCATAGCTTGCCGGACTTCCGCCGTGCAGGGCGTCAAGCACCGCGCGTGCGTCGTCGGGAAGGTTCACAAGGTTGCCTCCCTTTACCGGTTCCATGACTATCACGGGCTTGCCGTGCTTGCGGCAGACCTCGTAACACTTGCGCGACTGCACTGTCGGATCCTCAAAGTCAACATAGTTGAGCTGTATCTGCACCACTTCAACATCGGGGTAAGTGTCAAGGATCTCGTCAAGCACCTCAGCTCTGTCATGGAAGGAAAGTCCCACGTGCTTTACCTTGCCTTCCGCTTTGAGCGCAAAGGCGGTCTCATAGGCGCGGCACTTCTTGAATTTTTCAAATATCGACTTGTTCTGTGCGTGCATAAGGTAAAAGTCGAAATAATCCACACCGCAAGCCTCAAGCTGGCTCTCAAAGAAGGGGCGTATATCCGCCTCGCTGTCAAAGAAGTTGCCGGTCAGCTTGTCGGTAAGGATATAGCTCTCGCGCGGATACCTCTTTGTAAGCCCCTCGCGGACGGCAATTTCGCTTTTGCCGCCGAGATACCCGTGAGCGGTATCAAAATAGTTGAAGCCCTCGGCAATGAATTTATCCACCATGCGTGAAAATTCGGGAAGATCGACCTCACCGTCCTTCATCGGGAGCCGCATACAGCCGAAGCCGAAGTTCTTTTTTACATTATCAAAATAGCTCATGTCTGCCGCCTTTCCTGTGCTGCTGGTCATTTCAGCGTCTTACCGGCTGAAAAAGCCTTGCCGACGACCGCGCCGAGCACGACATATGTGTTATTGAAGGGATCAAACGTAATGGGCGCCGCCTTTGCAACGTCAATATTCCCGTCGGCATCGAGAACCGATTCGTCAACGCTCACGTTCACTATCTCGCCGACAAGGCAGCCGGTTTCGGGGTCGTAGCTTTTGAGCCTGCACTCGGCTGCAATGGCAAGCTCGTCGATGAGCGGGGCGTCCACAAACTCCGATGCCGTGGCGTGAAAACCCGCGCGCGCGAATTTGTCGGGCACCGAATTGCCCGAAACTATCCCCACATAGTCACAAGCGGCAACGTGTGCGACATCAGCCATGCTTACGGTGAACGCACCGCGCGAAAGAATGCATTTTGTCGTTTTGTGCGAAGCACTGATGCACATTGACAGCTCGTTGCCGTCGCTGATGCCGCCCCACGCGGCATTCATGGCTGAGGGCGTGCCGTCCTCGCCGTAAGCGGCAAGAATAAACACAGGCTGCGGATAGGTGTAGGGCTTTGCCCCTAAATTTTTTCTCATGATATTTATCCTCCGTTTTTTATTTTTTGCACTCGTCTTTGTTCCATGTTAGACTACCGGTCTCGACCGCCACTTCATAACGCGCGATCTTGTAGTTCAGCCTTTCAAGAGTCGCATCTATCTGCTTTTTCTGCTCGATAAGAGACTCGCGCTGCTCCTTGAGAAGCGCAAGACGCGCGGCAAACGTGCCGTCCCCTTCCCGATACAGCCTTACATATTCGATTATCGCCTCAAGCGGCAGCCCTGCATTGCGCAGGCAAAGTGTGAGTTCGATCCAGCTAAGATCGGTCTCTGTGTAGTTGCGGATGCCGCCCGGCGTGCGTCCGACCGGCGGGATCATGCCGATCCTCTCGTAATATCGCAGAGTATCGCCAGAAATACCGTATTTTTCACTCACTTCTTTTATTGTCATAAGGTCTCACCTCCTCTGACTGAGATCATTATACACCTTGAAGTTGACTCCAAGTCAAGAGTCTGATCAAAATTTTTTTGTTTTTTCAAAAAAAATTCCGGATCGCCGGACCGCGCGAAAATTTTTTATTTTTTTTGGAAAAGGTATTGCATTTTTCGTCCGGATGTGATATAATAAACAAGTCGTGAGTATATGGCCCGTTGGTCAAGCGGTCAAGACGCTAGCCTCTCACGCTGGAAACATGGGTTCGATTCCCGTACGGGTCACCAAAAAAGCACGCATGGACAAGTCCATGCGTGCTTTTTTGATGGTTTGTTTCGCAGAAACGAACCACGAGACTCGGCGGTCGGGAGCCGCCGTGTCTCGTGAATAACGGCGTTTTTGCCTTGCATAACTTTAAAATTCATAAAAATTTCAAGGCAAAACAGCGGTGTTGAACCGCCGAGTCGTTATTCCGGTTTGCCGTGCAACGGCAAACCTTTCGATCTCCCGTACGGGTGTTTTTCAGACAAATCAAGTCGTACCCACTCAAGTCCGCAAGGGACTTGAAGGGTTCAGATTCCCGTACGGTTCGTTTCGCAAAAGCCCCCGGTGTCCGCACGGAAAAGTAAAATCCCCGTTGACACCGATAACAGCTTGACACCGGTGGTATAATAGGGATAAGACAAAGTACACGGGCGCGAAGCCCGACCGCAAAGGAAGTCAAAAACATGAAAAAACTGCTGTTTATAGGGACCGGCGGCACGATCGCATCTGAGCTTTCGGGAGACTCGCTCTCCCCCGCACTGACAGCGGAGCAGCTTTTGCACCACGTGCCGAAGGTCTCGGAAATATGCCGCATTGACGCGCGTCAGCTCTTTACCCTCGACAGCACCGACATCACGCCGAGGCACTGGCTGCGGATGGCTGACGAGATCGCGCGGAATTACGACGGCTATGACGGATTTGTGATCGCGCACGGCACCGACACGCTCGCATACACCGCCGCCGCGCTTTCATATCTCATACAAAACAGCAGAAAACCGATAGTGATAACCGGCGCGCAAAAGCCTATCGGCTTTGACACCACGGACTCAAAGCAAAACCTCGGCGACAGCTTTCTGTGCTCCTCGTCCGGACTTTCGGGGGTGCTCGTGGTGTTCGGCGGGCAGGTGCTGCTCGGAACGCGGGCGCGAAAGACACGCACAAAAAGCTATTCGGCTTTTTCAAGCCCGAATTATCCGCCGATCGCCACAGTGCAGAACAACCGCCTGACCGTATTTTTCGATCCGACAGCAGGGGAAACGAAATTTTACGGCAGACTTGATCCGTCGGTGGGACTGCTCAAGCTGACGCCGGGGACCGATGCGGAGCTTTTGCATTTTATGCTCGGACGCTACCGCGCACTGGTGATCGAATCGTTCGGAGTCGGCGGGCTGCCCGATCGGGACGGAGCATTCCGGCGCGAGGTCGAAAAAGCAATTGCAGCCGGCAAGACCGTGGCACTTACAACGCAGGTGCAGAGCGAGGGGACCGATCTTTCGGTCTACAACGTGGGCAGCGGACTGCGTGATATGGGCGTGCTTGAGGCGTTTGATATGACCCCGGAGGCGTGCTTTACAAAGCTTATGTGGATACTTGCGGAAACGGATGACCCGGAGGAACGCCGGCGGCTCTTCTATGCGCCGATAAGCCACGATATACTTCCGCCGGATGAAATAACGGAAGATAAATAAAACAAGACCGTACCGATATCACGGTGTATCAATGCGATATACCGGATGCAGGTGCGGTCTTGATTTGTAATAAAGCGGATATATCCTACTATTCTGCTCCACGGCGGCATGGTGGCGGAAAAACGATATTCGTTGCCGCTGTAGTTATATCATATTTTGATGTAACCGTCCGGCGTCAGGAAGATATGAATCTGCTTTTTCTGTTCTTGGGTTTAGCCGTGCCACAGCACGGCTAAACGCGGCGGGGTAACAAGACTCCAAGCGTCTATATAACTTTATTACCCGCCTATTCTCGGGGTATGCAGATAAAAATCTGCACAAACGCCACCCGAGTTCAAAAAAACTCGCGGCGGAGACGGCAGAGCTCGGAGATGAAGTTTTTTTCGATGTCGGAAAAGCTGTGATCGGCGCGGCTTATCATAACGTCTTTGAAAATGCGGCCGTGTACGGGAAGCTTTACCTCCGCAAGGCCGTACCGCTCAAGCAGCTCGGGCGGCTCGGGGGACGACCACATGAAGGTGTTTTCGTTTTTTGACAGCACGTCAAGACAGGCGGCGCGATCGGAGAGAAACATACGTGTCCCTTGGACCTCCGGGGTGCCCACGGAAGGAAGAAGGGGGATAGAATGCGCGGGGCAGGTGACTTCGATAAGCCCGCCGAGGCCCGAGCCCGATGCAGCCGGGGAACGCCCGGAGCATATCACGACCGGCTGAAATTCGGCGATGAGCTCATAGTTTATGCCGCGTGCGTCAAGCCGCGTCTTGTGAAATTTGTCCTGCTTGGCATCGTAACGGATGATGCCGACAGAGGAGTCGCTGTCGCCGACGGCGGCAACGGTCTCGCTCACCTCGGATTCGCGGAACGTCACTTCAAGCGCGGCGTGACCGTCAAAAATGCGGCAGATCGAAGCAAAAGCCGCAGAAATGTAGCCTGCCGCGGGAGCGGAAAGAGAAAATCTCTGCTGTCTCACGGCGCCGCCGCGGAACATTCCCTCTACCGCATCGACCTCTGAGAGTATCTTTTTTGCATATTGCAGGAAAACCTCGCCGTCGGGCGTCGGGACCATTCCGCGCGACGAACGCTCAAAAAGCTCGGTCCCGAGCGAGCTTTCAAGCTCGCGCATAGCGCGGCTGAGATTGGGCTGACCGATATACAGTCTTTCGGCAGCTCGGCTGAGCGAGCCAGACTCCGCTATCTCAAGTGCGTATCTGAGGTAAACAATATTCATCACATATACTTCCTTTTACAGAGCAAAAAATCTGTCCGCTCCGGTGCGGCGCAGTGCCGTAAAGAGCAGAATGCCGAGTATCCATGCGCATACGACCTCGCCGATACCGACGGTGAGAGCAAAATACGGCAGCGTTCCCTCGGCGGCATAAACAAAGCGCAGCACAAGAGGAACCACAACAACGTTTGCAGCCACATAGGGCAGCGGAGAGATGTACGGATGGCGAAGGAGCGCACGCACGCCGAGCATTCCGACAAGCGACGCCGCCGAGCCGAAAACAATATCCCACACCGCACCGCCGGTGACAAGATTGGAGATCACACAGCCGAGTGCCACTCCCGGCACTGCGGCAGGGGTGAGAACGCCGAGGATGCAGAGCGCCTCGGAGAGACGGAACTGTATCACGCCGCCGGAAAGTCCGAATGCGGCGGAAATAAGGGTAAGAACTGTGTAGGAAGCGGCGATCATTGCGCCGTGACAGATGAACCTGACGGTCTTGTTTGTTTTTTTCATTTTTATTCTCGCTTTAGTTTTTATTTATGTGAGGAAGCTTTCGAACTCACACACGGACCGATCAGTCCATGTTGCGCCGTATGATACGGCAGAGCTTTTCGGTAGCCGCGCGCGCCTCGGCGGGATCGATATCGCCGGAATATTTCGCGCGCTCGAATGCGGATGTTATGGAGGCAATGTCATCGTCGGTATAAAGGCGGCGTCGGGATATCCTGCCCCGGAGCTCGCGCGCCGTGTCGCTCTTTTTGGCAAACTGCGGAACAGCCCGGAGCTGCGAGGCAAAAACCGCATAAGCGTAGCAGAGACGCGCCGCGTCGGTCTCCTCTGCCCTGAGTCCCGCCATGAAATCGCGCCAGCCGGAGCGCCGTCTCTCGGTACGGCGCGCCTCGCCGATGCGGGGATCGGACACGAGCCGCTCCTCCTCGTCGGTAAAACTTGCGTCGGTATCCTCGCGGCGCATATTTGACCTGAAATAGACCATGCTGTCGGAGATCGGTGCGAAAATAAAGTCAATAAGCCGGAGAACGGCACGCTTTACCGCATTGATGAGTCTCTTTATTTCAGTTTGCCGCCGAAGGAGGAATATTATCAGTCCCAGGACCGATATGACCGAGAAAAATATAAAAATGCGGTAATTTACGCTGTCATCAGCCTTTTTTGCTCCGAAAACGTACATATTGAAGAGCATTCCGCGATCCACGGCATCGGGAACGCCGATCTCATCGCCGTCGGGGGGCGCGGTCTTTGAATTGACGATGACGTAAAGGATCGCCTTTACGATAGTGGAAAGTCCGACTGCGATCACCCAGCCGCCGAGCGATAAAAGCAGTACGGCGGCGCAAAAGACAAGCGCAAGCCGCATATTGTAGCGCCGCGCGCGCGGCGAAATAAACGCCATGACCGTGCCGCGGTAAGAGCGCATAAGAGAATTCTGGTTGAGCGCCAGCGATGCGGACAGCACATACCCGATAAGGCAGATACCCGCCATTGCTCCGGCGACGCCCGCAGATCCCCAGAATGCAAAGCAGATGAACATGACGGCAAATGAGATCACCGCAGTACGCTGCGATACAAGACGCTCGTAGGGCACGAACCACAGGACCGTGCCGCCCGTCATCATTGCAACACAGAATATCATTACGGTGAGGGAAAGCAGCGAATCCGGATCGTACGCAACGCCCGGGGTGCTCATTGCGTATTCGTATTCCAGATGTGCCGTTGCCGCGCGGATGACAAGGCCGATCAGAAATATCACCGCGATCGGTGCGGAGGCGTGCTTCGGACTGAAGTATCCGCCGTCCGATTCATATCCGCGCGAGTCGCTGCGGCGTCTGAAGCGCGTGATGCGCGCAAAGAGCGACATCAGTCCGTAGCCGGTGCCGATAAGAGCGAGGTTGATGAGAAGCCCCGCAGCTTCGATACCGAGTTCGTGGTAAATCCCGGTCGTGCCGACGGACACCACAAAAAACATCGCCGACACGCTGAGGAATCTGTAAAATGCGGCATACCCGCCGCCGGGGTCTTTTTTTCGTTTCATGTCAGTCTCGTTTCAGCCGTCCGAGGACGGCACAGGCGTAAATGAACTTTCATGCGATATCAGCCGAAGTCAAAATAAGTGTCGGGCGGCAGAACTCCCGCCGTGTTGCGCGCGGAGGTTATGTAAAACACAACACGCACACCGCGCTCGCGCAAAAGGTTTTTGAAGTTTATCATTCTGCCGTCAATATAGGGGGAAACGACGATAAGATTTTCGTTTTCGCCGAAAAGATGGGGCGCGGAAAGGATGAGATCGAACATTTTTTCGGGCGTTACGGATATCGCCATGGGGAGACGCGCCAATGTGCGCATCGCATCCACCATGCGCGCCCTGCCGCGCCACGGACCGAACACGGAGATCCCGCCGCCGTCATCCACGGGAATGACCGCATCCTCGCTGCCATCGGGCGGCGGTGCGTTCACGAACAGGCGCGCGGGGACCTCCTCGGCGGCAATGCGGTCAAGAAGAGACGCCGCGAGCGTTATTCCCCTCTCGACCGACGCAGGGTCGGACGGAGTGTCGGGACGCTGTTCTATCTGCCTTGAATTCATATTGAGGAGCACCGAAAAGCGCGGGCGCACAGTGCGTTCCTCGATATTGACCATGAGCTTTGCGTGTATCGCGGTGGATTTCCAGTTTATGCGGTTCATGGGATCGTACACGGTGTATTCGCGCGTTCCCGCCACGATCTGCGGGTCGGTGACCGGGCAGAGCGCGGAAATAAGATCGCCGCAAAGCAGGCGCGACGAGGCGGACACCGCGCAAAGCGCGCGCGGCGCGGGCAGAACGACCACAGACGTGCGCCCGCTCTGCTGTATTTCAAGCCGGCGGGAGACGGTGTTCAGCCCGAGCACGTCGCCAACGCTGACGACCACACCGCCAAGGCGGTATTCACCGCGTTTTTTTGCGCGAACGCGCCACCGCCGCCTTATGCGCGAATTGCTGTGAAGCACGAATATGGACTGTATCGAACGCGTGGAAGCTATTTTTCTGCCGCCGCGCTCGCGGTCGACCTCAATGAGGGTAAATTCCAGCCCCTCGGGCAGGTCTGTATCGACCTTGAGAAACGGAATGGGCAGATGCCCGTCGTTTCTTATTTCCTCGAAAAGATAAACATCGTCCCCCACCGCCACCTCGGACTCGGAAAATGTCGCGCGGTATGCGAGACGGTCGAATGCCCGCCTGCCGTATATCAGATACTCGGCAACAACGGCGGCAACAAGGGCGATGAGTACAGCCAGAAAAAGCATATCACGTCCTCCGCTCCGGCAAGGACGGCATCAGCCCGCCCCCAGTGGGGCGGCGACACTGTCAAGAACAAATTCGATAAGCTTTTCGTTTGTGTCGGTAATACGCACGGTCCCCTGCGTATGGGCGATTATCCTGTGCGCCAGCACGGGCACGGCGACCGCCTTGACGTCGTCGGGCAGCACATAATCGCGTCCTTCAATGGCGGCGGCTGTGCGCGACGCCGCAAGCAGGGCAAGCGTACCGCGCGGGCTGACCCCGAGACGTATGCGTTCGCTCTCGCGCGTGGCGGTGACGATATCAAGGATATAGTCCCGCACGGACGCATCTACGCGCACGCTCTTCACCGCCTCTGCGGCGGCGTTGATATCGGCGGTCGATGCCACGGAACGAAGCAATCCAAGCGGCGACGATGCGCCGCCGTGGATATTCATCATATCGCGCTCGCTCGCGGCGGCGGGGTATCCGAGTGCCAGCTTCATGAAAAAGCGGTCACACTGAGCCTCCGGCAGCGGGAAAGTGCCGAGAGATTCAATGGGATTCTGCGTGGCTATCACAAAGAACGGCCGCGCCATGGGATATGTCACGCCGTCAACGGTGGTCTGCCCCTCGCCCATGCACTCAAGAAGCGCCGACTGCGTGCGCGGCGTGGTGCGGTTTATTTCATCCGCGATAAGGACGTTTGTAAAAACGGGACCGCGGCGGAAAACAAATTCACCAGTCTTCTGATCGTAGAAATTTATGCCCGTGACATCGGACGGCAAAAGGTCCGGGGTGAACTGTATGCGCTTCACCTCACCGTCACAGGAACGCGCGAGCGCACGCGCCAGCGAGGTTTTGCCGGTGCCGGGGATATCGTCAAGCAAAACATGACCTCCCGAAATAAGTGCGTTGATTATAAGCTTTATCTCGGCATCCTTACCGAGGATGACCTTGCCTATATTTTCGCGTACAGCCTCCGCCAGCCGTGAAACACCCTGTATGTCCATTTGCTTTTTCTCCCTTTTATTTGGTAATACTATTATATCATGCGTTCACGCGATTGTCAACACCGTTTTTCACCCCGAAGCATAAACTGTTAAGGTAAGAGGAGCCGGGTCCGCGACGGGCGGTTTGTGTCCGGTTCTTTCCGCCAAGACAAGAAGGGAGCTTGATAGCATGAACGAAAATCAGAAGAACGATTATCCGTCGCTTGACGGGACCACCTGCAACTGCCGTCTCGCCTGCGAGGTGGCGCGCAGCCGCGCGGGCGAACTGAATGCAATATCGGAATACCTTTATCAGAGCATAATGTTCGGCGAGACGATGCCCGGGCTTTCGTCAATGTTCGACGAAATCGCGATCGACGAAATGCACCATTTCCGGATGCTCGGAGAGCTGATAAACCGACTCGGCGGCGATCCCGTTGTGCGCACCGCCGTGCGTGGGCGCGGCGGAATATGCCTTTGCGACGACAAGGACAGCCGCGCACCCGTGGCAGCCGCGCGCGCTCTCAGGTGCAACATCCGGGATGAGCTTGCCGCGTATAACGAATATATGCGGATCGCCTCGCTTGCCGAGCGTATGGGACAGCTCCCCGCCGCCGCGCTGCTGCGCCGCATAGCCTGCGATGAAAAGAGGCACCGCGAGATCCAGGAAGCGCTGCTCGTGTGAGGATCACCCATCCCCGCCCGACTCCCTTTCGTAATAGAAAAGATACTGCTGCGCGACGCCGGCGTAGGGTCCCAGCGCGGCGGCATCGAAATCGCCGGGAAAATACTTTGCTATGACCCGCTTTATCCACACGTCAACGGGAAATGCGTCAAGCCTGCCGAAGCCGAAAAGCAACGTACAGGCGGCGACCTTGGGACCGACACCGGAAACCGTCATAAGCATATCCGCAGCCTCGGCAGTGGTAGCCGCCATAGCTACCGCGCCGAGGTCAAGCGTGCCGTCAGCCACACGGCGCGCTGCATCGTATATGTACTTTGCGCGGAAGCCGGTGCGGAGGGCTGCAAGCGCATCCGTGCCGGCGTCGGCAAGCGCCGCCGCAGTCGGAAAAGAATATTCCGTACCGCCCGCGCCGTGCGCGGCAAGGTGCGCACAGTCTATCGGCGTACCGTATACCTCGGAGACGGCGCGGACAAGCCCGCGTATGCGCGGAATATTGTTGTTCTGCGAAATTATGAACGAGCAAAGCGTCTCCCACGGCTCCTGCCGCAGAATACGTATGCCGCCCCCCGCCGCTATCGCGCGTCCGAGCACCGGACGGTCGGAACGCGCAAGTATATCCCGCTTTATCGCGCCGTAATCCGTGTCAAGTCCGAAATATCCGCAAAAGATATCGCGGAATCCTTCCCCGTCGGTATTGTAAACGGTCAGCGTGTCGCCGTCGGTGGCAACGGCTATGAACCTGCCGCGCGCCACGCCGGAATATTCACATTCGTGAGGGCTGCCCTCAACAGGTGAAAAGCGGAAGCACTGTCCGCATTCCATCACATCGCGCAGGTCAAAATCGTGTATTCCCGATACTCGCACAAACGGAACGCCGTTCTCAGAGCCGCACTCTTCCCGGATCTGCGCCGATGCGGTCGTGTATGTCATATTCACACCTCCGGAATAAAATAAATTGTAAGAATTATTGTTTTCGCTATTGCCTGCGGGCGGTATATTATGTTATAATATACGTTGTAGAGGTATAGCTTTTTTACATCTACATTATACTACATTTTCCGCGCGGGCGCAAGCCCGGCGATGCAACGGAGCGCAAAATGCAGCAGATATACACGATACCGATAAAAGAACACTTCGGACGCGGGGAGGAAGCACGCGCCAGATGCTCATGCCCCATATGCTCGCTCTACCGTATGTTTGAGGAGAACGAGCTCGACCTGATACTCGGCGCATCCATGATGGAGCCGGACGTGCGAATAGAAACGAACAAGCTCGGCTTCTGCCGTATGCACTATGATATGATGTTCGTGCGCAAAAACCGCCTCGGAATGGCACTGACGCTTGAAAGTCATCTTGAAAAGCTTCGCCGCGAGATATCCGACCTTCCGCTCACGGTGCCCGGCACGCGAGCAAGGGCGCGCATCACCGAGCTTGAGGGAAGCTGCTATATCTGCCGCCGCGTGGAGCACAACTTTGCGAATCTGCTTGAAAACGTGGTGTATCTCTGGGACACAGAGGAAGAGTTCCGCGAGTCGTTTGCGGCGCAGACCTCCTTCTGTCTGCCGCACTACGCCGATCTGCTCGGTACGGCAAAATCTCGTCTCTCCGGCAAAAGATACCGCGAATTCGCCAAGGCGTGCGAGGGCGTGGTGCTGCCGTACTTTGACAAGCTCTCGGAGGACGTGAGCTGGTTCTGCAAAAAATTCGATTACAGATACGACAAGGAGCCGTGGTATGACTCGCGCGACGCCGTGGAACGCGCAATGAAGTTTTTACGCTCGGATAAGCACAATTCATCGGAGGACGCAAAAAAATGATAGATCTTCTCTCACTGCACAAGCAATTTATTCTCACTCACCTTCGCCCCGGCGATGCCGCCGCCGATTTTACGATGGGAAACGGCTATGACACCGAATTTCTCTCAAAGGCTGTCGGCGAGACCGGCAGGGTATACGCCTTCGATGTTCAGCCGCAGGCTCTCGAATGCACCGCAGCGCATCTGCGCGAAACCGGCTGCCCCGAAAATTACCGCCTGATACTCGACTCGCACAGCAATGCGGCACAGTACATAAAGGAGCCGATACGCGCCGGTATGTTCAATCTCGGCTGGCTGCCGGGGTCCGACAAATCGGTGACCACGCGCCGCGAAACCACGCTGCCCGCCATTGCGGCGGCGATTGATCTGCTTGCCCCCGATGGTGTGCTGACGGTAGCCGTTTATCCCGGTCATGCAGAGGGCGAGGCTGAAGGCATAATGATAGAGGAATACCTTTCGGGGCTCTCACGCCACCGTGTGTGCGCGACAAAGATAAAGATCGTGAATTCACCCACATCCCCCTTCTTCTTTCTGATTGAAACCAAGGAAGAACGGAAAAAATAAAAGAAAAACGGCGTAACGCCGGCCCGGAGGAAGCAAAAATGTCCCCGAACGATGAAAATGCGCGTCCCGGACGCGCCGACACCACCGCAGGTACAGATGAAGAATATTTTACGCTGCTTGAAGAGCGGCGGCGTGCGCTTGCGGACAAACGTTCGGACAAGCCTCAGGGCGCACCCGGCAGGGCGCGGAGCGAAGTGCCAAAAGCCACGCCCGCAGCACAAGATCGCAGACGCGCCGCCTACGGCGGAAGCACACGCCCCTCTCCTGCAGACAGCGCACACACGGGTCCCGCAGCGCACGGTGCGCAGAACGGGCGGAATGTGCAAAGCAGACAAAACGGGCAAAACGGACAAAACGGACAAAACGGACAAAACGGACAAAAAACACAAAAAATGCCCGGACGCGTGAGCAGCGTCAGCGACCGAAACACCCGAAGCAACATTCCGCGCGCCGGGTACGACGCCCGGATCGGCAGAAACGGCGGGAGCGCACCGCGCACAGGCACTGCCGCATCGGGCGCGCGCCCACAGCTCACGGAAGAGGAAAAACGCCGCCGGGCAGCTGCCGCCGCCGAGGCGCGCCGCAGAGCCGAAGCGCGTGTGGCTGCCGAAGCAGCGGAAAAAGCCGCCGCAGCGAAAGCGGAAGCAAAGAGACGCGCCGAGGAAAAAAAGCAGCGCAGGGAAGCCCGCAGGCTTCTTGCGCAGCAGCGGCGCCGGCATTTTGCGGAAGGCGTCGCACCCGTGCTGGATAATATCCGTCTTTTCCTCGTGGTCCTTACCGTTATAAGCGCGATGCTGATTTCGGCATTTGCCATCCGTCTTGCAATGACCGCGCGCAGGACCGACACCGACGAGCGCGGCTTCACATACATTGTGGAGGACACCAAACGCTCGCTCGACCGTGATAACATCGTGATCGACGATGTTGTATACGTGGACTTCACCGATATCGCCGCCCTTTGCGGCGTCGGCATAAGCGGCACGCGCGACGAGCTTGTATTTGAGGCATCCGGCGGCGAGACCGCCGTATTCGTTCCCGGCTCCGACCGCGCCACGGTAAACGGCACCCCCGTAGCACTTGAGGGCAAGGCGACAGTGAAGGATGAACACCTGTGGCTCCCCCTGTCATTTGTAAAGGAATACTTCATAGGTGTTGACGCCGACCTCGGCGAGGTGGAAAAAAGGAACAGAAAATACCTTGTGATATCAATATCCCGCACGCCCGATCCCGAATCCACCGGTGCGCTCGGCAGCTATATCGCGCCCGCGTTCCGTCTCAAGCCCGGCGCGGCGCTTTCCGGCATTTCACCCTATGACACGCCCGGAATACAAACGCCGCCCGCCGATCCCGCGCCGACATACGATTTTATTTCGGATCTTTCGGCATACGAGCGTTATATGTCGCCCGACAGCATGACGCGCGACCTGTATCTTCTGCTCGTAAACCGGCGGGAACGTCTCAACTACCGCTACACACCGGCGGGGCTCAGCGAGGTCGCAGGCTCGCGCGACGAAAAAAACAAGGTGACGCTCTGCCTCAACGCCGCAAAATCGCTTGAGGCGCTGCTGACGGAGGCGGCTGCTTCCGGCTACGGCACCGTGAGAGCTGCAACGGGCTACGTCTCATACGATGAGGCATCGGCGCTTTTTGACAGCTTCCTCAGTGTCGAGCGCAACTTCAGCCGCCAGAACTACGCCGCCACCGGCAAACGCTTCAGCGACCGCGCATATGCGGTGCTCGGCGAGACCTATCTCAGCGAAAACTACATACAAAAGGACAATTACACGCTTTCACTCTCCGATGCACGGCGCGTGGTGCTTTCCTATTGCGACGAACCGGGTACAGACGAGCACCAAAGCGGACTGGCGGTCGATCTCTGCGACACGGCTTTCCCAGGCACTGTATCTGCCGGCGGCGGATTTTACTCATGGCTTTGTGAAAACGCGCACAAGTTCGGTTTTATCATCCGTTATCCCGCAGACAAAACAGAAGCTACCGCCCACCCCGCCGAGCCGTGGCACCTGCGCTATGTCGGCAGGTATCACGCGGCAAAGATGTTCTCATCGGGCAAATGCCTTGAGGAATACGTTGCCTCGACCGCGCGGGATTGACAATATACATCCTTTGTGGTACAATATTATGTTACACTTCAAAATGCGGAGGAGGCATCAGATATGGTCGTAATAACCGGTGTCGCCGCGGGTTCGGCTGCCGAGGCGGTCGGTCTTAAGGCGGGAGACGAACTTATTGCCGTCAACGGGCACGAGATATGCGATGTGCTCGATTACCGTTTCCGCATCTATGAACGCCGCCTGAAGCTTGAGGTCATGCGCGGAGGCAAGCGCAATGTCTTCCGCATCCGCAAGGATGAAGAGGACGACCCCGGGCTTGAATTCGGCAGCGCACTGATGGATGAAAAGCATTCCTGCCGCAATGCGTGCATATTCTGCTTTATCGACCAGAACCCGCCCGGAATGCGTCCCACCTGCTACTTCAAGGACGACGACTCGCGCCTCTCCTTTCTTCAGGGAAGCTACATCACTCTGACAAATCTTTCGGAACACGAGATAGAACGCATAATCGAAATGCACATCTCGCCCATAAACGTTTCGGTACACACAACGAATCCCGAACTGCGGTGCCGGATGATGCACAACCGTTTTGCGGGCAAAACGCTTGCATATCTCGACCGTTTTGCCGAAGCCGGAATAGTGCTGCACGCGCAGATAGTTCTTTGCCGCGGTATAAACGACGGCGCGGAACTCGAAAGAACTCTTTCAGACCTTGCACGGCTGCGTCCCGCGCTTGAGGCGATAACCATCGTTCCCGCCGGCATCACAAAGTACCGCGAGGGACTGCCCGAGCTTACACTTTTCACATCCGATGAGTGCCGCGCCGTAATAGAACAGGTCACGCGCTGGTCGGACAGATTCTACGCCGAGTGCGGCAGCTATATCGTACGCTGTTCGGACGAATTTTACGTCCGCGGCGGCGTGCCGCTTCCCGCCCCCGATTTTTACGAGGGCTACGGTCAGATAGAGGACGGCGTGGGGATGCTGACTTCATTCAACGAAGAAGCGGAAAGCGAGCTGCGCTTTACCGACCGCGCCCCCGCCGACATCCCCGAACGCGTGGTATCCGTTGCCACGGGATATGCAGCCTATGACACGATATCCGCGCTGGCTCGCAAAGCGGAAGCCGCACACGGACACCTTCGCGTAAATGTTTACCGCATACGCAACGACTTTTTCGGCGAAACTATAACGGTTTCGGGTCTTCTTACCGGAAAGGACATCGCCGCGCAGCTTGCCGGGCAGGAGCTCGGCGAGGTGCTCTTCTTCCCCGCCAACGCGCTGCGCGCCGACGGCGACCTTTTCCTTTGCAACATGACACCCGCAGAGCTTTCCGAAAAGCTCGGGGTGCCCGCCGTGCCGATCGGCTGCGACGGCGGTGAATTCATCGCCGCTCTCACGGGAGAAGATCAGAAGCCCTGAGCGCAGCCGGACCGCGATCAGATCGGAGGATCACTGATGAAAGACAAAAACAACACAAGTATGCTTGCGCGCTCGCTGGCAGCCGCGCTGATACTGCCGGCGCTCGCGGCAGTCTGCTTTGCCTCCTGCCGCCGCAGCGACGGAAAGCCCGCGCATTCGCTCGTGGTCGGCGTGGATGAATTTACCGACGACCCCGCGCTTTCCACCGCCGAAGCTTCCGTGACCGCGCCCCAGGGCGACTCCACCGCCCCCGGCGACACCACGCGCGACCCCGATACGCCTGTGACAAAGCCCGTGACCGAAGAAACCACCCAGAAGGTCGATGTCATAAGCTACGAATACGATGTCGTAAAGCTTGAAGAAACAATAGCCGAGGTCGGCGCACAGAAGAGCCGCAAGCTTTTGCGCTATCCCAAGCTCACCGGGCTTTCAAATCCCGATATGCAGACGAAAATCAACTCTCTTCTGGCAGATATAGCCGCCTCCGAATTCAAAAACAGGCTTCTCGGACTTGAGGAATATACAAAGAACGGCACCGCTGTGGTATACGAGATAAAAAGCACAGCCGTAACATACCTCGGCGGCAATCTGCTCTCGGTCCGCTCGGCGGGAAGCATATCCTATTCCGACGGCACGGCAGAACAGAATTTTGCCTATTCAAACGTTATAAACCTCAGCACCGGGCGCAATATCTCGCAAAAAAAGCTTTATTCCGATTTCGGCGGAATAAAGGGAATGTTTGAGGCGGGAAAATTCCGCCAGATAAGCGGAACGCCCGACATAGTGAGTTCGATACCGCTTGCCGACATGATGTCGCAATACGCGCTGTATGAACTTTACAATACCTATCCCGACACATATTTCACCCCATCGGAGCTTGTTATCGTTGTTGAGCTTAATGTAAGCCTCGGCGGTTTTGCCGAATTTTCAATACCGCTTGCCGATGCCAACGCGTATCTTTCAATGAGTCCGACCAAATAAGAAAACGGAGCGTAAAATGTCAAAACCCGTAATTGCAATAGTAGGAAGACCCAATGTGGGCAAAAGCACGCTTTTCAACAAGCTCATAGGCGAACGCCGCGCCATTGTTGAAGACACTCCCGGCGTGACCCGCGACCGTATCTACGGCGAGACCGACTGGCGCGGCATCCGCATGACCGTGATCGACACGGGCGGCATTGAACCCAAGACCGACGACGTGATACTTGCGCATATGCGTATGCAGGCGGAGATCGCAATCGACACCGCCGATGTCATTATTTTTCTTTGCGATGTGCGCACCGGTCCCACCGCCGACGATCGCGAGATAGCCGTAATGCTCAAAAAAAGCCGCAAACCCGTTATCGTTGCGGTCAACAAGTGCGACAGCGTAGGAGCCACGCCGCCCGAATTTTATGAGTTCTACGAATTCGGCTTTGACACCGAGCTTGTGGCTCTTTCATCGGTACACGGCACCGGGACCGGCGACCTGCTCGACGAAGTAGTTGCGGTCCTGCCCGAAAGCGAAGCGGGTGAGGATCCCGAAGAGGGCATAAAGGTTGCCGTTATCGGAAAGCCCAACGCCGGCAAGTCGTCTCTTGTCAACCGTATCTCGGGAGCCGAGCGGATGATAGTTTCAAACATTCCCGGCACAACGCGCGACGCCATAGATACGCGCGTGGTCAATCAGTCCGGGATATACACCTTTATCGACACCGCAGGCATACGCCGGAGCGCAAAGATAAAGGACAGTGTGGAAAAATACTCGGTCCTTCGCGCGCACACCGCAGTTGAGCGCGCCGATGTCTGCCTTATCATGATAGATGCGGGCGAGGGCATCACCGAGCAGGACGAAAAGATCGCCGGCATCGCGCACGAAGCGGGCAAGGCATCGGTCATCGTGGTCAACAAATGGGATTCGATCGAAGGCAAGGACAACTCGACCGTGCGCGATTTTGACAACAAAATACGCACCGCCCTCTCATATATGACCTACGCACCGATAATGTACGTTTCGGCACTCACGGGTCAGCGCGTGACCAATCTTTTCGGACAGATAAACGCGGTGTATTCGTCGTCGGTCATGCGCATATCCACGGGAATGCTCAACGATGTGCTGCGCGAGGCGGTAACGCGCGTTCAGCCGCCGACAGACAAGGGCAAGCGTCTGCGCATCTACTACATGACCCAGACCTCTGTGGCGCCGCCCACCTTTGTCATCTTCTGCAACAGTGCGGAGCTGTTCCATTTTTCCTATCAGAGATATATCGAAAACTGCCTGCGCGACACATTCGGCTTTGCCGGAACGCCAATAAAGCTCATAATCCGCGAAAAGGGCGACGACGCGCAGTGATCCCGAAAGGAAACTTATATGTTTATTGACAGAATAAAGATCTATGTAAAAGCCGGCAACGGCGGCAACGGAGCCGTGTCCTTCCGGCGCGAAAAATACGTTTCGCACGGCGGACCGGACGGCGGAGACGGCGGCAAGGGAGGCAGCATCGTATTCAGGGTCGATCCCGGAAGCAACACGCTGCTTGCCTTCCGTTACAAGCGTAAATTCGTCGCCGCCAACGGCGGAGACGGTTCGGGACGCAAGTTCCACGGCGAAAGCGCGGACGATCTCTATATCCCGGTGCCGCCCGGAACGCTTCTGCGCGACCCCGATACCGAAAAGATCATTCACGATATGTCCGAAGACGGCGGCGCGGACTTTGTGCTCTGCCGCGGCGGGCGCGGCGGCTGGGGCAACCGCCATTTTGCAACACCGACAAGACAGGTCCCCATGTTTGCCAAAAACGGCTCGCGCGGAGAAGAGCGCGAGGTCGTGCTTGAGCTTAAAATGCTTGCCGATGTGGGACTTATCGGCTACCCGAGCGTGGGCAAATCATCACTTCTCTCCCGCATAAGCGCGGCGCGTCCCAAGGTCGCGGACTACCATTTTACAACGCTCTCGCCGATGCTCGGCGTCGTTCCCGCACCTGCGGGCGAGGGCGCGGGCTTTGTCGCGGCGGATATTCCCGGACTTATCGAGGGTGCGGCGGAGGGCGCGGGTCTCGGTCACGCGTTTCTGCGTCATGTTGACCGCTGCCGCCTGCTTCTGCACGTTGTGGACATTGCCTCCACCGAATACCGCGACCCCGTTGAGGATATAAAGGTGATAAACGGCGAGCTTGAACGTTACAGTTCCGAGCTTGCGGGGCGTCCGCAGATAATCGTTGCCAACAAAGTGGACGCACTTGACCGCGGGCGCGTGGATATTCCCGCATTTGAAGCATACGTTGCATCTCTCGGCTGTCCTCTGGTCTACATCTCAGCCGTTACCGGCGAGGGCGTGGACGAGCTCATTCGCCTTACCGTGCGCGAGCTTGCAAAGCTGCCGCCAATAAAGGTCTACGAGCGCGAATACGAGCCCGAGGACGCATATGTCGGCGGCGGACGCGAGACTTCCATCAGGCGCGAGAACGACACATTCTACGTTGAGGGCGAATGGCTGTTCAACCTTATTGGTCAGATCAATTTCAGCGATTACGAATCGCTCAACTTCTTCCAGAAGGTACTGCGCCGCAGCGGCGTATTTGACGAGCTTGAAGCGCGCGGCTGCACGGACGGCTGCACCGTGTCCATTTACGATTTTGAATTTGAATATGTAAAATAAAAAACGGAGGTACCCATGAACATCTGGCACGACATTGACCCCGCAATGATAAGTCCCGACAATTTTTCGGCACTTATTGAGATCCCTCTCGGCGGAAAATGCAAATATGAGCTTGACAAGCGCACAGGCATTCTTCGTCTTGACCGCGTTCTTTACACCTCGACTCACTACCCCGCGAACTACGGCTTTATCCCGCGCACCTATGCCGACGACGGCGACCCGCTCGACGTGCTCGTCATCGGCAACGAACCCATTTATCCCATGACGCTCGTGCAGGTCTACCCGATAGGAGTCATGCGGATGATAGACGGCGGCAGACTTGACGACAAAATAATCGCCGTTCCCTTCTCCGACCCGAACTACAACACGATAACCTCCATTGACGACCTTCCCACACATATTTTTGACGAAATAATGCACTTCTTCTCGGTCTACAAGCAGCTTGAAAACAAGCAGACCGCCGTAAAGGAGCTGTATTGCACCGAAGAGGCAAAAAAAATAATCGCCGAAGCGATCGAAGGCTACAAACTGGAATTCCCGGAAAACAAATAAACAGATGGGCTGTTGAAAAACTCAATGTTTTCAACAGCCCATCAAAAATGTCGGGATTCTGACCGACATTTTTGATGCGATCTTGGTCGTTTTTGCCCCCACCGACATCGTTGTTTTTCAGCTTTCCAGCGGCAAAACGGCGGCGTTCAGCCGCCGAGAACAAGTCGACGGACCGTTAAAAACTCATTTGAGTTTTTAACGGTCCTAATTATATTGCGTCAGCGCGTCGGCTTTACCCTTCCGCGCATTTCGGGGTAGAGCCCGATCACCCGCTCCGCGCTCGCGCGGTCCGGCAGAGTCATTGACGATATGCCTGCGCACAGCCGGTACACAGGCGTGCAGTCGGTGATCTTTGTGCCGCCTATGTCAAGCGTGCCGCAGCCCGATACGGCGTCAAGAAAGTCCGCACTTTCAAGCCCGGTCCCGTCGAGCATCAGCGTCTCTATATACCGCTGCGGCAGACGCAGCCGGACGAGCGGATTCCGTCCGAGATACAATCCGTTGAGCGACAGGCAGCTTTCAAGCACCGTGCCGTCGGTTATACGGTTGCCGACAAGAGTCAGACTCTTCACGTGCGAACCGCGAAACGCCGAAATATCCCCTATCCAGCAGGCGGTCAGCCCTATCCTGTCGGTATACTTTATCCAGTTGCCCTCAAGCTTGCGTATCGGGTGATTCGTCAGCGATACCGCCTTGAGACAGGCGAATTTATCAAGGTCATCGACCGTAAAATCGGTATCGGCTGACACGCTCAGGCTGCGGTCTGAGCCCCAAAGGGTCAGCATATCGCCGGAGAGCCATATCGTATCGACCATGCAAAGATCCCGATATGTCAGAGCATCGTCCGCCGATTTGTCGAGAAGCATCCGGACGCCGAGGTCAAGCAGACGCGATTCAAGCGTGACTGTCTCTTCCGACAAACGGCGCGCATGATCGCTTTCCGCCGTGCTGCAAAACACGCTGTCGCCGACAATGCCTTCTTTGCCGACAACGGCAAGCGTGACCTCGGCTATATCGACCCTGAGAGCTATCGGCTCTCCCGGCGCAAAAACGTAATAGTCGCCGGAGCAGCCCGTTGCGGGCTTTTTACCCACAGTCGCCCTGACATACGCCCCGTCCGGAATATCCGCATCGATCACATTGCGCTGCAGAGCGGGATCGTAACGGATGCCCGCGACCGCGGGTGCCGGCGTTATCACCGCGCCGCGCAGACTCTCGTGTCCCTTGAGCATCAGTTCCATACCTTCTCTTGCCATTCGGGTGCACTCAAAACGGAAAAGACTCATAAGCTCGTCGTTGCCGAGCGCGTCATCGGGATAAAGGTCGGAATATTCAACAAATGCCTCCGCCCACGATGTGTCGGGACCCGCCGCGCGTGTTTTATCCGATGCGGGGATAAGGCGTGTGGGAAGATGAGCTCCCACGACCGCATTCGCGCGTTCAAGATACTCACGGTACGTGCCGTCGTCAGATCCGCGTGCAATAAGTGCCTCAAGATCGATCTTGAGCCTGTATATACTGTCATAAACAAAAGAATACGCGCCATCCCGCCCCGATGGGTAGCAGCTGCGCGGAGACACACCGGACGGGATCACCTCCACGCCGCGCACATGATAATACCACGCCTCGTCATCACCCGAAAACCCGTTGTCGGTCACGGTCATTACAGACCCGACCGGCGGCACCGGGGCAGTGCAGGCAGTTAGCATAATAACGGCAGCCGCTGCCGCGGCAAGCAAAAAAGTGAACTTTTTCATGACGCATCTCCATTTCCGATGTTTTATCACTGCAAGGCGGCACTCTGTCTCACCTTGCGCTTTTATTATATCATGAAGAAGATAATAAGGCAACGACCTTAATGAAACCTTAAGAAAACTCCAAGAAATCTTAAGAAAAAGCGGGCATAACGACCGTCCGGGCTCCCGATAAATCCTGGTACGACCTGTATTACGCCGGTCGGCAGGCTTCGGAGCTTTCTCCGCGACATCATGAAATGTTTACACCACGCTCACGCGGTATACAAAAAAACGCTGTAAAATAGGATCGTATATCCTCGGACAGCGTTTTGCGTATAATATTCCATTTAACAATATAATTGTAGCACAAATCAAGCGATTTGTCAAGAGGGTAAGACGAAAAACATTACAATTTACATTTTGTTAAAATTCGGAGATCGGAATGAAAAAAGAAGCATCGAACGTTCCCTCAGCTCTGCCCGACATTGCACACGGCGGACTTTTGCAGCTTGCGGCATCTCACGATGCGTGCGAAGCACGCACCGCCGCCGGGCTTATAGCGTTGAACCGCGAAACGGCGGAATACGGTCTTGTGCTAAGTCCGGACGAAGCGCGCGCACTTGCCGAGACGCGCACCTTTGAGCTGCACGATGTGGGGCGCGTGGAATTCGGCGAAAGTGCTGTCGTTCCGTTGGCGCGCGGCTTTGCCTCCTCTCCGTATGTCACGCGCAACAGTTGGTACGAAACGCTTGAAGAGCTGACGGGTATATTTTACCGTCTCAAAAGTGCGACATTCGACCGTATAGGCGATGCTGAGCTTATCGGAATCATGCGCGATGCCTTTGACAGCCGGGCGCACGGCTCGACCGAGCTGCTTGAGGGGCGGGAGCTTGACATTCTCGCGCGGCGTGTGCGCGCGGGATACACCGCCGGAACCGATGAGCCGGTCGATACGCTGCCGGATGACGATTACGATGAAGGAGAAGACGATGGATTTACAGCCGAAAAGATCATCATGTGAGAGCGGCGCCGATGCAGACAGCCTTGATAGGATAGTCAGCTTCGGCATTGAAGAAAAAATAATATCCGAAGCCGATGCCGCGCGGCTTGCAACCGAGGCATACAGTCTCACAGCCGGACTTGCAAGGCGACGCACCGGGGGAAAAAGCTCGTCGCTTCCCGAAGAAGCGGTGCGTGGGATATACGGTTCGCTTTCCTATACCGTCGGCGCCTGCCTTTGCCGCCGCGATCTCAGCACTGCCGCAGAGCTGCTCGTGCGCGATGGGATAGACGCTGCACGCCGGCGCGGGCGGCGCGTCATCGAACGCAGGCTTCAGCGCGCCTGCTTTTACACCGGCGCAGCGCAGCGGAACCGCATTGCCACCGACAACGAAACATATACCCTCACACTCATGGCTGCACTGCCGGGCTTTTTTCGCATATATGATCCCGTATTTGCGGCTCAGGACCGAAAAATCGGCTGCGACTACCCAACGGCAGTCGCCGTTACGGGGCTTTGCGGCATTGAATTCATTGAAGAATACGCGCGCAGAATATGCTTTGAAAGCTGCTTTTGCGCCGCTGCGGACGGTTTTTTTATTCGTTCGGCATGTGAATTTTACGCTCCGGACAGCAGGCACGCAGTATTTTCGGTGATGGAAGCCGCAGTCGAAGGGCTGATACTCGGCGCATTCGGAATAAAAATACCGGCGCCGGGCGAAAAGACCTCCCGCGCAGACCTTATGCGCGTCTTTCTGGCACGCGTAACGGCATCAGGCTCCGAAAACTATACCGAAAAAGCTGTGTGCACGGTCATGCGCGCAGCATATGCCGTAGCGGACGGCGTACCGGTCTTTCCCGGCGACACTGCGGATGCATTTACAGACTACTGCCGCGATGCGGCAAAAAAGACCGCCCCGGCGATACTTGCTGTCGCGGGGCGGTGTATATGAAGGCTGTTTTATTTTTTATATGCGTCGTTGATACCGACAAGGAAGGATTCTATCTGCGAGGAATACACTGCCTTGCGCGAGGTCCACGCCGTGCGGTTTTCCATTGCGTTGCGGTAAATGGACTGCGTGAGGTTGTTCATGGTAAGACCGTAGATCCTGCCGAGGTCAAACGTTACGCCATCACGTATCATGTCGTACATACGGGCTGTCTCGCTGTCCTTGGCAAAGCGTATCTTCATGGTTATCTCAAAGACAGCCGGTGTGGTGATCTCGTATGCTTCATACGCCCAGCACTCAAGCACTGCCGCCGCAAGGTCGGCGCGCTGAGAATTCTCCATTATTGCGTAAAGGGTAAAGGGGTTGCCGGCGCAGGTGTAGTATGCCTCCTGCTCGGGATCCCACTTCGGCGCGGGAGCGACGCCGTACTCGAAGTCAACATCGCCGAGAGTCTTTATTGCTCTGACCGCACGGTCGCAATAGAACGCCGCGCTTCCCGCCGCAAACACCTCAGGCTTGCCCTTCCAGTAACCGTCATCGGAATCGTAGCAGAGTTTTTCAAGCTTTTCAAGCAGAGTCTGCGCCTTTTCGCTGAAATAGGTGTCGGAAACCACAAGAGTTCCGTCGGCATTCTTGTCGGTCGTGCGCAGACCGGCACCGTAGAAGAAGGTGTCAAGACCGAGGCGGGGCAGTATGAGTCCGAAGGTGTCGCCGTCCGACTTGCCGCCGCTTGAATCGCGGTCGCTGTAGAAACCGCTGCACATCTCAAGCATTTTGTCAACGGTCCACTCGTTGGAATTCACAAGATCATAAGGAGACTTAAGATCGGGGTGCGTCGCCAGCATCTCCTTGTTGAAAAAGACCGTATACATCATATAAAGCAGGTTTGTGGAGATATCGCCGGATACAAAGTAAAGTCTGTCGTTTACGGTCGCTTCCTTTGTAAGCAGCGAGGGCCACCACGGTTTTTCAAGATCAAGATACTCCGCGTGCGCAAGGTCGTAGCAGTAGTTGTTGTAGGCTGCGTTTGCCACGGTCTGGCTGTAGCCCGCTATGATATCGAATGCGTGATCGCCTGACCGGTAGCTTGCGTCTATGTATGAAACAAAATCCTTCAGCTTGCCCTGGTTGCCCGCCTGAGGAATGAAGTCAAGCCTGACCTTCATTCTATCTTCAAGAGCCGCGTTGCGGCGTTTGATGGCATCGAGCGTCTTATCGGTGTTATCGCTTCCCTCTTCGGCAAAGAATTCGGGGTTTTCAACATCCGACCAGTAAAGAACGCCCATTGTCGCGCCGCCGAGATCGAGATCCTCCGGGAGCGAAAGACGCTCGGCAGTGTCGGGCACGGTTACTGCGGCGGTGCTTTCGGAGCCGACAGGAGTTGTGACATCATCATTGCCATCCTTCGCGCAGGCAGCCAGCGATGCGGCGAGCATGGCGGCTGCAAGCAGTACGACCGTGATCTTTTTCAGGTTTTTCATGGATCATTACCTTCCTGTATTTTTTGGGATCTCCGGACTGCGGAAGGAATCATCGATTTATTGCGACGACCTGAAGAAAGAAAGGCTCCGCAGCCGGAAACAGTCGGGCGGGGGAGATCACGTCCCGACATAAAGAACCGAAAACAGCTCTTTACCTTGTATTTATTATAACAACCGGGACGGCAAAGGTGCGAAACCTTATCACATTAAATATAAACAATATCACAATCGTGGCAGGGGAAAACGATCGGGCTGCCGCGCTTATGCGCGGCAGCCCATACATTGTTATATCCGGTCAGGCCGGACCTGTCATTTTGTATATGCGGCGTTTACGCCCTCAAGCAGCCGGTTGAGCAGCTTGGTTTTTACCACCTTCATGCGTATCCAGTCGGAACGGTCGTCCATTGCATTGCGGTAAAGCGTCTGGGTCATATCCTCAAGCGTGATGCCGTAGATCCTGCCGAGGTCAAAGGTCACGCCATCGCGTATCATATCGTACATACGGGCGGTCTCGCTGTCCTTGGCGAAGCGGATCTTCATCGTTACCTCAAATATCGCGGGAGTGGTGTAATTGTATGCCTGATACGCCCAGCATTCAAGCACAGCCGACGCAAGATCGGCACGCTGTGAGTTCCCCATTATAGCATAAAGGGTAAAGGGGTTGCCGGCGCAGGTGTAATACGCATCCTGATCGGCGCTCCACTTCGGCGCGGGAGCGACACCGTATTCAAAATCAACATCTCCGAGATACTTTATCGCATTCACCGCACGGTCGCAGTAAAACGCCGCTCTGCCGCCGGAGAATATCTCGGACTTGCCCTTCCAGTAACCGTCGTCGGAATCATAGAAAACACGGCTCAGCTTTTCAAGCAGGCTGCCCGCCTTTTCGCTGAAGTATGTGTCGGAGACCTTTATGAGTCCGTCGGCACCGCGGTCGGTGGTGCGAAGCCCCGAGCCGTAGAAAAATGCGTCAAGCGAGAGCTTCGGCAGCACCATGCCGTAACGGTCGTTATCGGATTTTTTGCTGTCGGCATCAAGGTCGCTGTAAAAATCGCTGCACATGGCAAGCATATTGTCAACGGTCCATTCGTTTGCCGCTATCATATTGTACGGAGACTTTAATTCGGTCCTTGTTTCAAGCATTTCCTTGTTGAAAAACACCGTGTACATCATGTAAAGCATATTCGTGGAAATATCGCCCGACACGAAAAACAGCCTGCCGTTTATCGTGGCTTCTTCGGTGAGCAGCGAGGGCCACCACGGCTTTTCGAGGTCAAGGTGCTCGGTGGTCGCAAGGTTATAGCAATAGTTGTTGTATGCGGCGTTTGCCACGGTCTGGCTGTAGCCGGCAATGATATCGAATGCGTGATCCCCCGCGCCGTAGCTCGCGTCTATGTAGGTCACAAAATCTTTGAGCTTGGAGTTTCTGCCCTCGCGCGGGATGAAGTCAAGCTTGACATCCATACGCTTTTCAAGCATCTTGTTGCGGTTGTTTATAGCGTCAAGGACCTTGTCGCCGATATTGTCGCTTTCTTCGACAAAAAATTCGGGATTTTCAACGTCCGACCAGTAAAGAACTCCCATGGTCTCGCCGCCGAGCGTGAGATCATCCGGCAGCGAAAGCTTCTCACCGGTGTCCTCGGGAGCGGGTGCGGTGGTCTGCGCGATTCCCGGGGTGGTATCGCCGTCCCCGCCCGGAATATTCTTCGCGCATGAGACAAGAGCGGCGGCGATCATCATAACGGCTGTAAGCACCGATATGGCACGTGCAAATGTTTTCATGACATTAACCTTTCCTTCTTGCAGAATTGCTGTCGGGCTAAACGCCCTACATATTAACATTATACCATATGTCCGCGCCGCTTGTAAAGACGTCCCGCGCTCTTTTTACGGAAATATTTTCGCACCCCTCTAAACCTCCGGTTTAGTCGGGTTGACATTGATATTTTATTATGCTATAATAGTCGGACATAACTATTCTTCAGGGTGGATCATGAAAGATAAAAAAATAAAAGACAAGGCCACAAAGGAACAGAAACGTTCGAACCGACGGCTGATGCTTGAGTTTTTACGAGGATCGAAGCTGCTTTTTCTCGCCGGCATAATCGTTTCGCTCGGTGTGACAGGGGCGGATATGCTCAATCCCCAGCTCATACGCTTTACCGTTGACACGGTTCTCCGTCAGGAGGAAAGCAGTACCCCGGCGTACGTGCAGGCAATAGTCGATATGCTCGGAGGCGCAGATGCGATACGCACGCATCTCTGGACGGTAGCCGCCGTGATAATCGTCGTTGCGTTTTTTGCCGCGATATTCAGGTATCTCCAGCGCATTCTCAACACCAAAGCATCGGAAACGCTTGTTGAGCATATGCGCAATATGCTATACGAAAAGATCCAGTCGCTTCCCTTTTCGTGGCACATGAAAAACAAGACCGGCGACATAATCCAACGCTGCACATCGGATGTCGATATGGTAAAGAACTTCCTCTCGGAGCAGCTCATATCCATCATCCGTATCGTGATACAGGTCACGGTCTCTCTCATCGTCATGTACAGCATGGATACCCGCCTGGCGCTTGCCGCTACGCTTTCCCTGCCGGTGATACTCGTCTACTCCGCCGTTTTCGGCAGGCGCATAGGCTCCGGCTTCAAGGACTGCGATGAGGCTGAGGGCACGCTCTCCGCAATAGCTCAGGAAAATCTCACCGGCGTGCGGGTCGTACGCGCCTTCGGACGCGAAAAATACGAGCGCGAGCGTTTTCGCGCTCAGAATGACAAATACGAAGGACTCTGGGTGAAGCTCTCCAAATATATGTCGGCATTCTGGGGCATGGGAGACTTTATTTCCGGACTTCAGGTAATGCTCATAATCGTTCTCGGCGTGCTTGCGTGCCTTGACGGCAGACTGACCGCCGGTTCCTTTATTGCATTCGTTACATACAACTCTATGCTCACCTGGCCGGTGCGCCGCCTCGGACGCATGATATCGGAAATGAGCAAAGCAGGCATAGCCATTGACCGACTCGGCTACATCATGAATTCGGAGCCGGAACACGACCGTCCCGACGCTTGCGAGCCGGATATGCACGGCGACATTGTTTTTGACGATGTAAGCTTTGCCTACGACGGCTGCCCCGAGCTGCTCTCCCATATTTCCCTCACGGTCAGAAAAGGAACGACCCTCGGTATTCTCGGCGGCACCGGATCGGGAAAATCCACGCTTGTGCACCTGCTTGACCGGCTTTACGAGCTTCCCGCCGACGGCAGCGGAGGAAAAATCACCATCGGCGGCGTTGACATTGCCGACATACGCGCGTCATACCTGCGCCGCAACATAGGCATAGTGCTTCAGGAACCATACCTCTTCTCGCGTTCGATCGCAGACAACATTGCAATAGCCAGCCCGGGTGCGGGCATGGAAGAGATACGCGATGCCGCGCGCGTTGCCTGCCTTGACGAGACCGTTTCCGGCTTCACCGAAGGCTACGACACATTTGTGGGTGAACGCGGCGTCACACTTTCCGGCGGTCAGAAGCAGCGCACGGCAATAGCCCGTATGCTCACCGAAAAAGCCCCCATCATGGTATTTGACGATTCCCTTTCGGCAGTCGATGCCGAGACCGACGCAAAAATACGCGCGGCACTCTCGGACAAGCTCGGCAGCTCCACGGTATTTCTCATTTCCCACCGCACCGCAACTCTTATGAGTGCGGACAAAATAATCGTGCTCGAACACGGAAAGATCGTCGAAGAGGGCACACACGATGAGCTTATGAAGCTCGAAGGCGGAATTTACCGCCGCATTTACGACATTCAGATGTCGGATCCCGACGGAGAGGAGGCAGACGCATGAGCACCGGCGAAATCAAAAAGGATCCCCGCGATAATAAAAAGAAAAAAAGCGAAAACTTTGTCCGCCTGCCCTGGTTCGGCATCGGAAAAATGATCCCCTTCATAAAGCCCTACCGTTACAAGCTGCTCACTATGGCGCTGCTCGGCATGGTCGGCAGTGCTGTGGACATTGTGATACCTCTTTTTCAGCGCTACGCCATCGACAATTACATTGTCACCGGCATTATCGACACGCTGCCCTGGTTTATAGGACTTTATCTTGCCACCCTTGCCGTACAGATAATAGCCAACTTCATCACGACCTTTACCGGTTCGCGCGTTGAATGCGGCGTAAGCCACGATCTCAGGCAGGCGGGCTTTGACCATCTTCAGACGCTTTCCTTCTCCTACTTCAACCAGAACAGCGTAGGCTACGTCCACTCGCGCATAATGAGCGACACCTCCCGCATCGGCGAGCTTGTATCGTGGTCGTTCATGGACGCGATATGGAACGTTTCCTACATCGTCGGCGCGATATTTGTAATGCTTCGCATCAACTGGAAGCTGGCTCTGGCTGTAATAGCGATAGTTCCCGTTGCCGCGCTGCTGATAGCGTTTTCCCTCAACAAGCTGACCGCTCTCAACCGCGCCATACGCGAGCTGAACTCGCGCATCTCCGGCGACTACAACGAGGGCATCACCGGCGCAAAAACCATCAAGACCCTTGTGGTCGAAGACAAAATGGTATCGGAATTTGAATCCGACACCCGCAAAATGAAAAAAACCTCGGTAAACGCATCGCGTTTCCGCGGGCTTCTCTTCTCCTCTGTTTCCTTCTTCTCCTATGTTGCGCTGGCTATCGTTCTCTGGCGCGGCGGTCTTATCACTCTTGAACAGGCAATGGAGGTCGGCACTCTCTCCGCGTTCATGTCCTATGCGCAGGGACTTATGGATCCCCTGCTCTGGCTCATCGATGCATTTTCCAGCCTCATAAACACGCAGGTCAACATCGAACGCATCACGCGTCTGCTTGAGACCGATTCAGATGTGACCGACACGCCCGAGGTCATTGCAAAGTACGGCGACACCTTCGATCCGCATCGCGAAAACTGGGAGCCTCTTCACGGCGACATTGAGTTCCGCGACGTCACCTTCAGATATCCTGACGGCGACGAGACGGTTCTTGAGCATTTTTCCCTCAAGGTCCCGCAGGGAACGCGCGTTGCCATTGTCGGCGAGACCGGTGCGGGAAAATCAACTCTTGTCAATCTGGTCTGCCGTTTTTACGAACCCACCGACGGCGCCGTTCTCATTGACGGGCGCGATGCGCGCGAACGCTCGCAGCTCTGGCTCCACTCAAATATAGGCTATGTTCTTCAATCCCCGCATCTGTTTTCCGGCACTGTGCGCGACAATCTGCGCTACGGCAAACCGGATGCCACCGACGATGAAATAAACGCCGCACTCCGCATAGTTTCCGCCGATGCGGTCGTGGCTCGCATGGACCGCGGGCTTGACAGCGAGGTCGGCGAGGGCGGCGATCTTCTTTCGACAGGCGAAAAACAGCTCCTTTCATTTGCGCGTGCGATAATCTCTGACCCCCGCATTCTTGTTCTTGACGAGGCAACGTCCTCGGTCGACACCATAACAGAGCAGATAATCCAGAACGCCATAGGCACCGTTACCGCCGGGCGCACTTCCTTCATTATCGCGCACCGTCTCTCCACTGTTCGTGACGCCGATGTGATCATAGTTGTCAAGGACGGCAAGATAGTTGAGCAGGGTCGTCACAGCGAGCTCATGCACCGCCGTGGCTACTACCACTCCCTCTACACCCGCCAATACGAAAAAGACGCTCTTTCTATACTCGGGTGACGTTTGCGCAGAACCTTATCTTCACACCCCGAGAATGAAGGACATCAGATCCTTATCTTTCTGCCGCCGGATAGTTACATCAGAACATTTTCTTAGACCCGAGTGACGTTTGTTCAGAGCCTTATCTTCACACCCCGAGAATAGGCGGGGAATAAAGTTATAATACGCTTGTAGTCTTGTTTCCCCGCCGCGTTTAGCCGTGCCGCCGCACGGCTAAACCAAAGAACAGAAAAAAGCAGATTTGTATCTTCCTGCCGCCGGACTGCTGTGTCCGGGCGCAGAAGCAAAACAGGGTGCTGTTAAAAACTCAAAATGAGTTTTTAACAGCACCTTTTATATTATTCTATCATACGCACAGCCTTAAATTTCCTTCGTTTTTTTAAGGACGGCGCCTTCTCTTTTTAATTTGCCCTCCAGACAGCGTAGAATGTCACCATATCGCGGTCTGTCGATGAGGTTTTGGCGACCTTGCAGCCGTCGCGGTACACCTTGAGCGTATATCCTGCGGTAGATTCGCCCACCGGTATCCACTTATCTGCGCCTGTTGAGTTGTTGGTGTATATCCAGCTGTTGTCCGACATACGGTACGCATTCCAGCCGCCAAAGGTGTAGCCCTCGCGCGTAAACGTATTTGTGCGTATCGCCGTGGACGTTCCGTACACGACCTTGGTATCCGCCATGCTTCCCTTGCCGCCGTTTGCATCGTAGGCGATGTAATAGCTCTTGGTTCCGGTAGCATTGGGACGCCACTGCGCATAGCAGGTCACGGTGTCTCCGTTCACGCCGGTAAGCGCTGAGACCTTTCTGCCGTCTTCATATACCGCAAGACGCGCCTTGGCGGGCTGTGTGCCCTTTAGATACCACTTTGCGCTTCCGTCGGCAGTGAAATAGAGCCACTTGCCGTCCAACTTGCGTTTGAGCGTCCAACCTATAAATGAGTATCCCTTTCTTGTGAATCCGTTGGCGCGGAGGCGCAGCGATATGCCCTTTATGTGATATGTCCTTTCCGTGCTGCCGGTCGGATCTTTGTAATTCGCTTCATACAAAACGGTGTAGGTTATGCTGTTGCTGTCTGTCATCGGCGTCGGCGCGGTATTTTTGCGCTTGAAGCTGTCTATACGCCACACGGCATCCTGATTTCCCGAAGCGTTGGTATTGAAATACATACGTCTGTCGCCCGTGGTGCCCTGCCCCGTGCGGAACCCGCACGACTCGATTTCAAACAGATCAAGCGACTTATCGGTTATACGCAGCGTCTCGACCGACGGGAAGAGCGGCTTGCGCGTTTCGGTCTTGGAATCAAGCCTTTCCGGCGTCACATAATCGGAAACGTCATAGATTAGAATAACATTGTCGTTTTTGCCGTTGAATATCGGAACATATATCGCCTTCTGGTCAGAACTGTAGCCGAAGCCCTGATTGATCCAGTTTTCGATCCCCTCTATACGCGATACCTGCTTTGAGCTTGAAACAAACATGGCATTGCGCGTATCTATGTCAAACAAACGGTAGCAGGTCACAGCGGTCGCGTTGTTTTTGGTACCGCCGTTCGCACCGTCTGGAATGCGGCAGGAGTAAAAGCTCATTCCGGATTTGACAAGGAAATAGAAGTATCCGTTTGCATGACGCACACCGCGCACACCGCCGCCGTAGATCTTGTTGTTTTTGGTGCTCATGAACTGAAAATAGCCGGTAAAGTACAGCTTTGTGCCGTCGATCTTCAGTCTGGCAAGACTCGGGGTGCCGTTTTTGCCGCAGGTGATGGCGTACATATAATTCACGCTTTTGCCGTTTTCGGTCCTTGTCACAACGGTAAGCTCGTTTGCGTGCGCCAGCGTAGTGCAGGTGGACGGCTTTGTTGCCGTCAGACTCGAATAGTATGACATCACGACCTGCGTACCTTTTTCGGCATGGGTACGGTAGATAGCCACGGCGGAATCATTCTTGCTTTCTATCTTTGCGGTATAAATATAGGTCGTGCCCACATTCATTCCCTGCATTCCGGAGCATTTTATTCCGTTTACGGTCTTGTCCTTGACCAAGGCAAGTTTTGTGCCCTTTGACGTGTGCGTGGTGTATCCGGATGACGAATACGCCAACGACGTCCCGCGCACGGACGCGCCGAGGTCAAAGCTGAATGTCTGCGGGTCTGCGGCAAGACCGGAATAGTCGTCTTCCTCCTCGGGCAGGTAGGCGGCTTCCAGTCCGTCCGGCAGCTCGCGGACGGAGTGATTTTGAATGAGAGCCGTAAGCATCGGAGCGGAAATGCCCATGACAACGGCAAGTGCCAGGCACAGGGTGGCTTTCAGGATCTTTTTCATGTTGGTTCTCCCTTCAATGGTAAAGTGAAGCGAAAGCATCTGCCTTTCAGCGGATCAAAATCATGATCCTGAAAACATTATACATAAAAAAGCTGCGCATGTCAACGCTTTTTGTGAAAAAAATATAAATCAGGCTTCTCGCCGCACCTTTCCCGATCTCGTCAGCAGATTCCAATGGGGCGTTGAAAAACTCAAAATGAGTTTTTCAACGCCCCATTATATTTAATATCACGAAGCCGGTGTCCAGCGGTAATGACCCGCCACCTTGAGCCAGCGCATATCGTCGGCTTCGACCGCCCCGTCCTCAATATTCCCGTGATGGATGAGATACGGCACACCGCGGAAGTTGCGCTTGTCCGAGCATATCCCTATATGGCTCGGGTCGAACACAACGATATCGCCCGGCTGCCAGTCAGCCGGATCGCGGAACTCGGTGGTGAGCACCTCTGCGTGACGCTCAAAGAAGATCCTGAGATTTCGCACCCGGCGGAAGTCGATGTTTGGGTCGGGTTTTTCTATATCCGGGTATGCATCGGGATTTTCCGCAATGTCGCGGTCGACCATCGCCTTGAGGTCATACCCGGCCGCACGGAAGGCATTCCAAATAACATCCGTGCACACGCCCATTCCGTCGTCGGGATAACCGCCGGAATAATATTTGCTGCCGTACACCGGCGCGGTGGCGATATAATCCAATGCGCCGTTTTTTATGTCGGTATAATCGTCAACGCCGTCACCGTCGGCATCGGATGTACTTTTTACATCTTCAAAACCGAAGTCGGCAGCGTAATGGACGCGCGTCATTTTATGTATCGCAAGAATGAGCAGAAGCGCGATCAGAAGCGCGGCAACGCCGGCACCGGCGATCACGGCAGCCGTTTTACGGCGTGACATTTTTTGCGTTTGTGTCATCTTGATAACCTCATTGAATTATTAACCGCACGCGTGCAGCACCGAAGATCGACAGTGCCGTCATTGCCGCATCCGATACTTACAGCCTTATGTTTTCCACGTGCTGAGGGTAAAAGTTTTCCCCATCCTGTGGAAAACTCTGTGCCTAACTCGGATTTTTCCGTTATTTTGAGAAAAAAAGGGGTGGCAAGTCCCGATCTGTTCAAAAAGGGCTGTGGAAAAACCTGTCCGGCTGCTTCCCCCGCGCGGGTACATCCGCCGCATCGTCCGGAGGATCCGGATAAGGATCACATCGAACATATCAGCCGCTCTATCGGCAGGTAATCAGCCGCCGACGATTTCAATGCGGCGTCCGCTTCGGAGGCGGCTGCCAAAAGTGCGGCTACTGCCCCGCGCGGCAGTCCGGTAAGCGTCACCCATGTTGCTTTTTTCATCGGAATTGCGGCGTTTTTGACTGACCGCCGTCCACGGCAGCGCACCCGCGAAACAGTCAAAACGGCGGTGTTCAGCCGCCGAGCCGCAATTACCGACTGCCGCGCCGCTCTACATCGAACATATCAGCCGCTCTATCGGCAGGTAATCAGCCGCCGACGATTTCAATGCGGCGTCCGCTTCGGCGGCGGCGGACAGCAAAGAAGCTACTGCTCCGCGCGGCAGTCTGCGTACCGCCTCGGAATACAGCTTGACGGGATATTCGCGCAATCCCGTTTCCGCGCATATTGCAGATGCGGACATTCCCGCGGCAAGGCAATTCTCCACGGCGTTCATATCGCACACCACGCGTATCAGCTCGCCCATGACCGCCACCGGCTCCACCCTGCGCGCCTTCATTTCGGCGAGCACGGCAAGTGCCGCCGCGCTTTTGCGTTCAAGTATCGCATTGGCAAACGCAAAGGCATTGTATCCGCCGCCCTCGCACGCCACAAGCTTCACATCGTCCGCGCTGACCTCGCTTCTGCCGTCGGCAAGCACATAGTACGCCACCTTATCGATCTCGGATGCCAATGTAAACATACTTTCCCCGCATCTTGACGATGTAAGATCGCATATTGCGGGCGCTGCGCTCACGCCCGCCGCCGCGTAATGTCTGCTTATCCATTCGCGCAGGCGCGCGCCGCCGACCGGATCGAATCTCACCGGAACCGCGACCTCGGCAAGCTTTTTCATAATGGCGGAGGGGCGGCGCGGCGAGCCCGCGTCTATACCGCCCGCAGGAACGGTTATCATCAGAAAATTGTATTCAAACAGGCTTCCGTCGGCAAGCAGCTCGCACAGCTCGTTTATCTCGCCCGGACGCAAATCGTCAAAGGTGAGCGTCACGCTGACGGTTTTACAGCCTACAAACATCGGCGGCGGAGTAAGCGCCGAGCGCAGAGCCGCTGCGGAGTACCCCGCACGATCTATTGAAATGCAGTTGAACGGAGCCAGACTTTCATCGGGGCAGAGTGTGCGCCGCACAGACTGCGCCGAATACGCCTTGAGGTAATCCTCGTCTCCGAAAAGCAGATATTTTCCCGGGGCGGGTGCCTTTGTCAGGCGGCGGAAATCCGCATCGGTTATGATATCATGCGCCATCTCCATCGCCCCCGTTTCCGTTTTTACCGTTTCTGCCGTTTCTGCCGTTTCTGCCGCGTTTTTTGTCGATAGAACGGCGGAAGGCTCCTCCGATCTTTTCAAACGCACGTTCAAAAATTCCGGGACGTTCCTCTTCCCGCTCCCCGGCGGGCGCGGTCTTGTATATATGGATGATCCCGTTCTCCTGAAGATTCTGGCAGAGTGCTATCGTGATCGGAACAAGGAATATTCCGATCCCGCCGTAAACGAAGTTGCCGAAAAGCATTGCAAAAAGAGTGAGCAGCGGGTGCATTCCCACCGTATCGCCGATGATCTTCGGTTCTATTATCTGGCGGATCACACTTATGACCACCCACACGATGATAAGCCCCACGCCCTTGCCGATGCTGCCGGTAAGCAGCGAGACTATTGCCCACGGCACGAGCACGGTCCCCGACCCGACGACGGGAAGAATATCAAACACGGCTATCCCCGCCGCAAGCCCGAAAGGATTACGCTCGCCCACGCATATAAGACCAACTGTAAGCTCCGCAAATGTAATGAGCATTATTATGAGATATGACGTGAGATACTTCCAGATGACCTTGCCCAGATGCTCGACCACCGAACCTATAAAACGCCGCTTTTCGTCCGGCAGCTGGCGCACGATGAATCCCTTTATATGGTCATAATCCATCAGCATAAAGGCGGTGGAGATCACGGTAATGACAATATTGAGAAGCAGCGACGGCACCGATGTGGCATATGAACCGACAAACGCCAGTGCCTTGCCGGAAAAATCCGATATCGCCGTGCTGAGCGATGCTATTATCTTACCGGCGGTTTCGTCAAGGTCTCCCGTGCCGCCGGTATCGAAATTCTCGACTATTTCGGATATCTTTTCCGCCGCAAGATTGAGCGCGGGAGAGATAGTCTGGTTGAAGAGATCGGGCAGACGGGCAATGAACGCACCTATATATCCGATAAGACGGATGACAAGCAGGGCAACGAGCAGTCCTATCGTACCGTAAAACAACAGCACAAACACCGCCGACGCAGCCTTGCGGTTGAAATGCAGCTTATTGACGCAAAAACGCACGAGCGGGCGCAAAAGCAGCGTTACGAGCAATGCCACGGCAAACGGAAACAGCGCGGGCAGAGCAAAACGGACTATCAGCACAGACAGCCCGAACAGTATGACAAAGTAAAAGAAATTGATAATAAACCGCTTTTGCTTTTCGATATTCATTGGCGTTCCTTTCAGATCGGTGTGTGTAATGACTGTACATCAGCTTTGGACTGACTACCATTATAATACCACAAAAACGCCTCCCCGTCAATGTTTTTTAAGCTCGGGTGGCGTTTGTGCGGATTCTGAGCTTCATACCCCGAGAATAGGCGGGGAATAAAGTTATATAGACGCTTGGCGTCTTGTTTCCCCGCCGCGTTCAGCCGTGCCGCAGCACGGCTAAACCAAAGAACAGAAAAATCAGATTCCGATCTGCCCGCCGCCGGACAGTTACATCGGAACATTTTCTTGGACGTTTTTAACTCTGGTGGCGTTTGTGCGGATTCTGAGCCTCATATCCCACGAATGAAGGACATCAAATTCCTATCTTCCCGTCTCCGGACAGTCGCATCGGAACATATGGCTCCGTGTCCGCACATTATTTTCATGGGGTGCTTATCCTGTATCGCGGCTCCGGCTTTGACGATGAAAAAAAGTATTGATTTCGGCAGGGTGCGGTGGTATAATTATGGTAATGATAAATTTCGACATTATTTGTTGACACGAAAGGGGAAAACCATGAAGACACAAAAAAGCGTGCTTGCGGCGGTGCTTGCCGCAATGATGATAGCAGCAATGCTCGCGGCGGTCATACTTCCGGCATCGGCTCTTCCGGATTACGAACCGAGCGCAGGCTATGCGGCAAGCAAGTATTACGCCGCTCTCAAGGCTTATAAGCTCACGGGCGATCAGCGCGGAGACACCGTTGCGTTGGCACTGACACAGCTCGGCTATCACGAGGGGGACAGCGAGCTTGACTTTGACGGGATGAACACCGCCGGCGACCGCAATTTTGTTGAGTACAACCGTATTTTCGGCAAAGTCGACAACGGCGAGGGCAACGGCGTAAGCTACGGCTACGCGTGGTGTGCGGCTTTTGTGTCCTTCTGCCTGCGCCGGGCAGGCGTGGCGGAATCTGCCGCCGTGACCGAAATAAGCTGCAGCCGCATGGTAAGCTGGTACCGCGCTGTAACGGGTCGCACCGCATGGCAGGGCAAAGAGTACATACCGCAGACCGGTGACGTGATATTTTTCAAGACCGGCAGTTCAAATTCCGTCTCCACGCACGTAGGGCTTGTCGTTGGCGTCAAGGACAACAACATATACACAGTCGAGGGCAACAGCGGCGGAGTAGTGGGAATGCACAAATACGCCGCAGGCAGCTCTACCATAGTCGGCTACGGCATTCCGGATTATGCCGGCACCCCTGCGGCGTCATACAGCTTCAGGCTTGAGGCAGACGATGAAAGGCTCGGCTTTTACCGTACAACGGCGTCCGATGGGCTCAACTTCCGCTCGGCGCCCGGTACCTCCGGGCAAAAGCTGACCGATCCGCTCCCCTACTGGACGCAGGTGGAGATAAAGGAGATCAGAAACGGCTGGGGCAGGACCGAATATCAGGGCAAGACCGGCTGGATATCAATGTCATACACAATAAACGAAAACGATATCGTATACTCGGTCTACTACAAAACGTCAAAGGGCAAGGTCCCGCTGCCGCAGCGCAAAAAAGCGGGCGAGACTCTGACCGTTACCGACGAGGTCCCCGAAGAGGATGGTTACATATTTGTCGGCTGGATGGACAAAAGCGTCTCCGACGATGTGGCATACAAGCCGGGAGACGCCTACACCGCCGATGCCACGGTCGAGCTGACCGCAAAGTTCGAGCGCGTGGAGTACCAGGTGCTCTTCCGCAATGACGACGGCAGTCTCATTTCGGGCGGCGCGTATTACTGGGGCGACAAGGTCACGGTCCCCGATGCCCCAAAAAAGGAAAGCGACGTGAAATACAGCTATACATTCGACGGCTGGGACCGCGAGGTGGCAGACCGCGTCACCGAAAACGTCACGTACACCGCAAAATATACAAAGACCGAGCTTCCCGCAACGGGCAGAGAGACCGGCGGGAAGGGCTGCGGAGCATCCATCTCCGTGTGTGTGCTGTCGTTTACGGCGATTTTGGGCGCGGCAGTGCTGAAAAAAGTAAAAAAATAAGCATTTGAAGGCTCCGAATTTATCTTTTATCGGCTTTCCTATTGATTTTTCGGCACAAATAGAGTAAAATATATTACGTATGAAATAATCGGCGCGGAGAATGAAGCCCCGGCTTCAAATACACCTTTCCGCGGCGCGCCGTCACGCTACGGCGGAACCGGCGCAAGAAAGGCATTTTAAAATGGCACTTGTTACGACCAAGGAAATGTTCAGAAAAGCATACGAGGGCGGCTACGCCATCGGCGCTTTCAACATCAACAACATGGAGATAATCCAGGCTATCACCGAAGCGGCGGCAGAGGAAAAATCCCCCGTCATCCTTCAGGTGTCCGCCGGCGCACGTAAGTATGCAAAGCCCGCATACCTGCTCGGTCTCGCCGAGGCTGCCGTAAAGGACAGCGGCGTTGACTTTGCTCTTCACCTCGATCACGGCGCGGATTTTGATATCTGCAAGTCCTGCATCGACGGCGGCTTCACCTCCGTTATGATCGACGGCTCAAAGCATTCCTTTGAGGACAACATCGCCCTGACCAAAAAAGTGGTCGAATACGCGCACGCTCACGGCGTGGTCGTTGAAGGCGAGCTCGGCAAGCTCGCGGGCATCGAAGACGATGTTAACGTCTCGGCAGAAGATTCCTCCTACACCCGCCCCGAAGAGGTCGAGGAATTCGTGACCCGCACAGGCGTTGACTCTCTTGCCATCGCCATCGGTACCTCGCACGGCGCATACAAGTTCACTCCCGAACAGTGCACCCGCAACGAGGACGGCGTTCTTGTTCCGCCTCCGCTCCGCTTTGACATTCTCAAGGAGATCGAAGAAAGACTTCCCGGCTTCCCCATCGTGCTTCACGGCGCCTCCTCGGTCCCGCAGGAATTCGTTCGCACCATCAACTCCCTCGGCGGCAAGCTTCCCGATGCCATCGGCATTCCCGAGGTAGAGCTTCGCCAGGCAGCTCAGATGGCTGTCTGCAAGATCAACATCGACTCCGATATCCGTCTTGCCATGACCGCCGCCATCCGCCGCGTGTTTGCCGAAAAGCCCGAAGCCTTTGACCCCAGAGAGTACCTCGGAGCAGGCCGCACCGCCGTTAAGGAAATGGTCATCCATAAGATCCGCGACGTTCTCGGTTCTGCCGGCAGAGCATAATAGATCACCGTATTTCCGGGCTGTCGCAAAACGGCAGTCCGGTATTTTTGAATTTTGGAGGTCAGCATGATAAAATACGGAATACACCTCGGAAAAATAGACAAAGATCCCCGCCCGGATCTTGAAGCGATAAAGGCGGCGGGTTTTGACGCCGTGCTCATTCACCTCGGCGGGAAACTCCCCGATGCGACCCTTGCCGACAACATAGCCGCCTGCGGTCTTGAGATAGACAACGTGCATGCTCCGTGGGACGGCATAAACCACCTGTGGAGAACGGGCGAGCGCGGAGAAGCCGTGACCGCCCGTCTGCTTGAGCATATGAGCACCTGCGCCTCGCTCGGCGTAAAGCGCATCGTGTATCATGTTTCTGCGGGCAACAATTATCCGCCTATAAGCGAGATCGGTATCGACCGTGTAAAGCGGCTTGTCGAATCCGCAGAGCGGCTCGGCGTGGATATGTGCCTTGAAAATCAGCGTTTTTTCCACTTTATCGACTACATTTATTATAAGATCGATTCCCCGCGCCTGCGCTTCTGCTATGACAGCGGACATGAAGCGTGCTTTTCGCAGACAAAGCTCGCACTGCCCAAATACCGCGACCGCCTTTCGGCGCTTCATCTGCACGATAACGATGGCGGCTATGAGCACGACCAGCACCTGATGCCGGGCTACTCCACCGGCGTGGACTGGGACTACGTGCGCCGCGGCATTGCCGACTACCCCGGAGTGATATCGCTCGAGCTGCGGTGGGTGAACGGCATGACACGAGAAGAATTCTACTCTGCCGCAATAAAAGCGGCAAAATTCGTAAAGGAATAAACACGCCGGAGGTGTTAAAAAGCCCGTTTTGGGCTTTTTAATACCTCCGATTACACGGTCCCGTATATTGTCGGAGGATCAGGACCTTTTGTTTATATTGCATTTTTCAAACAATATCGGCAGCTTTTCACCGCCTGCGGCGTTTAGTTTTGCATTTCGGCTTGACAGTCTGCCCCGTATGTGCTACAATATTATAATAAATCCACGCGACGTTTTACTCATTTGAAAGGCATGGTAAAAAGATGGAACGCACCTATATAAACGCTGTGACTCCCGGCAGCAAGGTCAAAATTCAGGGATTTGTCGAAAACATCCGCAACAAACGCACTATGGCGTTTCTTGTCATCCGCGATATCAGCGGCAAAATTCAGGTGACACTTGAAAAAGAAAAAAGTGCCGAAATGTCCGCCGCTGTCGATAAGCTCACCATCGACTCGGTCGTCACGATCGAGGGCGAGGCAGTCGCCAACGATTACGTAAAGCTCGGCGGCATTGAGATCCTTCCCTCCTCCATACAGATAGAATCGATCGCAGACGCGCTCCCCATAAAGCCAGACTCCGCTATCGACTCGCGCCTTGACTACCGCTGGGTAGACCTTCGCACCGAGCGCAACACCCTCATCTTCAAGCTTCAGACAGACATGGTCGCCGCTATGCGCCAGTTCCTGCTCGACAACCACTTCCTTGAGTTCCATTCACCGAAGATCATAGGCGCGGCGAGCGAAAGCGGCTCCGAGGTCTTCAAGCTCAACTACTTCGACCGCGACGCATACCTCGCGCAGTCCCCTCAGTTCTACAAACAAATGGCAATGGCTGCCGGCTTTGAGCGTGTTTTTGAGGTCGCGCCGGTATTCCGTGCCGAAAAATCGCACACGAGCAAGCACGCCACCGAATTTACGGGACTTGACCTTGAATTCTCGTATATCGACTCCTTCCGCGACGTTATGAAGTTCGAAGAGGACATGATAACCGACATGATGGAAAAGGTCGTACCGAAATACGCCGATGACATCAAGCGTCTTTACGGTCTTGACACTGTTGTGCCGACCAAGCCCTTCCCCATAATGAGCGTTGCCGACATCTACCGCGAGCTTGAAGCGCGCTACGGCTATACCGCGCCCGAATCCGAAAAAGGCGACCTCACCACCGATGCGGAACGCATGACATATAAGCTCGCAAAGGAAATGTTCGGTCACGAGTTCCTCTTTGTAACCGACTTTGCTGCCGACAAACGCCCCTTCTACCATATGCGCAAGGACGGCGTACCGCAGGGCTACGACCTCATCTGGCGCGGCGTGGAGATCACCTCCGGCGCGCAGCGTGAGCATCGCTATGCCGAACTTTGCGCCAACGCCGCCGAAAAGGGTCTTGGCGAGGACGTTAAGTTCTACACCGAATTCTTCCGCTACGGCTGCCCGCCTCACGGCGGCTTCGGTGTCGGCGTTGACCGTCTCACCATGCTTTTCCTCGGCATTTCCATAAAGGAAGCGGAATTCATCTTCCGCGGTCCCGACAGACTTACCCCCTGACCATAAAGAATATGATCCGCGCGCCCGCATGGCAGACGCGCGGGTGATATATAAAAAATCTCAAAAGGAGAGTTACTTATGAAGAAAAGGATCTTTGCATCTGTGCTCGTATGTATGATGCTCGCCTCGGTGCTCTGCACCTCTGCCTTTGCGGCGGTTCCCGCCGACACATGGAGCAATCTGAAGTTCAATCTGTTCACCCAGACCTCCATGGGTTACAACTTTGCCGAAAATGACACAAGCGGACAGCTGGGCCACGGTCAGCAGGTAATGCGCGGCTTTGCCATTGCTCCCGACGGATCATACGTTTTCGGCGGTTACCTCAACCCCGGCAACACCTCGGCTGTTGAAATGTTTGACGGTAAGACCGGTAAGCTTGCCGGAACTTACGTACATACCGAGGCTGACGGCTCCTCCATTTCATACCCCAAGGGACTCGCCTGCGATGACCGCGGATATCTCTATGTCGGTCTTGCAAGCCGTTCCAACAAAGAGTTTGCCTCTCTTGACGTTGTAAAATACGACGAAAAGGGCAGCGACGGCTGGCTCAAGTGCGTATCGAGCCAGATATTCATCACCACTGACAGCAAAACCAAAACCGGTATCAACGGTGTTGCGGTACGCGAGATCGCAGGCAAGTACTATCTCTATGTTGTCGTCAACTACGATGTTGACTACCTCTACAGATTTGACGTGACCGATCCCACCGCCCCCGTAGTCGATGCAACATTCGGCGATAACGGCAGAATCGACCTTCAGAAGGATCCCTTCGGACTCAAGGAAGGCAATTATCTTGATGTTGACGACGACGGCACGATCTACCTCGGCTTCACCAAGGGCGCCGGCACCGGCTTCATGCTCATCTCCGACGACGGCAAGAAGGTCATCAACACCGTAAGCCAGAACAAGGGATATGCCGTAAAGCTGTGGGAGAACTACGTTCTCGTTTCCTCTCAGTCCGGCCCCACCTGCATATGCGTTTATGACAAGGCAACGCTCACCCTTATCACAACCATCAATTTTGACGATAAGAACGTTGATAAGACCTGCGACGCTTTTGAATTCGGCGGAATGAACTCCATCGTCGGCATGGGTGTTGCCAACGATGTGCTTTATGTATGCGACCAGGGTGCAAACGGCGGCATAGACCAGATTCTCATTGCCCCTCTCACCGAGATCGGCAAGCCTGTTGTTGATGCTTATGTCACCGCCATTGCGGAAAGACTGAAAGCTGACGAAACCACTCCTGCCGCTACGACCGAGGCTCCCAAGCCCGAGACGGATCCCGAAACCAAACCCGAGACAAAGGCTGAGACAAAGCCCGAGACGAAACCCGAAACAAAGCCCGAGACCAAGCAGGAGACCACTCCTGTCACAGAGCCCGCCAAGAGCGGCTGCGGCTCGTCGGTCGCCGCCATCACCGCTGTGATGACCGCCGTGCTCGGTTCCGTGATCGTCATGAAAAAAAGAAAATAATTCCGGCATATAAATGCCACGCGGCTGTCGCGCTTTGGCGCGACAGCCGCGTTTTTATGTCTGTCTGCCGGGATGCGGAATTACCGCCAGTCGATGCCGGTCGTATTCAGGTCAAGGTCCTCTGAGAATACAAAGACATAAAAGCCCTCGTATTCAAGCGTTCGCACAAGACATCTGTCGGTCAGCTCCTGCCACATTTCGGAGCGCGACACCATGTTGTACTCGCTGTTTGAAAGCAGCACAAAGTATTCGTCATACTTTTCGTGCTGTGACTCGTCGTACCAGCGCGTGCTTGACTGATAATAATCGGTCACGATGCCGCTGCTGCCGGAGGCAAGCACCTCGCGCACCTTTACCTTTGAATCGGATATCAGCGTGATAGCGTTTGAACGCCAGAAGGTTGCATATCCGTACTCAAGCCCGTTCTCCTCAAGGAAGCTGGAAAGCTCATGAAGCTCATTGCTTCTGCCGTAATCGGCAGGCATTTTGGCTATCTCGCCGAACGACACGAGCGCGGTAAGGCAAAGAAGGAACGCAAATACAAGTCCAGCGCGCAGCTCCACACGCCCGAGCGCAAGATCGTCGGGCTCGCGCGGGCAATGCTCCTCGGCAAGGTCATCATTTTCGTTTGCCCTGACCTCTCCCGCCGCCAGAAGGCGCGCTCTGCCCGCGTGAGCCAGCTCACGCGCGGCAAACACCGCAAGCAGGACGCCGGTGCCTACCATCGGCGTCAGCCGCCAGTTGGCGTTTGAAAGTCTGCCGCAGACGAACCCGAACATAAGGCCAGCACTGAGGATCATATGCCCCCAAAGCATTACGCGCGTACCGCGATAGCAAAGCTTGCGGTAAAGCAGCAGCATTGCCGCGGGAAGCACAAGCAGCACGACCCCGAGTGCTATCCGCAAAAGAACGCCGAATGACGCTGCGGACACAAGCGCGTCACCGTCGCGGGCTGTGGCGCCGATAAGATCGAAATAGCTCTTGAAAAATGCGTGAAAGCTGTCCTGCCACTTGGCGGAGCTCTGAAACACCGAATACGCGCCGGTATACTTGTCGGCTGATATGCCGTCACGCGTCATGAGCTTCAGCGCAACGGTGCCGATGACCGTACCTGCAAGCACGGTGATGAGCGCCAGCCCCATCGGTACGTTATCACGCGAAAACAGGCGGGTTTTGCCGGAAAAGAACCTTTCGGCAGCCACGCCTCCGAATGCGGGCAGTGTGGCAAGCACAAGCATCTGTGTGCCGTCGGCAGCACTGCCGGCTGATACGACAAGAAGTCCCGCCACGGCAAGTATGAGCATAATACGGTAGGAAAGCGGGCGGTCATCCCCCGACCGCACCATAAGCTCGCTGCCGCGTTTTGCGACCGCAAGCGACAGACCCGCCATAAGGAAAAACAGCAAAAGCCCGAGACTGTAATATATCACATGACCGAGCATTATCTCACGCAGCTTGTCGGATGAGCACAGCACCATGAGCGTGATCCCGACCGAAAGCGCGCACCACCCCACGCTCATCTCAGCGCGGCGGCAGAAATACCAGAGCGAAGCCGCAAATACAAGCACGAATATTATCATACCGATATTCTGCGCCTTCATGGTGAAGCCGAACATTGCAATAAGCGGAGTCATCCATATCTGAGCCGAAAAAGGCAGCAGTGCCGCATACCGGTATGTAGGATCAAACACTCCTCCCGCCTCATATGCCGCATTTGCCCAGTAAAGCGAGTCGGAGCAGTCGGCGTGCAGATATCCCTCGGCTGGACCGACAATGTAATATATCGCCGCAGCCACTGCCATAATGACGGGCAGAGCTATGATCAGCGTAAGTATTATCCCGGCGATAATGCTGCCGGGACCGCGCCGCGACGGGCGCGACTCGATTTTCGGTGACTGCATTTTCATGTCACAAAGAAAGCAGGTGCCTGCCCGCCAGAAGCGCAAATCTCATGGCATCGGGCATCAGTTCATCGGGAAAATCGCGCGTGTAGCTCGGCGCGTCGATCACTATATCGCCCTCGTAGCCTGTCTCGCACAGCACGGGCATGATCTTTTCCCACTTAACATTTCCGCCGACAAAGGGAATGAGCCTTGAATCGACCTCGCCGCGGTTGTCGGATGCGTGTGTGACCCTGACGCGCCCGCCCATTTTGCGGAGCGCGCGCCCCTGATCTGCAAGCATGAAGTTGGCACGTCCGAAATTCCAGCACACACCTACCGATGCATCGCCGAATGAATCGACAAGAGCAATGATATCCTCGGGGTTTTCGCCGTATATGCGGCGCAGATCGAAATGTGCGTTGTTGCAGGTATTTTCAAATGCCAGTCCCACGCCGGCGCTGCGGCACACCTCAAGTATCGGCGCGTAGAACGCGCGGTTGGTCTCAAGCTCAACGGAAGTATCGTATTCGCAGTTGACAGTATCGCTCAGCGGCTGAACTATAAGCCACGCAGCACCGAGCCTGCCCGCCGCGACAGCCGAACGGCGTATCATTTCTCTTATGTATGCCACGCGCTCGGCACTCGGCTGACTGCCGCGTATAAACACAAACGGGTCGTTCGGCGCAGCGACCTGAACTACCGGCAAACCGCGACGCGCAGCCGCTTCGCCGGCCGCGTCAACGGCAGCCTCCCAATCGGCGGATGCAAGCCCGTCGGAGGTGTCGCGCGCCGCGCCGCCGAAGTCAAGCTCGGCAACGTCAAAGCCGGCGTCTGCCAAAGATTCTGTCATTGCCGCGTATGTGGGTATTTTCGCCGCGCGCGGACGGTTTGAAAACATATTTGTGGATGCTCCGAGTCTCATTTTACCTTGAACAGTCCGGCTGACGCCCGGACTTCCTTTCAGAATTGAATTTATACATATATTATATAACATAACGGCGTGAAAATCAACACAAAACCGCACAAATGAGCCGCATATCCTGTGCAAAGGTGAAAAATATCTTTCGGACAGTTGATTTTGAAGCAAAAGTATACTATAATATAGGTGTCGGCGCGCTGTGCCGCATACAATGCTATTAAGGAAGTAACGTCATGTCAAGATCAAAAAGAATGAATGTGAAAAAACTCGTCCTCGCTGCGGTGTTTATTGCAATAATCATTGTAATGACCGCCGTTCCGTATACCGGATACATCACCTATCTTCCCGGAGGTATAGCAATAACCACACTGCACATCCCCGTAATAATAGGCGCTGTTTTTCTCGGCTGGAAGTACGGCGCGCTGCTCGGCGGCGTGTGGGGCATCACCTGCGTTGTAAAAGCCTTTCTTAACCCGGAGGCGGGGAATATTCCCTTTCAGAACCCGCTCGTGTCCGTTCTGCCGCGCATAATAGTCGGTATGGTGGCGGGACTCGTCTTCTCTCTCGTGGCAAGAAACACTTATTCGGGCAAGGAAACTCTGATGAAATACAAGCGCGGCGTACTTGCCGCTGTCTTTGCCGCGCTCGCGGGAACCGTTACAAATACCGTACTCGTGCTGCTCATGCTGCACTTTTTCGGCGCGCTCGGCACAACAGACATTGCCGGTGTTTTTTCGACTATCATTAAGACCCTGGTCGGCATAAACGGAGCGATTGAGCTTGTCGCCGCGCTCATTATCGTCCCCGCGCTTTGGGCGGCACTCGGACGTACCTATCACGAAAGATTTGAGGCATAATATGGAAAACGCAAATCAGCACCGCCCGGTTATCGGGATCGCGCCGTCTATAAGCGGCGGCAAAATAAAAATGAACACGGCATACGCAAAAGCGGTGTTTCGCGCGGGCGGGATCCCTTTTTTCCTCCCGTACACCGATGACGAAGAGCTTTTGCGCGGATTTGCCTCGCTTGACGGCTTTCTTTACGCCGGCGGTGCGGACGTTGACCCCGCAAAATACGGCGAGGCGGTACTGAACGACTCGGTAGAGATCGACTCCGTGCGCGATGCATTTGAATTTACGCTCTGGGATCACATCTACCCCACAGGAAAGCCCATATTCGGCATATGCCGCGGCATACAATCAATAAACGTCGCACTCGGCGGCTCGCTTTATCAGGATATTCCGGGGCACCATCAGACGGAACAGGGTACCGAGGTCACTCAGCACGTGACAGTCACCGGCGGCTCGCGCCTTTGCGGCATTCTCGGCTCGGAGTCGGTAATGGTGAACAGCTTTCACCATCAGGCGGTAAAACGCCCGGCGGACTCTCTCGCCGTTACGGCGCGCGCCGACGACGGGACAATCGAAGGCGTTGAAACGCGCGAGGCGGGAAGATTCCTCGTGGCGGTGCAGTGGCATCCCGAACTGCTTGCCGAAGCACGCCCCGAAGCGGCGGCACTTTTTTCGGCATTTGTGAACGCGGCAAAAGAGTTCGGAGCAAACTGAAATGCCGGACAAAAAAGACACAGCCCCGCGCGAGGCGGGTAAGCTCCGCCGCATATGGACGCTTTTTTACAGTATGCTTTACATAAGCTCATGCACCTTCGGCGGCGGATTCGTTATCGTGACCTTCATGAAACGCCGGTTTGCGGACGAGCTGCACTGGATAGATGATTCGGAGATACTTGATATGACAGCCATCTCTCAATCCTCGCCCGGTGCGATAGCGGTTAACGCGGCAATTCTTGTCGGCTGGCGCGTTGGCGGATTTTTCGGCATGGTCGCCGCCGTTATCGGTACGATACTGCCGCCTATGGTCATTCTCAGCGTCATTTCTTTGTTTTACGCAGCGTTTGAATCTAACAGATATGTTTCACTTGTGCTGCGCGGAATGCAGTCGGGCGTTGCCGCGGTGATATGCGACGTGGTGTGCTCGCTCGGCAGCGCGCCGATAAAGGAACGCGATGTGGGGGCGCTCATTATAATGCCCGCGGCATTCGTCTCGGTATTCTTTCTGAAGGTGAATGTAATATGGGTCATCCTTGCCGCGGGAGTGTGCGGTGCGGTGCGCGCGGTGATCTCCTCCGTCAAGAGCAAAAAGGAGGCTTCAAAATGATACTTTGGGAGCTTTTTCTTGCCTTTTTGCAGATAGGTGCCTTCAGCATAGGCGGCGGATATGCCGCAATACCGCTCATACAGTCGCTTGCGGTCGAAAAGTACGGCTGGCTCTCGCTCGGTGAATTTACCGACCTTGTAACGATCGCCGAAATGACGCCGGGACCCATTGCGGTAAACTCCGCAACATTTGTCGGCCTGCGCATTGCGGGCGTGCCGGGAGCCGTTATTGCCACACTCGGATGTATATTTCCATCTCTGATCATAGTATCGGCACTCGGACTGATATACTTCAGATACCGCACCCTCCCCGCGCTAAAAAGCGTTCTTTCCTGCCTGCGCCCTGCCGTTGTCGCGCTTATCGCCTCGGCGGGCATAAAGATATTTATAAATATGCTTACGGGCGGAACGGCATGGGGAGCACTTTCAGCCGCCGATGTCAACTGGGCGGGACTCGGCACCTTTCTCGTTGCTTTTTTTCTTCTCCGTAAGTTCAAAAGCAACCCGATACTTGTCATGCTAATGACAGGCGTTGCGGGACTTGTGTTCGGACTTTTCGGGTTATGACCCGGTAGTACAAGTCGTTGTGGGGTGTTAAAAACTCAATTTGAGTTTTTAACACCCCACATTTGTCGCGGCGGCTTTACGCCGCTTTTTTACGGATAGACCGCAAGGCGGCCCATAAGTCCCGCTACTATATCATAGCACGCGGTAACGTCGTTGCCGTCTTCGTCACGAATGACCACGTTGCTGTATGTGTTGAAGCAGAAGCCGAGTTTCGTCTGCGTACACGTCATTTCCACGCTGATGGAATGACCGTTTACAAGCGAACCTTCCGATATCCAGAACTTATCGCAGCTTAGCGCACTGCCGTCATACCGCTTATAGGCATCACCGGTGGATATGACTATCCTGCGCTTTGTTATTGTAAGTTTTCCGAATGATGGGTCAACATCGTATTGGTCGGTGACATTGTTGCCGTTCTCATCAACGATGCTGAACTGCCTCATATTTCTGATCGAACCGATGGTATTGATCTCCACACCATCGTTGACTTTGAGGCGATGTCCCGGTGCAAGCTCGCCGCCAACAATGTACCAATCGCCCGCCGAAATCGGTGTACCGTCATACTGCTTTGTGATGCTCGGTGTGATTATCCTGATATGCGCCGTGCCCTCACCGCTGCCGGAACCACTGCCGGAACCGCCGCCCGAGCCACCGCCCGACTCGCCGCCCGAACCGCCGCCCGAACCGCCGCCCGACTCGCCACCTGAGCTACCGCCCGAACCGCCGCCCGACTCGCCGCCTGAGCCGCCGCCCGAACCGCCGCCCGACTCGCCACCTGAGCTACCGCCCGAACCGCCGCCAGACTCGCCGCCTGAGCCGCCTGAGCCGCCGCCCGACTCGCCGCCTGAGCCACCGCTTCCAAATCCTCTGGTCACCTCGACCGGGAGCCATCCGAAGCCGTCGATATACACCTCGACCCACGCGTGTCCTTTTTTTGCAGCCACTTCTACCCATTCGTCCGCGCGGTACTCGGCATAATATCCTACAGTGTAGCGTGCGGGGAATCCGAGCGCACGGAACATTGCCACGCCCGCTGCTGCAAAATGCTGGCAGATGCCCCTTTTACCCTCGGTGAGGAAATAAACGGCAATGTCATTCACGTCGTCGGGTGTGCGGTACTCAAGATCGTATACTCCCGCACTTTGAATGTATGCGGCTATTTCATCCGTTCCCGAATCTGCCGACAGACCGTTTTTTTGCGCAATGTCAAGCATTGCACGCTCTGTCGCTTCCGGCAGCGCGAGATAATTCTCGTAAACGAACTGGCGGTATTCGGCGTTTTCGGCGCCCTGAACCCCGCCCGGAGCAAGTCCCGGCACAAACATCACCTGATATTCTTTCGCAGAGGCAATGACTTGCACATCGTTCGAAGGGTAGAGGCTTGAGTAATACCAGTACGGCACTGCCACATTGCCGGCGCCCGACACCCACGTTACCTCGATAAGCTCGGGGTCGCCTCCAGAGGCGTGTGCGATGCTGCCTGCAACGTCGCCGCTGCCGCCGCCGCTATAAACCTTGGGTGCTGCAAATCCTCTGCCGGTATAATCTCCGTATGACCGCATACGAAGGTATTTCCCGTCAACTGTCGAGTACACGCGAAGCACGATCTTGTCCAGATCCTCGCCATCCGGGGTATTGATATCCGTGCCGGACGGACCATCCCCGGAGCTGTCGCCACCTGTCGTCCCGTCTTCGCCGTCGGTCGTCCCGGGTGTATCCGGTTCCGTAGTCTCCGGTGTGTCCTTACCCGTAGTCTCCGGCGTGTCCTTGCCGGTGGTCTCCGGCGTGTCCTTGCCGGTGGTCTCCGGCGTGTCCTTGCCGGTGGTCTCCGGCG
>CAKRTQ010000004.1 GCA_934402395.1 uncultured Eubacteriales bacterium | reverse complement strand
GAAACGGAAGATCTGACACAGAGAAAATACAATGATCTGCGGGAGCAGGCGGAGCTTGGCAACCTATATGCCGGGTACCGTCTCTCCCGCATTTTGTTTGATGAGGACAGTCCGTACTACGATGAGTACGACGGCGCGTATTACCTTGAATCCTCCGCAAAGCAGGGCTACCATGTGGCGCAGTATCGGCTCGGCAAGATGATCTATGAGGGCGACTATTACCGTCGTATTCCCGAGAACGCCGCGTATTGGCTGACCTTATCTGCAAAGCAGAAGAATCCTAACGCAGAGATGCTTCTCGGTCAACTGTATATCCTCGGAGATTTTCTGCACCTTGACCGCAAGGCGGGCGTCGATCTTCTGTACGATGCAATACGCCATGGGAACGCTCACGCCGCCTATACGCTCGGCAAGTATTACGCCGACGGCAAGTGCCTGAAAAAGGACATTCCGAAAGCGATCGCACTTTTGGAGCAGGCGGCGCAGATGGGCGACATTCATGCGGAGTACAGGCTCGCCAAGATCTATCTCTTTGAATCGGACTGCTTTGATTGGCAGAAAGCCGTGGAGCATCTGAACACGGCGGCACACAAGGGCAATGAAAATGCCTATCGGGCATTGCAGAACATGAGCCAAAGCACGGTGATCTCCATTACGACAGGCATCGCAGACCTGATCGGTGATCTCTCTGCCATGTTCGATGAAAGACCGGCGGTGGAAGATTGCACCACTATGACGGAACACAGAGAAAGGAAGAAATATGAGTATGAGCAGAGTTTATAAAACAACCAATGCAACACATTTTTATGAAAGGGAGTGAGGTTTATCGGTAAGCGGAAAGAAACGATGCGCGATATGAAGGAACGGTTTGGCACTATGCCGACCGGAAGTCAGATAATCGTGATCGAGGGTGTTAACTATACCGTCGTCAGCCATTACACAGGGAAAAAGGATGTAGACCGTGTGATTCGCGAAATCGCCGAAAAGCAGGCACTGGCTGATATGAGCGATCCGGTCAAAAAAGAAGAAAAAATCCCGGCATAAAACAGTCGGGTTAACAGTTAACAGGTTGCAGCTTGATTTGTCATGTGCTTTGTGGTATCATAGAAGCACATACAGATCAGGCTGCTTTGACGTAACGGAAAGGAGTAATTTTGATGTCAAAGCAAATACAAAACAAAAAAGCAGGTCTTTATTACAGACTGTCCCAGGAGGACGAACGGGCGGGAGAATCCCTGTCCATCGAGAATCAGAAAAAGATCCTCGAAAAATACGCCCGTGAGAACGGATTTGAGATCATAGACGAGTATATCGACGACGGCTGGAGTGGAACCAACTTCAACCGCCCCGGTGTACAGAGACTGCTGGAGGATGCCAAGAACGGCAAGATCAACGTTATTATTGTCAAGGACCTCAGCCGCTTTGGCAGAAACTATATTGAGGTGGGGCAATACACGGATTATCTGTTCCCGACCTACAATATCCGGTTCATTGCCGTCGGCGACAATGTGGATTCGGCTGTAACCGAAAACATAGGCATGGATATGACGCCAATCATGAATGTCTTCAACGAATGGCATGCCGCCAACACATCAAAGAAGATCCGCGCGGTCATTGAAGCCAATGCCAGGGAAGGTATCTACCGTAGCAATCAAGCACCTTACGGCTATATCAAGGGCGACGATGATAAACGGATTCCCATCGTTGACAGCGAAGCAGCGGCTTATGTGCGGAGAATGTTTGAAATGCGGGCGTCGGGAATCAGCCCCAACCATATTGCACAGACCTACAACAATGAGGGCATCCTTCCGCCGGGAGACTATAAGGAGCAAAAGCTCGGTATTCCGAACACACGCAAGTCTCACCATTTATGGTCAAGTTCCACAGTGAAGCAGGTTTTGACTAACCCAATTTACCTCGGGCATATGGTTCAGCTGAAAACGACAAATGTATCCTACAAGAACAAAAAGCAGATCAAGCGTGATCCCGAGGATATGGTATGGGTTTACAATACGCATGAAGCCATTGTGACACAGGAATTGTGGGACAGGTGCCGTGAGATGGAAGCGTCGGTCAGCCAGGGCAAAAAGAACAAAACGGGATATGTCAATCCGCTGTCCGGACTCGTCTTTTGCGCCGATTGCGGGAACAAGATGTATATCAAGTGGAATAACACCCGACACAAGAGAACAGACCCTCGTACCTATCACCGTGAGAACTTCACCTGCGGTGCGTATTCCAAATTCGGGGAGAGAGCTTGTACAAGCCACTATATTCAGATCAAGATTTTGAACCAACTTGTTCTTGCAGACATTCGCTCCAAGATGAGCCTTGTACTTGCCGATGAAAAGCGTGCAAGAGAGGAATTCCTCAGCCGTAACGAACAGCAGAACACCGCCGAAGCCAATGCCGACAAAAGGAAGCTGACGCAATCCGCGCGCAGGCTCGCCGAGCTGGACAAGCTGATCGGCTCGGTTTACGAGGACAAGGTGCTGGGCAAGATTCCCGAAGAAGTCTGTATCCACCTGCTGGAAAAATACCAAGCTGAAAAGAAATCTCTCGCTGAAACAGTCACCGCGCTGGAGCAGAAGGCGCAGACCGTCCGTGATGATGCGGCAAACGCCGACGAATTCATCCGCCGTCTGAAAGCCTACCTGGAGGTTCCGGAGCTGACCCGCGAGATGTGCCTGGAGCTGATTGAATTCATCACCGTCGACGAATGCCCCGGTAAGTACAGCAAGGCGCCGAGGGAAATACACATTTACTACAAGCTGATCGATAAGAGATCCTCCGCAGAGCAAATCGCCGCATGGGGAGCAAATGGAAATGAAAAAGTGTGACGATATTTGATGTTCACTACAATGGACACCTATGGGCACCTTGATGACTCCGCCAAAGTTGAACTTGGAGAAACCATGGCATCGTTACTCGGAAAGAACAAAACGGAGGAAAAGGAAAATGGATCCCGAGATCATCACCAAGGAACAACTTTATAAACTGCTCCATATCTCCAAGCGCAAAGCAAAGTGGATGTTGGATGAGGGCATCATTCCATGTCAGAACCGCGGTACAAAAACGCACACCTATCTCATCCGGATGGAGGATGTGCGCATTTACCTCGCCCGTCCCGACGCGGAGCGGCAACGCGAACTTCCGACCGGACAGTTCAACGCACACCCGATCAAGAGCCATAGAAAATGTGAAAACCTCCCGCAGAGAGAACTGCGGGAGGAAGAAACAGATGATTATATGCTGTGTTTGGAAGAAGAATGGGCAGTCCTGCCGGATGATCTCAGCGTCGCACAGGTGGTCAGCCTGACGGGAATCTGCGAGAAAAGGATTCTGCGTTGGCTGCAAACGGGAGAACTCTTTGCCGTCAGATTCGGTGGGAGGTATCATATCCCGAAAGAGGTCGTGGTCGAATGGTACGCGAAGACAAGGTACACTTTGTGAAATGACCGTGCGGCATCGGAGCCACAGAAAGTATCGCGGCATCCTTGACAGCGCCATTGGAATATGCCAGTAAGGCTACCAAGTGGGAGCTTGGTGGTCCCTCGCCGGGCATTCTAGCGCAGAATTTCATTTTGGCAGAGTTGATCTTGCGAAAAACTATTGACAGTACCAAAACGCAGCCTCAGCATATCGGTGTGGCTGCGATTCTTGCTCGAATCACGAGTTGTTTTTTAATATGGTTTTTAAAACATTGAAATATGATTGCATTTCAACATCCTTTGGATTGACAAACAAAGCAAAGTTTACTTGTCCAATCAAGTGGTTTATATAGTTGGATCGTGTTTCATGTATATGCTCTAAATGAGATTCCAACCCAAACTTTTGAATATAATACATTTGCTGTCGGATTTCTTTTCGTTTCGGTTTGGAAACTTGAATTTTTGAGTTGACAACTATTCCAGTAACTTCTTGACGAGCATTTTGCCGAGCGACTCTAGTTTTACTGGGATTGATACAAAAACCATTATCATGTATGATGCCACTGATTGTTTGTATTAAATGGTGTTCGTTGAAGTCGCCAGAAAAAGTCAAATCGTCCGCATAGCGAGTATACCGGATTTTTTTAACTGTTGTGTATGCGCTTATTTGGGCATCTATATCCAAAAAACGCAAATTTGAGAGACATGGACTCGTTGGCGCACCTTGTGGAAGAGAAAATTTCAAGCAACACAGATGCGCCAAAAAACAAGAAACATTTTGAAAATAACCAAGATTTTCAAATATTTTTGTTACATCCACAATTGTTATCGAAGGGAAAAAGTCTTTTATATCCATCGTTACAACAGTTTTTTGTGCTTTGTGAAATTTCACATTGTGTTTAAGGGTCCTTCCTTTAACATATGCTTTTGCGTATGGACTAACCGGACATTTTTCAAGTATATTTTCCAATATCCATGTTTGTACATACTTTAGGTCTGGTAAAGGCTCATATATATCTCGAGTTTTTCCGCTTTTTTTCGGAATAGTGAAATGCCTATAAAATCGACTTGTAGCATACGCCATATTACAAATGTAACTATGATCTATGCCTACAAGTAAGGAAAAATGTTCGGGGGAGGAAATAATGGGAAGACCTTGATCAAATAAATTTTTAGAGTACTCAACATACTTATTTGTAAATTCTTGCGTTTTGTGCTGTTTTTTGCATTCTTCTCGAATGTTTCTTTTCAGTGTTTCCCATTTCATTATCTCACCTCCTTAATTCATTAAATATAACACCTTGCGAGCCACATCACTAAAAATTTCTTCGCAACACAGTGAATGGGATTTCTCCCTTTCGCTGTGTTGCGATGGAGCAGCTTGCTGCGGAAATCATAGAATTTCAAGTTTTGCTCTGCGAAAATTGAAATTCTATGCAGGCTTGAAAGCCAGTTCATTAATGATTGACGACTCGCCAATCTGTATTCATCGAATACGTTCTGATGTGGCTTGCAAGATGTTATATTTTTTTCTTTTTGGGCAAAACAATTGTTTTTAATGAAAGCGGCTCTTTATAATAATGCTCCTGTTTAACAATCCACATGTCCTTGGGCTTCGCTGTGGTTTCTGAAAGAGCACTTTTTAAAAAATTCTCTCCCTGCTCAGTTAAACTAATCCCCACATCCGTAAGAATGACATTGCCGTTTTGCTGGTTTTCCTTTATTAGCATAGCGATTTGCGAATTAGATAACCCCCTACTTCGAAGCAAGGTCAAATTCCCTTGAACTTTAACGATTTTCAATAATAAAACTGAATTTGTCATATTTTACCTCGGAAATGGAGCATGCTTATTTTTGCTGTTTTTTAACCAAAATATTGGAAATGTGTTGTTGGGCGTCCTTTCCATTTTCACTAGTGCTTCGGAAGAGCCGTATCCAAATTTATAATTATCTGTTACTTTTATGGCTGTTTCAATGGTTTCCATAATGGCTCTATTATGTAAAGTATCACATGGATCATCAGAAATCCCTTTGTTGCAAAGTGTACACGTATATATATTATATCCCTTTTTCTTCAATAAATCTACACCTTGTGCCATACTAACCAGCGAAACAATTGCCATTGAATCTTGGGGGACCCCCTTATTTAAAAGATATTCTGTTGCAGAAATAATTGTATCACCAGTTCCAACAAAATCATCAATCAAGCACAGACTATAGCCCTGTTTTATCAAATCAAAATCCAAATACTGTGGGGAGTCTGTATATGTTATTGAAAACGTGTTGTATTTTCTTTGGATAGCGCTAATATGAGCCTTAACCAAATATAACAAGGATACGGAGCTTTTTGATTTTCCAAAATCTTCTTCCGGAAGAATTGGACACATGTATATCTTGTTTTCTCCTCGAAAATCAAACTGTTTTACAAAAAAATCAAAACTGACCGAAAAGTATTTTAAATGGTCCGCTTGGCGAACCCATAAAAACTTTTCTGTTAACCGTATTATCAAATCACACTGCTCATCGTTGAGTTCGGCAAGTTGATTACATAGATTCTCAAAAACAGCATCTTCAAAAAAATCCTCTATAGGCCAATTTTTATCCTCAAAAACTTTTTGTACTCTCGCCAATTTTTGTATTGACAGCTTGGGAGAAGCAATATTATTTGTTTTGAAATTCATATCACATTCTCCCTCCTTTATAATAATAACCGCAAGGTTATCCCTTGCGGCTATATGCGGTTTTTAGCCGCTAAATGGCGGAGGGAAAGGGATTCGAACCCTTGTGAGATTGCTCTCAAACGGTTTTCAAGACCGCCTCGTTATGACCACTTCGATATCCCTCCGTATAAACGGAACTATGAAATTGTATTAGAAAAAACATTAATTGTATTAGAAAAAACATTAGAAGAAAAAACTTTGCTGTCCGAAAAGTGCGCGTGTCTCCCGCAAATACGGGGCTTTTTCACCGGTTGCTTCCGCTGTGGCAAGGAGGTTTCAAGACCGCCTCGTTATGACCGCTTCGATACCTCTCCGTATTACTACCGTGTTATTTTATCACATCGGTGGAATTTTGTCAATAGCAAAATGATTTTTTTTGCACCTGCGGGCAAAAATGCCCGCAGGTGCGATTACGTTTTCGTCTCAGTTGCCGGCTATTTTGTCAAACTGTTCGTTGAATTTCTTAAGCGCGGCATTGAGCGGCACCTTTTTGCGGTTAAAGCTCGAAAGGAAAGAATCGTTGTTGGTGACAGCATCGCGGAAAATGTTGAACGGGTAGTTGTTGAGCGACGATGTGAATATTCTTCCCACGTCAAAGCTTACGCTGGCGCGCACTATGTCAAACATACGTGCGGCAGTGGGGTCATCCACGTATCTGACCTTCATCGAAACCTCAAAGAGTGCCGGGGTAACGGTGCGGTAGCCTTCGGATGCAAGAGCCTCAAGCATATATGCGGCAGCTTCCTTACGGTTTGAACCGGCAGAGATCGCATAAAGGGTATAGGGGAATCCGAGGCAGGTGGAGTAGTTTTCCTGCTCTTCGTTGTACTTGGGCATGGGAATGACGCCGAATTTGAGGTCGCTGTCGCCAAGTTCCTGGCTTGCGTATCTTGCGCGGTTCACCGAGAACAGCGATCTGCCGTCACGGAACAGTATATTGCCGCCCTTTGCTGTGCAGATGCCGTCGGTGAGGAATCTGCCTATCTTGGTTGCGGTATCACCCGCGCGCTCGCTGCCGAACAGGTTCGAAACGATAAGTTTGCCGTTCTGATCCTTATCCAGCGTGCGCAGACCAGCTCCGTAGAAGAAGGGGTCATAGTGAACGTTAGAGCTGGTAGCAAGACCGTAGATCTTGTTGTCATCGTCAAGATCGCTTCTGAGCGTCTCAGCCATGGCTATCATCTTATCGATCGTCCATGTACCTGCATCGACAAGTGCGTACGGATCGTCAAGGTTGTTATCTGTAACGAGCTGCTTGGAGAAGTACATAACGTACATCATATAAAGCATGTTGGTGGAAATATCGCCCGATGCAAGATACAGTCTGCCGTTTATAACAGCCTCGCTCATAAGCTTTTCGGGCCACCAGGGCTTGTTGAAGTTGATCATGGGGAAATCAAACAGGTTGGCGCAATATCCGCTGTATGCACAGTTTGCAACCGACATTGAATATGCCGCGTAAACATCGTATGCGTTTCCGCTTGTGAAATCGGCGTTGACGACCTTTTCGTAAGCGGCGCGGTTGTTGTAGTTACCGGGGGTTCCTACAAAATCCATTTTGATGTTAAGGCGCTTTTCCACTCTCGAATTGCGGTTCTTGATCGCAAATTCAACTGAATCGGATGCATCCTCTGATGCAAAGAACTCGACGTTCTCAAAGTCCTCGTGATAAAGCATTGTCACGGTCTCATTGAGATCAAGGCTCTCGGGAAGATCGTCTGCCTCGTAAAGAGAAGAGGTCTCAGGCGCGGGAGTAGTGACCTCAGGCTCTGCGGTGGTGCTCCCGGTACTGTCGCCCGGTTTGGCGCACGCTGCTGCCGCCAGCACGCAGATAAGCGCAAGCGTTGCAGCGATCAGCCTTGCCATCATGGTGATCTGTCTGTTTTTCTTCATATTTTGTCTCCTCGATATTTTATTTATCTGTTATCGTTCACGGTGACAGCAAAACAGTTGTCACTGGTTCGACATTGCATCGATTATTGCCTGAAGATCCTTCTGATATATGTTTGCAAACTGTTTGTACTTTGCAGCCCATCCGGTTTCACCGGATACAAGCATATTACGATAAAGCAGTATGGGGTTCTGCTTGAAGTTTTCGGAGAAGATGTATCCGAAGTCGAAAATAACATTGCGGCGTATCATGTCGTATATCTGACCCGTTGCACTGTCGGAAGAATACTTGAACTTGAGCATAACTTCAAAGTACTTAGGCGCTACATCGGTATATGCGGTGTACGCCATATACTCGATTATCGCGGCGGACATATCAAAATCGCGCACTGTCTTGGGAATGCAGAATGAGTCGTGGGTGTTTGACATATATGTTATGTAAGACTCCTGATCCTCATTGAGCTTGGGAGTGGGCAGAACGCCGAATTCAAAATCAAGCTTTCTGTCAACAACGGCAATGGGCGTACCGTAGAAGAGCACCTGTCCGCCCTCAAACATGGCATACATTTTGTCATCTGCCATGTAGACGTTCTCATTATTGAAGAGGAACTTGTTTACTCGCTCAAGCACCGTCTGCACCTTTTCATCTCCGAGAGTCATGACATAATTGCCCTCGCTGTTCTTGGAGACTATGGTGAGCCCCGAGCCATGGAAGAATGCATCAAGTCTGGGCTTATCGACCGTTGCGTAGCCGAAACGGTCGCCGTAGTTAACCTGGTTGTCAAGGTTGAGGTCACGATAGGTCCCCTGAATAAGCTCTTCGAGCTTATCAAGCGTCCAGTGGTTTTCAAGAACGGTATTGTAAAGAGTCTCGGGCTCGATGGAGCATTCGCCGGCAACATCCTTGCGGAACATTACACACGCCATATTACGGATGGAACCGTAAGACGAGTTGTCAACGGCAAAGAAAACGCGGTTGTTGAAGCTTATCGTATCGATAAGCCTTTCCGGCCACCACGGTTTGGTGAAGTCGGTGTAATCGGACGCGTTGATATCCATAAGCAGACCTCTTACCGCCATTGTGGGCGGGTTGAGGTTATACGCGATAACAAGGTCATATTCGCTGCCGTTCTGTACGGCGACCTCGACTTTATGTATAAAGTCGGCGCGGTTGCTCCAGTTTCCGGGTGACTCGATAAACTCAAACTTTATGCCGAGTTTTTCTTCGACCCGTGCAAGGCGTGCGGTCAGTGCATCGGCAAGCAGACCGTCACTGTCCTCGGTTGCGACCGTCTGCTTCTTCTGCTCCTTGCAGATAAGCACGTTCACGACCGTATTGTTGAAATTCACGGTATCCGGTATATTCGGAGTTACCGCAGTCGATTCCGGCGTCGGCTCGGTAGACGGGTCGGCAGTTGCCGCCGGAGTAGTCGTTTCTCCGCCGGAAGTGTTGGAGCAGGCTGCGCACATAACAGCCGCCGCCAGCATCACTGCCGCCAGAAAAAACACAAGAATTTTGTTTTTCATGTGTATCCCCCTTAATTCAGACCTGCAAAGCCGGCTGTTGCTACCGCCGACACGCATAAGTCTATCACAGCTAATTCTACCATAACAAAACGCCTTTGTCAAGCGGAAAAATAGCGTCTTTGACATATTTGAAGTTAAGTTTGTCCCGCTCGCGCCTGCGTGACACGAACTGATTTGTAAAATCTTTTCCGCGCGGCAGAAAAATGCACAAAACCTTTGACAAAGGAAGAATTATGCGCTATAATTATATGGAATATCATCATGTAATTCAATTCGGACGGAGAAGGATATATATGAAGGACAAATACACCATAGGTGTGGACTTCGGCACACTGTCGGCGCGTGCGCTGGTGGTCAGGACCCGCGACGGTCGCGAAATGGCGGACGCGGCGATGGAGTATCCGCACGGCGTTATGGACCGCACCCTGCCCGCCACAGGCGAGACGCTCCCTCCCGACTGGGCGCTGGAGGATCCGCACGATTTTCCGCTCGTGCTCGAACATATCATTCCGGATGCGCTGAAGCGCGCCGGCGTTGACAAAAAGGATGTTGTCGGCATCGGTATCGACTTTACCTGCTGCTCGGTGATGCCGGTATACTCCGATGGGACGCCCCTCTGTTTCACAGACAGGTTCAAGGACAACAAATACGCGTATCTTATGCTGTGGAAGCATCATGCCGCATTTGAATACGCCGAAAAAATGACCCGCACAGCCACAGAGCGAAACGAAAAATGGTTACGTGCTTTCGGCGGCAAGGTGTCAAGCGAATGGATGTTCCCGAAGGTGTGGCAGCTTTATGCCGAAGCTCCCGAGGTATACCACGCCTGCGACATGATCGTTGAAGCCGGCGACTGGATGACATTTCTTCTCACCGGCGTAATGACGCACGGTTATCTTTACGCCGCCTACAAGAGCCACTACATGATACACAACGGCGGCTTCCCTTCTCCGGACTTTTTTGCGGCTCTTGACCCCGGTCTGAGGAATGTAGTCTCCGAAAAGATCGGCGCACCGATAGCAATGCCCGGCACCTGCGTCGGCAGAGTCACCCCCGAGGCGGCTGAAAGATTCGGCCTTGCGGCGGGGACTGCGGTCGCTGCGGCGTCTCCCGACGCTCATGTCGCCGCTCCCGCCGTCGGATTTGAAAAGTGCGGCGATATGTACGGCGTGTTCGGGACCTCAAACTGCTACTACGCGCTTTCGGAGGAATATCACGATGTTCCCGGAATATGCGGCTGCGCATGGGACGGACTTGCCGAGGGAATGTACGGTTTTGAAGCCGGTCTTTGTTGCGGCGGCGATCATTTTGCATGGGTCGCGGAAAATATCGCTCCCGCCGCATACAAAGCGGAAGCCGAACGTCTCGGCATTCCTCTCATAAAATACATAATCGGCAAAGCCGCTCAGAAAAAGCCGGGAGAGAGCGGGCTGATCGCGCTCGACTGGTGGAACGGCAACCGATCGATACTTGTCGATCCCGACCTTTCGGGAATGCTTATCGGAATGAATCTGCGCACTCGCGCCGAGGATATAATGCGCGCTCTCATCGAAGCCACCGCATTCGGTACGCGTGTGATAATCGAAAATTTCCGCAAGTACGGGATCCGCGTTGACAACTTCTATGCTGCGGGCGGAATAGCACGCAAGGACCCGTTCACAATGCAGGTGTATTCGGATGTTCTCAGACTGCCGATACGCATAGCCGGCTCATCGCTTATGCCCTGCCTTGGTACTTCGATACTTGCCGCAGTTGCGGCGGGCGAATACGCTTCGATACACGATGCAAGCATGGCAATGCGCAACCTCAGCGATACGGTCTACACTCCCGATCCCGAGGCTGGCGCGGTATACGACCGACTGTATGATGAATATCTTAAGCTTCACGACTATTTCGGCAGAGGCGGCAACGACGTGATGAAGCGTCTGCGCACTATCGCCGCCGATGCATCAAAATAAAATTCCGGGGTTTGACGTCATGAACAAGGTAAGCGAAACACTCAAAAAATATTCAAAGCGCTATTTTATAGATGCCATGGGCGCCATGGCTCTGGGGCTTTTTGCATCGCTCCTCATCGGAACGATATTCAAGGCTCTCGGCATGATCCCGCACTGCGGATTTCTTTCACAGATAGGCGGCTACGCGCAAAGCGTTGCGGGTCCCGCAATGGCGGCTGCGATTGCTTATTCGCTCTGCCGTGATCCGCTCGTTATCTTTTCCTCCGCAGCCGTGGGCTTTGCCGCCAACTCGCTCGGCGGAGCCGGCGGACCGCTTGCGGTGCTGTTCATCACCATCGCGGCAGCCGAATGCGGCAGACTTGTTTCCAAAAAGACTAAAGTGGATATAATAGTAACGCCCTTTGTCACTATTTTTGTGGGCGGAACGCTGTCTATCCTCATCGCCCCCTACATAGGCAGGCTTGTCGGATTTGTCAGCGACTTTATCGGCTGGGCTGCGCTCAAGGCTCCCTTTGTTTCGGGACTTATCATCTCGGTTGTGGTCGGTATTGCGCTTACGCTGCCGATATCCAGCGCGGCAATATGCGCGGGACTCACTCTCACGGGCAGCATAGCTGCCACCGGCTCCTCCGAGGGGCTGGCGATCGCCGGCGGCGCCGCCGTTGCCGGCTGCTGCGCGCAGATGATAGGCTTTGCCGTGATCTCTTTCCGTGACAACAAATGGGGCGGGCTTCTTTCTCAGGGCATCGGAACAAGCATGCTTCAGATGCCCAACATCGTGCGTCACCCAGCAATATGGCTGCCCCCCACACTTGCCTCCGCAATAACGGGTCCGCTCGCTACCTGCGTGTTCAGAATGAGAATGTACGGTGCTGCGATCAATTCCGGAATGGGCACCTGCGGTCTGCTCGGTCCCATAGGAATAGCGCTCGGTTGGTATGATGCCTCAAACGGCTACCCGGATGCCGTCGGCGCACTCGATTGGATAGGTCTCGTACTCATATGCTTCATCCTTCCCGCAGTACTTTCCTACGCATTTTACCTCATCTTCCGACGCATAGGCTGGATAAAGGACGGCTACATGAAGCTCGACTGACCCACTCACAAAAAAGAAAGGAATTATCAGATGTTCGACGAAGACGAAGAAGAATATGAAGAGAAACAGGACGAAACAAAAGCGGGCAGGGTCTGGCGCATAATCAAAACGGCGGTCAAATGCCTTGCGCTTACAGTTGTTTTCGGCGTGATAATACTGCTGCTCGCACGTATGTTCATGTCGGGCGACCCGGCGTCGATGAAGGCGCTTGCCGTCAATGAAAAGCTTGCAGAGGCTTACCGCAAAAACGGCGAGCTGCGCGCAATAGCACAGGTCGAACAGGTCATAACGCATGAAAAAGATGAAGAGAAGGGCTATAATTACGGATATTTCTCGGTAACAAATTCGGTATTCTTCCCCACTGCCGATCAGGTACAGATAGTATTCAGATACAACGACAGCACGCTTCGCCATCTTGCCGAGGACTACGGGCTTACCGAATCGCCGGACAAAAACCTTGACTGGTACGATGTAACACTGCGTGTCATTCTCGACCGCACACCGGAAAATAAAAAGGACAACGGAGAAACATACTGGAGCGATCCCGACGCGGTAAAGGTACTGCGGATAAAGCCCACCGACGTATCCTCCGATACAAAACCGCTTTATTCCTATCGCCGCTTTACTTTTGACGGTGTTCCTTCGATCGAAGACGACACGGTGCTTGCGGTATATGTTGACGTTTACTACAAAGGCGATATCGACTACAACAAAAAACCGTACGGAGATATGCGCATTTACACCGGCGGTGTCGATATACACGACTACCGTCTGTCGGGTAAAGATATAAAAGCACTCGAAAAAATATCCGGCTGAGCCGGAGCGCACCGAAAGGTATTCAGCATATGAAATTCAGCATAACCATAGAGATCCCCCGCAGTGCCGTAAGAAAAGCGGCAGGAACCGACAACATCAAAAAAGCGGTCGGTGCGGGGCTGCGGCGCGCAGCTGACAGCGCACTGAAGCTTGCCGACGCGGGGTTTTGCGCGGCAAAAAAGCAAATTCCCGCCCTCGGACGCCTCGTTGACTGCATATCGGATGAGATCAGAACGGATATCGCAGCCGTCCGTGACCGCGACCCGGCGGCGCGGAACGATGTTGAGGTCCTTCTGCTTTATTCCGGCGTGCACGCAATACTTGCTTACCGTGTAGCTCACAAGCTTTATCTCGGCAAAAAGTTCTTCCCTGCGCGTGCCGTCAGCCAGATTGCCAAGTTTTTCACCGGGATAGAGATTCATCCCGGCGCAAAAATCGGCAAAGGCCTCGTCATAGACCACGGTGCCGGCGTCGTAATAGGAGAAACTGCCGAAATCGGCGACAATTGTACGCTTTATCAGGGCGTAACTCTCGGCGGCACCGGCAAGGACACCGGCAAGCGTCATCCCACACTCGGGAACAATGTTATGGTCGGCGCGGGTGCCAAGGTGCTCGGTCCCTTCAGGATCGGCGATAACGCAAAGATCGCCGCAGGCGCGGTCGTGCTTGAGGAGATACCCGCCAATGCCACCGCAGTCGGCATTCCCGCACGCGTTGTAAGGCGCGACGGGATCAGAGTAATGACCTGCGAGGAGGAGCTCGATCAGGTCCACCTCCCAGACCCCGTGGCTCAGCAGCTTTGCCGCCTTGAAGCCAAGACTGCCGCACTCGAAGCAGAGCTCGCCGCACTCCGCACAGATAACGCGGATACGGAAGCCGCCGCAGACAAAAACGGCGATAATAAATGATTCGTAACAGAAATATAAAATCATTTCAATCAATAATGAAAGGATAGACTGTCATGTCAAAAACACTTACACCCCGTACACTTGTATGGGCGCATCGCGGTGCTGCCGCCTACGCCCCAGAAAACACCATTCCCTCTTTTGAGCTTGCCGCAGAAATGAAGGCGGACGGCTGCGAAACAGACGTTCACTTTTCAAAGGACGGCAAGATAATGGTCCTTCACGATGCCAAGATAGACCGCACCTCCAACGGTCAGGGACTTGTCACCGATTATACCTACGACGAGCTTCAGGTATTTGACTTCGGTATCAAGACCGATGCCAGATACAAGGGTACACGCATCCCCACGATGGATGAGGTTTTTGAGGTCTGCCGCCGCAACGGTATGACGATCAACGTTGAGATCAAATCCGCAGACCCCGAAATGCCTGCCGCGCTTGATGCCTGCGCCAAGGCGCACAATATGCAGGACGGCGTACTTTACTCCTCCTTCGACCACGAGCAGCTTGCCCGTATGCTCCGCGTGAATCCCTCCGCATTCGTAGCTCCCCTTTACGGCTTCAACATGGTCAAAGCATGGGACTACTGCAAGAACATGGGCGCGCTCGCATCTCACCCGCGCTACAACCAGATCGAGCTGTACGAAGGCTACGTTGACCGTTGTCATGAGCTGGGCGTACGTGTGCATCCGTGGACCGTTGATGATGCCGAAGCTGCAAAAATGCTTGCGGCAGCCGGCTGTGATGCACTTATCACAAACCGCCCCGACTACATCCGCGAAGCCCTCGGACTCATCTGAGCGCACGCAGAAAACATATCACAACACGGGGCTGCCGCGTCAAGCGCGGCAGCCCCGCAGACTGTAACGTCTTTCTGTCCCATTTTACGGCGACATTCCTTCAGTCTGCGACCTGCGGTCAACCGCCTTTTTACATAAACAAAAAAGAGGTTTTGCTATGAAAATATCCGTTTGCAACGTTGCCCCTGGACTGCCGGAGCCGCTCCGGTTCGCCGTAATATCCGATCTGCACGCTCACGTAGCTCCGGAGCTTGCGGAGCTTACGCTCGGCGAATCGCCCGATGCCGTGCTTATGCCCGGAGATATATTCGACACGCGCGGATGCAGTGATGACGCCATAGGGCTTATCCGCAAACTGGCTTCGGACCTGCCGGTATTCTGTTCGTTCGGAAATCATGACAGAAATATGCCGGATGATGCCCGGTCAAGGCTCGAGGGCGCCGGCGCATGCCTGCTTGACGACCGGTCGGTCACATGGCGCGGCATTGAGATTGGCGGACTTACATCCGGTTTTTTCACCGAATACCGCTCGGACATAGAAAAAACACCGCCGCCGGACCTTGACTGGCTGAAAAGCTTTGCAGCTACGCCGTCGCCGCACATTCTGCTATGTCACCATCCGGAATACTATCCCGACCATATCCGCCAAACCGGTATAGAACTGACGGTCGCCGGTCACGCGCACGGCGGTCAGTGGAACTTCCTCGGACGCGGCGTATTTGCCCCGGGACAGGGACTTTTTCCGAAATACACAGCCGGAAGCTATGACGGCGGCAGGCTTGTTGTCAGCCGCGGCGTGACCAATACGGTAAAGATACCGCGTTTTTTCAATCCGACCGAAATTGTCATCATAAATGCAAATTGAACAAACGGTCTGCCGCGCATTGGCGCGGCAGACCGTTTATTCATTTTTTTCTTTTTCCGGCGGTTTATAATCGATCCTTACGACGTCTTCGGCGTCAAGCTCGATCTCAGGTATCATGACCGCAGGAACTCCGGATGCGGAGCTCACCATTGCCGCCAGTGCCTTGGCATACGGAAACATCGCGTGAAAGCTCGCAACATGGACCGCCTCGCGCGAAAGCCCTTCACGGCAGGTGAACACGCCCGACTCAGTGACTTTGAGCGAAAATACATCCGGCGCATCCTTGTTCTCGGCGATCAGAGTCAGCTCCGCGCGCCCGGTATCGCCGCCCGTGTAAACGATATTATAGCTGTATCTGAAGCCGAGCCTGATCGTCGCGCCCGGCTCTATGCGGTTTACAAACGACACCTCGTCAGCCTTGATGAGCTTTATCTCGATTTTCGGTAAATTATTATCCATCACCGTCTCCTTATATACATATAATGAACAGCCACGCGAGAGCGGACATTATCAGTCCGTCGCGGCGGTATCCGTAGCCCTTGACTATCGACCACACAAACATAAATGCGGATACGGCAAAAATGAATATCCCCATAGCACGACAAACGCCGCGCTTGACATTCATTATCCCGAGCACGCCCGCCAACACCATAAGCACACACGATGATGCCGTAAGCAAGCCGATGAGATCAAGATCCAACGTGGCATTCCACGCTTCCTTTATTGACGGAACAAGTGCCTCCGCGCCTATCACAATATATATAAGGCTTGTTACCACCCTGCAAGAATTCGCTTTACCGGAAGCCATTTCGATCTCCTTTCTGTTTATCTGCATTATATTTTACACCCAATGCCCGCCATGTGTCAAGTGCGAAATCAATTTTGGCAAAAAAACTTGCAATCCGCCGCCCGATGATATATAATGTATGCGGATATTTCCGCAATAACAAAAAAGGATCGGAACATAATGAGCACAGTTACTATCATCGGTGCCGGTATGATGGGTTCGGCACTTGCATTTCCCCTGCGCGAGAACGGCAATGAGGTGCGTCTTGTCGGCACTCCTCTCGACCGTGAGATAATCAATGCGGCAAAGGCAGACGGCACACATATCACGCTGAAACGCCGCCTTCCGGACGGTATAAAATATTATCAGTTTGAAGAATACCGTGAAGCACTTGAGGGCGCCGACCTTTTGCTTTCGGGCGTTTCAAGCTTCGGCGTCGACTGGTTCGCGGAAAATGTACTGCGCGACCTTTCTGCCGCTCTCCCGGTGCTTTCCGTCACCAAGGGAATGATGAACACCGAGGACGGCAGCCTCATTCCGTATCCGGAGCTTTACCGCCGCATGCTCGGCAGACGCGACCTCAGGCTTTGCGCCATCGGCGGTCCCTGCACGAGCTACGAGCTTGCCGACCATGACCAGACAGAGGTATGCTTCTGCGGCAGCGACATCGGGCTGCTCCGCCGGATAAAAGCCATGTTTGAGACCGATTATTACCATATCAGCCTTTCGACCGATGAAACGGGCGTTGAATGCGCCGTAGCAATGAAAAACGCCTACGCCCTCGGCGTGACACTTGCCGTGGGACTTTCCGAAGCGCGCGACGGTAAGCTTCACTACAACTCGCAGGCAGCACTGTTCGGTCAGAGCGTGCGTGAAATGCGCCGCCTGCTTGCCCTTTGCGGCGGAAACGATGAGCTTATCTATCTCGGCGCGGGCGATCTGTACGTCACGGTATTCGGCGGCAGAACGCGCCTTATCGGAACTCTTCTCGGCAAGGGAATGTCATTTGACGATGCCATGAAAACGCTTGACGGCATAACGCTTGAATCGATTGTTATTTCATCCCGCACTGCGGCTGCCGTGCGCACGCTTGCCGAACGCGGCAGGCTGAAGCTTGAGGACTTCCCCCTGCTCATGCACATAGATTCGCTGATAAACGGAGGCTGCCGTGTAAACATTCCGTGGGATAAATTTGAAAAGGAATTTGTTTTCACAACGAAATAAACACATTTTGAGGCGGTCCCGGGGCTTTTGGTCTCTTTTGAGGCAAAACGGCGGATCAAAGCCGCTGTGACCAATATCGAAGGCTGCGCCGAAAAAACCGAAACGTTTTTTTCGGCGCAGCCTTTATCTTTATGAAAACTGCGAATTATACAGTCCGGCATAGAATCCGCCGGCGCGCATCAGTTCGTTGTGATTTCCCTGCTCTATCACGTTTCCGTCCTTCATTACAAGTATAAGGTCGGCGTTCTGTATGGTCGAAAGCCGGTGCGCTATCACAAAGCAGGTGCGCCCGTGCATCAGCTCCATCATAGCAGCCTGGATCTGCTGCTCGGTGCGCGAATCGACATTTGACGTTGCCTCGTCAAGTATCAGCATCGACGAATCCGCAAGCATGGCGCGCGCAATGGTTATAAGCTGCTTTTGACCCTTGGATATTCCCGAGCCGTTGTCGGTCAGCACCGTGTCATAGCCGTCAGGAAGCGTCTCGATAAATCCGTCAATGCGAGCGGCACGCGCAGCTGCGCGTATCTCCTCCATCGTTGCGCCTTCTTTACCGTAAGCAATGTTTTCCGCCACTGTACCGCAGAACAGCCATGTATCCTGAAGCACCATCGTATATGAGCCGCGCAGTGATGAACGTGTGACCTCGCGTATTTCCTTGCCGTCAACATATATACTGCCGGAATTGACATCATAAAACCGCATAAGCAGGTTTATGACCGTCGTTTTGCCGGCGCCTGTAGGACCGACGATCGCAACCGTTTCTCCTCGCGCAGCGTTGAGAGTAAGATCCTTTATTATGATCTTTTCGGGCGTGTAGCCGAATTTTACGTGCTCTATACCAACATCGCCCGCGACGTTGCAGAGGATATCGGCGTCGGGAACATCCGCACTTTCGGGCAGCTCATCTATAAGCCTGAAAATACGCTCAGCCGCTGCAAGCGCCGACTGAAGGTCTGCCAGTATATTGGCAAATTCATTTATCGGCCCCGCAAATTTGCGTGAATACTGTACAAATGCCGAAAGGTCGCCGAGTTCAAGAAATATCAGCGATGTCGGCGCAACACTGCCGGTCAGAGACAGCATGAAGAATATCCCGCCGACCATTATCACGAGAGCGATCGACAGATTGTTTATAAAGTTCACCGACGGACCCAAAGCCGCGCCGTGATAGTCGGCGTTGTAATATGATGCGCAGGCATCGTCATTCTGTCTGTCGAACTTGCTCACAACGGTCGCCTCGCGGCCGTATGCCCGTATCGTGCGCTGACCGGAAAGCATTTCCTCAGCATAGCCGTTGAGTGCTCCGAGCTTTGCCGAACGCAGGCGGAAAAGCGGGCGTATACGTTTGCTTTTCAGTCTCGTCGTGATTATAGATATAGGGACCGTGACGACAAATATCACGATTATGACCGGTGAGATCGATATCATCATCGAAAGCGAAAACACAACGGTAACAACGCTGGAGCATATCTGCAAAAGATCGTGCGAAAGCGATGCATTCACGGTATCGACATCGTATGAAATATGGCTGATTATATCTCCGGTGGCGTGGGCATCGAAATATCCGACCGGCAGAAGCATCAGCCTGTCAAATATCTCTCGCCGCAGTGTGTAGGTTATCTTCTGTCCGAGCCGCACCAACAGCAGCGACAGACCGAGAGACAGCACAGCCGCAAGCGTATATGCCAGCACCAGAAGCCCCGCATATTTAAAAACGGTATCAAAATCGACCTTGCCGGCGCCAAGATCTATGGCATTTATCGCCGCTCCCGACAGTTTGGGACCGATAAGGGCGCAGAGATTGGATGTGATCATCAGAACAAAAGCCGCGATGACCAACCACTTGCAACGCCAAAGATAACCCGCCAGCCGCCAAAGCACACGGCGGCGTGTTTTTTTATCGAGTTTTTTTGCTTTTCCTATGTTGTTGGGATTGCGCTGTGCGCGCGGATCGCCGAGCATGGCGTTTGTTCCGCCGCCCATTCCGTGGCTATTCAAGGAACGCACCTCCCATCTGTGACCGACTTATTTCGCGGTAGACCTTGCAGGAGCTAATAAGTTCATCGTGCGTTCCCGAGGCGATCAGCCTTCCTTCGTCAAGCACCAAGATGAGATCGGAATTCATTACCGAGCTGACGCGCTGCGCCACGACCACAACGCTGCCGCCCTCTGCAGATATTTCATCCCGCAGCGCACACCGCAGTGCGGCATCTGTCTTGTAGTCAAGAGCAGAGCTTGCATCGTCAAGAACAAGTATCTGCGGGCGCGCGGCAATGGCGCGCGCGATCAGGATGCGCTGACGCTGACCGCCGCTGATGTTTGTTCCCTTGGCTGTCAGTCCGCGCTCGTAGCCGTCCGGGAAGTCGGATATAAAATCGTCCGCCTGCGCCGTTTTGGCAGCTCTCACCACATCATAGTGGCTGAGCCCTCTGCCGAAATTTATGTTTTCCTCGACCGTGTCGGCACAAATGAAATCATTCTGCATAGCCACGCCGAACATTGAGTGCAGCTCGTGCTCGGGGATAGTTCTGACATCTCTGCCGCCTATCCGCACTGCGCCCTCAGTAACGTCATAAAAGCGCATAAGCAATGAAAGAAGAGTTGTTTTTCCGCTTCCCGTGGCACCGATTATTCCAAGCGTTCCGCCCTTTGGCAATGCAAAGCTTATATCATCGTGCAAGACTTCCTTTTTACCGTTGTAGGCAAAGCTTACTCCGTCAAAAACGATCCCCATATCTTTCTCGTCACGGTGCGGAGGATATTCCGCGCTGTCGGCAACGGTCAGATCGGGCGGAGTGAGCAGAACCTCCTCAATGCGGTTTGCCGATGCGCTCGCCTTTGAAATGATCAGAAATATCCGCGACACCGACATCATAGCCATTGATATGAGCGTAAAGTACTGAATGAATGCGATTATTTTGCCGGGGTCGGAAGCGTCTGCGTTCACACGGAACGCACCTACAACAACCACAGCAGTAATGCCGAGGTTCATAAAATAATTCATGAAGGGATTGGCTACCGACATTGTGGCGTTCGTTTTGCGCTCGATCGAAGCCAAGCCCGCATTTTCGCGGTCAAAGCGGCGGCGCTCGTAATCGGTTTTTGAAAGTGCCTTTATAACTCTGATGCCCTGCGCATCCTCGCGCACAACGCGCGTCACCGAATCCACCGCATCGCGCACCTTGGTATAAAGAGGCAGTCCCCGGCTCGTAATGCCGTAAACAGCAAAGAAAATGAACGGAAGCACCGCCACCATGACAAGCGTAAGGACCGGATCGAGCGTTGCCGTTATTGCCAGTCCGCCTATAAGCAGTATCGGGGCTCTGACGCCCATACGCTGCATCGAATTGATAAAGTTGTGAATATTGTATGTATCGCCGGTAAGGCGGCTTTCAAGGCTTTCAACGGTAAACGCATCGGTCTGAGCGGGCGAAAGACTCATGGTGCGCGCAAAAAGATCATGCCTTACCGCGCGCGCAACCTCCATTGCTGTGCGCGCAGCCATACGGTTTGCCGTAACATTGCCCAGTACGCCCAGAAACGCGCATACAATCATTATGAGCGCCCACATGACTATTCTCCGGCTGCCACCCGCAAGATCGGGAGACACCTCCGCTCCGAGCGGGCGTATGACGTTTTTGATTATATGGCTGAGTATATACGGCAGTGCAAGCTCCACCATGGTGCCGAGCACCTTTATCGTGAGTGAAAAACACATAAATCGGCGATGGGGCTTGAGATATCGCAGTATCGTCCTCATTGCGGATCGTCCTCCGATTCAAAGGAAAGCTTTCCGTAATCGGCGGCGCGTGCGGCAATGCGCGATAGCATTGACATGAACATCTCCATCTCCTCCTCGGTAAAGTCCTCGGTAAGATATCCGTTCCATTCGCTCATTATGCTCTGCACCTCGGGGAGTATGTCCAACGCCTTCTGCGTTGGGTATACCTCCACGATACGGCGATCAGCCTCGCTCTGACGGCGTTCCACATATCCGTGCGCCTCAAGGTATGCCAGCTTTCTTGTGACATTGCTCTTGTTGATATATATCCTCTTTGCGAGCCGCTCCTGAGAAATTCCCGGATGCCGGCAAACGGTAAGGATGTAGCTTGTGTGAGGCGCACCGATATCGGTGTCGCGCAGCTTGTCCCCGCGCCATGCGGCTCCGCATCGACTGATGACATTGATGTAACGCATAAGTGACGGCATTTTATCACGCCTTTCTTTTTGAGAGATACAAATCGTTGCGTTTGCAACCTTCTATTGATATTATAACACAAACCGGGGGAAAAATCAATCCCCCGGTCCGGTTATTTTCTTTTTTATTCCGGTACTTCCGGTGCTTTTGCTCCCATATACGATGCCGCAACATCGGGATCAAGCAACGCAGAAAGCTCGTTCTCATGCATGAACTGTATCACAATGCGCGGCCTGAACTGTTCGGCATTCGTCTGCGAATAGGTCTGTCCTATGCGGTAGCCTATGTTGCCGAATGTGTTGGAAAAATACTCGCACATGATGACCTTGTCCCATTCTCCGCCGTCATTGAACTCCACAAGAACCGACGGGTGCGCCGGTATCTCGTTGCGGTATTCTTTTTTGGAGCAGGTCACGTCGATATCTCCGAAATACCCGAATGACGAATACATTTTTACCGCATCGCTCGGCAGAGATATCATTTTGTTGCGTATCAGCTTTTCAAGTCCCGCGCGGCGCGCCAGCGATCTGCCGTCGGTGTAGTTTGTGTAAAATCTGAGCAATCCGCCCGCCACCGCGTTGTGACCATCCTTTACATCAGAGGGCAGCGCATCGAACACGGCACGGTATACATAGTACGCGCCAAGCGCATTGAGAGAATTTTCGGTATTATTGTAGAGTCTGCCCTCGGTGCGCGCCTTGCCGAGCGCGTCGGTAAGGTCAAGATAATAATCCGCTCCATCTTTTTTCATATATGCGGAAAGCTCTGCAAGGCGGGTACGTTCGCTGATGCTGCCGAAATACCCCGGCATTTTATCGTTGTATATCACCTGCGAGTTCGGTATGACGGCAAGCATATACTCCGCCCCGACAGCGGCAAAAGCATCGGCACGCTGCTTTATGGCTCCGGCAAGCGCCGCTGTCTCGTTTTCATCGGCAAGCTCGCCGATATAGTCGCGCACGTAATCATAGCCGTACTTTTCATCGTGGACGCCAAAAAGAAATCTGTCGCGCCCTGCGATAATTTCTTCATCATCGATCCGTTCAAACAGAAGATACTCATATTTCGCAATATACCCGCGCGTCGATGCATTGCGGTAAAACACATCGTCAAGCTTATAAATATCGCCAAAATCATACTGTTCGCCGTCATAATATCCATCGCAAAGCTCGGCGTAATCCATAAGAGACGAAATTCCGTAGTAAACCGAGCCAAGCAGCAGTATCCCGACAAACATTACAATAAAAACAAGTGCCGATCCGTTTGATACCATGCATTTTTCGGTATTGTCAACAGCGATTTTCTGTTTCATACTTTCATCCGCCTCCCATCAAAACGTTATGTACCTGAACGGCGACAATGCATATTCGGGGTACTGCGGCATTATAACAAATACGCTGAATACGAAGAACACCAATATCCCGACGCAATATACCGCGCGCAGCACGGCACCGGTCTTTCCGCGCGACAGATCAATGCCGAGCCAACCGAGCAATGCCGGCATGAGAAACCACGCCGCAACGAACAGCGCCCACAGATATTCTCGGTTGTATATCGTCATGTAGAGTCTGTACGACTGATATCTGCCGACAGCAGTCAGTATTCCGAAATACCACATCATCTGGCTCACCGACCTTAGCTTAAGCTGGGTCCAGAAAAGAGATACGAGCACAAGCGTCACTATCCTTCCCGCCGTACGCATCGCAAGATTGCGCCGCACGTGCGCTCCGCGACGCGTGTAAAGACGCATCGATCGTTCACCCGCTGCAAGCAGAATGAGCGGCAGGAATGCAAGGAGCATCGGCATTGACGCCTTGAACCACAGAACCGTGAGCACGGCGACAATGATACCGGCAAAGAACGCCGCCGCCTTGCGCTTTCCGTTTACCGTTCCGGAATCAACCTCTCTGCCGCATACAAGACGCTCAAACGGTGCGGCGACATAATCCTCAAGAAAGGAACCAAGGCTTATGAAAAATCTGCCGAGGTACTCAAACGGCGTACACGCCGCAAACGGGTAATTGAAGTCGTTATCAAGCTTAACGCCCAGCATGAGTGCCAGTCCCCTGCCCATATCCGAGTATCCCGAAAAGGCAAAATAAACATTTGTGAGCATAAGAAGCACAAGAAACATACCCACGCCGAGCTGCAGACGCGCCTCCTCCGCCACAACTGCGGTTATCTCGTCATACGCACCGGCAAGTATAGCGGAAACTCCTATGCGCTTGATAAAGCCGCGTGCAAACAGCACCAAGCCGTTGCCAATGGCAGTAAGCGAGATATCAAGCTCGGCATCCGACGTCTTGCGGATAAAATCCTTGTATTTGATTATCGGTCCCGCCACAAACACGGGGAAAAAGCCGACATAAAACAACGCGTCGGCAAATGAAGCCGGCGGCTCGGCATCGCCGCGCGAAATATCTATCAGCATCGAAACGGCGGCAAGAAGATATATCGACATTCCGAACGGAAGAAACGTAATATCGTACGCTTCAAGCCGCACACCCAGAATGCGGATGATGACAAGCATCGCAACGCACACCGACACCGAAAGGACCAGCACTGTTTTTCTTTTTTTACGTTTGACGTACACGGCATGAGCCGCGCAATACGCAAAGGCAACGCTTACTGCAAAAAAAAGAATGCTGACCGGAGTTTTCAGATTGGCGAGAATATAAAATATCACGCCGGATACTATTATGGTCCACTTACGGTGCTTTGACGGCACAAAGACCAGTGCCGCAACCATCAGCGGCAAAAATATGAATATAAAAAGCGGTGAGGTAAATTGCATTTTATGCCCATCCGATGATTCAGAAGTATAAATGCCCACATTATACGGGCGAAAAAAACTCAAATAAGATCCTCGGCAGTGCGCACCGCGCGCACCGCCGGAGCCTTAATGCGGACAGCCGAAAGAGGGGCCCGATAATAGATCCGATCCAGCCCGACGGAAAGATGTCGGTCCTCTCTTTCATGTCCTTTTATTGCGCCTTACTCGGCGTCTTTGGCAATAAGCTCTTCAAGCAGTGCCTTGGCTGCAATGATATCGGCTTTTTGCTGATCGCCCTTTATCTCGCGCTCTATGGTTATAGTGCGGTCATAGCCTATGGATTTCAGCTTGGCAATAAAGCGGGGGTAATCCACAAGTCCCTCTCCCATCGGTCTCTCGTGTCCGAGGTGTCTGCCATCGGTGGGATATTCGCCATCCTTGCCGTGAACACCGCGGACATATTCGCCGAAAATGCCGAGTGCGTCAACGGGATTGCCCTTGCCGTACATAAGCAGATTGGCGGGGTCAAGGTTTATGCCGAGGTTGCCGGTGCCGACATCCTCGATCGTGCGGCGCAGTGTCGTAGGCGTTTCCTGACCGGTCTCGAACAGGAAATACTGACCGTGCGGCAAAAGGCTCTTTCCTATGTAGCGCAGCGCGGCAACGACCTCGTTATACTCTGTCGTAGCGGGGTTTTCGGGAAGGAAGCCGACATGCGTCACAACATCCTCCACACCCATGCGGCGGGCGATCTCGGCACCCTTGAGAAGCATTCTCATTCTCTCGGCGCGGTATTCGCGCGGAACAAGCCCGAGGGTAAGCGGTCCCTCATAGAAATTCCAATAGGACATTCCGTCCCATCCGCACCAGAACGCGCTCACTTCAACACCGTACTCGCGGCAGGCGGCAGTTGCGCGATCAGCCATTTCGGGGGTAAGAAAGGCACTGTTCCAGCACTTGAGCTGGCAGGTCGGAAGGCCCATCTCAGCCACGCGGCGGATGTTTTCCTCCACATCGTTATTTAAAGATGTAATGACTCCTAGTTTTATCATATCTCAGATTCCTTTCAAAGTGTATTATTGTATATTAATTATACCGTATAAACGGCGTCAAGTCAACATTGCGGAAGAAAAGATTCCTCAATTTCACGAATGATAGCGGCTATTGCATGATCACGGCAGTTCACGGTCACACGGTCGGCTGCCGCCTTGAGTGCGGGTACAGCATTTTCCACGGCATAGCCGATGTCGGCAGCCTCTATCATCGAAATGTCATTTTCGTAATCGCCTACGCACACAAGATGCGTCGCACCGACCATTTCTTTGATCCTCAATGCCGCCTTTCCCTTTGTATCCGACGGAGAATTGAATTCGATACCGCGTTTCCAGCTTCGCGACACGCTGTATTTTCCCGCCGCGCGGGCTGTCATGTCGGCAAATATCCCGTCGCTCTCGTCAGCATCGACAGTAAGAGATATTTTTGCCAGCATATCCGGCAGATCGTAGATCCCGGGCGGCACCGCCTCGCCCTTTTTCACCTTTATCGAGCTGTCATCCCTGTAAAGTATGACATTCTGCGCACCCTCGTAGCGTTCAAGTGCCCGAAAAGCAAAACGAACCGCCTCCGCGCGCTCTATACCGCCGCGGTAAAGCACTCTTCCGCCGCATGGCTCTGCGATCACGGCGCCGTTAAGTCCCGCTATCGGTGCGCCCGGCACGATGCGGTCGCAAAAATCATCAAACATTGAAACGAACCTGCCGCTCGCAAACGTGAATTTTCCGCCGTTTTCCTGAAAATATCTTACCGCGGCACAGTTCTCGTACGAAAGTGCCTTATCAACGTATATCGTCCCGTCAAAATCGCTGCAAATAAGCCAGCCGTCAAACTTACCCATAAAAGCATCCTTTTCTTTTTTATCGCTTTAATTATACCACATATGAGTCGCAATATCAAGAAAATAAATAAAAAAGCGCATACACAGCGCGGCTGACGGGGAAAATATTTTCAAAAAAGAAAGGTGTGATACACAATGAAAAGCACAGAAATAGTCAGCTGTCATGCCCGCGAAATACTTGACTCGCGCGGCAATCCGACAGTTGAAGCAACGGTCGTCCTGGCTGACGGCTCTGTCGGCTGCGCCTCGGCGCCGTCCGGCGCCTCAACCGGCATATACGAGGCACATGAGAAAAGAGACGGCGATCCCGCACGCTACGGTGGAAAGGGGACAAAAAAAGCCGTATCCGGAGTGACAGACGAGCTTGCGCCGTCTCTCGCCGGTGTTGATGCTGCCTGCATCGGCGAGGTCGACCGGGCGATACTTGCTACCGACGGCACACGCAACAAGGAGAATCTCGGCTCAAACGCCACGCTTGCGGTATCGCTTGCGGCGGCAAAAGCCGCTGCGGCGCACTTCGGGCTCCCGCTCTACCGCTACCTCGGCGGCACTGCCGCAACGCGTCTTCCCGTGCCGATGCTCAATATCCTTAACGGCGGCGCGCACGCTTCAAACAACATCGAAATACAGGAATTCATGATCGTTCCGTCCGGTTTTTCATCGTTTGAAGAAGCGCTTCGCTGCGCCGCAGAGATCTACCATACCCTCGGCGGGCTTCTGAAGTCGCGCGGGCTTTCCACTGCCGTCGGCGACGAGGGCGGATTTGCCCCCGATCTTCCCTCCGACGATGCCGCTCTTGAGGCGGTATGCGAGGCCATAGTCAAGGCGGGCTACGACACGGAACGTGTAAAGATAGCGCTTGACGCGGCATCGGGCGAATGGTTTGACCCGCGCGACTCTCTTTACCGTCTGCCAAAGCGGGGCATCACCTACGACCGTGCAGAGCTTTGCGGATATTGGGAAACACTCATTAAACGCTTCCCCATATGTTCGCTTGAGGACGGGCTTGACCAACGCGACTTTGACGGCTGGGCTGCGCTCACGGAGCTTATCGGGCACCGCATCATGCTTGTCGGGGACGATCTGTTTGTCACCAACACCGAGCGGCTCGCCGAAGGCATAAAAAAAGGCGCGGCAAACGCCGTGCTTGTAAAACCAAACCAGATAGGCACGCTCGGCGAGACCGCAGCTCTCATTTCTGCCGCGCAGGATGCCGGATATGCCTATATCCTCTCACACCGCTCGGGCGAGACAGAGGACACAGCCCTTGCCGATATTGCCGTCGGCATGCGCGCGCCGTTTATAAAAACCGGCGCGCCCTGCCGCAGCGAACGTGTTTCAAAATACAACCGTCTTACCGCCATAGCCGCCGAGCTCGGCGCGGCGGCTGTCTACGGAAAAGCAACAAATTAAATTTACCGTCAGAGCTTTTGCCGTGCTATCGCCGCAACAGCGCGGCAGAGCGCATCCACATCTCCGAATGTGTTGAAGCAGCCAAAGCTCGCACGGACGCTTCCCCTCTCCGCACTGCCGAGCGCGCGGTGTGCAAGAGGCGCGCAATGAAAACCACCGCGAACGCAGATCCCCTCATTTCCGAGCGCGTTTGCAACGCTGTCGGACGGTATGCTTCCCACATTGAAGCCGATGGCGGGACCGCGAGCGCGTGGTGCGTATATCCTGACGCCGCGTATTCCGGAAAGACCCGAGACGGCACGGTCAAAAAGTGCCGTCTCGCGGCGGCTGATCTCATCAACGCCTATGCTCTTTACAAATCCTATGCCGGCGCACAGCCCCGCAGCCGCCGGCACATTGAGCGTTCCCGCCTCATATCTTTCCGGTGGATCGGGCGGCATTTCCGCATCGAACGACATGGCGCCCGATCCGCCTTCAATAAGAGGCGTCGGCATATACCTGCCCCCGAGGATCAACGCTCCGCTTCCGCCGGGACCGTAAAGTCCTTTATGTCCCGGCAAAGCCAACGCATCGATATTCTGCTCCTTCATATTCAGTGCAATATGCCCCGCGCCCTGCGCCGCGTCAACGATAAACAAAAGCCCGCGCGCATGGCACAATGCCCCTATTTCGGCGATCGGAAGCTTTACCGAGCATATGTTGGACGCCGCTGTACATATCACAGCACGTGTGCGACGGTTGATGAGCCGTCCTATCGCCGCTACGGTTTCTCCCGGGCTGCCGCCGCCGCGTGCGGCTCCGGATGGAAAGACCGAGTAATCGGCATATCCGTCGCGCCGCAGACGCTCTACGGGGCGCAGGACCGAATTATGCTCAAGATCCGATATTATAAGATGCATTTTTTCCGTGCGCGTGCTACGCTGCGGCGGGATCAGTCCTTTTATCGCCAGATTGAGTCCGAATGTGGCATTGGGCATCATTATGACCTTATCCGCTCCCGGCGCACCGAAAAAGTCAGAAACCGCCTCTCTGCATTCATACACGCATTCCGCCGCCGCCATTGCCACCGGATGCGCGCCCCTGCCCGGATTTCCGCCGCATTCAAGCATACAGCGGTACACTTTCTCACATACCCGCGCCGGCTTCGGAAAGGTCGTTGCGGCATTGTCAAGATAAACCATCATCCAATTATCTCCCTTGTTCTGATCCCGGCGTTTGAAAGCACCGTAAGCACATTTTCACGCTGCACATCGGGAAACGATACCCCCCACGAGCATCCGCGGCGCGTCCGCGACGAATCTACCTTTACCGTTTCGGCGGATATCGCCGCAGCATTCAACACGCGGCGCACCCTCTCCGCCGCCGTAAGAGTAGGAAAAACCGCTATACTACGCACATCCGTGACCGTCCTTTCTTTTTTGTGAGGAACGTGGAAAGCCTCACCTTACTCAATGTCAATATATGCCGCACTCTGTCACACGGTGACGGTACGGCAAAAAAAAGGATGGACCGGAGTCAAAAAAGCATAAAAAAAGAAAAGGCGCAAGCACGACTTGCGTTCCTTTTCTTTTGGGTTCTGCCGGGCATCGACAGATTATATAATTGCCGTGGCTTACGCCATTGCGTTGAGGGCCTTTGTGAACTGGCTCTTTTTGTGCGCGGCAGCGTTCTTGTGGATGATACCGTGCGCAGCAGCCTGATCGACCTTCTTAACGGCAAGCAGATATGCGCTCTTCGCGGCTTCCTTGTCGCCGGACTCAACGGCAGCATAATACTTCTTTATAATGGTGCGAAGCTGATTGTGTGCCATCTTGTTGCGAAGCGTTTTGACCTTAATGACCTTTACGCGCTTTTTCGCTGATTTGATGTTCGCCAAAATATTCACCTCCCCTTGAAATCATGAAGCTGCGGCACACGCCTGAGAGCTTACGCACACCGAATCTTCATACTTGTATATGATACCACATTTCCGTTTGAAATGCAATAGTTTTTTGCGATTTTTTTCGCAATATGCGAAAAAAACTTCATGCTTTTTCCTTTTCACGGAGGTATTTTTCAAGTCCGGCGCGGCCCTCCGGAGTAACGGGCTTCAGCCATTTGCCGGTAAGGAAATACCGTATGCAAAAAAACGCCTTCAGCCAGTCCTCAGCTATGTACATGGTCGCAAATACCGCCGGAAAAGGCAGACGGAGAAGGAATGCCGCCGCAAGTGTCGCGGGCAGTGATACGCACCACAAAAACAAAAGGTCGTACTTCATTCCCACGCGTGTTTCTCCGCCCGGACGAAAAATTCCGCATATCATTATGTACGGTATATTTCTTATCGCCATTTCCGCCGCATATATCGAAAGTATCCATACGGCAGTGCCGAGCGTTTCGGCTGTGATCTTTCCGTCAAGGTCGAAAATTCCAACGATCTGACGTCTGAAGGCAATTATCACCATACCGAACAGCAGCGAAAATGACGGAACGAGCACAGCCAGTCGGCGCGAATCGCGCACTGCAGCATTTATTTCTCCGGCTCCGACCGACTTTCCAACAATAACGCTTGACGCGCTGCCAAGTCCCACAAAAAAGACAAAAGCAATGCTTTCAAATGTGCGCATTATCGTTACCGCAGCATAGTTGCCCGAACCGAGATTGGCAAAAATGATATTGAAAACAAGCGTTCCCGCCCCCCACAGGGTCTCGTTTGCCACAACGGGCATCGCGCGGCGCAAAAACTGCCCCAGGAATGCACGGTCAAAGCCGAACATATCCCGCAGCGACGCAATGAGTATGTTTTTCTCGGTAAGGGATATCAAAAAAGTGATAACAGGCGAGAGCCACGCGGATATAACGGTCGCGATGGCTGCTCCGCGCGCCCCCATTGCCGGTATTGACCCGAAACCGAAAATAAAAGCATAGTCCAGCCCGGCATTGAGCAGTGTTGTTACCAGTGTTGTGTAAAGAGGCAGCTTTACGCGCTCTGTAGCGCGCAGAACGCCCATAAAAACATAATTGAGTGCAATTGCGGGATATGAGAATGCCGCGACCGACAAATACTCCGCCCCTACGTCAAGCACAGCCGCCTCGCGGTTGAATATCCACACGACGCCGCGCGGAAAAGCGGCGCCGGCAACGGTGAACAGCCCGGATATGCCGAGCGCAAGCGCAAGCGCTATCCCGTACACTCTGCGTATCGACTTCAGATCCTGCGCTCCCCAGTACTGCGATACAAACATGGTGAGCGCAGAGGTCATTCCGAATATGATCATCGAAAGGAACCACCCGAACTGTCCCGCCATACCTACGGCAGCAAGCGGAGTATCGCCAAGCTGCCCCACCATAAGTGTATCTACCAGCGCAAATGAACTTGAAAGCAGATTCTGAAGGGCTATCGGAAGCGCAAGTCTTGCTATATCTCTCCAGAAGCCCGCATCGCCGAAGTATCTTTTCAGCTTTGTTGAATTCAACATAAAAACCTTTCCGCAAGGCAAGGAGAGCCTCGCCCGCTCGGTTCGGCTCTCCCTGCCCTGTTACGGGCCGCACCGTCCGGCGCTTCCCGCTGTGAAATTGATTTATCTGACCACGATGTTGATTATCTTGTTCGGCACCGTGATCTCCTTAACTATCGTCTTGCCCTCGATCGCCGCAGCAATGCGCTCGTCTGCCTTGGCGGCAGCAAGTGCTTCATCGCGCGGGCAGTCAAGCGGCAGCTTGACGGTGGAACGCACCTTGCCGTTTATCTGAACGGCAAGCTCGACCGTATCATCCACTGTTTTTGCCTCGTCGTATCCGGGCCATTCGGAGACGGCAAGCAGCGTCTTGCCGCCGAGCTTTTCGTTTATCTCCTCGCAAAGATGAGGAGCAACGGGTGAGAGCAGCTTGATATAGGTCATAAGCTCGTCTTTGGTAAGCGAACCGTTGGCGGTTATATCGTTGATAAGACCCATAAGCGCCGCTATCGCAGTGTTGAACTTAAGGCTGTTGTAATCGTCGGTGACCTTTTTTACAGTCTTGTGGAATGCCGCCTCAAGAGCGGGCGTTGCGCCTGCGCCCTTCACCATTCCCGGCAGATCCGCAACTCTCTCAAGGAATCTCTTGCATCCCTTCACACTGTTATCCGACCACGGCGCAGCTGCCGTGTAGTCGCCCATAAAGAGAACGTATGTGCGCAGCACATCGGCGCCGTAAGCATCGATAACAGTGTTGGGGTCGATGACGTTGCCCTTGGATTTTGACATTTTGTCGCCGTCCGGACCGAGTATAAGTCCCTGTGCGGTGCGTTTGGCATACGGCTCATCACAGGGCACGACACCGAGATCGTAAAGGAATTTATGCCAGAAGCGCGAATAGATCATATGGCGCGTGACGTGCTCCATACCGCCGTTGTACCAGTCAACGGGCATCCAGTATTTCAGCTTGTCGTAATCGGCAAGGCATTTGGGGTTATGCGGATCGACATAGCGGAGGAAGTACCACGACGAACCCGCCCACTGTGGCATGGTGTCTGTCTCGCGGCGCGCCTCGCCGCCGCACTTCGGGCACTTGCAGTGAACGAATTCGGGTATGCGCGCCAGCGGCGACTCGCCGTTCTGACCCGGCGCGAATTCCTTCATATCGGGGAGCTTCAGCGGCAGCTCGTCATACGGCACGGGCACCATACCGCACTTCGGGCAGTGTACGATCGGTATCGGCTCGCCCCAGTAACGCTGACGGTTGAACGCCCAGTCCTTCATCTTGTACTGGACTCCGCCCTCGCCCGCACCGAGCTTTTCAAGCTCCTCTACCGCGCGGCGGATGGAATCCTTTTTGTTATTGTATCCGTTAAGGAAGCCGGAATTGACCATCTCTCCGTCGCCGGCATATGCTTCCTTTTCGACATTTCCGCCCTTTATGACCTCAATGACGTCAATGCCGAACTTGTGTGCGAACTCCCAGTCGCGCTGATCGTGCGCGGGAACAGCCATTATCGCGCCGGTGCCGTAGCCCATCATGACATAATCGGCAATGTAAATAGGTATTTCCTTGCCCGTGAGCGGATTGACGGCGGAAAGCCCCGAAAGGCGGACGCCGGTCTTGTCCTTGACAAGCTGGGTGCGTTCGAACTCGGTTTTTTTGGCGCATTCGGCGCGGTATGCCTTCACCTCGTCCATGTTGGCGATCTCGGAGGCGTACTTGTCTATCATCGGATGCTCGGGCGCCATTACCATGAATGTAACGCCGAACAGGGTGTCGGGGCGCGTGGTGTATATGCGCAGTTTTTCGTCGGGCTTGCCGGCAATGCCGAAATTGACGAACGCGCCCTCGGATCTGCCGATCCAGTTGATCTGCTGCTGCTTGATATTGGGCAGATAATCGACTTCCTTCAGCCCCTCAAGCAAACGGTCGGCATATTTCGTTATGCGCAGATACCATACATCCTTTGACTTCTGCACAACGTCGCTGTGGCAGATGTCGCACTTGCCGCCCTGGGAATCCTCATTTGAAAGCACGACCTTGCAGGTCGGGCAGTAGTTGACGAGCGCGGTATCGCGGAAGGCAAGTCCGGCTTCAAACATTTTAAGGAATATCCACTGCGTCCAGCGGTAGTAATCCTCGTCTGTCGTGTCGATAACGCGGTCCCAGTCAAAGCTGTAGCCGACGCGCTTAAGCTGCTGCGTGAATTTTGCAATGTTTTTGTCGGTGACGGCACGCGGATGCATACCCGTCTTTATCGCATAGTTTTCGGTTGGCAGACCGAAGGCGTCAAAGCCCATCGGGAAAAGGACGTTATAACCCTGCATACGGCGCATACGCGACACGACTTCAAGACCCGAGTATGCTTTTATGTGTCCGACGTGCATTCCCGCTCCGCTCGGATAGGGAAATTCGACAAGAGCGTAGAATTTGGGCTTCCCACCTGCTTCCTTTTCGTCAAGTGCACGGAAAACACCAGCCTCGCTCCATCTGTCCTGCCACTTTTTTTCAATTGCCAGATAATCGTATTTCATAATGATCTCCCGAATCGCTCTTACTCTGCGTTGTCAGGCAGCGCACGCGGAGCGATCTCCACCTTTTCGGTGTCAGAATAAAGTTTGTCAAGATTGTAAAACTCACGTGCGTCACGCGTGAAAATGTGGACCATAACGGTTCCGTAGTCAAGCACCATCCACGAATTCTTGTCGCCGCGTCCTTCAGAGGCAAAAGGCTTTACGCCGGCCTCGCCGATCCTGAATTCGACCTCATCGGCAAGTGCGCGGACATGGGTCGTGGCGTGAGCCGTGCAAAGAACGAAATATTCGGTTATTTCTATTTTTTCTCCGACCCGGAGAACAGCTATATCCTCACCGCGGTGAGCGTCAAGAATATGATATATTTCCTCGGCAAGCGAGCGGGGATCCGGATTTCCGTCCGGTGCGAATCTGATTTCTGCGTTCATTTTATTGCATCCTTTCTCTGTATTCAAAGATCTGTCGCATTGAGTTGTTTTATTTGCACGGCTTCAGAAGTCCGCAAAGCAGATAATTCCTTGCGTCTACCGTGTCGGTGCTGATAAGACCGTTCTTTTCCGTCAGCTCGCCGAGCGTCATATCGAATGACATAACGATCAGTCTGTCGAGATGACGCGCCAGCACGTCGGGACTCATATTTTCCGGCTTTGCGTCAAAAAACAGATCGCGCAGCTTCACACAGTCGGCATACGTGCGTGTATCGTCGATGTAATCGGCAAAATAAATTATTTTATCAAAAATGCTCATACCGGCGCGCCCGGTCGTGTGCCAGCGAACAGCCGATATCAGGCGCGGGTCGGCAAACTGCGGATACCTCTCCGGTATCAGAATTGCCGCCGTACGCGCGTGAAGCGTCTTTGGTGACAGAATATCGTACTCCGTCGGTTCGACTCCGTGCGCACGCATGATCGCGGCATGCTCACCAGTCGTGAGCTCCTTGGTTATATCGTGCAGAAGAGCCGCTCCGCGCAAAAGGCGGATATCATCGTCATCCGGCACGAAAAGCCCGCCGAGCTTTGCCGCCATTCTCTCGACTCCGAGCACATGGCGCGCGCGCTTTTCCGACAGAATAAACGGAAGTCCGGCGCGAAGTGAGTCAAGTTCCGCATCCGTTATGTTTACGGTTTTATGTTCATTTTCGCACATTTTATCACCCCCTATTTTATTGCACGGGGAGGCGCGCCGTAAAGTCCGTGCTCGCGTATATACGCTTCAACGGCAGGCGGGACCATTCCTGCAAGGCTTTTTCCCTCAGCCGCCGCACGGCGGACCTCGGTAGAGGATATCTCCACCGGCGGCGTTACAACGCGCCGCACGACAGCATTGTATTTTTCCTTGTATTCTTTGACCTTGGCAACTATCCGCCAATCAAGCGTCTCATCGCTCTCGCGCCGGATGTAGATAGGGTAACACAGCCTGAACAGCTCTTCTGCCTCATGCCATGTATCAAGCGTCAGCATCATATCGGTCCCGCAAAGCAGAAAAAGCCTCGTGTCCGGAGCCGAAAGCTCGCGCAGCGTATCAACGGTATAGCTTTTTCCGCCGCGCCTTTGTTCGGTATCGCTCACTATAACGCCCTCAACATCGCCAAAGGCAAGCTCGCACATACGCAGCCTGTCTGTGGGATCATCGGCAAAATCAAGCCTTTTATGCGGCGGTAGAAATGCCGGAATGACATAAAGGTAATCAAGCCGCATCTGTGAAATAAAAGCGCGCGCGGCAGCTACGTGTCCGTTGTGCGGCGGAGCAAATGTGCCGCCGTAAATGCCGATACGCCTCATCCCGAAGGGATTGGCAACGGTCATACCCTCACTCATAATTCGATGGTTTTGCGCGTTGCGGATTCACGGTAGAGTATCAGCTTGCGCCCTATCGTGGACACAACAACGGCTCCCGTAGCCTCCGCCAGTGCCTCGGCGGCAGAACGCGGCGTTTCCTCGCAGTTGTCAAGCACCGAAAGCTTGATAAGCTCACGCGCCTCAAGTGCGTCGCCGACTGTTTTTATAAGATTATCGCTTATGCCGTCCTTGCCTATCTGCATGATAGTGGGGATGTCGGCAGCAAGCGAGCGCAGGTGCGCTCTCTGTTTTGATGTTATTTCCATTTTTGACTTCCTGCTTATTCGTTGTTTTCGGTGCTCACGGCAGCCTGAATGCGCTCGGATATCTCGCGGCACAGCTTTGCCGCCGCCACGCCGCGATGACTGATGGCGTTTTTATCGTCACGCGAAAGCTCGGCAAATGTCTCTCCGTATTCATCGTACCAGAAAAGCGGATCGTACCCGAAACCGCCCTCACCGCGCGGGTGGCAGAGTATTTCACCCTCGCATCTGCCCTCGACCTCGATGGGCTCTCCCTCAAGGCCGCATCCCTCGGGAAACACGCACGCCATATCGCAGACGAACGCTGCCTCGCGGTAAGACACGCCCCTCAGCTTTTCAAGCAGCTTGCGGTTGTTCGCAGCATCATCGTGACCCTCGCCGGCATAACGCGCCGAATGCACTCCCGGCTCGCCGTCAAGCGCGTAGACGCAGAGCCCGGAATCGTCGCCGACCGAAATAAGCCCCGAAAAATCCGCAGCAGCCTTTGCCTTGATCATTGCGTTTTCGGCAAATGTCTCGCCGTTTTCAACGATCTCGCCGGTAAATCCCACATCGTCAAGCGTGAGAAGCTCGATCTCCGCGCCGTCGATATAGACCGACAAAAGTCTTTCAAGCTCCGCGAGCTTGCCGCGGTTGCGTGTGGCGATCAGTATTTTAAGCTTCATTACCGTTACTCCCTGTCAGACGTTTTCCGGAAAAAGCGCATCGATGAACTCCTGCGCGTCAAACGGCTGCATATCGTCGATCTTTTCGCCGACGCCGATGAACTTGACCGGCAGCCCCAGCTCGCGGCGTATGGACAGCACGATGCCGCCCTTTGCAGTACCGTCAAGCTTGTTGAGCACAAGTCCCGTGATGTTTGCCGCCTCGCCGAATTCCTTTGCCTGAATGATGGCGTTCTGACCCGTCGTTGCGTCAAGCACGAGCAGATTCTCGCGCGATGCGCCTGGCAGCTCGCGGTCGATGACGCGGTTTATCTTTGCCAGCTCGTTCATAAGGTTCTTTTTGTTATGCAATCTGCCCGCAGTATCGACTATAAGCACATCCGCGCCCTTTGTGCGGGCATAATTTGCGGCATCGTAGACCACTGCGGCGGGATCGGATCCCTCGCTTTGCTTTACAAGCGTAACGCCCGCGCGGTCGCACCAGACCGAGAGCTGATCTATCGCAGCGGCGCGGAATGTATCGGCGGCGGCAACCACGACCTTTTTGCCCTCGGCTTTAAGGCGCGCGGATATTTTACCGACAGATGTGGTCTTTCCCGCGCCGTTTACGCCGATAACAAGTATCACAGACGGAACGGTATCAAGGTGAAGCGGTTCGCTCTCCCCTATCATTCCCGATATTATCTCGCGCAGGGCAGCCATCGTGTCCTCGCGTGTTTTTATCCTGTTGTCGCGTATGCGCTCGCGAAGCTCGTCGATTATCTCCTCGCTGGCGCCTACGCCGACGTCGGATGTGATGAGTATCTCCTCAAGTTCATCAAGGAAATCCTCGTCTATCTTTACGAATGAGCGCATCACCGACTCAATGCCACCCATAAGTGCGTCGCGGGTCTTACCGAGCCCCTCACGCAGTTTACTCAAAAAGCCCATCCCATTTACTTCCTTTCTGTTTGGTTATCTCGGCAACATCAAGCTCAAATACATTGGAAATACCGTGCTCCGGCATCGTTATGCCGTATATGCGGTCTGCCGCATTCATTGTGCCGCGGCGGTGTGTTATCATTATGAACTGTGTGCCGTCCGAATACCGTTTTATGTATTCGGCAAGACGTTCAACGTTCACCTCGTCAAGCGCCGCTTCGATCTCGTCAAGAATGCAGAACGGCGTGGGGTTTACCTGAAGTATCGCAAAGAAAAGCGCTATGGCAACAAAAGCCTGCTCGCCGCCAGAAAGCTGCATGAGCGATTTGATTATCTTGCCGGGAGGCGCCGCTTTGATCTCTATTCCGCTTTCAAGCACGTTGTCGGGATCGGTAAGTGAAAGCTGTGCGGAACCGCCGCCGAATAGCTCGGCAAACGTCTTTCCGAAATTTTCGTTTATTTTGTCAAACGACTCGGAAAACGCACGCTTCATTTCAACTTCAAGCTTTGAGATTATGCCCTCAAGCTCGTTTTTTGCTTTTGTCAGATCAGCCATCTGCGCACTGAGATCATCGTATCTCGTGCGCACCTCGTTGTATTCCTCAAGCGCACCCGTGTTCACCGAACCGATATTCCGTATCTTATTGCGGTATTCGGTCTGTGTTGCGGCGACTGCCGGGCGTTCTTCGGCGGTTATTGCGGGATAGCCGAGCTCAAGCGCTTCGGAGCGTGTAAGCTCATGATCCTCCCAAAGCCGCGTCGAAAGCGTCTCCATGTCGGCTCTCTGATGCTCCAGTCTCGTCTCGCAGCGCAGCTTGTTTGCAGCCGCACTCTCCTTGAACTCCTGCTTGTCGCGTATCAGGCGGCGCAACTCGTTTATTTTGCGTTCAAATTCAAATCCGGAATCTTCGGCACTTGCCCGTTCGCGGTTCAGCCTGTCAAGCTCGCGTTCACCGTCTGCAAGCCGTAAAGCAGCCTCGGCTTTTTGCCCGGTAAGGGATCTTATTTCTTCCTGTGCCGCTTTTGCCGCTTCGGCCTTTGCATCGGCATCTGCCGTAAGCGTACGGATCTTTTCCTCTGAAAGCTCCGCCATCGCGTTGGCAGTCTCAATATCCTTCCTTGTTTCGGAAAGACGTACCGTAAGCTCATTCGCCTCGCGGATACGGTCGTCGCGGTCGCAAAGAAGCGCTCCGCGCTCCGCCTCGCGGTCTGAACGGTAAGCCGTCAGCTCGCTGATCTTCGATGCCAGCGCGCGCCGCTCAGCCTCAAGAGCCGCGATCTCTTCATCAAAACGCTCAGCCTCGCCCTCTATACCGGAAAGGTCGGAATGCAGTCTCTCGATAAGAGTGCGGTCGGCATCAAGCCCCGCTTTTTGTTTTTCAAGCTTTGCAGCTTCTGCGGCGCGCAGAGTGCCTATCAGCTTCTGCGCATCACCGTTTGAAGCGAGTTCGCCTTCAAGACGCTTTATTTCCGCATTCACGGCAGCAAGCGTTTCGGATGCCTTTGCAGCCTTCGACTGCTTGTCCGCAAGCTCTGCGGTAAGTTTTTTTATTTCATCGGCACGTGTGAGTATGCCGCTTCCGGTCCTCACCGAGCCGCCCGTAAATGTACCGCCGCGGTTTATCTGCTGACCGTCAAGCGTAACGGCGCGGACGGTATATCTGAGCGCACGGCTCATTGCTATGGCGTTGTCAAGTGTATCGAACACGACCGTTCTGCCGAGAAGCGATGATATGACATCGGAAAATTTAGGGTCATACTTAACAAGCTCCGATGCCACGCCGACATAACCGCGATATCCGGCAGCCTCCGCCATTTCGCGCGTGACCGCTCCGCCGTAGCCTCTGACCGCCGATACGGGACAGAAGGTCGCGCGTCCGGCACGGTCGCGCTTCAGGCATTCGATCGCCGCCTTTACGGTCTCCTCGTCATCGACCACGATGTTCTGTATCGCCGCGCCGAGAGCGGTCTCAACAGCGGTCACATATTCGCCGCCGACCTCGATCAGCTTTGAAACGGGACCGTATATTCTGCCGCATCCGCCGGCAGCCGAAAGTCTGCCGTCGGCACAGCACTGCATTACATGACGCACGCTGTTGTTGTAGCCTTCAAAATGCTCTTCCATGCGTCTCAGCGTTTCGGTCTGACGTGCGAGAGTGTCGCACTCGGTGCGAAGACCTGAAAGGATAGCCGCTCCTCTTTCGGCGCGTTCCTTTTCAGCTGTCAGACTGCGCACAATGGCGTCTTCGCCTGCCGCAAGCTTCGCGCTTTCGGCATCGTAGCCCGCTATTGTCCGTTCGGTCCCGGCGCATTCGGCAGATATCGCTGCCGCGCGGCGTTCGTATTCCGCTATTTCCTTTGCAGCCGCATCTTTTCTGCCCGCGCCCTCGTTTTTGGAACGCCCGATGACATCAAGCCGCGCCGCCGCGTCGGCATCTTCGGACTGTGCTCTCATGATCTCGTCAAAAGCCGCTGCTATCGCATCGTCAAGAGCCGACGCCTTGCGCTCCGCCTCGCCTGCCGCATCGCGCGCCTTCTTTTCTTCGGCTGCCGTTGCGTTCAGCTTCCCGGCATAACCGACCGCCGCCTCACGGTACTGCTCGGCGGTCTTTTTTTCGGAAAGAGCCAGCTCGCGGCAGTTCTTTTCCGCCGCGCGTGCATCGGAAAGCGCTCCCTCGGCATGAGAAAGGTTGCTCTCCGTTACCTTGATCTCGCTTTCAAGCGCAAAATTTGCGCGTGTGCATTCCTTTATTGAAAGCAAAAGCTTTTCGGATTCCGCCTTGCTCGAACGCGAAAGTTCTCCGAGCCGCTCGTTCTGATTTTCAAGCGTTGACAGTGTTTCCGTCGCATTGTCAAGCTCGTGCGCGGCAAGCCTCAGCTCGTCCTCGCTTTTTGATATTTCGCTCCTCAGGCTTTCGGTATCGAAGAGCCAGAGCTGAACATCCGCTTTCTTTTTTATTTCGGTGTATTCGATGTATCTCTTCGCCTTCACGCATTCGCGTTCCAACGGACCGAGACGTGCGCCTATTTCATCAAGGATGTCCTGCGCGCGCTCCATGTTGTCCCGCGTTGAGGCAAGACGGCGTTCCGCCTCGTTCTTCTTGTGGCGGTATTTGGCAATACCTGCGGCATCCTCAAAAATACCGCGTCTTTCATCGCTTTTGCGCGACACTATGTCGGCAATGCGCCCCTGACCGATTATTGAGTATCCGTCACGCCCCACGCCCGTGTTGAGAAACATCTCATACACATCGCGCAGACGTACTTCCTTGCGGTTTATAAAATATTCGCTGTCCCCGTTACGGTAGTAACGGCGTGTGACGGTTATTTCGTCGTACGGACAATCTATTCTTCCCTGAGTGCCGGTATTGTCGAAGGTTACCGAAACCTCGGCATATCCCATCGGTTTGCGGCTGTCCGCGCCGCCGAATATGATATCCTCCATCTTGGTGCCGCGCAGGCTCTTGGACGATATTTCGCCCAGGACCCATCGCATTGCATCGGCGATGTTCGATTTTCCGCTTCCGTTCGGTCCCACAATGACGGTAGCACCGTGACCGAAGGTCAGTTTTGTGCGGTCGGGGAAGGATTTGAAGCCCTGAAGCTCAAGCTGCTTAAGGTACAAAAGACGCCTCCGTTGTTGTTTTTCCGTCCTCGTGACGGTTTTTGAATCAAATAATATTTATTCTTATATTATATCCTAAAAGATCGCAACTTTCAAGCACCAATATGCGATTTATACTGTCCGGACGACAATATTTTTCCTCAAGGCGGGAAATATTGCATCTTTTTTGTCCGATGGCGGGCGATGTGCCGCCTCTGCGGACACAGATCACCGCTGTTTTGCCCTTGACATCGCTCCCGTGTTCCGATAGTGCGGCATCCATCGCTTCCGAAATGCGGCGGTAAAAGAGCTCGCCCATTGACAGCTCGCCCATTGCAGGGTGATTCGCTCCGCCCGCAACGGTCTCGGGCGATGACAGCCCCTCTCCGGCACAAAGCCCCACGCGTATTACGGGAATGCCCGCGCGGTCGAAAATATCGAGCACCGACGCCGTGCGCTCCGCAGCCTCGGCATAACCGAGCGGCAGATAGCCGCCGTTCTCCGTCATTTTTTCAAGCTCGGTACCGCGAAAGACCACCGTCGGGTAGACCCGCGCGGCATCCGCGCCCATTTCACATATATCCCGCGCCGTGCGTATCTCGCTTTGCTCATCGGCTCCCGGGAGCCCGACCATCATCTGCCCCACGAGCTTCATGCCCGCAGCCTTGACCGCACGGCAGGCACGGCGTGAAATATCAGCCGTGTGTCCGCGCCGGCTCGCCGCAAGAACTCTGTCGTCGGTGCTCTGAATGCCAAGCTCGACCGTTGTCATGCGGTGAGCCGAAAGAATCTCAAGTATCTCATCGTTTATATAGTCCGGGCGTGTGGAGCAGCGCAGCGTACGCACACTGCCGTTGGCGATATATCCGTCCGCAAGCTCAAGCAGGCGTACCATCAGAGCCCGGTCGATACCGGTAAATGAGCCGCCGAAAAAGGCGATCTCGACATCGCTGTCAGCCGGCACCGTGGCAAGCGCGGTATCGATAATGCCGCGCACATCCTCCTCGCGGAATTCCATGGTTCCCGAGATCGTGCGCTGATTGCAGAAAACGCAGTTGTTCGGGCACCCGAGATGAGGAATGAACACGGGTATATTTATATGTCTCATCTCTGCGCCGCCTTTATCATGTATGGGTTGCTTTTCCGTTCGCAGTCAAGCGTCGTCGCATCCCCGTGCCCCGGAAGGACCGTGCGGTCCCCGGCCAACGCCGCAAGTCGGGCAAGGCTCAGGCGCATTTCTTTAATACTGCCGCCCGGAAAATCGACACGCCCGCATGCGCCGCGAAAAAGCGTATCGCCGGTAAAAAGCAGGTCGCCGCATTCAAGGCAGACCGATCCGCGGCTGTGTCCCGGTGTGGATATCACCCGGAAAACGCTTTCGCCTACCTTCACGGTGTCACCGTCTCCATATCTTCCGGTACAAAAGCCGTCTCCCGCAAGACTCGGCGGCAATCCGTCATCCCCATCCGCACGAAGGACCGGGCAGCCGTACCTTTCGTTTATCGCGCGCGCTGCACCTACATGGTCAAAATGACCGTGTGTGATAAGCACCGCTCCTACGGTAAGCCCGATGCGGTCAACTTCATTTTCGATCTTCTCGGGCTCATCACCCGGATCTATCACGGCAGCCGTTCCGCCGCCGCAGTCGACAATATAGCAATTCGCCTCCATGCGCCCGAGCGGAAGCACATAATATACGTTGCTCATCGAATACCTCTCAAAAAAGAATTCCGGCAGGACGGCTGCCGTACCCGCAGCGCCCTGCCGGTTGCCTCAGGACAAGAAAAAATCAAAGCTCGCCGAAAAGCACAAGAGCCTGACGCGCCGCTTCCTGCTCCGCCGCGCGCTTGCTGTGCGCACTGCCGGCTCCGATAATGTTGGAATTCAACCGTGCCTCGACACGGAATGTCTTGTCATGATCGGGACCTGTCGCTTCGACCGTTACGTACTCAAGTATTTCGCCCTCGGAACGCTGTATGAGCTGTTGCAGAAGAGTTTTGTAGTCTGCGCCGTGCCACTGGCGGAGTATCTCCCCCATCATGTCATCGATCAACGGGATAAGATATTTGCGCACCGCTGTTCTGCCGTCGACATCTCCGTCGGCGTCGCCCGCGTCAAGATATACCGCAGCGATAAGCGCCTCAAACGCATCGGCAACTATCGACTTGCGTTCGCGCCCGCCTCCGCGCTCCTCGCCTTTGCCGAGAAGCAGGTAATGTCCGAGATCTATTTCGGAAGCATATACAGCAAGCGCCTTTTCGCATACGAGCTCGGCGCGCATACGCGTAAGCTCGCCCTCGGGATTTTCCGGAAAGCGGACAAATATATGCTCGCTCGTTATGACTGAAAGCACCGAGTCGCCGAGAAATTCAAGCCGCTCGTTGCAGGGCAGCTTCACGGTCCTGTGCTCGTTTGAAAACGATGAATGTGTAAGAGCCTCAAGCAGCAGTCTGCGGTCGGCAAAACGGTGTCCTATACGTTCCTCAAGCCGTCCCACATCCTCGGGGAGAAGATCTCTTCCCGGAAATACCGCATCATCGGTTTCCCTTTGCATTTTCATGACTCCTTTCCGTGTTTGCCGGAGCATCGGCAGCCGGCTGAGCATCGGTGCCGCCGAAGCTCTTTATTTCCCTGGCGATATTCACGATAACGCCGGTGTTCGCATAATTTATCGCCTGTCTGATCGCATTCTTCACGGCATTGGCATTCGATGAGCCGTGAGCCTTTATCACAGGCTTGGATATGCCGAGCAGCGGCGCGCCGCCGTGTTCGGACGCATCAAAACGCTTTTTGACATCGCCCACCTTTCCCTTTATGAACATACCCGACAGACGCCCCCTGGCATCGGAATAAAAAATATCCTTCATTGTCGAAAGCATGAGTCTGCCCATGCCCTCGATGCTTTTCAAAAGCACATTTCCGGTAAATCCGTCGGTAACAAGAACATCGCAGGCGTTTTTTGGCACCTTGTCAGCCTCCACGTTGCCTACAAAGTTGATACTCGGCAACTCGCTCAGTCTGCGATAGCTTTTGAGCTGGAGCTCAGTCCCCTTGCATTCCTCTGCGCCGTTATTCAGCAGACCTACACGCGGCGTGGAAAGCCCGTATACTTTCTGCATATAAATACTTCCCATCACCGCAAACTGCTCGATATACTCGTCCGTAACAACAACATTCGCGCCCGAATCAAGCAAAAGCACCGGCGGAGTCATAGGAAGAATACTGGCTATGGCGGCGCGCCGCACGCCCTTTATCTTGCGGACGATAAGCGTGGCACCGGTAAAAAGCGCACCGGTGTTTCCGGTAGACACAACGGCGTCTCCCCTGCCATCGGCAAGAAGGCGCAGTGCCGTGCTCATCGAAGAATCGCTTTTGGCGCGGACGACCGATACCGGATCGTCGGTCATTTCGATCACCGATGCGGCATTTACGATATCGAAGCGCCGAAGATCTATTCCGTCATCGGCTGCGACCTGTTCGATAGCAGCCCTGTCGCCGACAAGCACAAAGCTCGCATTATATTCAAGCGACGCAAGATATGCACCGCGTACGACCTCGCGCGGCGCATTGTCGCCGCCCATGCAATCAACTATAACTATCATATTACAGTATCCATTTTAGATTATTTTTTCAATTCAGCTGTTGAACTCGCCGGTCACGCCGTCAAGCACCGCCAGCGCACGCGCCGAATACGCCTCGCCGCGTGCCTTTTTGCCGCCGCGCACGCGTTCGGTAAGCGGCGCGATTATTCCGAAGTTGGCATTCATCGGAACAAATGAGCCGCTCACGCCGCCGTGGGAGACATACGATGCCATAGCTCCCGTCATAGTCTCGCGCGGAAGTGTAACCGCGTCCATACCGCGTGCGCGGCGCGCAGCGGAGGCTCCCGCCACGAGTCCCGATGCGGCAGACTCCACATATCCTTCAACGCCTGTCATCTGTCCGGCAAAGTAAACGCCGGGACGCGACAAAAGACCGTAATTTTCATCCAGCCTGCCCGGAGAATCAAGATATGTGTTGCGGTGCATGACACCGTAACGCAGAAATTCGGCATTCTCCAGTCCGGGGATCATTGAGAACACACGCTTTTGCTCCGGAAAGGCAAGATGCGTCTGAAAGCCCACAAGATTGAACATAGTCCCCTCGCGGTTTTCCTTGCGCAGCTGTACGACCGCGTACCAATCGCGCACCTCGGGGTGACGCGGATCAGTAAGTCCCACGGGCTTCATCGGTCCGAACCGGAGAGTGTCGCGCCCGCGGCGCGCCATGACCTCCACCGGCATACAACCTTCAAAAACGGTAAGATCCTTTTGCTCCTCGCGGTCAAAATCATGCAGCTCAGCCTCGCGCGCACCTATAAGCGCATCGTAAAACGCGTCGTACTGCTCGCGCGTCATTGGGCAGTTCAGATAATCTGCATCCCCCTTGCCGTAGCGGGAAGCAAAAAACGCAATGCTGCGGTCCACCGTGTCGCCGTCGACTATCGGGGCTGCGGCGTCAAAGAAGTGCAGTCCGGAGCAGCCGAGTTCACCGGAGATATAATCCGCCATTGCCGGCGATGTGAGCGGTCCGGTGGCAATAACGGTTATCTCGCCTTCCGGGACCGAGGATACCTCGGCGGAAATGCACTCGATAAGCGGATGGCTCCTGATCTTATCGGTCACATATGATGAAAACCTGTCCCTGTCCACCGCAAGTGCGGAACCGGCGGGAACGCGGCACGCATCCGCCGCTTCCATTATGAGAGAGGACATACGCCTCATTTCTTCCTTCAGAAGCCCCACGGCATTTGAAGGACTGTCCGAGCGCAGAGAATTTGAGCATACCAGCTCGCAGAATCTTTCGGAATGGTGCGCCGGAGTGAATTTTTGCGGCTTCATTTCAAAAAGTCTGACCTTTACGCCGCGCTGCGCCGCCTGCCATGCCGCCTCGCAGCCGGCAAGACCCGCGCCGTATACATTTATGTGATCCATATTCATTTTCCGATCGTTGTCATATCAGAACGGTGCATCGTCGTCGCCGGGCATCGGCGGGCGGTCGCTTTCAAAACCGTCCGGAAGCTCAGGAGCGTCATCCCGGTCCTGCTGTGCCGGTGCAGCCGTTTTTTTCGGCTTGCGTCCGGGTTTTGATCTCTCCGTTGTCTTTGCGCCGGAGGCAGCAGTTTTATCGCCCGAGCCCGCGCTGTCGGTATCCGGCTCGCGGCGGTATCCGCAGCCCTCGGTGTGGCACACTATGCCGCCGCCCCTGCCTTTTTTGCGGAAAAGCATTCCGCCGCATTCGGGGCATTTTTCGGGAAGCGGAACATCCCATGTTGAAAAATCGCAATCGGGGTAGTGCTCGCAGCTGTAAAAAACATTTTTGTTTTTGCCGTACTTTATCAGCACTCTGCCGCCGCACTTGGGGCAGCGCACGCCTTCAAGCTCGTGCTCTATTTTTTTGTTGAATTTGCATTTCGGGTAGTTTGCACAGGCGTAAAAGCTGCCGTATCTGCCGCGGCGAAGCACCATCGGACCGCCGCAAAGCTCACAAACCATGCCCGGTACCGGCTCAGGCTTTTGCGCCTGCTCTGTTTTGAGCGTTCCGTCGGGGTTGAGCGGCTTTGTATTGCGGCAATTGGGATAGTTCGGGCAAGCGGCAAATTTTCCGAACTTTCCGCTGCGCACCACCATTGTCGCACCGCATTTTTCGCATTTTATGTCGGTAAGCTCGGGAGCTACCGTAACTTTCTCGTTTTTCAGCTTCGTTTCAGCCGCCTCAAGCTCGCGCGAAAATCCTTCCCAGAAGGATGAGAGCACAGCCTGCATCGTCGTCTCGCCGCGCTCGACCTCATCAAGTTCGTTTTCGATATTTGCCGTAAAGCGGTAATCCACGATATCGGCAAAGCTCTCCTTCATAAGCACCGTTGTGATCTCACCGAGCTGTGTCGGCACCAGTGCCTTGCCGTCGCGGTTGACATATCCGCGCGAAATGATAGTGGAAATGATCGTGGCAAAGGTGCTCGGTCTGCCTATTCCTTTTTCCTCAAGGAATTTTACAAGCGTCGCATCGTTGTAGCGTGGGGGAGCCTCCGTAAAGTGCTTCTGCGCCGTTACATCGCGTGTCTCCAGCTTCTGTCCCTCGCAAAGCTCGGGAATACGCGGGTCCTTGTCCTCATCGTCTCCCTTCTTGCTGTCATCGGTGGATTCCTCATAGACTGCCATATAGCCGGGGAAGGTCACCGTATAACCGCCGGTGCGGAATATCCATCCGCTGTTTTCAAGATCGACCGAAAGCGTTGCAAGCTTTGCGGATTCCATCTGGCTCGATACGAACCGCTCCCATATGAGCTTATAAAGCCTGTACTGGTCGGGCGTGAGGTGAGACTGGACCGCAGAGGGCTCAAGCTCGACTCTTGCCGGACGTATCGCCTCGTGCGCATCCTGTGCGGATTTGTTGGTTTTGTAATTTCGCGGCGTTGCGGGGCAGAATTCACTGCCGTACTTTTCCACGATAAGTGCGCGCGCAGCCGTCTGTGCTTCCTCCGCAACACGCTGCGAGTCTGTTCTCATATACGTGATAAGACCCTGTGTGCCGCCAAGCTCGGAGCCGAGGTTGATACCTTCGTAAAGCTCCTGCGCCGTCTTCATCGTGCGCGATGCCTGGAAGCCGAGTTTGCGGGACGCCTCCTGCTGGAGCGTGGATGTAATGAACGGGGGCGCGGGAGTTTTGAGCTTTGTGCCGCGCTTTACGCTTTTTACCGTAAAGGGTCTGCCCCTGACCGCTCCCGTGACGCGTACGGCATCCTCTTCGCTGTGCAACTCGACCTTGCCGTCGGCATTTCCCCAGAATCTGACGGTAAAGCTTGAATCGCCGTCAGAAAGAAGCGCGCTTATCGTCCAGTATTCCACCGGCACAAAGGCGCGTATCTCCGCTTCGCGCTCAACGATTATCCTCGTTGCGACAGACTGTACGCGTCCCGCCGAAAGACCATGCTGGACCTTTTTCCAGAGCAGCGGGCTGAGCTTGTAACCCACGATGCGGTCAAGCAGACGGCGTGACTGCTGGGCATTCACGATATTCATGTCGATCGAGCGGGGATTTTTGATTCCCTCCTTGACAGCAGTCTTGGTTATTGAGTTGAAGGTGACGCGCAACGTTTTTTCGACCGGAATACCGAGCGCGGTGGCAAGATGCCACGATATCGCCTCGCCCTCGCGGTCAGGGTCGGTCGCAAAGTAAACCTTTGACGCGGCTTTTGCGTCTTTTTTTATCTCGTTTATTATATCAGCCCTGCCGCGGATATTGATATAATGAGGTTCAAAATTATTTTCAATTTCAATGCCGAATGTGCTTTTTGGCAGATCGCGTATATGTCCGTTGGACGCGACCACCTTATAACCCGAACCGAGATAGCTTTTTATTGCCGTTGCCTTGAAGGGCGACTCGATTATAACAAGATTTGCCATCGGAAAATTACCTTTCTTGCTTTGTTTTTATCGTTTACCGGACAGTGCCGGAGTCATTTTCTAAGATAAAGACCGCCGGGGACCGAGGATACAAGACCTCTGATCTCCAACTGTGTCAGTGAGGACATGAGCTCGCCCATTGCAAAGCCTGAGCGCATCAGCCTGTCGATAGACATCTTCTCGCCCGGGATCATTGCCTCGTAAACATCGCGCAATTTGCCCTCAAGACCATCGGCGGCGTTTGCTTTTACCGCGGCGGCAGGAGTGGGATCTCCGTTTTTTCCGCCCGAACGCCTGTCGCGCGGATAGGTTATGCTGAGCGACGGCTGTGACGCATCCTCGCGGCGTTTCGCGGTGCTCGCGCTCGCAGGCTTCTGTCCGCCGTCGCTGACACCGTAGCGTTCATAAAGGCCTCCGCTGTAATCGGATATACGCTCCGCCGCCGCAAGAGCAGTGAGGTCCATCGAATCCCGCCACGGGAATTCATAAACGCGGATAATGTCGCGCGACGAAAGCACCATGTTCGCACCGTCCCGCAGAAGAGCGTTGGTACCGTCTGCATTCGTCTCGCCTATGTTGCCGGGAATCGCAAAAATGTCTCTTCCCTGCACAAGCGCTGTGCGCGCCGTTATCAGCGCACCGGACTGCGTATCCGCCTCAACAACGAGAGTTCCGAGCCCGAGACCACTGATTACGCGGTTGCGGAGCGGAAAATTTCTGCCGTCGGGGCGCGTTCCGGGCGCAAATTCGCTTATCACCGCGCCGTGCGCAATGATGGAATCCATAAGTCTTTTGTGCTGTGCGGGATACGCCATGTCCACGCCGCACCCGAGCACGGCGACCGTCTGCCCGCCTGAATCAAGCGCGGCGCAGGCAGCCACGCTGTCAATCCCGAGCGCCATTCCGCTTACGATGACAGCCCCCGCGGCACTCAGTTCATAGGATATTTTATACGCCGCACGCTTTCCGTATTCGCTCATCGAACGCGTTCCGACGACCGATATGCTAACGCATGAATCGATATCCGGCATTTTCCCGCGAATATACAGCAGATACGGCGGATTTGCAATATCCGCAAGCCGTGCGGGATAGCCGTCGCACCCTTCAGTCGCCAGAGCAACACCGGCGCGGGTGCAGTAATCCATTATTGCGACCGGACGTTCAAGGCTTTTGTCGCACAGCTTCGCCGCAAGCGGTTCGGGGATCCCGGCTGCTTCATATGCCCCGGCATCCGCACTGTAAACGTCATACGCACTGCCGAACACCTCAAAGAGCGAACGGTGGACCGACTCTCCGGGTTGCATATGAAGAGAAAGCCAGACATCATAAAGCCCGCATGACATAATGGATACCTCCCGATATTTTTCAGCGGCAGAGCCACATAAAAATGGCTGCCGCAACGGATGCGTTCAGCGACTCAATGCCCGGTCCGCGCTCCATCGGCAATATTGCCGCAGTATCACACGCAGCAAGTACGCCGGCTGAAAGTCCGTGTCCCTCGTTGCCTATAACAACACAGTCGTCGGCGCAGAGAGAAAGCTCCTCTGCGTTCACGGCATCGGGAGTGAGTGCCGCAGCAACGGTGCGGCGTCCCGCCGCACCGACGGCACGGATGAGCTCCTCAAATCCGTCCGTTATGATGATACGCCGCGTAAACAGCGCACCCATCGCGGCGCGCACGGTACGCGGATTGTACACATCCGCACAGTCGGAGGACAGTATCAGCGTTTTTACACCGAGTGCCGCCGCAGTGCGTATGACGGTACCGAGATTTCCGGGGTCGCGCAGCGACTCAAACGCCATAACCCTGCCGTCGCCGAGCAGACCGCGCACGGCATCTTTTTCCGTCATATTATCTATTGTAGCGATTTTACGGAGTTTGTCAATATATTTCGCAACAGTAATTATGCCCTCGGGCGATTTTTCTTCGCTTATCTTGTCAAAAGCCGCCTCCGACAGGATATACACACGGTCTTTTAATTCTATTTTGTTGCTTTTGGCGCAATTAGATACAAATTTAGTCAGTTCTTCCTTTTTGTCCTCGCGGATAAAAACAGCGTGTATGCCGACGCCGCAGGCACACGCCTCGCCGAACAGTTTTTTACCGTCAAAGCGAAAAAGATGTTCGCGTTCCCTGTTCTTTTTGTCGGAAAGCGATGCCGCCAGCATAACTGTGGGATTGTGGCGGGAAGAGATATATTGCATCATAAGCCGCACCTCGCTTGTTTTTTCGTTACGGGATATTGTCAAAAAAGCCGCGGGGCTGTCGCTTCAGCATACAGTCCCCGCGTATTTCGGTGTTCTCTTAAAGAGCCGCCTTTGCCTTATCGGCAAGCTCTGCAAATGCAGCCTTGTCGGCAACGGCGATCTCAGCCAGCATCTTGCGGTTGAGGTCGATACCGGCGAGCTTGAGCCCGTGCATGAAGGTGGAGTAGTTCATGCCGTTGACCTTTGCCTGCGCGGAAATACGAGCGATCCACAAACGGCGGAAGTCTCTCTTTCTCTGCTTGCGTCCCACGAAGGCGTAGTTGCCGCTCTTCATGACCGCCTGCTTCGCCATCTTGAAATGCTTGCTCTTTGCGCCCCAGTAGCCGCGAGCAGCCTTAAGGACTTTATTTCTTCTCTTGCGCGTCATCATTGCGCCTTTTACTCTTGCCATTTTATCTTAATACCTTTCTCTTTGCTGATTTTTGCGGAGAAACGCACCGCCGCGCGGCAACCTTATTTCCCCAAAGCTTAAACGGAATCGTATGTCGCTTATTTGTTGATCATCGCGCGGATGTTAGAAGCCATCTTTCCCTGCACGTAATCGGCAGTGCGAAGATGTCTCTTGCGCTTCTGATCCTTTATACCGAGCTTATGACGATGATGAGAGTGGTTCATCTTCACTTTGCCGGTTCCCGTTACAGAGAAACGCTTGGCGGAAGCTCTGTGTGTCTTGATTTTTCCCATAATTTTGTTCTCCTTTGTATAGATGACCTATCGTGATATTGTATCATTAAGGCAGTTAAGCCGTTGATGAACAGTCGCCGTTCCCGGCAATGAATTATTTGGCGTTTTTGAGAGGAGCGATTATCATAGTCATGAATCTGCCGTCGAGCAAGGGCTGCTTGTCGACCGATCCGGACTCGGCGCACGCATCGGCAAACTGCTTCAGAAGATCGCGCCCTATTTCCTGATGACTCATCTCACGACCGCGGAAGCGGAGTACGACCTTCACCTTGTTTCCGTCACCGAGAAAACGCAGGGCATGCTTGACCTTGGTATTGAAATCGTTCTGCTCAATACGGCATGAAAGCTGAACTTCCTTGAGTTCAATGGTCGTTTGCTTCTTTTTGGCTTCTTTTTCTTTCTTTTCACGCTCAAAGCGGAATTTGCCGTAATCCATTATACGGCACACCGGAGGCTGTGACTGCGCCGACATAAGCACAAGATCAAGTCCGCGGTCATACGCTGCGCGCAGAGCTGCATCCGAGCTCATGATACCGAGCTGATTTCCCTCCTGGTCGAGAAGTCTTACTTCCTTGAATCGTATCGCCTCATTGACGAGATTTTCCTTTGTTGCTATTGTAGTTCACCTCCGAATAAACTGAACTTTTGTTAATAAATAAAACAAAACGCGCGAAGCAAAACTCCGCGCTCATGATCCCGGTGAAGGGAAAATATTTACCGAGCTCGCTGTGCGGCAGGGTGAGAACGGAGAGTTCTTCTTTGTTTGCGAAAGTATTATATCACCGAACCGTACATTTGTCAAGTGTTTTTTTGATTATTTTTGTTTTTTTCCGGGCGCAACAGAGGGCAAGAGCAAACATCGCCACGGAACCACCGAAAATCTCGGCAACAGGCTCTTCTCCACTATCGGGGTATAAAGAACAGAATCCGCACAGTCTTCACCCGAGATCAAAAAAAAACACAGACGGCGACCGATCGGTGCGAGTTGGTATCATGAGCTTGATATTCCGCAATAACCGGTGACCGCTGTGCATTCGGGGCAATCGCGCGCTGCCGCACAACTGTACGGACATTATACACCAAAATGCGCCATTTGTAAACTATCAATTATGACGAATCTTGGGGGTAATTTTCGTGCAAATAATCTAATAGAGAAAAATCACGGCTTTACGGGGCTGATAATTGTGCACAATTACCAGGACATTTTGAGAGACAAATGACGCTTGTCCTCTTGACAAAAACGAAAAAATGTGCATTGTCGGCGACATTTACCTCCCAAAAATACTGACAATTAATTATTTTTTCGCAAAGCAACGATAAAATCCGCGTGCGGCGGTGTTTAAAACCTCAAAAAAGATTTTAACACCGCCGCCGACAGTGAACTTTGGCAAATCGACGTTTCCGATTTACTGTTCAAAAGAACGAAAATGTAAAAACGAACGTGCAATAAACGACCGCAACAAATCGTAAAACGCCACTATCCGCCGGGAATTTTTCGGGGGCTGTTACCTAACAGCCCCCGAAATGCGGCGTGATGCACCGCTGCGAGAAATTATTTCTGAGGAGTTATAAGACCGTAGTCACCGTCACGGCGGGTATACACCACGCAGGTGTCGCCCGTATCGGCATCGGAGAACATGAAGAACTCATGCCCGAGAAGGTTCATCTGAAGGATGGCTTCTTCGACCGACATGGGCTTTATCCGGAAGCTCTTGCGGCGGATAACAAATTCGGACGCCTCGGGCTCGTCAAAATGCTCATCGGCGGAAAGCATATCCGCAGGCACGGAAAATGCATCCGGACGCAGGCGCTTGGCAAGACGCGTTTTGTTGCGGCGTATCTGACGATCGATGGTATCGATGGCGTGATCTATCGCGTTGCGGAAGGTCTCGTCATCGGTCTCACAACGGAAAAGAGTACCGCCCGCCGAGATTGTGACTTCAATATTTTCACGATTGCGTTTGCGGCTGAAGGTTACCGTTGCGTCCGGTTCGTCCGCAAAATAGCGGTCAAATTTGGCAAGCTTTTTTTCAAGCAAGACCTTCATGTCCTCCGGAACGCTCATGTGTCTGCCAACAAATGTGATCTTCATTGTGATTTACCTCCTGCTTTTTGACTGTGGGCACGCCGTAAAAGATTCCGGCGGCGCCGCGGTAAGAGAAGGACCCGTTGCGGAGCTTTCCCTTTCCGCACTTTTATTATAACATATTCTTTGTGAAAAATAAATAGGCAGACGCGATTTTTCACAAAAAAATTGTAAATAATGCGCCATTCGTCACGCCGCCGTCACACGGTGCGGCGTGTTGCCCGACGATCAGAGCAGAATGCAGATAAGTCCGCCGCTGCCTTCGTTGATAATCCGTTCAAGCGTCTCGGAAAGCTTGGCGCGGGCATCGTCGGGTATGTGCTCAAGCTTTGCGCGCAAGCCGTCGCCTATGAGATCATAAAGCGATCTTCCGAACATATTGGACTGCCATACCGCCCCCGGCGAGCTCTCCATTTCACGGTGCAGATAGCTGATGAGTTCAAGTGCCTGTTCTTCACTGCCGACGATGGGATTGATCTCCGCTTCAATGCCGGCGCGTATCATGTGTATCGACTCAGCCGTTGCACGCAGCTTGACGCCGTATCCGCCAGACTGACGCACGGTTTCCGGCTCTTCAAGCTTAAGGTCGCCCATGCCCGGCATGACTATGCCGTAGCCCTTTTCCTCGGCATCATTCAGCGCATCGGCAATGCGGTCATATTTTTTTCTTATCGCGGCAAGCTCGGCAAGCTGGCGGAAAAGATCAGCCTCTCCTTTTATCTCAAGACCGCTCGACTCACCGAGAACAGTCCAGAAAAGTCCGTCCGCCGCCTCGGCAGTCACCTCGGCACATCCGCTGCCGAGGTCTATGTTGTCAATATGCACGGAACCTATATATTCGTTTGATGAAAGCCCCGAATATGCCGCCGCGATCTCTCCGGCTTTGCCTGCCGCTTCGGCGCACTCGCGGACCGACGCCTCTATCGACGTGCGTATGCGGTGGGACGGTTCAAGCGACTCTATCCATTCGGGCAGCCTGATGGACACCTCGCGGACCGGAAATTCGTCAAGGATCATCGAAAGGATCTCCCTGATATCCTCGGCATCAAGCTCGGGACAGCTCACCAGAGCCACCGGAACACCGTATTTTGCCTCAAGCTCATGTCCCAGCGCCACTGCGTCGGGCGACGACGGGTGAGCGGAATTGAGAATAACGGCAAACGGCTTGCCGATAGCGCGCAGCTCGTTTACAACACGCGCCTCAGCCTCCTCGTATGACGCGCGCGGGATCTCCCCTATCGTGCCGTCGGTCGTCACGACCATGCCTATGGTGGAATGCTCGCATATGACCTTTCGCGTACCCTCCTCAGCCGCCTTGATGAACGGCACCGGCTCATCGCTCCAAGGTGTGTGCACCATGCGCGGACGGTCGTTTTCGATCGCGCCAAGTGACTCGGGCACTACGTAGCCCACGCAGTCGATCATGCGGACCCGAAGTGTGCCGTCACCCACCGTGATCGGAATAGCCTCGTCCGGGATGAATTTCGGCTCGGTCGTCATCACCGTTTTTCCGGCTGCGCTTTGCGGAAGCTCGTCTCTTGCGCGGTCGCGGCTGTAACCGTCCGCAATGTTCGGAAGCACCAGTTCCTCCATAAAACGCTTGATGAAAGTGGATTTTCCCGTGCGCACCGGTCCCACCACACCGATGTAGATATCGCCGCCGGTTCGTTCGGCAATATCGCGGTAAACGCTGTTCTGCTTATCTGACATAAAAAGCTTTTCCTTTCATTACTGTCTGCACAGAGACAGCGGCGCGCAAAGGAAAAAGCATCCCGCTCCCCTCTGATGCTGACCGCTGACGGCGTGCGTCTTTTCAGTTCAATCATATGATGGGAGCGGGAAAAATATACGTAATGATATTGCGGCTTTCACCACGGCGACCGTGCGGGATCCGCTGTTTTATTTTTTGCGCCGTGAGAGAATATTCCGCGCCGCGCCGTAAGCAATCACAGCAAAATATCCGGCGATCAGGAAATAAACAAACAGATTGCCCGTGCGGCTGTATACAGACGCCTGCCCGGTCGTAAGCGTTCCGCCAAGCGTGCCCTCCACAAGAGGCGGAAGAGTGCCGTGAACCGCGCCGTTCCGGTCAATGAGCGATGATATGCCGGTATTTGCCGCGCGGACAACGGGAAGACCGGTCTCGACGGCGCGAAGGCGCGCCTGAGCGTTATGCATATACACGGCAGCCGAATCGGTAAACCAGGAATCGTTGGTGCCGAGAACGAGCATATCGGCGCCGTCGCGCGCAGAGGCAAGGGAAAGCTCCTCGTATATCGAATCAAAGCAGACAAGACCGCCTATGCGCGTACCGCCCTCAAGCGTCATTATTTCGGTGCCGGTACCTGCGGTTATGTCGTATTCAAGTATACTGATCTCGGCGAGCGGCGGAATGACCGCTGTAAGGAAGCGCCGCCAGGGCATATATTCGCCGAACGGCACAAGGTGCCGCTTGGAATACCGCACATCGGATATGCTTCCGTCCGGGTTCATGAGAGCAAGGATATTTTCCTGAGCATCTCCCCAACCGTCAAGACAGCCGAGAACGATGCTGACGCCGTATTCACGCGCTATGCCGCGAAAAACGCCGAGCGATGCCTCGTCGACAAGAAGATTCCACGGAAAGGCGCTTTCCGGACAGACAATAAGCTCCACGCCGGACTCAGCCGCCTCGCGCACGAGCTTTTCGTATATTGACACCGTTTCGTCTGAAGATATCGTAAATTTATCGCGCGATGAAACGTTGCCCTGTATTGCCGCAACGTTTACGTTCTTCCCTTTATTCGGCAATGCGAGAAGCACCGCGCCGCCCGCAATGTTTGCCGAAGCAAGCGACAATGCGACCGCACAGCGCAAAAGCGCACCGCGTTTTTCTGATACAGCCGCCTCCGCGATCAGAAACGAGAATGATACGATGAGAAAGGTAACAAAATAGCTTCCGAACAGAGATGCGGACTGCACGGCAACGGCGCGGTCAAACGCAAGCTGCCCCAGAGCTGCTCTGCCCCACGGAACGCCCATCCAGCCTATCGTCTCCACCCACTCAAAGAGCGCAAACAGCGCACCGCCGACAAAGGGAAGCAGCGCCGGAGCCTCCTTCGCCGCTCTGCCGCGTGCGGCAACGACGAACAAAAGAAAAACCGCTCCGCCTGCGACCGATGCAAGCAAAGAAAGACCTATCCATGCCACTGCGACCACCACGGCAGCCGAGGCGCAGCTCATGCCGGTAAAATCGAGCGGATAAAACGAAAAGAACCAGTGATAATTCACAAGGTACTCAGCCATGAAAAAGAGAAAGCCGTACCTGTATGCACGCCAAAGCAGCCGCGGGAGCCTTGCTTCGTCGCGCGACATTGAAAAAAGCACCCACGCTGCAGAAATATACGCAAACCACTGCAAAAACGCGCCGGCATATGTCGGAAAAGTTATACAAAGCCCCGCGACCGCACCGCACACGGCAAGCATTGCCGCCCTGAGCCACGCACGGCGCGGGTGTATAATAATGTTCAATATTTTTTTCATTATCCTATTCAGCCTGTATAACCGAAATCGGCGCAGAACCAGACGTCGGCAGGCGAAATCGAAAACTCGCGCCCGCATATCCCGGAAAGAACTCCGCCGCTGTCGCTGAAATCGAATCTCAGACGGTAAGACATGAGAGCCTGATGACGGTAGCCCACGCGTCTGTCCTCGCGGTTCACGCCGTACTTGCCCTCACCGAGCAGCGGGTGCCCGATATGCGCCATATGCGCGCGTATCTGGTGCGTTCTACCCGTAAAAAGCTCGATCTCAAGCAAAGAATCTCCGTTGCGTTCGGCAAGCACGCGGTAGCCGGTTTTTATTGTCAGATATCCGGGCGCGGGATGGTCGATGACCCTGACGGTGTTGTTTTTTTCATCCTTGCGAAGGTATGCCTCAAGCACCTCGGCGCGCTTCGGCATTATCCCATGAACGGCGCAAAGGTAGAATTTTTTTACCTCACGGGCGCGTATGCGTTCATCCATCTCGCGCAGCGCCGCAGCATTTTTTGCCGCTATCACGATGCCGCCGGTGTTGCGGTCTATGCGGTTGCAGAAGGAAGGCGCGAACGACTGCTCTGCCGCCGGGTCGTATTCACCCTTCTGACAAAGATATGCCCGCAGGTGCATAAGAAGAGTGTTGTCTCTGCCTCCATCGTCCTCATGGACCAGGACGCCCGGACGTTTGTTTATAAGAATTATATTTTCATCCTCATAGACCACATCAAGCGCGGGCTTTATGCGCGTCAGCGCACCGCCGTCATCCTCGGGCGAGCCGAAGAATTCTTCGCGGACGAAAAGCTGTATTTCGTCCCCCTCCGCAAGCATCGTATCCGGTTCAGCGCGATGGCGGTTCAGCTTTATTTTTTTGGTTCTGATCGACTTGTACATAAACGACTTCGGCATTCCTTTTACGGCTTTTGCAAGGAATTTATCGAGCCGCTGCCCCGCATCGTTTTTTCCAACAGTTAATGTTCTCATTTAAAAATACCGTTCTCCGTCGCCTGTTGCTGATTTTCAAAAAAGGGGCTGTTAAAAAACCCGTTTTTGAGTTTTTCAACGCCCACTTTTTCGTTTTTAAGTTTATTTTGTGCCAAAAATACGGTCGCCGGCATCGCCGAGTCCGGGAATGATGTACGCGTGGTCGTTCAGGCACTCGTCAAGAGCGGCAATGAATATGTCAACATCGGGATGCTCCTCCTGCACTCTCTTGACACCCTCGGGAGCGCCGACAAGAGCCATAAAGCGGATGTTGCGGCAGCCGTGCTTTTTGAGCATGGCAAGCGCATCGCAGGCAGAACCGCCGGTCGCAAGCATGGGATCGACAAGGATGACTATTCTGTCTTCAATATCGCAGGGGAGTTTGCAGTAATACTCTACGGGGTTGTGGGTCTCAGGGTCGCGGTAAAGACCGATATGACCGACCTTTGCCACGGGAACGAGCTCAAGCAGACCGTCCACCATGCCGAGACCGGCGCGGAGGATAGGTACGATGGCAAGCTTTTTTCCGGATATCATTTTGGCTTTCATCCTGGTGATAGGAGTTTCGATCGTGACATCCTCAAGCGGAAGATCACGGGTAAGCTCATAACCCATGAGCATCGCAATTTCGCCCAGAAGCTCGCGGAAATCCTTTGAACCGGTTTTTTTGTTTCTCATGATAGAGAGCTTGTGGGTAATGAGGGGATGGTCGATAACGTGTACAGTACTCATTCTTTGCATACTCCTTGCTTTTTCAGATTCAATCTATTATACTACTTATCCCCGGCAATTTCAAGAGGTTGACGAAAAAATAAACGCAATTATATTCAGGTCATATTCACAGCTTACGGTAATACGGGCAAATATCCTCATATGAGCCATCTTTCATTCTGAACCCGCCCGGTATCACTCCGAGCCCGACAAAGCCCAGACGCTCGTAAAGGTGCCTTGCGTGAGTATTCGATGCGACCACGGCGTTGAACTGCATTATCGAAAAGCCGTGGCGTCGACCCTCGGTAAGCGAGTAGGACACGAGCTTTTCTCCGATATGGAACCCGCGCACCGACCGGCTGACGGCATAGTTTGCATTACAGATATGCCCGCAGCGCCCTATGTTGTTCGGGTGAAGTATATAAAGCCCAAGCACGCTGCCCGTGTCGGTGTCAACGGCAACGGCGGTGTGAGTCTGCGAGGCAAAAAACTCACTGCCGCTCATGTCGGTCAGGTATTCCTCCTGCGGGAATGCCACGCCGTCCTCAACGACCTCGTTCCATATCCTCACCATGTCCGCCACATCGCTGTCACGGTATTCCCTTACGGTAATATTCATGTTGTTTTACCCTGTTTTCTCAATGCGACAGCTTTGCCGTTTTTTCATATGCCGCAATAACGGCATCGGTAACTGCCGCACGGAAGGCGCGCTCTTCAAGCGTTCTCACGCCCTCGATGGTCGTTCCGCCGGGACTGCACACCGCATCCTTCAGCTCGCCGGGGTGCAGTCCGCTTTCGCGGGCAAGCGCCGCCGAGCCGAGAACGGTCTGTACAGCCGCCTCGCGCGCAACGCTGCGAGGCAGCCCCGCCGCCACGCCGCCGTCGGCAAGCGCATCGATGAACATATAAACGAACGCCGGACCGCACCCGGACAGCGCACCCGCCGCGTCAATGAGCTTTTCCGGCAGCTCGCAGAGCCTGCCGGCGCAGCTCATAACGGCAAGAAAATCCACGCGTGCCGCGTCGGACACACCGTCCCCCGCGCACCAGAAGATCATTCCCTCCCCGACCGAGACCGGCGTGTTGGGCATTATGCGTATCGCGGGAATACCGGGAAAATACCCCGAGAATTTTTCAAGCTCAACCCCCGCCGCCATTGTAACGGCAAGCGGTGCATCGCCGTGCAAAAGGCGTTTCTCAAGCGATTTTGCGGACTCAGCGGCAAGAGCCCGAAGCCCCTGCGGCTTCACGCCGAAAAATACAATGTCGCTTTCGGAGAATATCTCGCCGAGAGACACCGCCTCGCCGCCGATACGTGCGGCGAGCGCCGCCGCTTTGGATGCATCGCTGTCGCAAAGCAATATCCTACCGCCGAGACGTTCATCTGCAGCCGCAGCACGCGCCGCTGCCGCGGCAAGTGCGCCACCCATATTTCCGGTCCCTATAAAACCGATATTCATTTTCCTCACACCCTTATCTGTCCGTTGCCGGTAATAACGTATTTATAGCTCGTCAGCTCGCAAAGCCCCATGGGACCGCGCGGCGGCAGCTTTTGTGTCGATATTCCCATCTCACATCCGAGACCGAATTCGCCGCCGTCGGTGAATCTCGTTGATGCGTTGACGTAGACCGCCGCGCTGTCTACCATGCGAACGAATCTCTCCGCCGCAGCCTTATCCTCCGTAATGATAGCATCCGAATGGTGCGTTGAGTGCTTACCGATATGCTCTATTGCCTCGTCCACACTGCCGACAACGCCTACGGCGAGTATATAATCAAGAAATTCGGTATCAAACGCCGATGCATCGGCGGGCACCTCGCGCATTATCATAGCCGCTTCGCAGTCGCATCTGAATTCAACAGTGTGTTCACCGCGCTCGGCGCGTTCGCGCACGAGTCTGCGGCGGAGCATGGGCAGAAATTCATCCTTGATGTCGCGGTGAACGAGCACTGCCTCGGCTGCGTTGCATACCGACGGGCGGGATGTCTTTGCGTTTTCTATTATCGAAAGCGCCATGTCAAAATCAGCCGCCTTGTCAACATAAATGTGACATATGCCGGTCCCTGTCTCGATGACGGGGACCTTTGCGTTTTCCACGCAGGCGCGGATAAGCCCCGCTCCGCCGCGCGGGATAAGCAGATCGACAAGTCCCACAGACTCCATAAGCTCACGCGCACCGGCGCGTGTGGTATCCTCAACAAGGCTGACAGCCTCGGCGGGAAGCCCGGCGCGCACAAGTCCCTCGCGGAGTGCGGCGACTATCGCGGCAGCCGAACGCGCCGCTTCATGTCCGCATCTGAGGACCGATACATTTCCGCTTTTCACCGTAAGCGCCGCAGCGTCTGATGTGACGTTCGGACGGCTCTCGTAAATTATCGCGATAACGCCGATGCCAACCGATACCTTTCTTATCGTGAGTCCGTTCGGGCGCACGACCTCCGAGAGCACCTTGCCCACCGGCGACGGCAGCGCGGCAACATCGCGTATGCCCTCGCACATACCGTCTATCCTTTTGTCGTCAAGGCGGAGCCTGTCCAGCATAACGGCAGATATCCTACCCTCTTTTTCCGCCGTCTCCATATCTGCGGCATTTGCCGCAAGAATATCGGAACGGTGCGCATCGACCGCATCCGCCATATATATCAGCGCACGGTCAAGCGTTTTGCTGTCGGCAGCGTTTATCGCAGGCAGAGCCGCACGCGCGCCGAGAAGTATTTCGTGTGTCGTCATTTTCTTATTCCTTATCCGCAAAGAATCTTGTGCCGACTCTTTTTCCGTCGGCGATGTCATAGAGGTTTTCGGGGCGCGAACCGTCGCATATCACCATATCGCAGCCCGCAGATGTCGCTATTTTCGCCGCCGTGAGCTTGGTAGCCATGCCTCCGGTTCCCTGCGCGCCGCTTACGCCGCCGAGAGAAAGGACCGAATCGTCTATTTTCCGCACCTCGGGGATCAGCCTGGCGTCCGGATCACGGTGCGGATCGGCTGTAAAAAGCCCTTCAATGTCCGACATAAGGACCAGAAGCCCCGCGCCCGCACTTTCGGCAACAAGTGCCGCCAGCGTGTCGTTGTCGCCTATCTCGATCTCATCGGTAGCGATCGTATCGTTTTCATTTATAACGGGAATAACACCGAGAGAGAGCAGCCTTTCCATTGTATTGGAAAAGTTGAGGTGACGGGTATCCTGTCTGAAATCCTCGGCGGTGAGAAGTATCTGCGCCACGGTGCGGTTGTACTCGCCGAACAGCTTATCGTATGTATACATCAGCTCGCACTGACCTACGGCGGCAGCCGCCTGCTTGCCCACGGTGTCGCGCGGTCGCGCGCCGAGATTGAGCTTTCCGACGCCCATTCCCACAGCACCGGAGGAAACAAGTATCACTTCATTTCCCGCATTTCTGAGATCGGAGAGCACTTTGCATAGTGCCTCGATCCTTCTTATATTCAGGCATCCGGTAGGATGCGTCAGGGTAGATGTCCCCACTTTAACCACAAGTCTCATTGTTATTTCCTTAATTTTCAGTCTTATCTGTAATAAACATAGTAAGCAATAACGGTGCGTTCGGCACCGCCGTGCTCGGTATCGGGACCGGTGAGCACAACGCCGTCCTTCGACAGCAGCTCGGATGCTCTCAGCTCGTCCACCGGGCAGCGAAAAACGACCTCGGATGAGGAAAAGACTATAAGCTCGCCGTCGCGCAAACTCATATTTCCCTCTCTTCCTATCACCTCGTCAACATTGTTGCGACGTTCGGTCACATACCTGAGGCGTTTTCCGCATATGCGTTCCGCCATTTCGCGGCGGTAGCGCGGAGAATCGGGATCCTTTGACGATCCCAGACGTTTAAAAAGCTTTCCAAACATCAGTCGGTTCCTTTCTCCGCCGCCGGGCGGATGAACACAAATCCGCACGGCGGGACCGATACGTCGCCCATGCCGCGCTCATCGCCGTACAGCTCGTGCCATGCGCCGTCCATACGCATTATCTCCGGCGTTTTTCCGAGGTTGGCGGCAAAACGGACGCATTCGTCGCCGTCCGCCGTGTGTTTTTTTCGTGTAAATTCGATATATCCGCCGTGTACGCGCGTAAGTTCAAAATCGCCGCGGTCGAACACGGGATATTTCCTTATTTCCGCAAGACGCCGGTAATGCTCCACAAGCGCGGTTTCTGTCCGGTCATCCCACACCATGGGATAGCGGCAGAACGGATCGCCAAGCCCTTCCATACCGCGTTCATCGCCGTAATAGACGCACGGGAAGCCGTAAACGGCATACTGGATTGCCGATATCACACGAAGCCGCGCCAGTCCGCGACTGCGTTCATCGGCGTTGAGCCGCACCTCCGCGCGTTCGGCGTTGGAAAGTCCCCCGGCACTCCTTGCTTTTTCCGGTGCGCCGAGCAGGGTAAGTATGCGCTCGGTGTCATGCGTGCCGATTATATTCATCAGCACGTCCGATGCGGGACGCGGATATGACGAATATATCTCAAGCAGCTCATCGGCAAGGAACGCGGCGTCTCCGTATTCGGCGTATCCGAGAAGAGCCGAGCGGAGCGGATAGTTCATAACACTGTCAAGCTGACCGCCGCGGAAATACGACCGCCGCCTGCCGTATGACACCTTGTCCGCAGCGTTCTCCCAAACCTCGCCTATTACCGCCGCATCGGGCGAGGCAGCCTTGACACGCTCACGCAGTCCGGTAAGGAATTCGTCGGGCAGCTCGTCGGCAACGTCGAGCCGCCAGCCGTCGGCGCCCATTCTTATATATTTCTCACAGACTCCGCCTTCGCCTATGAAAAAATCTCGGCATGATGGCTCGGATGTATTGAGCTTCGGCAGGATCGGTATCCCCCACCAGCTTGCATAGGAATCGTCCCCCTCGCCGTCCCTGAAGAAGAACCATTTGCGGTACGGCGAAGTGCTGCCATCCCACGCTCCGCCGCCGTAGCGCCGGTATCTGTCAAAATAAATGCTGTCGTCGCCGGTATGATTGAACACACCGTCAAGAATGATCTTCATCCCCGCGGTGTGCGCCGCATCGAGCAGAGCGCAAAACGCCTCGTCTCCCCCGAATCCGGGATCGACGTGAAGATAATCCGCCGTATCGTACTTATGGTTGGATGCAGCGGTAAAGATCGGCGAAAGATATATCACCGTAACGCCGAGAGAAGCGAGATAAGGCAGCTTTTCAAGCACGCCCCACAGGTTGCCGCCAAAGAAAACGTTGTTCTTTACCGAGGCCCCGGAACGTTCTGCGTACTGCGGCACGCCGCCATTCCAGTCGCTGTCGATAACGGAATCGGCGCGGTATTCGGCGTGTCCCGCCCCACGGCAGAACCTATCAACAAAAACATGATACATTATTCCGCCGCCGAGCCATCCGGGAGTGGCAAAATCGTCCAGGTACACAAGCATACGGAATCTGCCGCAGCTCTCCGGAACAAGCTTGAAGTCAACATTGTTTTCGGTATCCGAAAAAAGCGTGTCAAGCCCGCGCGGAAGCAGAAATTCGTAAAAATAAAGTCCGTCCGTCTCTCCTTCGTTCATAAAACGGTCGGGAGAGAGGGAAAGCGAATATATATCGGTCACACCGTCGCCGCCGGAATATTCGAACGGAAGATCGGTATAACAGTCGCCGCCATCCGGGAAAACACGCATCACCGCACCGCACGTCCCCACGGTCCTGGGGACGGCGGCGGTAATCGTCACGTGCGCGTGACGCGCAAGGGCACCGATAAAACGGCGTTCTGCGCCGTCATCTGTGCGGCAGGTGAGCGTCATCGCAGGTATCGGAAGCATATCGTTGAGTTTGGGAAGCATGAAATATTTCCTTACTTATCCGATCTGTCGGTCGCGCGCCCGGCAAGGCTGTGGATATGCCATATGCGGTCGGCATATTCCTTTACCGCACGGTCGGCGGCAAAGTGACCGCCCTTGGCGATATTGATGAGCGAGCGGCGGCTCCAGTCCTCACGGTCGGCAAAAGCGGCAAATGCACGCTCCTGCGCCTGATGGTAGGATTCGAAATCCGCAAGGCACATATACGGGTCGGCGATGCCGTGGCCGGAAATAAGATACTGGACGATATCGGAGAAGGATTCGCCCGCAAAACCGGCGTTCAGCCTGTCAACTATACGGTGCAGCCGGTCATTACGCGCATAGTAAAGCGCGGAATTGTACCCGGACAGCCACAGGTCGGCGACCTCGGCGCTTGTAAGTCCGAAAATGAATATATTATCCTTGCCAACTGCGCCGAGCATTTCGATGTTTGCGCCGTCAAGAGTGCCTATGGTGAGCGCACCGTTGAGCATGAGCTTCATGCAGCCGGTGCCCGATGCCTCCTTGCCGGCCATTGAAAGCTGTTCGCTTATCTCGGCCGCGGGAATGAGTGCCTCGGCAGTCGTTACATCGTAGTTTTCAAGGAACACGACCTTAAGCTTATCACGTACACCGGGGGTGTTTTCGATCTCGCGTGACAGCATACAGATGAGCTGGATTATACGCTTTGCCATCTGATATCCCGGAGCCGCCTTTGCGCCGAATATATATGTGCGCGGACGGACGTCAAGGTTCGGATCGTCGCAGAGATCAAGGTATATTCCGATTATATTGAGCACATTGAGCAGCTGCCGCTTGTATTCGTGCAGTCTCTTTATCTGAACATCGAAGACCGAGTGCGTGTCAATGGAAACACCCGCACGCTTCATCATAAAAGCGGAAAAGTCCTTTTTGTTTTCATGCTTGATGTCGCGCAGACGTTCAAGCACCGACGCATCGTCGGCATATTTGGCAAAGTCGGCAAGCTGCTCCGGGTCCTTGCGGTAAGCAGTTCCTATGCATTCATCAAGCAGTGCGGCAAGGCGCGGATTTGAATAGCAGAGCCACCGGCGGTGAGCCACACCGTTCGTCACGTTGGTAAAGCGTTCGGGATACATACGGTAAAAGCTCTTGAATATCGACTCGGTGAGTATCTCCGAATGAAGTTTTGACACACCGTTTATCGAATGCGAACCTACCACGGCGAGGTTTGCCATGTTGACCTGACCGTAGCTCAGTATGCTCATGCCCGCAATGCGGTTCCAGTTGCCGGGATAGGCATTCCAAGCCTCGCGGCTGAAACGCTCGTTTATCTCCTTGACTATCATGTGGATGCGCGGCAGCTTGAGTCCGAAAATATCCTCGCTCCACTTTTCAAGTGCCTCGGGCATGACGGTATGGTTGGTGTACGACACGGTGCGGACAGTGATGTCCCACGCCTTCTCCCATGAGAGGAAATACTCATCCATCAGAATGCGCATGAGTTCGGGGATGACGAGCGCGGGGTGAGTGTCGTTGATGTGGATGGCTACCTTATCGGGCAGCGTTTCGATATTGCGGTATACTGCCATATGGTCGCGGATAATGTTCTGCACCGATGCCGATGTCAGGAAATACTGCTGAGTGAGCCTCAGAAGCTTGCCCTCTGTATGGTTGTCGGACGGATAGAGCACCTTTGAGATTATTTCGGCATTGTTGCTTTCCTCAAGCGCACGGGTATACTGTCCCTGCGTGAAGAGCCCCATATTGAACGACCGTGTGTCGCGTGCGCGCCACAGGCGCAGGCGGCTCACGCCGTCGGAATCGCCGCCGGATATCAGCATATCGTAAGGGACCGCCTCGACCTCGTCGGCGCCCTCGTAAATTATTTCAAGATGACCGTCGTTCCAGTTTTCCTTTATCCTGCCGCCGAATTTGACGGTAAATATACGGTCGGTGCGCGGCTCGAGCCACACCTCGCCGCCCGGCAGCCAGATGTCGGGCATTTCCACCTGCAGACCGTCAACTATCTTCTGTCTGAAAAGTCCGTATTCGTAGAGTATCGAAAATCCGCAGGCGGGATATTCAAGCGACGCCAGCGAATCCATAAAGCAAGCGGCAAGTCTGCCGAGACCTCCGTTGCCGAGTCCCGCATCGGGCTCGCAATCATAAAGATCGTCAAGGCTCACGCCCATTTTTCCGAGCGCTTCGGAATACGCGTCAACAAGACCGAGGTTTGAAAGATTGTTTTTGAGCGAGCGTCCGAGCAGGAATTCCATGCACATATAGTAGACCTGCTTTTCGCCGGTCTTCTTTACGCGTTCGCTGAAGCGTGTACGCTTGTCGGCAAGGATATCCTTGACTGTATGCGCGACCGCCTTGTAGACCTGATCGTGCGTTGCCTCGGCAGGCGTTGTGCCGAAAAGACGCATAAGCTTTTGTTCGATGTTTTCTTTGACTTCTCTGGGTTTGGGATTGTAGTTCACTTTTAATACTTCCTCCGATAAAAAGCGACGCGCTATCATTCAAGCGGCGCATCCATGGATGCATACATGGACGCATACTCGGCGGCTGACGCACGCCATGAAAAATCGACGCTCATTATCTTTTCAATAAATTTTTTACGTTTTGCGGTATCGCGCCAGAGCGATATTGCGGCGCATGTGCGCTCATAAAGCTCACCCGAGGTGTAACCGGCAAAGGTGAAGCCGTTGCCGTGCATATTCCCCTCGCCGTCCTCCCACCAGCCGCAGATGGAGTCATAAAGTCCGCCGGTCTCACGCACGACCGGGATCGCACCGTAGCGCGAGGCTATCATCTGCGAAAGTCCGCACGGTTCGCTTTTTGACGGCATGAGGAATATATCCGCCGCCGCATATATGCGGCGCGAAAGATCGCGGTCATAGGTGATGAGCGCGCGTGCGCTGTCGGGGAATTCGTGCTCCAGCGAACGGAAGAAATCTTCGTATTGCGCCTCGCCCTTTCCGAGCACCACAAACTGTGCTCCCGTGTCGCGCAGTATCCCACGAAGCGCTTCTCGCACAAGGTCAAGTCCCTTGTGGGATGCAAGGCGGGATATCACCGCTATGAGCGGACGGTCCCCATCATCGGGCAGCGAAAGGTCCGCGCGGAGCGATGTGCGGCAGATATATTTTCCCGCCGCGTCCGCAGCCGAATAGTTTGCCGCAAGCACCGGGTCGGTCGCGGGATCGTAATATGAATAATCTATCCCGTTGAGAATACCGCGCAACTTACCGGAATTCCCACGCAGGATCCCGTCAAGCCCGTGCGCGAATTCGGGACGCATTATCTCCTCTGCGTAGCGCGGGCTTACTGTGCTCACACGGTCGGCGCACACGACGGCTCCCTTCATCAGATTGATGCAGCCGTCCCACTCCACCGTTTCGCGGTCATAATCCGAAAGACCGAACACATCCCCGAGAATATAAAAATCATACTTTCCCTGGTATTCGATATTGTGGATCGTAAACACGCTCTTCATTGCGCTCCAGCGCGCATCGCGGCGGTATTTGCGGCTGAGATATATCACCGAAAGTGCCGCCTGCCAGTCATGAGCATGCATAATATCGGGAAAATACCCGAGGACCGGCATCATATCCATCACAGCAGTGCAGAAAAATGCGTATCTTTCGCCGTCGTCATACTGCCCGTAAAGCCCGGAACGTTTGAAATAATACTCGTTATCTACAAAATAATACTTCACCCCGTTTTTTTCAAGGCTCAGTACGCCGCAGTACTGACGACGCCACGCAAGCGATACGGTAAACACCGCCTCTGTCTTCATTTCACTGCGGTATTTATCCCCTATCGCGCTGTAAAGCGGCATCACGACTCTCACATCGAGCATAGGGTCATATGCCGCAAGCGCTTCGGGCAGTGAACCCAACACATCACCGAGACCGCCGGTGGCTGCAAAAGGCATTACCTCGGCACCGACAAAAAGTATCTTCTTTTTTTCCGTCTTTCCGGTCGTGACGGCTGTTTTAGTATTTTTCGCCATATCAGACCATTATTCCTTTCCCGATAAAGAACGGCATCGACTCGTGCCCCGAAAGAACGCGCCCATCGCGTATTACGGTATTCTTGTCTGTGACCACGCAGTTGAGCGACACGCCGGAGCCCACAACGGTGTCCTGAAGCAGTATGGAGTTGCGCACCACGCTGCCGCGTCCCACCTTCACGCCGCGGAAGATTATTGAATTTTCAACGTTGCCTTCGATTATGCAGCCGTCGGCGATAAGGGTGTTACCGACAGATGAACCGGTGCGGTATATCGTGGGAGCGGAGTTGCGTACTTTGGTGTAAACAGGTCTTTCAGCCACGCCGAAAAGCGCGTCGCGTACATCCGCGCGGAGCAGCTGCATAGAGCAGTCGAAATACCCCGCCAGCGATGAAACGAGCGCGTAGTAACCGTCGTAATGGTAAACGCGATAGTTGGCGCGGTGAATATTGCGCGCTATAAGATCGCGGAAAAAGCTTGTGTATCCGTGCGCGGCGGCATCGCCTAGCAGGTTGAGCAGATACATACGGTTTATTACCATGATGTTGGTGCTTATCTCCTGCCCGGGACGTATATCATCCGAAAATTCCGTTGCGTCGGTGATCCTGTCCTCGGCATCCGAGAAGATCACCGAATGCCTCGGCGAGCTGATTCCGCCGTGATCGATGCGCTTTACGACCACGGTGAAATCGGCACCGGTCTCCTCGTGGCGGTCGATCACATCGGAAATATCGATATTGCATATCGTGTCACAGTCAGAAAGCACGATAACGTCCTCTGTGCAGCGGGATATGAAATTCACCACGCCGAGCAGAGCCTCAAGACGCGTGCTGTAAAGCTGTCCCACGCCCTTGGCATCATATGCCGTGATAAATGGCGGAAGTATCTTTATACCGCCCGAACGCCGGGCAAGGTCCCAGTCCTTACCCGTACCTATGTGATCGAGCAGAGACTGATAATTATAGTGGGTTATCACTCCGACCTTCGATATGCCGGAGTTGACCATATTGGAAAGCGCGAAGTCGATAAGACGGTATCTGCCGCCGAACGGAACGCTTGCCATTGTGCGAAGGCGTGTGAGCTCGGGCAGACTTTCATCGTGAATATTTGAAAATACTATTCCTGCGGCTGTCATTTTGCTTCCTCCGTTTTTATAATTTACTGCAGTCAAGCCGGCTTCCCGCTCAGTTGGCGGAAAGCATTGCGCCCGGCGCTACCTTCCCGCCTGCGGGAACGACGGCATCGGAGCCTACCACGGTTATCTCCGCACCGGTGCTTTCCGGCGCACCGACCACCGTGCCCTCGCCTATGACGGCGCGGGAATCGATTATCGAATATGAAACGGATGCTCCTGCCTTGACAGTCACATCGCTCATGACCACCGAGTCGATCACAGATGCCCCTGCCATGACCTTTACGCCCACGCCGAGCACCGAACCGCGCACCGTGCCGCGTATCTCGCAGCCCTCGGTGATGGAGGAATTCTCAACGACCGCACCTGCCGCCACATAGTGAGGCGCACGCGCATCGTGGCGCGAATATATGCGCCACTTGTCATCGCCGAGCTGAAGCGCCGGGCTGTCGCCGAGCATATCCATGTTTGCCTCCCACAGCGAACGGATAGTACCCACATCCTTCCAGTATCCGCTGAATGGATATGCATACATCTTTTCGCCTGCGGCAAGCATGGCGGGAATAACATTTTTTCCGAAATCGTTGCTTGACGTTTCATCCGCTTCGTCTGCGCGGAGATACTTGAAGAGCATCTCCTTATTGAAGATGTATATGCCCATAGACGCCTTAGTGCTGTCGGGATTTTTGGGCTTTTCGGAGAACTTTGTTATGCGGTCATCTTCGTCCGTCGTCATGATACCGAAGCGGCTTGCCTCGCTGAGAGGCACCTCGATAACGGCGATAGTGCAGTCGGCACCCTTCTTTTTGTGCGCGGCAAGCATTTTTGAATAATCCATCTTGTAGATATGGTCGCCCGAAAGCACAAGAACATAGTCGGGGTCATATCTGTCTATGAATTCTATATTCTGATAGATCGCGTTTGCGGTCCCGCGGTACCAGTCGGCGGATTTCTTTCCCTGATACGGCGGAAGTATCTTTACGCCGCCGAAGGTGCGGTCGAGATCCCACGGCAACCCGTTGCCGATATAATCATTGAGCAGGAGCGGCTGATACTGCGTGAGAACGCCCACGGTATCTATCCCGGAATTGACACAGTTGGAGAGAGTAAAGTCGATAATGCGGTATTTTCCGCCGAACGGAACGGCGGGTTTGGCGAGCTTTGAGGTCAGCGCGTAAAGTCTGCTGCCCTGTCCGCCCGCGAGCAGCATGGCAACACATTCTTTTTTTCTGTACATACCAAAAACTTTCCTTTCTTGTTCTTTTGTTGTTTTATGATCCTGCATACTAAATTATAATTCACATTCACCGGCAGTATGACCGTCGGCTGAGATTTTGCTGTTTTTTCGTGCGTTTTTTCCCGTTTTTCTTTTTGAAACCGGCAAAAGCTTTTTTCTTTTCAGTATCAGACCTCCGAGAGGGGGGATCCTGAGCGTCACCGAATAGTCCCTGCCGTTCCACGGCGTATCGGATGCTTTTATTTCGCCGTCGTTATGCACTCCCGAACCGCCGTAGCGTTCGCTGTCCGACGAAATAAGCTCGCTGTATACCGCAGAAGCCGGCACGCCGATGCGGAAGTCTTCATACGCTTCCGGAGTGAAATTGAGCACGATGAGCAATTCGTCGCCGTTACCTGCGCGGCGCAGGAATGTTATGATGCTTTGGTCTTTGTTGTCGGCGTCGATCCACTCGAAGCCGTCCCATGACGTATCCTGCTCCCACAGCTCATGCGACGAAAGATAAATATGATTCAGCTCTGCGGCATACAGCTGCAGCTTTGCGTGCGCTTCATAATCGAGCAGAAACCACTCAACAGCCCCCGCAAAATCCCATTCGCGGAACTGACCTATCTCGCACCCCATGAAGAGCAGCTTCTTTCCGGGGTGGGTCATCATATAGGCAAGGAAAAGTCTTGTTCCCGCAAACTTCTGCCAGTAATCGCCCGGCATGCGGTCAAGCAGCGACTTTTTACCGTGTACCACCTCGTCATGCGAAATGGGCAGGATATATCTTTCGCCGAATGCGTACATCATTGAGAACGTCAGCTTTTCGTGATGATATTTTCTGAATATCGGGTCGGTGAGCGCGTAGGAAAGCGTGTCGTTCATCCACCCCATGTTCCACTTGAAGGAAAAACCCAGTCCGCCGTTGTCAAATGTCGTAAGATTCCCCCACGCGGTGGATTCCTCCGCTATCATCATCACGCCGGGATGAAAATGCGCCATGGTTCCGTTAAGCTTACGGAAAAAGGCGATCGCCTCAAGGCAGCGGTTATCGCCGTATACGTTGGGTATCCACTCGCCCGGCGCACGGTCGTAATCAAGGTAGAGCATGGATGCCACAGCGTCCACTCTGAGTCCATCCACATGGTATTTTTCAGCCCAGAAGCAGGCATCGGAAACAAGAAAGCTTTCGACCTCGCATCTGCCGACATCAAAGCGGCGCGTTCCCCATCCCGCATGCTCCATGCGGTCGGCTCCCTGATATTCGTAAAGCGGGCAGCCGTCGAACTCGTAAAGCCCGTGCGCATCCTTGGGAAAATGCGCCGGCACCCAGTCGAGGATCACTCCCACGCCTGCCTCGTGCATTGAATCCACAAAGCCCATAAAGTCCTCGGGGCGTCCGTGGCGTGCCGTCGGAGCATAATACCCCGTGACCTGATAGCCCCATGAGCCGTCAAAAGGATATTCCGTTATCGGCAAAAGCTCTATATGCGTGTAGCCCATCTGCTTGACATACGGAGCAAGCTCGCGCGCCAGCTCGGCGTATGAAAGCACGCTGCCGTCCTCACGGCGCATCCATGAGGAGAGCTGAAGCTCGTAAATATTTATCGGGCGGTCGGTCATACGCGCATCGGGACGCGCCGCCATCCATCCGCCGTCATGCCACTCGTGCTCGGGTATGCCGTACATCAGCGATGCGGTATCCGGCGGACATTCCGCTGCAAAAGCGTACGGATCGGCTTTGTAAAGCTTTCTGCCGTCACGGGCTGTAATGAGATATTTATACCGTGCTCCCTTCACGAACCCCTCGCCGCTGCCGTATGCCTCCCAGACGCCGCCTTCGCTTATGCGCGTCATCGCAAGCGTGCCGCGCCAGTCGTCGAAATCCCCGGTCACCGAGACCGCAGCGGCATTCGGCGCCCACACGCGGAAAACAAATCCGCCGCCCGACGGGTGCGCACCGAGATACTCGTAAGCGCGGCAGTTCGTTCCCTGATGGAAAAGATATACCGGAAGCTCCTCCTCCGCACCGACTGTGCCGATTTTTTTATCATCACTGATTGCCATATCGCCGCACGTCTCCTCTTGATATACTTCTACACTTTAATTATACAACTTTTTTTGGTTTAGTCAATATATTTTTCCCGTGACAGCCCAAATTATTTACCCCGCGAATTCACAAAGTCCTCAAAGTTATATCAATCACTTGACACACGGATAGTTTATAAATATAATATGTATATTGAATAAAAATCACGACCGGAGGAACAGCGTTTTGATCGAAGTTCGTAATCTCACAAAAAAATACGGCGATCACCTTGCCGTAAACGATCTTTCCTTTACGATTGAGAAGGGCAAGATCTACGGGTTGCTCGGACCGAACGGTGCGGGCAAATCAACCACAATGAACATGATGACGGGATGTCTTGCGGCAACATCGGGTAGTGTTCTCATTGACGGGCACGACATTTTCGAAGAGCCGCGCGAAGCCAAACGCCATATAGGGTATCTGCCGGAGCAGCCACCGCTTTACACCGACATGACAGCGGCTGAGTACCTTGACTTTGTGGCGCACGCCAAGGGAATGTCCTTTGAAGCGGCACTGCGGCAGGTCAAGGAAGTAATGCAACTTACCGGCATTGAAGATGTTTCGGACAGGCTCATGAAAAACCTGTCAAAGGGCTACCGCCAGCGCGTCGGCATAGCAGAAGCGATGCTCGGCGATCCCGACGTTATAATTCTGGATGAACCGACCGTCGGTCTTGACCCCAAGCAGATAATAGAGATACGCGACCTCATCAAAAAACTCGGGACCATAAAGACCGTTATTCTGAGCAGTCACATACTCGCCGAGATCAGCGCAGTCTGCGACCATGTAATGATCATTTCGCACGGCAGACTCGTTGCCGACGACTCGATCGAAAATCTTGAAGCATCGGTCAACAGCGCAAATGAGCTGCTGCTGAAGGTGCGCGGCAGTGCAGCCGATGTGAAGCGGGTCCTTTCCGGCGTTGCGGGGATCATTTCGATCTCTTGCACCGAGGAAGGCGGCGTTACCTCAGTCATGCTCAAAACAGCAAAGGAGCGCGATGTGCGCGACGATATATTCTTTGCTTTTTCCGATAAGCGTATGCCCGTTATCGAAATGGTATATCATGTGCTTACGCTTGAGGACATATTCCTTGCTCTGACCGACGACAAAAACGCTCCCGAGTCCGTGGACGAACCGGCGCACGAAGAAAAGCCCCGCCGCCGTCTGTTTGCACGAAAAAATGATAAAAAGACCGAGGACGCCGACAGCTATACCCCGCAGTTCGGTGCCGCTGGAAACGAAAGCGAGGGTGACAATCAATGAACGCGATCTTCAGGCGTGAGATAAAATCTTACTTCAACAACATGACGGGATATATTTTTCTCGCCGTGATATTTGCATTTACCGGAATATTCACCACGGCGTTGAATCTTCGCTCGCAATCGGCAAGCTTTGAGTATGTGCTCGGCAACATCACAATAATATTCATGCTCATCGTACCGGTGCTTGCCATGCGTTCGATCGCAGAGGAAAAGCGCTCCCGCACCGATCAGCTTCTCTATTCCCTGCCCATCAGCACCGTTGACATAGTTCTCGGCAAATATTTTTCAATGGTCGCCGTCCTTCTCATCGCCTGCGTGGGGATGGGATTTGTCCCAGTTGTGCTCAGCCTGTTCGGTATAATCAGATACGGAACGTGCTATGCCGCCCTGCTCGGCTTTTTCCTGCTCGGCGCAGCGCTCATAGCAATATGTATGTTCATGTCCTCACTGACCGAAAGCCAGATAATCGCCGCCGTGACGAGCTTCGGCGTTATACTCGCGCTTTACCTCATGACTGGACTTTCTTCCCTCATTCCGTCCACCGCCATAGCGTCGTTCCTTGCTTTCATCCTTATCGGAGCCGTGCTGGGACTGGTGCTTCGCGCGCTCACACACGACTCTCTTGTCGGCGTGATAGGCGCCGGAACGGTAATAATTCCGACCTGTATCGTTTTCTTGGTAAAAAAGGATCTGTTCGCCGGACTTTTCCCAAAACTCATCTCGTATCTGGCGGTCTTTGACCGTTTTGATGTTTTTGTGACCGGAATTTTTGACCTCACAGCCGTTGTTTACTATCTTTCAATAATCGTATTCTTTGTATTTCTTACCGTCCAGTCGCTTGAAAAGCGTCGCTGGAGCTGAGGAGGCGCTAAAATGAACGAACAGAAAAACACACAAAAAAGCATACGCCGCAAGAATATAAAAGCGGGAAGCTACACCGTGATAATGGCGGTCATTCTGCTTGCCGCGCTTATTGTGATAAACCTCATCGTAAACGCTCTTCCATCAAAATTCACCAAGCTTGACTCAAGTCCGTCCAAAATGTACACGCTCTCCGAAACCACCGAAAAATACATTTCCGGGCTTTCCGAGGACATAACGCTCTGGTTCATCTGCCCGGGTGGGCAGGAGGATACTCAGCTTTCGGCATTTCTTTCACGTTATTCCGAGCTTTCTCCGCACCTGACGCTGCGCGTTGCGGACCCTATTGCCGATCCCGATTTCATTTCAAAATACACCGATTCGCAGCCTTCCGAGTACAGTGTAATAGTTGAGAGCGCACGCCGCTCAAAGGTCGTTGACTACGGCGATATGTACTATTACTACAACAGCCAGTACGGAAAGATCAGCGCGTCCGAATATCAGATGTACGCCGCCTACGGCATATCTGCAGAGCCGTATTTCGACGGCGACAGTCAGCTCACCTCCGCTGTTGAATATGTGACTGCCGAAAAGCTGCCTACGCTTTACACGCTCACCGGTCACGGCGAAGCGGAGCTTTCGGAGACGCTTTCGTATTATTTCGGCAGCTCGGGCTTTGAGGCTACGTCGCTCAACATTGCGCTTGACGATGCGGATATTCCGGATGATTGCTCGTGCATATTCATTTATGCCCCGACGCTCGATCTTACCGCGTCCGAGCTTGACAAGCTCACCGCATATGTAAAAAACGGCGGACACATCTTCTATATCAGCGCATCCACATCGGATATTCCCGATAATTTTGCCGCGCTCGCAGCCGAATATGGACTTGAAGGCGAGTTTGGCACCGTAAATGAGGGCAATTCGGCAAATTACTATCCCAAGACTCCATACTATATCTATCCGAACGTCTCGCAGACGCATACTGCGGTATCAATGATCTCGCAGAGCTCATACAGACTGCTCAGCGGTCAGTCGCACGCGATAAAAGCAAAATCGGTGCTCCCTGAAGGATTTACCGTTACCGAGCTGCTCACAACCACCTCAAAGGGATATATCAAAAAAGCAGACGGCACCGAAACAGAACCTGCCGTGCTCAGCGTTGCTTCCGCATCCGAAAACACCGCCTCGGGCGCGCGTATGGTCTGGCTCGCCTCGTCCCAGCTCGCCTCCGACAATTTTATCAACGCAACGAACGGAGCCAACCTCTACTGCGTGATAAATATGCTCGCATGGCTCTGTGACAGTTTCAGATCGTCGCTTCCCGAAATATCAGCCGTTGATATTTCCACGTCGTCGCTCACCGTTTCCGAGTCGGCAGCGGGCATATGGGGCTTTGTGTTCATTTTCCTCATTCCGATAGCGGTCGCAGCCGCGGGTCTTGTCCGCTGGACGCAAAGACGCAAAAAATAATATCCGCCGGTATCCGAAGATGAAGAAAAAAAGCAGAAACTTAATTATTATGACACTCGTTCTTGCACTGCTCGGCGGCGCGTATTTCACATGGCGCGCCATCGGCGGCGCGGACAGCCCTGTCGACACCACCGACGACGGTGCCGGCAGCGGATACAGCGTTGGCACGGTCGATCACAAAACGCTCACAGCAGTGAGCGTAAGCCGCGTCGAACCGGCTGACTTCGACCAAGACAGCGTGCTGCGCACGGTGAAGTTCGATTTCACCCTCAAAGAGGATGAGACCGGCTGGCTGTGGTCGGAAAACAAAAATGTTCCGCTTGACAACGAAAAATTTGCGGACATGGCAACTGCCGTAAGCGACATCACCTCTCCGTACCGGCTGGAAGGCGTCACCGAAGCCGAGCTTTCAAAATACGGGCTCGATTCCCCCGAGATCTCTCTTGCATTCACCGACGCGGGCGGCACGCACCGCTTTTACATCGGCAACGTCAACAGCTTCAACGGCTCAAATTATTTCTGCACCGATGACAAGACCGTTGTTTACACGGTCTCCGCATCGGTGGCGGAAGCCTTCAGGTTCGGTATATACGACCTCATAAAGACAGACGAAGCCCCGCAGATGAACGCCTCCGCCCTCACCTCGCTCGAATACACGAGCGGTGACCGAAAACTGCTGTTCACATACTACCCGAACGGTAAAGACAGCGACTACACCGGCAAATACAACTGGTACGTAAGCGAAAACGGCGGCACGGAGACAGCGCTTGCATCAGATATCGGCAAGGCGCTCACCGAAGCGCTGACCGCCATCGACCTCGGCAACTGCGTCGCCTATGACACCGCGCACGACGCCGAGTACGGCATCGACCGCGGCGCACGTCTTGTTCTCAGATATCAGAAAACAACCAAGGTCACAGATCAGAATACTAATATAGAAAAGGAAGTGACCACTCCCGCCGAATATGTGCTTTATATCGGTAAGGACGCGGACGGCACAGTCTTCGCCCGTCCCGATGGTTCAACGCTGACGGCGAAGCTCTCGCATCAGTCGGCGTTTGCAAGCATAACCGCCGACAACACGCGTACCCTGCGCGCCGACGAGCTCATCCTTGCCGACTATTCCCGCATTGACAGCATGACATTCAGTGCCAACGGCAAAACACTTACGGTAAAGGTCGCACACGGCGAAGACGGCAGCGTGTCGTACAGTGCATCGGGCGATGCCGAACCGGACACCACAACGCTTGAGACGTTCCTGCGTGCGCTCGAGGCGGCAAGAACGACTGCGTTTGCATCAGATCTTGAGCGCGACCCCGAAGTCGTAAGCGAAACTGTGTTCAGTGCGGTGTTTGAATTCAACAAAGGGGCGGCAAAGTCCGGAACGCTTACCCTGTCGCGGTACAGCGAAAAGTACTTTATGGTCTCTTTCATGGGGGACAATGACAGACTGATAAGTGCCGACGGATTGAAGGCTGTCACAGATGCTTTTGACAACTGCATAATGAAATAATAACCATGTGGCTGCCGCGCATTGGCGCGGCAGCCACATGGTTATTATTCAGCAGATCTCTATAAGATCCTTGGGCGACTTGGTGAAGTCCATAATGCCGTCCTCAGTTATTGCCACCATATCCTCAATGCGGCAGCCGTACTTGCCCGAAAGATAAATGCCGGGTTCGAACGTCACGACCTGCCCCGGGGTGAGCACCTTTTTGGCAGGCACACGGGCGGAGAGACGCGGCTCCTCGTGAATGTACATTCCTACACCGTGACCGAGAGAATGACCGAATGTGCCGACGTATCCCGCACCGTCAATGATGTCACGGGCAATCTTGTCCATCCTGGCGCAGCTCTCGCCGGGAGCAGCCGCAGCAAGTGCTGTGGTCTGAGCCTCAAGCACCGTGTTGTAAAGACGGCGAATATCGTCGTCGGCTTTGCCGATGACGACAGTACGCGTCATATCCGAGCAGTAGCCGTCAAAGCGTGCGCCGAAATCCATCGTAAGGAATCCCTTTTCAAGCTTTACGTCGCGCGGCACGCCGTGAGGCATGGACGACGCGCTGCCCGAAACGGCGATGGTATCAAACGCCACGCATTCGGCTCCCTTTGAACGCATGAAAAATTCAAGCTCAAGAGCCACCTGGCGCTCGGTCATGTCGGGACGGATAAAATCGACTATATGTGCGAACGCAGCGTCTGTTATCGCCTGCGCCGCCTTCATTTTTTCGATCTCGCCCTCATCCTTGAACTCGCGCAGACCGTCGATCATCGCAGATGCACCGCCGACGACCTCCATACCCGCAAAAACGTTGCGGAAGTTCTCATAGCCGGAGAGTGAGAGCGTTGCTTCCTCGACCGCGACACGCTTTGCGCCCGCCATTACATCGTATGCCGCCGCGCTCATGCGCTTGTCGGGCATAAGGATCTCAAATTCCTTCGCCGCAGGCGAGGCATTTGCCGCTTCGATATAGCGGAAGTCGGTGAGGAGTGCCGCGCGGCTCTCTGTGACAACGATAAGTCCGTCGGTGTAATTGAAACCGCCGAGATACCGCTGGTTTATTTCGGATGATACCACTACGGCGTCAAAGCCGTTCTTTTTCATTTCTTGTCTTAGTCTTTCGAGATGTGTCATTTTCTGACTTGCCTTTCTTTTATGTGAATTTTAATTATTGCTCATCTTTTTTTCGGCGTCACCGAACATCGCCTTCATCGCTGCGGCATCCTCCGCCATAGTTCCCGCCGATTCGCAAATTATCCGCGGTGAAAGCTTCTCAGCCGCTATCGCCTCGGCAAGCGGATAAAAATCCGGACCGTAGACGGTGTCGGCGAATGTCAGGTGCTTTTTTTCCCCCGCCGCAGTGTATTCGATGCGCGAGAAATGGCAGTGAAGCGTGCGCGCGTATTTGTCGCCCAGCGTCTCGCCTATGCGGTAGAATACACGAAGGTAGGCTTCCTTATCCGGGAACACGCCGCCGCAGTCGCGGGCGTTGAGATGTCCGAAATCCACCACGGGATAAAAATGCGGGTCAACGCGGCAAAGCTCTATCACCTCGTCAAGAGTGCCGAGCTGATTTTTTTTGCCCATCGTTTCAAGCCCGAGCCTGATGTTCGTGTCGCCGACGGCCTCCATGACGTGCGCGAGCGTATCGCGTGCAAGATCCATTGCCTCGGTGCGCGTGATCTTTGACGCGCTGCCCGAGTGGATGACTATCGTGTCCGCCCCCAGCAGTTCGGCAGCATGGAGCGACTGCATGATGTAATCAACACTTTTGAGCCGCTTTTCCGGCTCTACTCCGGAAAGCGAAATGTAATACGGCGTGTGCAGCGACATGAGAATGCCCGCGCGCCGCGCCTCATCGCCTATTTTGGCAAACGTTGCATCGGTCCCGCGTATGCCGTTACCGCCCTGAAATTCATATGCGTCAAGCCCGCGTGCGGCGACCCATGCCGGTGCCTCGACCGTTGACTTTTTGCCCTCGGCATAAAAAGATTCGCTGTTGCCGCCCGGTCCGAACTTCGGTGCGACGGCGTTGTTCTGATCGTTATTCATGTTTTGCAGCCTTCCTTCCCGCCGCACGTCTGTGATAGCGGCGCATTATCGGACGTTCCATCAATCTTTTGAACCTGAAAAAAACCGTTTTTTTGTCTTTTATCGGCGGAACAACGGCAGCGCGTAATCCCATACGCCTCGCCGCGACAACATCGGTGAATATCTGATCGCCGAGGAAAAGCGTTGACCCGGACTCGGCGCCTATGTCCTCCATTGCTTTGCGCAGATACTTGCGGGACGGCTTGTGACAGTCGTAATACGCCGGGAGCGAAAGACGGCTGTTATAACGTTCAACACGCGTGCGGTCGTTGTTTGAAACAAGCGCCGCGCCTATCCCCGCTTCCGCCAGCGCCTCGAACCAACGGAACGTGCGTTCATCCGGCTCAGCGACCTCATACGGAGCCAGTGTGTTGTCGATGTCTATTATAAGCGACGAAACGCCCTCGCTTCGGAGAAAATCCACTCCGATATCGTCAAATTTTTCAAACATATAATCCGGGACGAGCGTCCTGCGCGTTTTTTTTCGGCACGCATCGCCGGAAGGTGTGCTTTTTTTCATATCATCCACCGCGAAGAATAAATTTTGCCGCATATATTTTAGCACAATTCACGCCGCATATCAAGTATCAAGAAAAAAACATCAAAAAAAATTTGTTTTTTTCGATTTAGGGGTTGACAAATTCCGCACTGTGTGGTATTATATTAAGGCAGTTTTGAAAACACTTGTGCGGGTGTAGTTCAATGGTAGAATTCCAGCCTTCCAAGCTGGCCGCGTGGGTTCGATTCCCATCACCCGCTCCACTTTCCGAAAGGAAAATCCCCCGTTACAGCGGGTCATGCGTCTTTAGCTCAGCTGGATAGAGCAACTGCCTTCTAAGCAGTAGGTCGGGGGTTCGAGTCCCTTAAGACGCGCCATATGGTGGGTGTAGCTCAATTGGCTAGAGCGTCAGGTTGTGGCCCTGAAGGCAGTGGGTTCAAATCCCATCACTCACCCCATTAAAAAAGCACTTGCGTACGCAAGTGCTTTTTTATATTTCCGTTGCTGTGACCGCGAAGTTGATTCCAAATGCGATTTATGATATAATATGCGTGAAAGCAAATCATGCTCACGGAGGAAAAGAAAATGACCGACTTCGGCATCAACGAAATGCAGGAAATGCAAAGGATACTTCAGGACAGGTACAAGCAAAAGTGGGAACCTGTTTGTCCGGCGACGGGTCAGAATAAACTGCTCTGGATGGTCGGCGAAATAGGTGAAGTGATAGACATTGTAAAAAAGCACGGTGGAGCAAACGTTGCGGCAAACGAAGAACTCAGAAAAGACCTGGTTGAGGAAATGGCAGATGTTCTTATGTATTACAATGACATAATGCTGTGCTACGGGATCACATCCGAGGAACTGAAGAACGCATACACCGCGAAATTCAACAAAAACATGAAACGCTGGTAAACCCGGTCGGGCTTGAAGAAGCGGCAGGCCGGGATCCCGGCATTTTGATGCGACCTTGATTTCCCAGCCCTCAACACCGTTGTTTTTCAGCTTTTTTGTCGAAAAGCAGCGACGTTCGGTGGTCGGAAACAATGTCAAAGAGGCTGTAAAAAAACTCAAATGAGTTTTTTTACAGCCTCTTTTTATTTTATTACACCGCGTCGGCGTAATAAATGAATATGGGCAGCGGGAACCAGATGCGCGCGAACACGGGAAGGCGGTCGCGCTCGGGGCAAAGCGGTGCAAACAGAACGTTCATTGCCGTGAGGTGATCATACTCAAGATCGGCTTTTTTGTCTGTCCTGCGGACATCCGGGACACCGTTCTTTACCGAAACGGTAATGTTCTCGTCCCCTCCCCTTCCGTGTATGAGCATGGTAAGCTCGCCGTCGGGCATCGGGACGGATGCGCATTTTGCCTTAAGACGCAGGAATGCGCGCACGGTGCGCTCGTAGTTCAGCACCGAGAAGGACTTTTCGGGAGATATGCTGTACCACTCGCAGATGCGGCAGAGACGCTCCACATATCCGGGCATGAATGTAGGAAGGTTGACGGTCAGCTTGCCGCGCCCGACAGCGTCAAAGAGCGCCACGGTGAACTCCGCGATTCTGCTCTCGTCGGCAACGGCGATCTCGTTTACGGTATCATCCTTGACAACGGCATAACCGACGCATACATCGTCCTCAACGCCATACCATACGGATGAACTCCACGAGGTAAGTATATCGTAAAGCCGTTCGCGGTTTCTCACTCCGTGTACGGGCAGCGTTTCATGCAGCGCCGCTATATGGTCAAGCGCCGCGCCGTCATTGGCGGCTATACGGCGGATCGCCATGGAATGTGTACGCGGCGAACCGAATGTGTGGCGCATATTATCCGAATTGAAGCTGAGAGAAATGCTCTGCCCCACCTTATCGTACGAAAAATAATTGTACCTCTGGCGTCTCCCACCGAGAGTGGAAAAATCAATCCCGTCGCGGATCATATCATCCACCGCATCGTTCATGAGGCGGCGCATATAACCGCGCGAACGTGCATAAGGGTGAACGGCTACATTGCCGATGCCGCGCGTGCGGAGTATCTCTCCGTCGACCGAGATATCAAGGTCAAACGCACCGACCGCCGCTTTGATCCTTCCTTCCTCGACCGCGACATAGGAGTTTGCGGCGGGATCATCCTCGGGACGGTAAAGCTTTGGCAACAGCTTTTTGAAATCGCTTGAGTTTCCGTTGAAGCCGAATACATAGTTGATGAAGTCCATATAATCATCGTAAAGTCCGGCATATCCCTTGCCGTAATAGATATTTTTGTCAAGTTCGCTCATTGTTTAATCTCCCTTTTGCATAAGTTTAATAATCTTTTGATTAGTGCTTAATTTCACGGTATGCTTGTTCAGCATCTTATGCGGTCGAACATATTTTTTTATTCTGCTCAGTCGCAGACCGCCTTCTTCATTTGTTTACAAATATCAACGGCATCTTTTAAATCGTCCAAATCAAATATTTTGATAATTCTCCTTTCCGCCGTTATATACTTATATACAGAATACATATCTATAACAAACATATAGTTCTTTTCAAAGTCATATTCTTTTTGATTTCGACCATCTGCCAAGATAACATAATCAGCATAAACATACTGATTTAGTTGAGAAATTAGGTCTCTTTCTAATTCTATGTTTAACTTCACCTCAAACAAAATCTTTTTGCCGCAGAATTCTATGATATTATCAACACGCGCAAACGGAGTTGACGGAGAAAAGCACTGGCACTCCTGATAGCACTTTTTCCCGGATAACACCTTGAGAAAATAATCAACATAATACGATCGGAAATCTGCCTCCAGCAAAAATCTTTTTCGACGCGCTCTGTTAATAGTCAAAAAGTTATCAATATTTGTTTTGAAAAGAGCATCATCTCCAATTTTATCATTTAGAAAATAGTCCGGAACATATCTATTTTTTGAAACAATAATATTTTTTAACTTTTCATACTCTTTTGACGGTAATTGAGTAATGGCACTTTGACGCGAAACAAGTATAAAAGAGTTGAATTCAGAGATATCTATCGGAACATTCAATAAGCAAATATCACACACCTTTGCATATATGCGTCCGGACCAGTGATGGGGATAATCATCGGAATTATCATATTCCGGAGGACTGTCTATTCGACCGATGGCGAATATTTTGCCGCCATACTTTGAGTATAGTGTTCGTGCCCTTTTTAGCCATTCAAATATGAGATCTTTGTTATGTGTTTCATCGTCTATGTTTTTAGCTGCTGTTTCTAATTTTCTAATCCATTGTATTGCTGTCTTTGCATGAAAAAACAATACTATATCATCAATCGCGCTGCTGCGAGGTACCGTCCAAATCACATATCCGTTTTCAGACTCATTTATTATATCTTCAACATTATAGCGCTCGTTTTGGTAAATAAATGTTTCAAGCTCGTTTATACTTTTGGGGAAACTTATATTATTGATGTGTGCGCTAACATATTTATGCTGTGTGTTATCATTTGGTATATAATCAGTGTTCATATTGTCTATCACAGCAAGCGATGTACTCATAGCGCAAGCTCTCCCTTACATAACATTCCACACAATACATCAACGGAAATAACCATACAAGTCTGAAATGCAATAATTATATTATATCCATCGTCATTTTACGCGCGGGACGGCAGAGACAGACCGTCGCGTCGTGGTATGCGGCTCGCACAGCCACCTCAGCCGCTGCGGCATCCTTCTCATCCGCAAACAGCGCAAACACGGAGGGACCGCTGCCGCTGAGAAGCGGGTATCCACCGTGATCGCGACAGGTCGCGGCAATAACATCCGCGCCGAGGCGCGAAGCATACGGAAGAGTCCCGAAGGCATTGTACAGCTCGTTGCCTATTTCGGAGATATCTCCGGTGCGTAATGCGGCAAGCATGCGCTCCGCACTGCGTCCGGTGTAACGCACACCCTCACGCGAGCGGTCAAGCTCACGGAACGCCTCCGGGGTAAGCACGCCCTCGCTGCGCTTGATTATGAGGATATGACAGTCCGGCATCTCATGACACGGAGACAGTACATCCCCGATACCGCCTGCCAGCATCGTTCCCCCAATAAGGCAGAAAGGAACATCAGCTCCTATCCGTGCGGCAATCCGCACCAGCCGTGCGCTGTCAAGCACTCCGCCGTAGATCAGATTCAGCGCACGCAGTACCGCTGCGCCGTCTGTGCTGCCGCCGGCAAGCCCGGCAGCGACGGGAATGTTTTTTTCAACAACGACAGAAACGCGCGGTTCTATTCCCGCCTCGGCGCAGAAAAGCGCAGCTGCACGGTACGCGATATTTCTCTCATCAGTCGGCAGAGCTCCGCACTCAAGTCTGATTCCGCTCTCCGCACCGTCTCCCGCCATCACGGTAACAGTATCCGAAAGCGTGACCGACTGCATCACGCTTTCAATATCGTGATATCCGTCCGGTCGGCGTGCGCCGACCTCAAGGAACAGATTTATCTTTGCATTTGCGTTTATCCTGATCTTTTTCATACAAAATCATCCGTATTTTTTTCGGTTGTAATTATAATACCACATCCGGGGATCTTTTTCAAGCATAAAACCGATTTTATACGAAAAATGGGTGCTGAAAAACTCATATTGAGTTTTTCAGCACCCATCAGACAGTGGTCCCGGCGTCCGGAAGCCTTTTTTCAGTTTCCGAATATATTGAGCTGCTTTGCCTTTTTCTCGGCATTGTGCCGTTCAAGCAGCGCATGGATCTTCTGTACAGGGTCAAGTATAAGACTTATCGACTCATCATGGTTGAGCGTGTCAATGATGTATGATACATACTTGCTCATATTGACCTCAACGTACCACGGTCTGGTCTTTATTGCGGGATCGGTATAGATCAGGTTTGTGGTGAACACCTTGTCGAACAGCCCCTCTTCAAAAGCGCGGTCAAAGCCCTCGAGCCCGCTCGTAAAGAGTCCGAATGTGGCAAAGCTGAATATTCTCTTTGCGCCGCGGTTCTTTATCTGACGCGCAACGTCAAAGAAGGACTCGCCCGAGGATATCATATCATCGACTATGATAACATCCATTCCGGTAAGGTCGCGTCCGAGGTACTCATGAGCCACTATCGGATTGCGTCCGCCGACAACGCGTGAATAATCGCGTCTCTTGTAGAACATACCGACATCAAGCCCGAGGACCGATGAGAAATACATACATCTTCCCATTGCGCCCTCGTCGGGGGAAATGATAATAAGCTTGTCTTTTTCAAATTCTATATCGGGCATGACGCGCACCAACGCCTTTACCATCTGGTAGGTGGGACGGTAGTTGTCAAAGCCCATAAACGGTACGGCATTCTGAACGCGGTCATCATGTGCATCGAAGGTTATCAGATTGCGCACGCCTATGGTTTCAAGCTCACGCAGCATCATTGCGCAGTCAAGCGACTCGCGCGTTGTGCGCTTGTGCTGTCTGCCCTCATAAAGCATGGGCATGATAACGGAAATGCGTCTTGCCTTTCCCTCTACCGCGCCGACTATGCGCTTGAGGTCGGCATAATGATCGTCGGGGCTCTTTTCGTGGTCTTTACCGCGCATCTTATAGGTCACGCCGTAATTGAACATATCGCAGATAATGTAGAGGTCAAGTCCGCGGACCGAGCTTTTTATAAGCCCCTTTGCCTCGCCGCTGCCGAAACGCGGGCATTCCGCGCCGACAAGAAAGCTCTCTGTGGCGCCGCGCCACTCCCTGATGTAGTTATCGACCTGTGAAGTGAAGCCTTCACAGCCCTCCATGCCGATTATGCCAAGCTCGCCGTAAAGAATATCTTTCATACATCCCCCAAAATGAATATTCCGTTTTAAATTTATGCAGGATAACGGACACGCCGACTGCCTCCCGCACACAACATACATATTAATTATAACATATAATCCGTGCGTTAGCAATATGTTTCGGGCGGTTTATTGTCGAAAAATACAATTTCGTCGTATTTCCGAACAAGCGGCACATCCATCGTCCCTTATTTTGACACAATCACAAATCCGCGCCTGCCTCGCGCCGTGTGACAAGCCGGTCAAACCTTGAATACGGCTCGTCATACCGCCCGCACGGCGATACGGGAAGGTAGGTCTCGGTCAGGAACGAACGGCGTATCAGCCCGCGCGCGTCTCCGGAGGTAAGCCCCTCGGCAACCATGAGCTGAAGAGCGATATTGCCGACAGCTGTCGCCTCCGCAGGACCGGCGACCACCGGAATACCGCATATGTCTGCGGTTATGCGGTTGAGCAGTGCGTCCTTTGCGCCGCCGCCGACTATGTTTACGGCATCGGGTACAAAGCCGCAAAGTCCGGATATCCCCTCTATCGTGCGGCGGTAGCATAGCGCCAGGCTGTCAAATATCACGCGCACCGTCTCACCGGGTGTTTCCGGTACGTGCTGACCGGTGCGGCGGCAGTATTCTGCGATCCTCTTCGGCATATCGCCCGGTGTGGCAAACACGGGATCGTCAGGATCTATAACAGAGCGGCATGCGTCAGCCGCCTCAGCCGCCCGGGAAAGCGCATCAAAGCCTATTTCATCCTCGCCTTTGCCCTCGCGCCGCCACTGCCGGCGCGACTCCTGAAGGATCCAGAGTCCCATTATGTTCTTCAAAAAGCGTATCTTTCCGTTCGCGCCGCCTTCATTGGTAAAGTTGCGCTCAAGCGTTTTGTCGTTTATCACCGGTGCGGAAAGCTCGGTTCCGAGCAGCGACCATGTGCCGGAGCTGATATATATGAATTTTTCGTTTTCCTTTGCGGGCACCGCAAGCACGGCGGAGGCAGTGTCGTGAGAGGCTATGCTTACAACGCCGACGCGAGAACCGCCGACATCTGCCGCTACCTCCGGCAAAAGTGTGCCGAGCGGCGTGCCGGGAGTGACGGACGGCGCAAAAAAGCTGCGGTCAAGCCCGAGCGCGGAGAGTATTTCGGGTGAAAAGTCTCCGGTCTTTGCATCAAGCAGCGCACCGGTTGATGCCACCGTGTATTCGCACGCCTGCTCGCCCGTGAGAAAATATCCGAGCAGATCGGGTATGAACAGCATACGCGCCGCGCCGCCCGATGTTCCGTCGCGGCGGTCGGCATAAAGCTGATAGACTGTATTGAAATCAAGCAGCTGGATGCCTGTGATACCGTAAAGCTTTTCATTCGGCATGACCCTCTCGCCGAATTCGCGGACGATCCCCTCGGTACGGCGGTCGCGGTAATGCACCGGATTGGAGATCAGCCTGCCTTTTTGATCGATAAGACCGTAGTCCACGCCCCATGTGTCGATCCCCACAGAGCGGAGCTCACCGCCCGATGCGGCGCGTATTGCATTTTTGCTTTCGGCAAAAAGCCTCAGTATATCCCATGTAAAGCGGTCTGCAACCATCTGCGGCTCGTTCGGAAATCTGTGCACCTCGCGCAGAGCAATGCGCTCTCCGTCATAGCTGCCGACGATCCCGCGCCCGCTCGATGCGCCGAGATCGATACCGAGAAAATCAAGTGTTTTTTTCATTTCTGTACCTCACCGGTCATTTGAGTTCAACAACGGTAACGCCGCCGTCGCCCTCGCCGTACTGACCTATACGGTATGCGGCAATGCGCCCGTCGCCCTTCAGCATCTTCCAGAGTGCCTGTTTGAGAGCTCCGGTCCCCTTTCCGTGTATGAGGCGCACAGTGTGCAACCCCGCAAACATTGCATCATCAAGATAACGGTCTACCGCCATCCACGCCTCGTCTCCCGTCATTCCGCGCAGATCTATCTCATCGCGGCAGGCACGGCTGACCGATGTCGCGCAGAACTCCTTTGCGGTCTTTTTCTGCCCTGTGCCGTCTGTTATCATCACAACATCGTCAAGCAGCTTCAGGTTGCCGAGTTTTGTCTTTGTGCGTATTCCGCCCGCCTGGACAGCCACATTGCCTGAGCGGTCGGGGTCTGAAAGCAGCACGCCTTCCTGCTTGATGTTTTTGATATATACCTTGTCACCCTTGTGAAGCGGACGCGGCAGTACATATCCGTCATCCTCTTCTTCGTCAACTGGATTGAATTTATCCTCGTTTTCCTTAAGGTGCTCGCGTATTTTGCGCCGCGCCGCCTCAAGCTCCTCGCCGAGACGCTCGCTGTCACGCGCTTTTTTCACCTTTTCAAGCTGTGAAAGCACATATTCGCTTGAAATTTTAGCGCCCTCGATAAGCTGAGCCGCTTTTTTCTCTGCTGCCGCGGTCTGCTTTTCAGCCTCGGCGGTACGCGCGCGGATCTTCGCTTCTGCTTCACGCTTGAATCTTTCGTATTCCTCACGCATACGCTCGGTCTCCTCGCGGTTGCGCTCCATTTCCATACGGCTGGCTTCAAGCTTGTCGATAACATCCTCAAAACGGCGGTTGTCGGAGCTCACCTCCGCCTCGGCGCGTTCAATGATATGCTCGGGCAGTCCGAGACGCTTTGAAATGGCAAACGCATTTGATCTGCCGGGCGTGCCGACGGTAAGCTTGTATGTCGGCTTCAGCGTTTCAACATCGAATTCGCAGGATGCGTTCGTCACCCCCGGCGTATTGAGAGCGTACGATTTCAGTTCGGCATAGTGCGTGGTGGCAGCACACAGTGCTCCCGCCTCGCGCACCTCACGGATAACGGCGATCGCAAGTGCCGCGCCCTCTATCGGATCGGTACCGACGCCCAGCTCGTCAAACAGCACAAGTGCCCCCGGAGTCAGTTCCTTAACTATTGAAACGATATTGACCATATGCGCGGAAAATGTCGAAAGCGACTGCTCGATGCTCTGGTCGTCTCCAAGATCAACAAGAACGCGGTCGCACATTGCGACCGATGAACGTTCGGATGCGGGAATGTGCAGTCCCGACTGTGCCATCAGCGTGAAAAGCCCCAGCGTTTTGAGCGTTACCGTTTTACCGCCGGTGTTGGGACCTGTGATTATCATGGTGTCATAGCTGCCGCCGAGTGAAACGTTCACGGGCACGACCCTTTCCTTGGATATCAGCGGATGCCGCGCTCCGAAAAGCTCGGTCTGCCGCCCCTCGCCGGACGTGATGCGCGGCTGCGCGCCATCCATTTTGTCGGAAAGCCCGGCGCAGGCAAAGTAAAACGCCAGTTCGTCTATATTCGCAGCATTGTAGCGCAGAATATCGGCTCGGTGCGCTGTTTCCGCCGAAAGTTCAAAAAGGATCTTTTCTATCTCGTGCTTTTCCTTTGCCTCAAGCTCGCGTATCTCGTTGTTGGCATCCACCACCGCCATAGGCTCTACAAAAAGAGTGGCTCCCGATGCGGATGTGTCGTGAACGAGTCCTTTTACGTCATTTTTGCATTCGGCGCGTACCGGGATCACGTATCTGCCGTTTCGTATCGTGACTATGCTGTCCTGAAGATACTTTGCGTAAGCGCCGCCTGTGTATTTGGAAAGCAGATCCTTCACGCGCGCCGTGGCGGAACGTATTTTTCTTCTTATATCGGCAAGCGCGGGCGAGGCATCGTCCGCTATCATCTCTTCCGAAATGATCGTGCGGTATATTCTGTCCTCAAAGGGACGGTCGGCGGCAAGCCGCTCGAATATTTCGTCAAGCACGGTCTCAAATGTCCGGTCGGTGCGGCTGTATTCAAGAATGCCGCGCGCCGTGCGCAAAACATTTGCAATATCAAGCAGTTCACGGGCTGAAAGCATAGCCCCCTTCTCCGCGCGCTCGCATTGCGAGTCAACGCTCTTTACCATTCCGAATGACGGATACCCCTTGTATGCGGCAAGCTTTTTGGCATCTGTCGTGAGCCGCTGACGGCGAAGGACATGGACCTCATCGTCATCCGGTTCAAGTGCCAGCGCCGCCGCCTTTGCGCCCTCTGTATGTGCGCAGTCGGCAAGCATGGCGCGGATCTTATCAAATTCAAGCGATGTGATCGTTTTCTGTGGTAAATACATCTTATTTTCTCCGAAATGTTGATCTACATATTGATTATTTCGTTGTAAAGCGCAAGTGAGGCAAAACCGCGCTCAAGGTGATGAGTGATATATGTGCTGCCCGCCAATGAAAATGTATCAAGATCGGCAGTGTCGGAAAGCGAAAACGCAAACATCCGCTGCGGCAGTGCCTCAAGCACGTATTTTACAGCCGCCACGACCGCACGGTCAAGCGGCAGAAGGATCGACCGCACGCCGTCCTCATCCACCGGTATCGCATCGGGTGGGAGCAGCGACTCCCGCTCAAGCCTTCCGGCAGCGCATGACGCGCACATGAGTGCTCCGTTCATAACGTCAAGATAGCAAATACCTCCGTCGTCACGACTGCGCGCATCGGCTGCGCCGCAGACGTGGCATGCGCCAAGCTCGGGAAGATACCCGGAATACCCTGCCGCACGCCACTCAAATGTTCCTTTTATCAGCCGCTGGTCCTTTTCGCCGCGACATATTGCATAAAGGGAGTTCAGCGTCAGCCGCAGCATATCTACAGCCGGTTCCCCCTCGCCGCTCAGCTCGCAGGCAAGATCGACAAGATATTGCGCAAGGTAAAGCCTTGTTATTTCCTTTTCAAGTTGGGGGAACGGCTCGATTATATCCGCCGAACGTAGCCATGTCATGTCTCCGCGCCTGTGCAGCTCATAGTTTGCATAGGTAAACAATCGTGATGGAGTCATATATTTGTTGCGTAGTGAACGCGCTCCCTTGGCGATCACGGGGATCCTTCCGTATGCGGGTGTGAGCAGAGTTAGCATTTTGTCGTGTTCGCCGAGATCGTATTCGCGGACAACAAGTCCGTCGGTCGCAAAATCGCGTTGCAGTTCCATGCCGCAACCTCCCTCACAGTATATTTTATCTCAATCAGTCGTTGTCATCGGATGCCGAAAGACCGAAGTTGCGCACGAGTCCGTCCGAATCACGCCAGTTTTCCTTCACCTTTACCCAAAGATCGAGAAAGACCTTTTTGCCGAATACCTTTTCAAGCTCCTCGCGCGCATATGTGCCGACCATTTTGAGCTGCTCGCCGTTTTTACCGACGATTATGCGTTTGTGCGTGGCTTTTTCACAGAATATCTCAGCGCGGATACGTACAAGACCGCGGGTTTCGGTGAATTCCTCTATCACCACGGCAACGCCGTGCGGCACCTCACGGTCAAGCGTGCGCAAAAGCTTTTCGCGGATTATTTCGGACGCATACTGGCGCGACGGCTGATCGGTGCTGATATCATCGGGGTAAAACCAGTCGGATTCGGCAAGGAAATGCGACAGCTCGTCCACAAGTTCGCCGACAGCGCGCCCGTTTTTTGCGCTTATCGGAACGACCGCATCAAAATCATATGCCGCAGCGTATTCCGAGATGGTCTTTGCAATAATATCGCGGTTATAAAGATCGACTTTGTTGAGCGCAAGGACGGACGGCACACCGCTGCTTTTCAGATATTCTATGACATCCCGCTCGACCTGCGACATATCCTTGCCGGCGTCGGCAACAAGCAGCACGCAATCGCCGTCCTGCATGGCGTCACGCGCACTTTTCACCATAGCATCGCCGAGCTTATTCTGCGGGCGGTGGATGCCGGGTGTGTCGAGGAACACATACTGGTCGTCGCCGACCGTGTGTATACCCACTATCTTTCCGCGCGTCGTCTGCGGCTTGCTTGACACAATGGCGACCTTTTCGCCGAGAATGCGGTTCATAAGCGTGGATTTTCCCACATTCGGTCTTCCCACTATCGAAATAAACGCTGTTCTTTTCATTTTAAATTTTTCCTTTCCCGGCTTCACTCGCGGACCTCAAGCCCCAGTATTTTCATTATATCGCGCTGACGGCGGCGCATATCAAGCTCATCGGCTTCGCCGCGCTCATGATCGTATCCCATAAGATGCAGTGCCGAATGAACGCAAAGAAACGCCGCTTCGCGCTCAAAGGAATGCCCGTAAAGCTCAGCCTGAGCGCGTGCGCGCTCAAGAGACAGCACCACGTCTCCAAGCTGATACCGCTCCCCGTCAAAAGCAGACTCAATATCTCCTCCGTCAAAAAGCGGGAAAGAGAGCACATCGGTCGCGCGGTCGATCCCACGGTACTCGCGGTTGTATTTTCTTATGCCCGCGTCGGAGACGAAGGTCACCGACACCTCGGCGTCTCCGTTGACGCCTTCGTATTCAAACGCGGCGGTAAGCGCGCGCTTCACGAGATCGCGCAGGGCGTCATCGACTTTTTCCTTGCGCTGACGGTTGCAAAAATCAATATAAAGCTCCATTGTCTCTCCTCTTTCTTGTCATGCCTTGTTTTTCGGTGCTGCGGGACGGTGATATTTTTTCGGTGCCGAACCCGTGTCGCGGCGCGCCCCGCGGCGTTCAGCCTCGCGGCGGCTGTTTTCGCGCTCGTATTTGTCATATGCGAGAATAATTTTCTGCACGAGCTTGTGACGCACCACATCGCGTTCGGTAAAACGGTGAATGTTTATATCCTCGATGCCGTCAAGAATGTGCACCGCTGCCCAGAGCCCGCTCTTCTGTCCGTCCGGCAGGTCGGTCTGCGTAAGGTCTCCGGTCACCACCGCCTTTGAGCCGTTGCCGAGACGTGTGAGAAACATTTTCATCTGCTCGAATGTCGCGTTCTGCGCCTCGTCAAGTATGATAAATGAATCGTCAAGCGTTCTGCCGCGCATATACGCAAGCGGCGCGACCTCGATCACCTGCTTTTCGACGCAGCGCTGATAATTCTCCGCGCCCATCATTTCAAACAGCGCATCGTAGAGCGGACGCAGGTAAGGGTCTATCTTGCTTTGCAGGTCGCCGGGCAGAAAGCCGAGCTTTTCGCCCGCCTCGATAGCGGGACGGGTAAGGATTATCCTGCTAACCTGTTTTTCGCGCAATGCCTTTACCGCCATCGCAACGGCAAGAAAGGTCTTGCCGGTCCCCGCAGGTCCGACGCCGAGAACTATCGTGTTTTTCCGTATCGATTCCACATACTGCCGCTGTCCCACCGTTTTCGGCTTGACGGGCTTTCCCTTTGAGGTCAGGCAGATACAGTTTTCATCAAAGGCGGCAAGCTCTGCTCCGTGACCGTCCTTGACCATTGAAGCAACATAAAGCGCGGTCTGTTCGCTTATTGCCCCCATTCCGGATGCCGCGCGGCGCAATGCTTCGACTGCCTCGGCAGCTCCCTCTACATCCGCACCGTCGCCGCCGCTTATCACAAGCGCATCGCCGTCCCCGCTGTCCGAGGCACGGTTATGGACCGTAACACCGAATGTATCCTCAACTATCTTCATATTTGCATCGAAGGCGCCGAAAAGCCGTGCGGTCTCCGCCGCCGACCCCGTATAAACCGTTTTCTGTTCTTTCTGTTCTTTTTGTTCTTTCTGTTCCATTCTTTTACCGATCACACGATACACGCATACGCGCGTAAATATTTTTCCGAGTATATTATATCACAACATACTCAATTTGTCACGCATTTTTGACAAATCGGGGCTTTTGACCGCGATTTATCTTCTTCTCACTCCGTGCCCCTCTCCCCGGTAACGTCAAACCGGAAGCCGCGGCGAGACGCAATGTTCTCCACCGCCACCAGCTCGCATCTTATCCTGTAAGCGTCCCCGCCGGCCTCGCGCGTAACGGTACGCCTTACCGGGTACGCGCCCTCCGGCAGCAGCGCGGCAATTCGGCGTGAAAGTTCATATTCCGCAAGCCGTCCGGCTTCTTCAACGCTTCGTTCCGCTTCGGTGTATGTATACCCGAGGTTCCGCGCACTGCCTATGCCGATGGGGACCACCTTGCCGCCCGGCAGCGTTATAAGATCCCTTGTATTTATTGTATCACGTTCGGCACCGGTATTTCCACCCTTTTTGAAAAGTTTTATCTCCTTTGAGAAGAAAATCAACCATATTTCGAGTTCACTGCTTCCGTCCGGCTGTTTTTTTTCATACCTGTACGGCACTTCGACCTCGATCTTGCGGACAGTTTCGGCGCGCACCTCCCCCCGCGAGTGCGCAAGACGGAAGCCGATACGCGTGCTGTCTATAACTCCGCTGACAAGAAGATCTCCGCGCTTCACCGACTGTCCGCGCACGACCACAGGCTTGCCGGATATGACTTCCATACCGACCACCAGTCCGTCGCGCTCCGCCACAAGATTAACACCGTCATACTCCGCAAACGGATCGGCAGTATCATCCGGCGGGTCGGTCTGTTCCCTCACCTCTATCACCGCCGTCGTTCCGCGTATATTCACAGCAGCCCATGCCAGCTTATCGCTTGCCGTTACCGCGTCTGCGGCTATCCTGTCTCCGTTTACGGACCGTCGCCTGACCCCCGGACGGATGCCGAGCGATGCAAATATGGATTCGGTCTCGGTGACGGTAAGTACGCGTCCGCACCCCGTAACGCGTACATCCCATATGACGCTCTCTCCGAGTATGAGCACCAAAAGCGCGGCTGCCGCCCCGATCGCCAGTCCCGCACGGCGGCGAAGCGTTCCCCACATACCGGGCAGACCGTATATTATCCGGTATGACGCCGCGATGCCGCAGGAATCGCACCCGGCAGCAAGGCGGCGCGCCGAACCGACCGAGCAAAAAAGCACTGTTCTGCCGTCGCCTACCGAAAGATCGCGGTAAACGATCCCGGTCCTCAGAAGCAGGTCAAGCACCTGCTCGGCATTTCCGGCGTCCGTTTCAAATCTGCATACACCGGCAAAAAAATCGATAAGCCTCATCTGGACCTTCCTTCCGTGAAGGCGGAAAAAGCAATGCTGTCCACCTCGCCCTCGATACCGATCTCGGCATTGTAATACGTGGTGCAGCAGAGCCGCCGCCCGGTAACAGTAAGCTCCGCACCGTTCACTAGCAGACCTATACACTCGGTCGAATATGAAAGTATCCTTTCGCAGCCCGTGACATAAAGCTGATTTCTGCCGCGCATTTCAAGCGTAAGTCCGCCCGCAAAAACATCGGCAGGAATATCAAATCTACGCGCAAGCAGCTCGCCGAGCGGCACACGCTCGCCTTTTTCCTCACTGCCGCCGCGACCCTTTTTTCTTTTTTTCATTATTAAGCGTCAACCGTCCTTTCAAAGCACATGAAATATTTCCCGCCGCTGCCGAATAAAATAGTCAATGAATTTTATGCATGGAGGGCTTATGTAATGAATAAAGCCGAAAAAGCGGTCCGCCGCTCTTTGCTTCCCGCGCCGCGGACCGTGCTGACCGTGCTGGCAAGTCTGTTTTTTATTCTGCTTCTTCTGAAAAATCCCGAGATCTCAATAAAATACGTAACGCGCGGGCTTTCGCTTTGTGTCTCGGCGGTCATACCGACGCTTTTTCCGTTCATGGTGCTGTCAGAGCTTCTGGTGCGCACAGGCGGCGGGGAGCTGATGGGACGGGCATTTGCCGCGCCCATGCGCTTTTTGTTCGGGCTTTCCGGCGCGGGCAGCTGCGCTTTTCTGCTCGGCGCCGTGTGCGGATTTCCGGTAGGAACACGCGCTGCGATCATGCTTTACGACCGCGGACTTCTGAGCCGCGCCGAAGCCGAACGGCTGATATCCTTTTGCAACTACCCGTCGTCCGCCTTCATGATAAGCGCCGTCGGTACGGCGCTCTGGCAGAACCGCAGACTCGGTATCGCCATGTACGCCTCTGTGCTTGCCGCCGGAATGCTGTGCGGAATACTGCAAAGCATACCCATACGCCTTTCGGCGCGGCGCGAAAAAACGAAAGCGTCCGGTACAGCTGTTCCCGCGATGCGGCTCCCCGAACCGACGGCTCTTTCGGATTCCGTTACCGCTGCTGCCGCAGCAACGCTCAACGTATGCGCATATGTCGCATTTTTTTCATGCGTTGTTGGATGCATCACTCACATTATCGCGCGTTTTTCGCCGCCACGCATGGTCGAAGCGGCGATATATTCATTTTTTGAGCTAACCTCCGGTGCCGCCGCATCATCTGCGGTCACACCCGCGCGTACGGGGATCGTGATGTGCGCCGCCGCTGCGGGTTGGTCGGGACTTTCTGTGGCACTTCAGGTCTTTTCGGTATGCTCGACCTCCGAGCTGTCTCGCCCGCGCATCACATCATACCTGATCTCAAAGGCTGTACAGGCGCCGCTCGCGGCAGCTCTGATGAGCATTCTGCTTAGCATTTTTCCGTCACTGGCGGAAACGGCTGCCCCGACAGGCATTATAATACCCGAAAACGTCACCGCATCGGTCTTCCGCACTGCAACAATTGCGCTTTTTGCCGTTTCACTTATCGTTACGGCGGCACTGCGTATAAAAAGAAAGCCGGGATGCACCGCAGCCTGATGCGGTACCTCCCGACACGGATATTCGTTTCGATCAATTTACCTCACCGACATTCTTGCTGCTCGGGTGCGGGTTATCTCGTGCGGCAGAGGCTCGCCGCGGTCGATATGACCGGCGCTTTCAACAAGCAGATCGTGCGCTATCATTTTGCGCAGATCGACAGTCGGACCCGCCATATGCGGCATTATCCATACATTCGGCAGGCTGTAAAGCGGGCTTTCCGGAAGCGGCGGCTCCTTTTCAAACACGTCGAGGAAGGCGCGGAAGCGACCGTCGGCAAGCTCGCGGCAAAGCGCCGCCTCATCCACTATCTTCCCGCGCGAGGTGTTTACGAAAAGCGCACCGGGCTTTATCATAGAAAGAAGCCTCGCGTCCACAAGGTGTTCGGTCTCGGCAAAGAGCGGCGTATGGACGGTGATCACATCGGCTTCCGAGAAGATCTCCTCTATCGATGTCTGACGCGCGCCGTAGCGCGCCAGCACTTCATCCGGGATCCTGACAATGTCGTATATCATCAGCTTTACGCCGAACGGACGCAGGTATTCGGCAAGGTGATGACCGATCGCGCCGAAGCTTATAATGCCGACCGTTCTTCCCCACAGACCTTCGGTGTAATAATCCGCCGAACGCTTCCATTTGCCTTCGTTTTTGAGCTCGCCGAAGTAGCGCGGGATATCGCGCAGTGCCGTGAGCATGTATGCCACGGTTCCCTCGGCGACCGAGCGCGCAAAATAATCGTTTCCGCTTATAACGCGTATTCCCGCATCCCATTCCTCATCGCTTGTGACCGGCACAACCGTGCCGCAAAGATGCGTATGGAGCCGCAGCTTGGGCGCGGCGGCAAGTATCTCACTGTCAACGCGCGGCGATCCCCAAAGCGATACGTAAACGTCACAGTCGCCTATCTGCGCTGCAACATCGGACGCCGTCGGCTTTTTGTTACCTTCAAACCACACGATCTCGCCGAGACTTTCGGCAAGTTTTATATTTTCCGGCGTAAAAAACGTGTCAAACACAACTCCGCGCGGAGAGGCTATATATGCTTTCATACCGATGTACACTCCCTCGTTCCGATATCATCAATTGAATTATATCACCGGTATGCCGCTGTGTCAACCTCCGAGGGCTGGTAGCGCGTATTTTTTGAGGCATATACCGACTTCTTTTTCAAATTCCGCATCCTCACGCGCCGCCCGGCGGCGTTCATGGACCGTCCCCGCAGCGCCATCGGATGCCGCGGCAATTGCAGCCGCATGGTCGGCTATACGCTCAAGCGAGGCAAGTATCTCATCAATATATACACAACCGCGCGCATCGCCGCGCTCGGTCATGCGGCGGACAAGCCGCCGCGAGACCTCATCGGTCAGCCGCCCGACTGCTTCACGCATTGGTTCAGAAGAAACCTGCCCGCCTCCGCCCTCAGCCGACGGAAGCACCGCGCTTATCATATCCTCCACCGCGCCGAGACAGATGTCAAGCTCCCGCGCCGTTTCACCGTCCGCTGCACTGCCGGCATCTGCCAACCTTTCCGCCGTCGCCGCTATCGCGGCGGCATGATCTCCTATTCTTTCGGCATCGCCGACCGCGCTGTAAAGCGCGTACACGCGTTCGGCAAGCCGGCTGTCCGACAGACGGACAAGATATGATTTTATCGAATCCTCATATGCATCTATCAGACGTTCGTTTTCTGCGACACGCCGATCTTCATCGCCGCTTTTTCCCGAGATACGCGCACGGGCAAGCGAAAAATTTTCGGCTGCCAGACCGCACATTCTGAAAAAAGCCGCGCGCGCCATCGAATACGCAAAAAACGGAGCCGAAAGAAAGCGGTCGTCAAGAATGCTGTAACCGTCAAATCCACGGGTCGGAGCGGAAACGGCGCGGCGGGATGACCTGCTTTTCTTTTTTTCTTTATCCGGAACTGTAAAGACCGCCAGCCGCTCAAGACCTCGTGCAAACGGCAGCAGTATCACTGTGGAAAACACATTGAAGGCGGTATGCATCGCAGCGATCGAAAACGCATCGGCGGGTGCGGCGAGATATTCTCCCAGCCCGCCGAAAAGACGCCATATCCCGACTGCGGCAAGTGCCGCCGCCGTGCCTATAACATTGAAATACAAATGGATAAAAGCCGCGCGGCGGGCGTTTTTTCCCGCGCCGAGACCGGAAAGAAGCGTTGTCACGCAGGTCCCGATATTCTGACCGAGAATTATCGGAAGCGCCGCACCGCGCGCAAGCGCACCCGAAGCGGCAAGTGCCTGCAGTATCCCCACAGACGCCGACGATGACTGAATCACCGCCGTCAGCACCGCTCCCGCCGCAATGCCGAAGAAAGGATTGGCAAAAACCGTGAGCATTCCCGCAAGACCGCCGCTCTGCGCCAGCGGCTTTACCGTGTCGCTCATAAGATCCATTCCGTATATCAGCACGGTGAAGCCGAGCAGCGCATACCCGAGGTCATGCCTGCCCTCGGTGCGCGGATTCATAATGAAGATCACCCCGAACACTGCAACGACCGAGGCGAGCACCGCAGGACTGAACAAGCCCGCCGCCCCGTCAAGCTGCGCCAGAGACAGCACCCATGAGGTGAATGTGGTGCCGAGGTTCGCCCCCATTATGACGCCCACCGATTGCGCCAGCGTCATAATGCCGGAATTGACAAAACCGACTACCATTACGGTTATGGCGCTTGAGGATTGTACCAGCGCCGTGGCAACGGCTCCGAGCGCAACACCGTGAAGCGGCGTGCGGCACAGCCTGCCGAGCCATCCCTGCGGTTTGCCGCCGCCTATGCGCCTCAGATTTTCTCCCATTACGGTCATACCGAATAAAAAGACGGAAAGTCCGCCCGCAAAATCAAGAACCGACAGAATATTCAAAACTTCAAACCGTCCCAAAAAGCGTTTGCCTTTATTATCTCCCGCAAAATAAAAAATACCCGCTTGTCGGAGCACGGACAAATATTTTGTTTTCAAATTGATTAACCGAAAAAAATTATTGTTTTTCGATAAATTTCTATTGACAAACGATCGATCGCGTGGTATACTTTGTTTTGGAGGGCATCACGCCAAAAAAATCAAAGGAGAAAAATCATGCCAAAGATCGGAAGACGCGCCTCATGCGTCATTTCACTTGTTTTATCAGTAATAACTCTTGCAGCGATAGCGGTCGGCGCGGTTTTTATGCCACGCATCGTTGCCGCCATGGTCGAACTCAAAACAGACCTTGCCGGAGCACCGTTTTACCTGCGCTATCCATTTCTATTGACCATTGCATATCTTATCCTTGCCGTTGCGGCAATGTGCGATGCGGTGCTGCTGTCGCTTCTTCTCGCAATACGGCGCGGGGACGTATTCTCGGCTGCAAATGTCGCCCGCATACGCGCTGTTTCGTGGGGATGCATCGCCGCGTCCGCGCTCTTCGCGGCTCTTGCGCCGAAATACTACATCTCGGCAGCCGTTGCCTTCATCGCCTTTTTTGTCGGGCTTTGTATCAGAATAGTCAAAAACGCATTTGAGGAAGCCGTGGCACTGAAGGAAGAAAACGATTTCACCGTATAAGAGGTATCGGAATGATAACGGTAAATCTTGATGTAATGATGGCAAAACGCAAGATGTCACTCGGCGAGCTTGCCGAACGCGTTGGCATCACACAGGCAAATCTGTCCATCCTTAAAAATTGCAAAGCAAAAGCGATTCGCTTTTCAACGCTTGACGCGATATGCCGCGCGCTCGACTGCCGCGTTGAGGACATTCTCGAATACGAACCTACGGAGGATAAAAATGAACATTAACGAATCTGTACGCCCCGAAATGCCCGATGAGATGCCCGCATCGGGAATCAATGCTCCAAAACGCGCGCCGGACATCCGCGAGACCGTGTTTGCGTGGGTGTTTGTTATTATCGGCTATATTTTCTGCCGTTCTTTCCCCATCAGCGCGCGCCCTGTCGGAACTCTCATTTTTCTGATCGCACTTTACGCTGCGGGAGGCATTTTTCTCTTTCTGACCGACGCAAAGCAGACTCCGCGCTCTGCCTTTTGCATTTTAACGGTATTTCTCTTCTCATCCTCGCTTTTTATCTCATCAAACGAATTTATACACTTCCTTTCCACCTCATGGGCACTCGGATGCTTTATGATCTGGGTAATGCTGTCTAACGGCGGCGGGCTTGAGAAAAAAACCGGCGAGCTTTTGTTCTACGATGCCGTAAAAGCCGTATTTGTCATGCCGTTCGTCTCCTTCGGCAGATTGTTTGCATCGCTCATCCCGCGTCGTGAAAACGGCACTCCGCGCGTTAAGATAGGCAGGCAGATAGCCTTTGCCACGCTCGGCATTCTTATTGCCGTTATCCCTACGGCGATGGTGACTTATCTGCTCTCCTACAATGACGACTTCAACGCAATGAGCTCCCGCGTGATGCAATTCATCTCCGGTGACATTCTTGGCCGCGCCGCTTCCCTTTTGTTCGCCGTGCCGCTTGCCGCTTATGTTTTCGGCGCGTTCGCTTCCGGTATCGACCGCAGATACGATAAACACATGACCGCCGACCGGTGCCGCAGCTTTTCCGCTTCGCTTAAATTCGCCCCCGAAACCATGGCGTGCTTTGCGGTGCTTCCGCTCATTGCCGTTTATATCATCTTCTTTGTTTCGCAATGGAATTATTATGTATCGGCATTTTTCGGCAGGCTCCCGCAGGATGTTGACGTTTACGCCAGATATGCAAGCGACGGATTTATGCAGCTTTGCGTGGTATCCGGTATAAATGCCGCAATAATGCTTACCGTGTCGGTATTCACCGTGCGTAAACGCGGCGATCGTCACAGTATCGCAACGCGTGCGGTCATAGGGCTTCTGTCGGTATGCACGCTCGTTCTCGTTGCAACCGCGATATCAAAAATGGTGCTTTACATCAAGGCATACGGACTTACCCGCCTGCGCGTATACGCCTCATGGTTCATGCTGCTGATAGCGGCGGGATTCATCGTAATGCTGTTTAAACAGATATTTCCGAAGATCAAGGTGTCCTGCACGCTGCTTGCGGTTTTCGTGGTGTTTTTCGGCGTTCTCGCGGTCTCAGACCCGGACGGCATTATAGCCAACCACAACATTGACAGATACATTGACGGAACGCTCGAAATGCCGAACGCAAACGGAATAGAATACCTTGTCACGGAATGCGGCGACTCGGCAATACCCGGCATAGCACGGCTGAGCCATGAGCTTGAGCAAAGAGGGACAAACGAAAAGACCAAGAAAGCCGCAGACGAGGCATTGAGGCGCTGGCTCGAGAATGACGCAAAAGAAAGGACCTGGTTCTACTACGGCACCCTTCCGAAGATCAAAGCACGCATCGCGGCATCAAATGCGGTAAAAGACAGCTGAATTTTTCGCCTTCCGGCAAAATATTTACCGCCCGGTGCTTGAACTCCGGGCGGTTTGCTGATATAATAATATATTGAACTGCTTCTACACAACGAAAGGCGGAATGCCCATGACCAAACGTGCGCTTATAATCATATCATCACTGATACTGCTGCCGCTGCTCATTACACTGACGGTGTGGTCGGTGACAAGAATAAAAAATCCCGTCGTTGCACAATGGGACGACGACATGACGGGGATAACATACAAAGGCGAAAGCTACCTGCCGGTCGGCAAGGTCGGCGAGCGGCTTTTCTCTGTCGGAAAATACCTCGGAAGGATAGGAAATTCCCGCCACGGTGCGCCGCTCTATCTCGTGCGCGGCGACAGCGCGGGATATCTTTGCTACGCCGCAGAGGGCGAAAAGCTTGTTTTGCTTTCAAAGACCGGCAAGCCCCTTGACGGGACCGGCAGCGGCATGCCCGAAAAGATCAGACTCGGCAAAACAATTACCGACAAATCCGACGAGATCGCCGTGCTCATGTCGCTTGACGACCTGACCGACCCCGAAAAGGTGACCGATGACGATGATCTTCCCATAGTGTTCAGCACAAAAAAATACAAAGGCAAATATACCAAATACAAGCTGTGGGAATATCGCGGCGGCAGCGCGATAGGACTTGATTCCGGCGCACGGCTCTATCACATGGACGAAACGGGCAACTGGTATTACGTGACCGCCGCCGATGCCGCGCGCGCCGAGTCAGAAGAGGGAGCCACATACTTTACATACACGGCGCGCCCGCTCCGCAGCACCGATGCGATCATGCTCATCGAACGTCTTGCCGAAGGCAAAAGCACGGAGGAGACCACGGTGCAATGAGCGGCAGAACGGTCATGAAACGCCGTACGCCGGCTTCGTTCACTCCCATATGGATGCGTATCGCGTCCGACATAATGTTTGCGCTTTACATTGCCCTGCTTTTTCGCCTTACGGTGTTTCGGGACAATTTTTCGATAAATAATTTCATGCTCGGCGGCAATGTCAATCTGACGGTTTTCAAGGATCTTATAGACCTCATACGCCGCGGCGGGGCATTTTACTTTTTTTATCTTCTGCTCGGCAATATTGCGGCGTTTCTTCCGCTCGGTGCATATCTTGCATACCGCACAAAGATGCATCTGATAAGCACAATGTTAACAGGCGCGGCAGTGAGCTTTATTATCGAATTTCTCCAGTTTGCCTTTGATGTCGGAGTGACCGAGATCGACGACCTGATACTCAATACCATCGGCGCGTTTGCGGGAGCGGCGACGGTAAGGATGGTATCTGCTCTTGCGGCAAAAAAGCGTGAGCAAAAAAACTGAAAAAACAATGGGCTGTCCAAAAACCCGATGTTTTTAACAGCCTGTAAAAAATGCCGGATCTGACCGGCTTTTTTTATGCGATCTTGGTCTTTTTTTGCCTCTGAGCATTTTGAGTTCCAGCTTTATTGGCGGCAAAACGGCGGCATTCAACCGTCGGAACCACGGCGTGGAGGTTAAAAAAATCAAAATGAGTTTTTTAACCTCCCCCGATCTTATCTGAATATATTCCCCGATCCGTCGTATACCGCAAGGCGTACTATCGAATAGTCGGCACCCTCAGACGAGCGGCGCGCGCGCGCGCCGAAGCGAGCAAGTATCACGCCCACGAGAAGTTCCGGGCTGAGATTTTCGGCACTTCCGGCTGCAAGCCTCGTGTCTATCACAAGGCAGCCGTCGCCGCGTGCGATCTTTGCCGAGCGGATAAGCGGCGCGATATCCACCTCCGCCTCACCCGATTTTGTCTTTTTTGTTGTCATTATCGGCTTTTCCGCAAGAAAATCGGCAAGCTCGCGCTCTGTCACCGAGCCGGCTCCCGGCAGACGGAGCGTTATCTTATAATCCGCCGCCGCGATGCCGGCGAATTTCTCCTTTGCAGGATAGCATGAAGTGAATTCCACCCCCGGCACGGTAGCACGCTGCATACGGCGAAGCACCTCATTGCACGGCATATCTCCTTCAAGGCGGATGTCCATAAGCTCGCACTCGCTTGCGCAGCCGAGCGGCAGCGGCAGTGCGAACACAAGCTTTGCGTGCGGGTTAAAGCCCTGCGTATACCACAGCGGCAGGTCGGCACGCGCAAGAATACGCATCATCGTGCGCTGAAGATCAAGGTGCGAGGTGAATATTATCGGTCCGTGCTTTGTGAAGCCGAGTCTCACCACACGCGGCTCTGCAGCCGCGGTCTTTTCTTTATTTCCTGTGTTTTCGTTCATTTTTTAAGACTCGGACAAACTGCCCTCTCCCCTCCAAGTCTGTTTGCGCCGCAGCCGGAGCAGTGCTCGCGGCAGCTCGGCGTGGTAACGCCCGCGTGCGCCTTGTCGTGCTCGCGGATAAGAAATTCCTTCGTGACGCCGCAGTCGATAACATCCCACGGCAGCACCTCACTCGTATCTCTGCGGCGGTTGGCGTAAAATGCCGGGTCGATACCAGAGCGTTCAAACACGCTCATCCACTTGTCGTAATCAAAAAACTCATCCCACGCATCAAAATGGAAGCCCTCGCGGCAGGCAAGCTCAAGTGCCGCACCGATGCGGCGGTCGCCGAGCGCCAATACAGCCTCGACACGCGAAACTCCCGAGTCGTGGCAGGAGAATTTTATCTTTCGGTCGGTGATCTTTGAGCGGATAAAGAGCCGCTTCTCCTCCAGCTCCTCGCGGGTATCCTGAGGCTCCCACTGGAAGGGCGTGAACGGCTTCGGCACGAAGCAGGAAACGCTGACCGTCACCTGCGGCTGACGGCGCTTGTTGTGTTCGGGCGTGGCATAGTATTTTTCAATGACCGCCTTGCCGAGTGCGGCAATACCCGCCAGATCGTCCTCGGTCTCGGTGGGCAGACCGTCCATAAAGTAGAGCTTGACCTGCTCCTTACCCGCCGCAAACGCGATGCCCGCAGCGTTCATAAGGTTTTCTTCGGTAACATTCTTGTTTATAACGTCACGCAGACGCTGCGTTCCCGCCTCGGGCGCAAACGTTATCGACGATGCTCTTACCGACGCGACCTTGTCCATCAGCTCGCGCGTAAAACTGTCTATACGCAGCGACGGCAGCGAAAGGCTGACTTTTTTGTCGTTCGTCCATGAAATGAGTCCGTCGGTCAGCTCGCGCAGCTTTGTATAGTCGGATATCGACAGCGAGCTGAGCGATATCTCCTCATATCCCGTGTATTCGTAAAGGCATTTTGCCTGATTGCAAAGCACCTCCGGCGATTTTTCGCGCACGGGACGGTAAATGATACCCGCCTGGCAGAAGCGGCAGCCGCGTATGCAGCCGCGGAATACCTCAAGCATTATGCGGTCCTGTATCGTCTCAAGATAAGGCATTACGAGCTTATCCGGGAAGAACATCGTGTCAAGATCCTTTACAATGCGCTTGCGCACCGTCTTAGGCACATCGGGATATTTCGGCGTATACGCCTTCACCGTTCCGTCATCGTTGTAAGTCACGTCGTAAAGCGACGGCACATAAACACCCTCAATGCTTCTCGCCGCCTCATGCAAAAACGCCGCGCGCGTGTAACTGCCGTCCTCTTTCATTTTAATGTAAAGACGAACTATCTCGGGCAGCATCTCCTCGCCCTCGCCTATGTTGAACAGGTCAAAAAAATCCGCCACCGGCTCGGCGTTGTACGAGCAGGGACCGCCGCCTATCACGAGCGGCATATCATCGGTGCGGTCGGCGGAGCGCAGCGGCACGCCGGCAAGGTCGAGCATATTGAGGATATTGGTGTAGCTCATCTCATACTGGAGGGTGAATCCGATAAAATCAAACTGCGATATCGGATCGCCGCTTTCGTGCGCCCAGAGCGGGATCTTATGCTCGCGCATCTTCTCCTCCATATCCACCCATGGGGCATACACACGCTCGCACCAGATGTCCTCCTCGCGGTTGAGCACACCATACAGAATACGGATGCCGAGATTCGACATTCCTATTTCGTATGAATCGGGAAAGCAAAAGGCAAAACGTGCCTTGACTTTTTCTTTGTCTTTTATTACCTGACCGTATTCTCCGCCCGTGTATCTGCCGGGCTTGGATACCGATCTCAGAATCGATTCGGGGATCATTCGATCACTTCCTTTTCCTGTTTCTGTATTATCAATAATGCGGACCGGCGTCCGGACGCCGGTCCGCATATCTGCTTATCAGTTGAGCATAAGCTTTGAGGTTATTATTGCGGGAAGCACACAGACTATCTGATAAAGCATCACGTAAGCCGAATGCATACCGCACAGAATGCCGAGCGCGCCGAGGAATGTGGAGAGCAGCACGCTTCCCACGATTATCCCGAGGCATATGCGCATATTGAGCGCCGACACACGGCAAAGCTTACTGCACACCGGGAGCGCACCCACAAGTGCGGTCCAATCCGAGCCGTCGGCAACAAGACCGGCATCAACGCTGCCGTCCGTATGCTTCGTGCCGGCTTCGGCATCGCTGTCTTCCTTTTGGATAACGGCATCGGAATTGCGTATCACTCTTACCGGGCAGCGAAGTTCGCCGAGCAGACGCGCCATGAGCGCATCGTCAATGTTGGGGTCGTTGCTTACCATTATCGGACGTATGCCGCGCTCCGAGAGGGTTGTGACAAGGCGGCGGAACTCATCATCGGCAGAATAGCTGATGTACATTTTCAGCGCGACCTCACCGTCTACCGCCACATACATGACAGCAGAGCCGCCGTCCTCGGCAAATGCCCTGTCGTCACGGTCGACCGGCGCCGCGACACCGTTGACGGTCATAAAGCTTTCGTTGCCGATAAGATATCTTTTTGTACCGACAAGAGCCGCAATGCCGCCGTCGCTCACGCGGTCTATAACGACCTCTCCGCCGTCTGCTTCACCGCTTCCGCCGACGCCGCTGTCCGCCGCGCGCCTGAAAGCGCCGGCAAGAACACCGCCGACCTTATCAAACACCGCAGCCGCACCGTCGAACATTCCGAACACATCGCTCGCCATGGCACCGCCGCAAAGCCCTATGCGCTTTATCGTAAGCGTTCTCGCGCCGAAAACTTCGTCCTCGCCGAACACGACCGCATCGGTGGCGGCATAGGTCTCAGCCTCGTACTCATTGAGCAGCACCTCGGTAGGCTTGAGAAGATTTCTTGTCACATCGCAGAACGGATATATAAGGGCTGCCATTGTAAACACCGGCATTGCGATCAGCACCATCACCGTAAAGGTGTTGGCGGACGGAACGAATCCGCGCCCTGCCGCAAGAGAAATGAGGAACACCACCAGTGAAAGCGCAATAACCGGTGCAATAACATAGTTGAGCACACGCAGAGCCGGATTTTTGCGGTTTGTGCGCTTGAAGTAATTTTCGGCAAAGCTGCCGCGACGCAGACGCATAGCGGATGCTATTTTTGCATCCGCCCTGCCCGCCGATGCCGAACCTCCGAGCGCAGCGGCAAGCTCTACGGGATCTGCCTTTTCAAGCGTGCAGTAGCTCTCCCAGGAGCTGAATGCGTCAAACGCGCGCACCTGACGCTCAAGGTCGAGAATATCATAAACCACCGACATTACAAGGCAAAGTGCCGCCGGAAGGTTATAAAGAGTAAACTTGTCCGGTGCTGCTATCGCAAGCACGGCATCGTATATCAGAACAACGGTAACAGCCGCAGCCGCAGCCGAATGTGCCGTAAGCTCAAAGCGGAATATACCCATAAGTCCGCGCGCGATCTGGCGCCACGAAAACGCTGCCGCAAGCAGAAGCAGCTGCATTGACACAAGAATGTGAACGGTCGGATAGTCCGCCGCGCTTATCGCACCGCCGAACTTCTTTCCGAAGAATTCGTATATAAGTATCACGAGCGTGAATATTGCGGTACCTGCCGCGCGGATTATCATCGAAAGGCTGTCGCTGCGATATGCCTTTCTGATGTCTGCCGACTGCTCGCGCCGGCGGTATTCCTCGCCGCGATAGCCGAATGCTCCGTTGTAATCCGAACCGATGTCACCGATGCGGCGTTTGAGCTCCTTTTCGTTGCGCGCACCTCTTTCCTTGCCCGAATCGTCTCCGTCGGCATATCCGAGGGCGACCATAAGGTCGCTGTCGCCATCGCTGTCATCGTCGGTGTTTCCGCTATCGTCGGCAGTCCCGGCGGCAGATGTCTCATCAACGTCGGTATCATCCTCCGCCGAAACCTCTTCCCCGGCATCGTCGCTCTTTTTACCGCTGTTGCTCACATATTCATAGTCTTCAAACACATCGGTGTTCGCTCCGACATCCACGTTGCCCTCGGAGTTCCCGTCACTTACCGGCTCAGCGGCTTCCTCAGCCTTGTCATTTTTTTCGCTGTCGTCCGCCTTTTCGCCGGTATGCGCCTTTCTCAGAGCTTTTATCTTTTTGAACAGCTCGCTGCTTTTTTCGGCAGCAGCATCGCCCGGCTTTGTTTCGTCCGGATCTTCCGCTTCATCTTTCTTATTTTCCCCGTGATCTGCGGTATCTGCCGCCTTTCCTGGTACTTCCGGGGCAACATCCACAGCATCCTGGGCAAGTATCTCCGAAAGAAGGTCTGAATAATCCGCATCCGATATTCCGGCTGCATCCTCGTTGTGCTCCGCCTCTATCATGCTGTTGAGGATGTCCTGATCCTGCGCGTCTGCGGCAGATCTTTTTTCGTCAAACGGACGTTCGGAGCTTTCGCCCAGACCTTTATTTTTGTTTTCCTCTGACATTTTCTTTACCGTACCTTTCATTTACCCTTGTGCCGCTGATGCGTCGCTTCGGTAAGGACCACCGCAGCGGCGGTGGAAACGTTCATTGAGTTCACGTGTCCGTACATGGGAACGGAAATGATATAATCGCATTTTTCCTTAACAAGTCTTGAAACGCCGTCGCCCTCGCTGCCGAAAACAAATGCCGAAGGACGGTCAAGGTCGGTGGAGTAAATATCCTCCCCGCCCGCCTCGGCAGCGTAGGTCCATACCCCCGCTTCCTTAAGCTCGTCTATCGTCGCGGCAATGTTCGTGACCTTGGCGATCGCCATATGTTCAATTGCGCCCGCAGATGCCTTTGACGCAACCGGCGTAAGCCCTGCAGAACGCCGCTTCGGAATTATCACTCCGTGAACGCCCGCGCACTCGGCGCAGCGTATCAGAGCGCCGAGATTGTACGGATCTTCGATACCGTCGCATATCGCGATAAAAGGAGTTTCTCCCCTCTCTTCCGCTATCTTCAGAATATCACCGACCGTGCAGTATTCCTTTTCAGCCGCCATTGCGGCAACGCCCTGATGTACTCCGCCGCCGCAGAGCTGATCGAGCTTTTCCTTTTCCACTTCGATTATCGGGATGCCGCGCTCGGATGCCTCGCCGATGATCACATTGACCGAACCCTGAAGTTCGCCGCGTCTGATAAACAACTTATCTACCGAACGCCCCGAGCGCAAAAGCTCGCGCACTTCGTTTCTGCCGTATACGATACCGGGTATCGCCTCCGCATCGGAGGCACGCGGTGGGAGCGGACGGCGACCGCTCCTGTTGCCCCGGTCTTTATTTTTACCCTTGAAATTACCTTTATTATCGTTCTGATACATTAATCAACCGTACCTTTCGGCGGCGTGTGTCGCGCGCCGGGTCTTGCATGCCGTACACTTCCGACGTCTGTCGGTAAAAATCGGCATATACACATTTAATTATATCATAAACGACCGTGTTTGTATATACTTTTTTTGATTTTTCATCGGTAAAACGCGTTTTTTATGCAAAGAAAAATCTCCCTTGTGTTGATTTGCGCTATTTTTTGCCCTCCGCAGCGTATTTTTGTTGTTGCAAATCACGTTTTTGAAAAAAAATTAAAAAAGCCCTTGCATTCCGCCGCACTTTCTGATATAATACATGGCAAGATAGAGGCGCAGAGATCATAAGTAGCCCGTCCGAGACCGCAGCAGGTCAGCGACGGCGGATGAAAGGGGTCTTTGCCGAAGCCGGGCTCGCTGCTGAGCCGCAGGCTGGGCGCACGGATAATATCCGTCCGACTGTCGCGCAAGCGGAGAGCTATCGGCAGAGATAATACGGACGTATTTCATTTTTATTTGTTTTACGTTTTATTTATTGAAAGACCGGAGCTTTTCGTTTCGGTCTTTCTGTATTTCATTTATATCTGAAAGGAAATAAAACAATGAAAAGAACACTTTCTCTCATTCTCGCACTTGTCATGGCAGCTGCGTGCATCGCCATTCTTCCCTCCTGCTCGTCCGATAAAAAGGATATAAGCGGAGCGGGTTCGATAGCAGACCTCGAAGGCGCAAAGATCGCCGCGCAGTCCGGCACCTTCCACGCCGAGGCAATGAAGCAGATAAAAGGCAACACCGCCGACACATATCCCGAATTCGCAGACCTTCTCACCGCACTCAAGAGCGGCGCTATCGACGGCTACATCGCCGAAGAGCCCACTGCGCTTGCCGTATGCCCTGCCAATGCCGATCTTGATTACCTCCGCCTTGAAAACAACAAAAACGGATTCACCGCCACCGAAAAGGAGACCGGCGTTGCAATAGCTCTCGCCAAGGGCTCGGCTCTCCGCGCACAGATAAACGAAGTTCTCGCCACGATCCCGCAAGAGACCCGCTACGCTCTCATGCTCCAGATGGCGGATATCTCAGCCGGCAAAAAGGTCGATTCTCTCGCACTCACATCAGAAGCTCCCGCCGCTCCCTCAGGCACGCTGAAAATAGCCATGGAGTGTGCATATGAGCCCTACAACTGGACCGACCTCAACGCTCCCTCGCTCGGGGCCGTTCCCATCTACGGCGAAGGCGGAAAGGTGACCGAGGGCAGATATGCCAACGGTTATGACGTTCAGATAGCCCTTTACGTTGCCAACAAGCTCGGTCTCAGGCTTGAAGTCTATGCATACGACTGGGATTCCCTCGTCCCCGCCGTTCAGTCCGGCGCAGTTGACGCCATCGTTGCCGGCATGAGCCCCACCCCCGACCGTGAAGAAAAGGTCGATTTCACCGATATGTACTACGTATCCAATCTTGTCGTGATCTACAAAAAGAAATAAAAGAAATTATGGGAACATTCTTTACCGATGTCTGGGGTATCCTCAGACAGTATCACAGCTTTATACTTAAGGGTGTTGGCATAACCATGCTCATATCCCTTGTCGGAACGGTGGCGGGATTCCTTATCGGACTGCTTACCGGTATGATACGCACCGCACCGAAGCCGAAAAATGTCCCCCTGCGCGTACTGCGCAAAATACTTGACGCACTTATCACGGTATACGTTGAAGTCTTTCGCGGCACGCCTATGATGGTGCAGGCAATGGTCATCTACTGGGGCTACGCCTTTGCCAGCGGCGGCAACACTCTGCCGCTGATACCATCGGGCATACTCATCGTGTCAATAAATACAGGCGCATATATGGCGGAAATAGTCCGCGGCGGAATAATCTCAATAGACAAAGGTCAGTTTGAAGGCGCGACCTCTATCGGAATGAGCCACAGCCAGACCATGCTGCACGTGATACTGCCGCAGGTCGTGCGCAACATCCTGCCGTCGGTCAGCAATGAGTTCGTTATCAACATAAAAGATACCTCTGTGCTGAACGTCATTGGCGTAACCGAGCTTTACTACTTTGCCGGCATAATAAAGCGGCAGAATTTCCAGACCTTCCAGACGTATTTTGTGGTCTGCGTGGTGTATTTCATACTTACATTCAGCGTCACATGCCTGCTCCGCTTTATAGAAAAGAAGCTGGACGGCAAGGAAAACTATACGATCTTCGGCTCACAAAGCGATCCGAACGCCGAGATCCATGTAAAAAAAGAGGAGGCGATCCCACGTGACTGAAGCAGCTACCCCGATCATCAGAATAGATCACCTCAAAAAAGATTTCGGCGACCATGCCGTGCTGAAGGACATAAGCCTGTCGGTCGAACGCGGCGAGGTCGTGAGCGTTATCGGTTCGTCAGGCTCCGGCAAATCAACAATGCTGCGCTGCATCAATCTGCTTGAGACACCCACTTCCGGCGATATCATATACAAGGGACACAGCATAATGTCAGCGGGAACGGATATCCGCCGCTACCGCGCCGAGGTCGGCATGGTCTTTCAGCAGTTCAACCTTTTCAACAATATGACTGCGCTCGACAACTGCGTGATAGGACAGATGAAGGTCCTCGGCAGAAGCCGCAGCGAAGCCGAAAAGAACGCCATGGAATTTCTTGAAAAGGTCGGAATGAGCCAGTATATAAACGCCAAGCCAAGGCAGCTTTCGGGCGGGCAAAAACAACGCGTGGCTATCGCACGCACGCTTTCTATGTCCCCCGAGGTCATACTGTTTGACGAACCGACAAGCGCGCTTGACCCGGAAATGGTGGGCGAGGTGCTGGGCGTCATGCGCCGGCTCGCCGATTCGGGCTTCACAATGATAGTAGTCACGCACGAAATGTCCTTTGCGCGCGATGTTTCGAACCGCGTCATATTCATGGACGGCGGTGTGATCTGCGAGGAAGGCACACCCGACGAAATATTCGTCCATCCGCGCGAGGCAAGAACAAGAGAGTTCCTGTCAAGAGTCCTGTAATATCCTCTCAAAAAAGTGCCGTTGTACGTTAGTACGGCGGCACTTTGTGTATATAGCAGGCATTTTTTTGATTGTGTTTTAATATACGCTTTTTCTTCGGATGTAATGAATAATTATCATTCACGCTATCGCAGGTTGACAGCAAATACATGACATGATATAATAGTATCAATTAAGAGTTTCCAAGGAATATTGATACATGAAAGAACTTATCTTATCACTTTTAAAGCTTATATCCAATCCGGTAATACTTATTCCTTTAATAGCTGCAATTGCGCTGTTTGCCGTAAAAGCAATTATAACACTTATCATATACTATCACGGTTCATATCACAAAGTAACACATCTGCCGTATTATTCGGTTGTAAATGACACAGGCAAATACGGTGAATATCTTACATACAAATATCTGCATCGTTATGAGCGGCAAGGTGCCAAGCTTCTTTTCAATGTATACCTGCCAAAAGGAGAAAATGAAACGTCGGAAATAGACCTGCTGATGATATGCGAAAATGGCATTTTCGTTTTTGAAAGCAAGAATTACAGCGGTTGGATATTTGGCGAGGAGGATAAGCTATATTGGTATCAGACTCTTCCGCGCGGAAGGCGTAAAAGTCAAAAGGAGCGTTTCTATAATCCGATAATGCAAAATCGCACGCACATCAAATGCCTCGGTGAGATACTTGACGGATCGATCCCGTTGATATCGATAATTGTTTTTTCGGAAAGATGCACACTCAAAAAAGTTACAGTCCACAGCGACATCCGTGTTATTAACCGCAATGAAATTTGTGATACGGTAAGTGAACTGTGCGAAAAAAACTCGGCGATCTCACTGCCGGCCGAAAAGATAAACGAAATATACAACATCCTCTATCCTTATTCGCAGGTCGATGCCGCCACAAAGTCGCAACACATCGAAAGTATACACAAACTGACCGATAGTAACGGCAATATCGCTGAGACGTCCGAAAATTCAGACGTTAATGCTGCCGGAGATGATGCAGTTTCCGAGTCCCTCACAAAGTCAACTGACGAATGCGCCGATCAGCCTGTGACGCCCGGAGCAGACATTGCCGGTAGCAGTGCAGTTTCTGCCGCAAACAGCACAGATATATGCCCCCTTTGCGGTGGCAAGCTTATAGTACGAACCGCAAAGCACGGAGCTAACGCCGGACAACCGTTTTGGGGCTGCTCAAACTTTCCGAAGTGCCGATACACAAGAAAAATGTAAATTCCAAAGCTGCCGAAAAAATCGGCAGCTTTTTTTGATAAACCGTGTGCAAATATTGTTTTCCTTCATTTTATATGTTATAATATTAACAACGCTTAAGGCGCAACAGATAATTATTTTTACGGAGGACCTTACCAATGGATGAGAGACTCAATTCCCTCTTTACGCCGTGGAAGATCGGCAATTGTGAGATCAAAAACCGCATAGTGCTGACGAGCATGGGCGGCACCGATCTTTTCGGATGGATGGAAAAGAACCATTTCGACCGCGACGGTGCGCGCTTCATTATGGAAGTCGCCAAAAACAACGCGGGACTTGTCATGCCCGGATGTCAGCCGGTCTACAACCCGATGTTCGGTCAGTGGCTCTACAAAAACAAAAAAATGTATGACGATCTGGCAAAGTGGATGCCGGAGTTCCACAAGACCGGCGCAAAGCTCTTTGTCCAGCTCACCGCGGGATTCGGCCGTTCCTTCACCGTCAGCGAAATGATGGAGAAGCTCTACACGAACAAGTTCCTACGCGCGGTCAGCAAGCCGTTTATGGATCTTGACAAGATAACGGCGACCGCCAGCCCCTCGCCCAACCGCTGGTCGGACAAAGTGCCGTCGCGTGCCATGACCGTTGACGAGATCCATGAGTTCGTTGAAGCGTTTGCAAAATGCGCAAAAATGCTGAAGGACGCGGGCGTTGACGGCGTTGAGGTGCACGCGGTGCACGAGGGCTATCTGCTCGATCAGTTCACGCTGAAATATGTAAACCGACGTACCGACGAATACGGCGGATCGTTTGAAAACAGATACCGCTTCCCGGTCGAGATCGTAAAGGCGATAAAAGCCGCCTGCGGAGACGATTTCCCGGTATCCCTCAGATACAGCGTCATATCCAAAACAAAGGGCTTCCGTCAGGGCGCTCTCCCGGGCGAGGATTACACCGAGGTCGGACGCGACATGGAGGAATCCGAGCGCGCCGCAAAGTATCTTCAGGATGCGGGATACGACTGTCTCAACTGCGACAACGGTACATACGATGCATGGTACTGGGCGCATCCGCCTATCTATATGCCCGAAAACTGCAACCTTGCCGACGTTGAGCATATAAAGGAATTCGTTGACGTTCCCGTTATCTGCGCGGGCAGACTTGACCCGACGGTCGCCGCCGGGGCGATATCCGAGGGCAAGCTTGACGGCGCGGGCTTTGCCCGTCAGTTCCTTGCCGACCCCGAGTGGGTGACAAAGCTCATGATGGACCGCAGCGACGATATCCGCCCCTGCATTCTCTGCCATAACGGCTGCTTCAATATGTGCCACTACAAGGGCGTGCCGAACGATCAGGACCTTTCCGACAGTCTGCACCTTGCGCGCTGCGCCGTCAACGCCGAAATGATGCAGTGGGGCAAGCACCATATTGAAAAAACAAATTCGCCGAAGACCGTGCACATCATCGGCGGCGGCATCGGCGGTATGGAAGCCGCGCGTGTGCTCAAGCTGCGCGGTCACAAGCCGGTGATACACGAAAAGGCGCAGGAGCTCGGCGGTGCCTTTATCGCGGCGAGTGCCGAATCCTACAAGGGCAAGCTGCGCGACCTGCTTGAATGGTACCGCGGTCAGATGAGGGCGATGGACATTGACATCCGCCTCGGCGACGAGGTGAAAGACATCACCGTGTTCGGCGGCGAGCCCGTGATAATCGCCACCGGCGCCGTGCCGCGCGTGCTGCGCCGCGTTCCCGGCAACGAAAAGATGGTAGAGGCGTGCGAGTTCCTGCTCGGCAAAAAACAGGTCGGCGAGACAGTCGCCGTCATCGGCGGCGGGCTCACCGGCTGCGAGATCGCATACGAGCTTGCTCTTCACGGCAAAAAGCCGCTTATCGTTGAAATGAAAGACGATCTTGTCGCGCAGAAGGGCGTTTGCCTTGCAAACTCCTCTTACCTGCGCGAGTGGTTCGCGCTGAACGGCGTACCCGTGTACCTTGAGACCGCGCTCAAGGAGGTTAAGGACGGCGCCATCGTATGCGCCGGCAAGGACGGTAAGGAATTTGAGCTTGCTTGCGATTCCGTTATCAGCTGCGCGGGCTATATCCCAGCTCCGCTCACCGAAAAGCGCAGCGGCGTTCAGCTCATAGGCGACTGCCGCGCCGTCGGCAACCTCCGCTCGGTCGTATGGGAAGCATACGAAGCGGCGATGAAGATATAAGGAGGAACAGATTATGGACTACAAAATGAAGCTCACCGATGAGCAGAAGGCTATCCTCGGCGGCAGCCGCGGTGAGACTATGGCAAAGGTCATGGAGACACTTGTGCGCTACGGCGAGCTGTTCGGCGCAGATGAAATGGTCCCGGTGACAAGCAAATACAATCACCTTGTCACATCGTTCGGACTCAAGGCGCTCGCTCCCGTCTATGCGCTGATGGATCAGCTCATCGACGCCGGCGCGGTATCGGCTCAGAAATTCTCCGCCGACCCCCGCCCGCTCGATTCACGGGTGCCGTCAAGCTTTCTTCAGAACTTCGTATTCAACAAATTTATGTACACAAAGCAGGATTTCTACGAGGGTCAGCTCAAAAAGCTCGGTCTTATGAGCGACGATGCGTTCACCTGCACCTGCTACATGGATGAGGTCGGCAACACGCCCGCTATGGGAGACGTGCTCTCGTGGTCGGAATCCTCCGCCGTCGTGTACGCAAACTCGGTGCTCGGCGCACGCTGCAACCGCAACTCCGGTATTATCGACCTCATGGGCTCGATAGTCGGATATGTTCCGTCCTTCGGCTTCCTCAAGGATGAGGGCAGGCGCGCAAGCTGGATCATCGAAATAAAAACGACGAAAAAACCGGAAGCGCAGCTCCTCGGATCCGCCGTCGGCATGAAGGTAATGGAGGATGTGCCTTACATCCGCGGGCTCGACCGCTGGCTCTGCGGCAGGCTTGACGACGATGCAAAGACATACCTCAAGGATTTCGGCGCGGCAACGGCGTCAAACGGCGCGGTCGGTCTTTACCATGTAGAAAATATCACGCCCGAAGCCGTGAAGTACGGCGAGAGCCTGATAAATGAGGATGCCAAGGTCTACGTCATCGACGACGCGGAGCTTCAGCGCGTCTACGACAGCTACCCTGTCATTTGGAAGAACAAAAACGCAAAGCCGAAGCTCTGCTTCATGGGCTGTCCGCACATGAGCCTGAATCAGCTCATTTCGTGGACGGAAAGGGTCGAGGGCGCGTTGAAGGCGGCAGGCAACGAAAAAGTGGTCATTCCGACCGTATTTACCGCCGCACCCGGCGTGCTGAAAGCATTTGAGGCGACTCCGTATGCCGAAAGACTGAAAAAGACCGGCATCATAACGAGCTACATCTGCCCGCTCATGTATATGAACAACCCGCTCAGCACCAAAATGCCGGTAATAACATCCAGCAACAAGCTGCGCACATACACGAGTGCGCGCTATTATACCGACGACGAGATACTTACCGAAATAACCGGAGGTAACAAGTAAGATGAAAAAATTCAAAGGCAGAGTGGTTGCCGCCGGCAGCCTTACCGCCGAGGCACTTGTCTCGCACGGCGGACTCAACACGCTTGCATCATTCCAGAAGGCGCTTCAGTTCGGCGACAAGAGCGCCACCTGCGGCGACCAGAACAATCCCGATCTTTACGGTAAAAAAATGCTCGGCAAGGCGCTCTGCCTGCCGCGCACCATCGGTTCCACGACCGGCGGACTGGTCCTCTACTGCGCCTGCTCGATGGGCAGACAGCCCGCATGCATGCTTTTCTCCGAGCCTATCGACTCGCTCGCGGCTGCGGGCGCGGTGCTATCCGACGTATGGCTGGACGGTCATCCGCTCCCCGTCATCGACTGCCTCGGCGATGAATTTCTTGAGTATGTCAAGGACGGCATGAAGATCACCATCCATGAGGACGGCACGGTAGACGCCGAATGAAATCACTCCGCGAATTATACAAAACAGGCAGGGGACCGTCAAGCTCACACACCATAGGTCCCGAAATAATTGCCCGGAACGCGCTTGCGCGTTTCGGGCAGCGGCGGTACCGCGTCGAGCTTTTCGGTTCGCTTGCGCTCACCGGCAAGGGGCACGGCACCGACCGCGTGCTGCGCGAGGTGCTGGGTGCCGATACCGATATCGTATTCAACAGCACGGAGTCGGACATTCCGCATCCGAATTATATGAAGATATATTCGCTTTCGGCGGACGGCACGTCCGAATTTCTATTTGACGCGGTGTCTGTCGGCGGCGGCAGCGTTCTTATCGACGGGTGCGAGCTTGCCGATTCGCGCGAGGTATACCCGGAACGCGATTTTGCCGGGGTGCGCGCTTTTGCCGATAAACGCGGAATGACGCTCCCGGAATACGTGCGGTACTACGAACCGGATATTTACCCGTATCTTGAGACAGTATGGCAGGTAATGAAGGAAAGCGTTGAGCGCGGACTTGAGGCATCCGGCGTGCTTGGCGGCGGGCTTAATCTTGAGCGCAAGGCGCGTGTGCTTTACGGAGAGAACGCAAAGTTCGAGCTGTCGCTCATACACGAAAACCGCAAGGTCTCGGCGTATGCGCTTGCCGTTGCCGAGGAAAACGCCGCAAACGGAACGGTCGTTACTGCTCCCACCTGCGGCTCGGCGGGGATAGTCCCCGCGGTGCTTTACTATATGTACCGCGACTGCGGCGTGAGCGAGCGCGAGATAGTTGACGCGCTTGCCGTGGCGGGCGTGGTCGGCAATGTGGTGAAGCAGAATGCGTCGATAAGCGGCGCGGAGTGCGGCTGTCAGGCTGAGGTGGGCGTTGCCTGCTCGATGGCTGCGGCAGCGCTGGCTCAGATATACGAGCTGAGCAGTGCCGACATCGAATGCTCCGCCGAGATTGCGCTTGAGCACAACCTCGGACTTACCTGCGACCCGGTTCTGGGGCTGGTGCAGATACCGTGCATCGAACGCAATGCAATGGCGAGCATCAAAGCGTTCAACGCCGTAATGCTTGCAAAATCGCTTGAAAGCAAGCACAAGGTCTCGTTTGACGAGATCGTTGAGGTCATGTATCAGACCGGCAAGGACATGAACCAGGGCTACCGCGAGACCTCTGTCGGCGGTCTTGCCAAGATATATGCCGAAAAGGGAAAGTGAAAAACGCCATATCCGCAAAATCAAGCACAACATATTGACAGTCGCATGATTGTATGATATAATTCAAATGACGTTGCACGAAAAAGTGAACGCGCCGTACGATCTAAAGAACAACATTAAGGAGTTATCATCATGAAAAAAGAGAGCAACAAACGGCACGATTTCCTGCGTATGCTTGCAATACTGATCATCATTATGATCTTCAAAACATTTCTCATCAACGACCTCATCGTAACGCTGATCAACGCGGTAGCGGATCCCGGTATAAACGGCAGCATCGTCAACACCTTTGTCGGCTATATTATTTCGGCAGCGATATGCGGCGTCGCTCTCGGAATTATCGCCTACCGCCGTATTGAAAACGACGGCGAGGAAAAGCGTGAATTTCTTGAATTCACCGCCGATAAAGAACCGACGAAGGAAGCTTTGCGAAGCTTCATTGCGACGCGCAAAAACATACGGCGGAATCTCATTGCCACTGCCGCCGCGCTTGTCGTAGTACTTGTCTATACCTACGGCGGTCGCATCGTTGCCTATCCGATATACACCCTGCTGTTCCTACTTGATTTTTCGATCATGTTCGGCCTCAGCGCGTGGGCGGAATTCGGCGGCAGACGCCGCATCCTCCGCACGTGGAATGCAGAAAGACTGCATAAATAACTTCCTTCCCCGCCGCGTGCGCGGGATCTGCGGGACTCGGCGGCACCATGCCGCCGAGCCGTTGTTTTAATTCGGTTCATTTATGAGCCGAATGCGGGTCCGAATCACTGCAAGACACAATAATGCCCACACGGGCAAGCCCGTTTATCGGCGGGATTCTGAACCCGGAATCGCGCGTCTGAACTGCAAAGCGTTCGTTAGGCTGTGGCGCGATTCATATCAAATTCAGCTTTGCTGAATTTGAGGGGTCCGAATCACTGCAAGACACAATAATGCCCACACGGGCAAGCCCGTGTGGGCATTATTGGAGCTGGTGGCGGGATTCGAACCCGCGACCTGTTGATTACGAATCAACTGCTCTACCGACTGAGCCACACCAGCAAATTATTGCCGCCTTTCAGCGTGCTGTTTTATTATATCACAACACCGCGCTTTTTGCAATATGTTTTTTGAAAAAAACGCAAAAATCCAGGGAAAAATGTTTCCGCTCGGTGCGCCGCGTTTTGACATAAATCTATTGACTTTTTTTATTTGGTGTGATACTATATTACAGAATGCGGCACGACCGCATCCCCACGCCGTCCGGCGGCGGCTCAAAAGAAAGGATTATCAAAATGTCATCATTCGACCGTCTTTATGACCGTCTTTTGTCCGGCGAGACTGCGCTTTCCCTGACCGGACTCGGCTATGTCGGAATGCCCATTGCCGTTGCATTTTCAAAGAAAGTGCGCGTGATCGGCTTTGATCTGAACAGCAAAAAAATCGACGCTTACAATTCGGGCATCGACCCTACCGGCGAGGTCGGAGACGATGCGATAAAAAACTGCTCTGTTGAATTCACCGCTGACGAAACGCGTCTTTCGGAGGCGAGCTTTCATATAGTCGCCGTTCCCACCCCGGTAAACGACGATCACACCCCCGATCTTGAACCCGTGAGAAGCGCCAGCCGCATAGTCGGCCGCAACCTCACTCCCGGCAGCATCGTCGTTTTTGAATCAACTGTCTATCCCGGCGTCACCGAGGAAATATGCGTCCCCATTCTTGAAGCCGAATCCGGACTCAAATGCGGTACTGACTTCAAGGTAGGCTACTCGCCCGAACGCATCAATCCCGGCGACAAGGTGCACAGGCTTGAAAATATCAGAAAAATAGTGTCCGGCATGGATGCCGAAACCCTCGATACCGTCGCCGGAGTTTACGAGCTTGTGGTGGAAGCCGGCGTTCACCGCGCGGCAAATATTATGGTCGCCGAGGCTGCAAAGGTCATCGAAAACAGCCAGCGCGACATCAATATCGCATTCATGAACGAGCTTTCCATCATTTTCAATAAGATGGGCATAGACACACGGTCCGTGCTTGAGGCAGCGGGGACAAAATGGAACTTTCTCAAGTTTTATCCCGGTCTTGTCGGCGGTCACTGCATCGGCGTTGACCCCTACTACCTCACCTACCGCGCCGATATGCTCGGATATCACAGCCAGGTCATTCTTGCCGGCCGCCGCATAAACGACGGAATGGGTAAATATATCGGTGAAAACACGGTAAAAAGCCTGATAAAAGCCGAAAAGCCGGTCAAAAACGCCCGTGTGGCGATCTTAGGATTCACATTCAAGGAGAACTGCCGTGACACGCGCAATTCAAAGGTGTTTGACATTGTGAAGGAGCTGCGCGAATACGGCATTGAACCGGTCATTGCCGACCCGCAGGCTGATGCGGCAGAGGCAGAACGTCTCTACGACGTCCGCTTCACCGATATGAGCGATATATGCGGCATGGACGCCGTTATCGTAGCCGTGGCGCACACCGAATTTGCCGGACTCGGCATGAAAGACATCGACCGCTTCTACTCTGACGGTAAGCACGTGCTCATCGACGTAAAGGGACTTTACGACCGCAACGCCTTCGATGCAGCAGAATATATCTACTGGAGACTGTAAAACCAACCGCAAAGCAATGAGCGTAAAAGGGCTGCCGCGCTTACGCGCGACAGCCCTCAGGTTTAAAATTTCGAGGAACTTCATTAAGCCAATGTCAGGTAATAATCCTAACTGTAATCCTCAAATTACTCAATTCCCAATCATCATCGCCACTTCCTCGTGCACAGAAAGCAGTATACACAGCATCATCTGTCAAACTATTGGCATATACATATGCGGTTGCAGAAAAGTCTCCTTCGCCTTTCTTGGTCCCCGCAGTCTCAATGCCGTTGGTGCAGTAAAGTATACTTGGGTCACTTGGGTCTTTCCAATCGCTATCTTTGATGAATGTACACCGTTGGTTTTTCGTAATGGCAAAACATTGATACCCGTTATTTATTTCTTTAACATGGAAACTCACAGTGATCTCGATTTGACAATTGTTTGCTCTTGCAAATGACATATCTAATGCACCTGACAGCGTTGGAGCCCCAAGCCACCGTACCGCATCATCTGTTATTGTATATATTTCTTGACTGCTCCATGTGTGACTAAGGCACCCCCATGTTGCGGTTATGTATATATCCTCTGCCGGCATTATATTATCACTCGGCATACCCTGCCAACCGGCAAATCTCCATCCCGCTCTGGTAGGATTCGGCAGTGAAATCTTTTCTTTGTACTTTACCTCGTAGTAAGCTGCACTCGCGTCACCACCGGCGTAATCGACATAAACTTTGTACGTACACGGCTCCCAGACGGCATACAGAGTCACCTCTCCATTATCGTTCTCCGGCGTGATGTTTCTAACTTCCTCGCAATCCTTATATTTGACAGCACCTTGCGGTGTCAATGCCCAACCAATGAAGTTGTAAAAAGTCAATTTGAATTGGTTCGGCTTTAAGGTGTCAGACTTATCAAAGGACATCTGCATTTCATCCATGCTACCCGTTAACTCAGCGCTTTCGTCATCAGGCTTGTTCGCATTAAATACGATATTCCACGTCCATGGACGCCATCCGGCATACAGCGTGATATTCTTCAGTGCCAAATTGGCAGCAATCAGACGTTGATCTGCATCCCCAACCTTAGTTTCCGGAGTGCACGACGGGTCCGTGTACCATCCGTTGAATATCCAACCCTCCAATGAGGGCGCGGACGGCAATGTACTTGTCTGATTTTTGAACCAAAATGAAGTCGAAGGTACTCCGGTGACCTGACCGGAAGCAGTTTCAGGCTGGTTGCCATCGAATGAAACCGAATACGAGTTGAAATATGCGTCAGCTACTTTATCCGCAGGAAACGTAAAATCAAGAATGCTGTCCGTCTCCTCATCAAACATGGATGTCTTGGAATAATCCAGCATTTGCGTTACTTGACCATCGATGTAATTCAAATTGTACACATAAAGATTATCAGTTTCCGCATCATATTGCGCCACGGCAAATACATGAACGGTGCAGCAGTTAACCAACCTATAAGTACCTATAGGGTCTGTATCGTCAAATGAGTATTCCTGCGAAGTCTCATTCTCCACACTCCATGAAAATGCCTGCGACTCTGTCAAAGAGTGTTCAACCTCAGAGCTACCGCCGAGCATTTCAACGAACTGCTTTGCATCGACAACGCTGCGCGAGCAATCAAAAGAACTTGATACTTTGCATACATCCTTCATTCCTGCCTCAACGCCAAAATGATAACTCAACGAATCCGATATGCTTTTGGATATCGCCTTCTCATTTTGCCATGAAGAAGACCGCGATGCAACATCGGATACCGAACGAACAAATTCGCTGGATGTTACTGTTTTTGTGCTCAATGTCTTTTTGTAAGAACTACCGGTGTGAGTATAAGGCGTGCTGACAGTGTCTAAAACTACATTATCAAGATATCCGAGATAGAAAATATAAGCAAATCCGTTTCCGACCTCATTTTGCAAATATGTTATCTCGTCAAACTTGGGGGTTCTTCCACTGTCCTCGATCTCTTTGTATGAATACGCCGTATTTCTCGCCAACCGCCATTTGGGCTTGAGCTCGATATTGCCAGTTTTACCGTTTCCGACCCATTCAACCTGCTTGCCTGTATTGACGTCAAACCATCCGACAAACACATGTGCCTTCATCGTAAGTCCGGCCAACGTTATAGTCGGGCTTTCCACAGTATACTCCGTAGGATTATTTTCATGCTGTTTGGCATTGCCCAAATCGTAAGTAATTTTGTACTTGATTAATTCCCAGTCGGCATACAGCTCGATATTGCCAGTTGTACCTTTTTCGATCCTTGTAATCGACTTGCCTGTATTGACGTCAATCCACCCGTTGAATATATACCCCTCAACTTCGGGTGTCGGCAGGTCGTAAAGTCCTTCGTGCTCGTTATATTTCATTTTTTCCACGGGAATTTCGGCACTCTTGGTATTCATGTATGTAACAGAATGAGATACGGCTTCAAGCTTCGGAATCTCTGTCTGTGCCACAAGGACGGCTCCGCAGACCGAGCAGTGAGAGCCTTCTGTCAGACCGGTGCTCTCGTACGTAGGAGAAACCGGCGCGTCTGTAACTTCGGTATGTCCATTGGCGGGAGCTATCGTTTTCTGCTCGGATATTTCATTTTTGCCTTCGCTGTCGGAGAAGTATTTTCCGCACTTATCGCAATGCCAATAAGCAATATTACCGGGTTCGATGCAGGTGGTGGCTTTGGCGGCAGTCGCCTGCATGTCCGGATGACTGCATTCGGGCATCTTGGCGGGTTTTAAAACTACATTGTAGCCCTCGGGATCTGTTTTTGAACCGTCTGAAATGTATTGTCTCAGCCTAACAAGATCACGGGTATTTATTCTGCCGTCGCCGTTAACATCGCAGGCATCTGTCACAACATTTGCGTTATAACCTTGGGGGTTGACAGTGCAGCCGTCCGAAATATATTGGCGCAACATTACCAGATCACGGGTATTGACCCGTCCATCTCCGTTAACATCGCCGGGAATGTAGCTGATAGCGCGTACGCTTCCATCGGTTATATCAAGAATGACATCATTGTCTTCACCGTCTACAACATCTCCCTTGATATATGTAACTTTTACCGGTAAGATTTCATTGTTCTGCACAGTTTCGGAAACGCTGAAAGTCAGTATAAGAATTACACCGTCAACCGCATTTTCGACCTCATTGCTGTCCCAGAGAAAATTAGTACCGGATGCAACGTATTGGCTCGGTGCAGTATATTCCATTTGACTGAACGCCTCTCCGGATGCGGTTGAAACCAACGTGAGCCTTTCATCCCACGATACCGTAATTATTGCGCCCTGTATACCGGGGTTATCGGTCACGGTCAGTTCAACATCTACGTTTTCGCCCGGGTTTCCCCACGCTTCCGACACCGATATTGCAGCCAAACTTACATTTTCTCCGGAAGAACCATCGGATGCTGCTGCGGCGGTAATTCCGCAAGCATAAACCGTCGAAATAACCATTACGATCGCCAGCAATAATGACAATGTTCGCTTTTTCATAAGCTCATACTCCTTTTCAAAATATTTTTTCACCGTAGTGTTTTATTTTGTGGCAATTATGCTTCCGGCTACGATCTTCAATTCAACATCGTTGTTGTTTATATCGTATGTATTACCGGAATCGCAGGTCATGGTAACGGAATAGCTGCCTGCGGATGCTGTATCCTTGATTCTGAACACCATTTTCAGCACTGTTCCGTTGGCTGTTGCGGCGTCACTTTTGTCCCATATAAAATTCGAGCCGTTCTTGAGTCGCTTGGGTTCAGTGTAGGAGAAATCTTTCATGGCATCTCCGCTTGTTGCGGAAACCAATTCCAAGGCTGTTTCGTCAAATCCGATCTGAAGACTCATGGCATACAGTTGAGGGCTGTTTAACAAATCAAACGTAATTTCAACTTCACTGCCGATGCTTCCGGTGGCATTTCCTATCACTATTGTGGGGTCTGTTATTTGAGCATAGGTTGCCGTAACTGTAATATTTTCGGTCACATTATCAAACGCCTTATCCCAGCCTGCAAAGATATAGCCATCTCTTGCGGGATCGGCGGGAGCAGTTGCGTTCTTGCCTTTTTCAACGTTTTCTTTTTTCAGTTCTGTGCCGTCCCAGTCAACGAAGGTTACGGTATATTCGGTAGTCGCGGGAGGTGTAACGCTCACGCCTACATAGCCTGCGTCGATCTTCTTGCCGTTGGAAAGCTCAAGCCAGAGGTGCAGATCTTCATCTACATAGGCATTGATGACGCTGACGCCCTGCTCTCCGGTCTCGCCCTTGTCACCTTTTTCTCCTTTGTCGCCGTCCTTGCCGTTCTCTCCGTCCTTACCGTTCTCTCCGGCATCGCCTTTTTCGCCCTTTTCACCCTTTTCGCCCTGCTCTCCGGCATCACCTTTGACGCCGTCCGAGCCGGCAGCCTTCACGCCGGTATCGACATCGCCGATCCACCAGTTGCCGTTTGCTCCGATGTAAGGGGTTCTGCCGTCTTTTCCGGCATCGCCGGCGTCGCCTTTTTCACCCTTGGCTCCGGTATCGCCCTTTGCGCCCACAAGAGAGGCTATCCATTCTTCTTCGGTTCCGGTATAGCCGTGCTCTTTGGCAATCTCGTAAGCAGACTTACCGGTTGCTCCGGCATCGCCCTTATCGCCCTGCGCTCCGGCTGCTCCGACAAGAGATGCGAGCCACTGCTGAACGGTACCTTCGTATCCGTTTTCGCGCGCCAGCTCATAAGCAGACTTGCCGTCCCGTCCGTCTTTACCGTCCTCACCGCGCGCGGCAGCCTGTCCGTCTTTGCCGACAAGAGAAGCGAGCCACTCAGTCACGGTACCGCTGTAACCGTTTTCACAGGCGATTTCATAAGCGGACTTACCCTCATCGCCCTTGTCGCCCTTGTCGCCTTTTTCGCCCCTTTCGCCCTTGGCGCCGGCGGCTCCGACAATGGAATCAAGCCATTGCGACAGTGTTCCTTCAAAACCGTTTTCCTTGGCAAGCTCGTATGCGGACTTTCCGTTCTGTCCGTCATTACCGCGAACGCCCGCAGCACCTGTGGGACCTATCAGGGACGCGAGCCATTGCTCTTCAGTTCCCGTGTATCCCTTCTCCTTGGCTATTTCATACGCAGATTTTCCGGCGGCACCGGTTTCACCCGTGTCGCCTTTGTCGCCTTTATCGCCTTTATCACCCTTAGCACCTGTGTCGCCCTTGGCTCCGATTTCTCCGACAAGAGAAGCAAGCCATTCGAATTCGGTTCCGGTATAACCGTTCTTTACAGCCACTTCATATGCGGATTTGCCCGAAAGTGAAGCGATCCACTGCGCCTCGGTACCGGTATAGCCGTTTTCTTTGGCGATTTCGTACGCAGATCTGCCTGCGGCTCCCGCATCGCCTTTTTCGCCTGTGGCACCGGTATCACCTTTTTCGCCCTTTTCTCCCTTGTCGCCTTTGGCGCCGACAGCTCCGACAAGAGATGCCAGCCAATCCTGAAGGCTCCCGGTGTACCCATTATCGCATGCAAGCTCATAGGCAGACTTTCCCGAGGCGCCAGTCTCGCCTTTGTCGCCCTTTTCTCCTGTGGCTCCGGTGTCGCCTTTGTCGCCCTTGTCACCCTTAGCGGCGGCAGAGCCGTCCTTGCCCACAAGAGACGCCAGCCATTCGGTCAAAGAACCCTCGAATCCGTTATCGCAGGCAAGTTCATATGCAGATCTTCCCGCCGTACCGACTTCTCCGCTATCACCCTTGTCGCCTTTTTCGCCCTTTTCTCCTGTGGCTCCGGTGTCGCCCTTATCGCCCTTGTCTCCCTTGTCGCCTTTGCTTCCGGAAGTTCCGATAAGAGAATCAAGCCACTGAACCAGCGTTCCGGTAAAACCGTTGTCACAGGCAAGCTCGTATGCGCTCTTGCCGTTTTTACCGTCGGCACCCGCAGTTCCGTCTTTACCGTCTTTTCCGTCTTTGCCCGCAACTCCTGTCTCGCCCACCAGTGACGCGAGCCACTGCTCCGGCGTTCCAGTATATCCTTTTTCGACCGCAAGATCGTACGCGGACTTACCGTCGGAGCCGTTGCTGCCCGCGGTGCCGTCTTTTCCATCGGCACCCGGCTTACCGGTCAATGACGCAAGCCATTCACCTTCCGTACCCTTGTAGCCGTTATCACAGGCAAGTTCATATGCGGATTTACCGTTTTGTCCTGCGGCTCCGGCATCACCTTTGTCACCTTTTTCGCCCTTTTCTCCCGGAACGCCCTGAACTCCCTGTTCACCCTGCGGTCCGGTTCCCGTCTTCACACAAGAAGTGATAACGAAAAGTACCATTATCATAGCAAGAATCAAAGAAATGATTTTTGCCGCATTCTGTGTTGCTGTTAATCTCATAAGTCTGTCCTCCTGTCGCTTTATCATTTTTTTCTTGGAGTAAAGCACAACTGTTTGTCTCATACCATAAAGGTTCTCCCTTTACGGTATTGAAAAACAGATATAAACAATAATGTAGGAAATACAGTCACTGTTTATCCGGTGACTGTAGCCACGACTGCAATGGGTGACACAACATCACCTTTTCGATCTCCTGCTTTTTTTGTTCAAATGACGGGTGGACATACCGTTCCAATGTAATTTTTACGCTTGAATGCCCCAGTATCTCAGCTAAGCTTTTTGCATTTATACCGTTTCTTATCGCTTCAGTTGCAAATGTATGGCGAAGTGTATGAAAAGTATAGCCACGGTCGCCAAGCCCGCACTCCTTCAGATAACGCGTATATTTTCTGTAATAATTGCGCGGTTCGCTGTATTTGGACGTTCCGGTGATGATATAGTCATCATCGCTCAGGTCCGCGCAAAGACTTTCAAACCATTCCGAAAAGGATCCCGAAAGCGGAATGACCCTTACGGAACTGTTGCTTTTCGGGCTTGATAAGACCAGCTTGGTGGAGCCGTTTTCATCTTTTTGTCGGGCAATGCGCTGAACTGTACCGGTAACCGACACGGTCGACCGGCTGAAATCAAAGGCGCCTTTTTTAAGAGCACATATTTCCCCGATCCTCATTCCCGTAACAAGCGAGAGGATCACCCCTGACCGCTCAAGGTCCATATTCTCCCACAGATGCCGCATCAGCCTCTCCTGATCCTGCCGGGACATCACTGTAACGTTGTTTTTAGGCACCTTCGGAACTGTCACGCAGGGTTTGACAACAATAAAATTGTTCTCACAGCCGAATTTAAGCACAGAATCAAACAATGACAAAACATCCTTTACCGTTTTTGGCGCAAGATGGAATACGCAAAAAAGATGATCGGTAAATTTGTCAACAGCAATACTGTTTATATGCTGTAACGGCGTATTGCCCCAATACGGTATCAGGTAGCGATCGATCCTGTATCGGTAATTTGATACGGTGCTTTCCTTGACATGATGTTTTTTCCGGCACAGAAACGCATCGGCAAGCGCGGAAAATGATTCGCGGCTCATCGCAGCGGGGCGGTCCGCGCACTCCTGCTGTACCTCCATTTTCTTCGCCTTTACCTCCGCATAGCTTTTTGCATACAGATATCCGTATACAGCGCGTGCACCATTGCGCCCTTTTATGTAACGCGCTTCCCAGCGCCCGTCTTTTCTGCGCCAGATGTTTTCTCCCCGTTTTGACATTTTTCATTTTCCTCCGTTCAATAATTGACTGCAATTGCAGTGAAGAATCATTTTTTTCTTACTGTTTATTATCCGCCATCGTAATAATACACTAAAATCGATTTTTTTTGCCACAATTATTACAATTGGTTTTCACAAAGTATTGACAAGCACCTTCCCGTGTGCTACAATGATAATGTATCAGTGGCAGATACATGAAAAAATGATATACCGTAAATGGAGAACCTTTATGGCACACACTGCTTTATTAACAACAGGCTAAAATTTATAAATAAGCAGACGATATATACTTTAAAATCGCCGGTCGTCAAAGTCTGAAAATATGGGGTGTTAAAAAACTCGTTTTGAGTTTTTTAACACCCCATATTTGTATATTTACCGGATTATACGCCCCATGCCGGCAGCGGCAAAAAACTTTCTTTTTTTCACACCGCCGTTTATCTCACATTGATGGCGTAAAGCTTTTCGTTTATCTCGTCTTTGTCCGGCACATATTCAACTATATCGTCGATCCGGCAATTCAGAATTATACACAGGTCATTCAATGTGACCGTGCTCAGAGGTTTATTGTGCTTGAGACGGTCGATAAGGCTTCTGCTGACATTGTACTGATTGATAAGCTTGTAAGTCGTAATATTTTTTTCACTGAGAGTTCTGTAAAACGGTGCGTAAGATATCATTTCCATACCCTGTTTTTTATTTCGGAGTCCGAATGGTTTTTTCATTGAACCTTTTTCTCCGTAATTTATAATAATATATGCTCTGTGTATTGACAATTGTCGATATATAGAGTATAATGTATTCACAGGCGTCCGTATATACGGAAAAATTATTAAATTCTCAGGAGGATTTTTCAATGAGCAAATGTTATGAGTGCAGATATTACCGTATCGGCGAGAGAAAATGCGGGTACACGGGATACGCACATTCCCCGGAAGACTCGTGCGGAAGCGGTGAATTCAATTCATACGAAGTAAGCTGCTGCGGCAACTGCCGCTACTATCGGGTCGAGGCAAAAACATGTACGCAGACAGGTTCCGGGAAATATCCTTATGACCGCTGCGGTATCGGCAAGCATTCAAGAGCTTGATAACGGGAAAGGATGTAACGTAAATGTATGACGGAAACAAAATCACAGGCGAACGATGTCGTGAACTCTCTCTTCAATTGATAAATGAGAAAGGCTGTAATCTTCTGGAGTTGGCGAACTTGGAAAACAACATAAAATTGTGGGAAAACGTAATCAACACCAAAGAAGTTAGCTTTCAAGAAATCCACAAAAACCAGCAAAATACAATAAATAACATAAAAAGAGAGATTAAAGCAGAAAAAGATAAAAAGAAATTAAAACTAAATATTATCAAATGGATCATCTTTGCCGCTTATCTGTTGGCAGTATTCGCCCTGACAAGATGTTTGTCGAGCAGCAATGAAATCATCGGTATGTTGTTTGTGGGAACCCTCAACATAGTCGCCGATTTGCTATTGTCAAGATATGTTTATTCGAAGAACAAAGTCAACTGGCTTTGCGTGATACTGACTATCGTTATATTCGCACCGGTAAATATACCTGTCGCTCTGGATATAGGGCATATTGCCGGAATAAAGGGCATATTTATTTTCACTATAACAGCAGCATGTCTGGTATCCATATATGCGCTGAATGTTCGGATCTCCGTATCGTGCAGAATAAACGCGCCGAGTGAGATAGCGGACAGTACAGTGACCAGCGACCCGCAATATGCCGCGAGACTTGCAAGCGCACAAAAAAAGGACGCCAAAGAATCACAAGAAGAATATGAACACAGAAAAGAGCAGCTTGAAAAAGACAAACTGATTGCCCCGACAGAGCTTGAGCGACTCAGAAAAATTGAAAATAGCGAGCTTTATTATGTATTCATCCGATATGAAGCGGAGATCGCGAAGTTGGATTGCTTTGACTGCTTTACTCCGTCAACATCTACGAAAGAGAAGATCAGATGTATTTTCCAATGTTTCCCCACCAATTGCGGAAATCAACGTGCCTTTGACCTTATATGGCAAGCAAGAGAATCATATTATGTCAAAAGGCAGGAATGCAAAGTACTTGAAAAGCAATGTGCAGATATGCTTCATGATATTCTGCACGGTTAACAACCTTAATATTTTTTCCCGAGCTGCCGCGCGATGCGCGGCAGCTCGCCTTTTATGCGATTCTTCTTGACAAATCACCGTCCGGGATTTATAATTATAATGTAAGATCAGATTAAAATCCCAAAGGAGAATTACCAATGACCGAACTTAAACCTGGCGGCGTTATTGCCGGCTTTAAAGTGATGCGGATCACTCATGTCAACGAGGTGGATGCCGATCTCTACGAGCTTGAACATATCAGATCCGGCGCAAAAATGATCTATCTTGATGCCGATGACAACAACAAGGTCTTTTCCGTTTTCTTCAAGACCCTGCCCGAGGACAGCACCGGCGTATTCCATATCCTTGAACATTCCGTGCTCTGCGGCTCAAAAAAATATCCCGTAAAAGAGCCGTTCGTTGACCTTCTCAAAGGTTCGATGGCAACGTTCCTCAACGCAATAACCTTCCCCGACAAGACGGGCTATCCCGTTGCAAGCTGCAACGACCGCGATTTTGCCAACCTTATGGGCGTATATCTTGACGCCGTATTTGCCCCCAGAGTATGCGAGGAGGAAAAGATCTTCATGCAGGAGGGCTGGCATTACGAAATAGAAAGCCCCGATGCCCCCATGACCTACAAAGGTGTTGTCTTCAACGAAATGAAGGGGGCGTATTCCTCTGTCGACAGACGCATGATGGGAAAGGTAGAGGAGGCTCTCTATCCCGATACGATCTATCGTCATTCCTCCGGCGGCGCCCCCGCGAATATTCCCGACCTTACATACGACAAATTCATTGCCGCGTACCGTAAATACTATCATCCCGAAAACTCCTTCATGTACCTCTACGGAAAGATGGATATTGCCGAGCGACTCGAATATATCGACCGCGAATATCTTTCAAAATATGAGCGCACGGGCAGGCACATTGACGTTCCCGTTCAGGCACCGGTCGTAAACACCGATGTATGCGCGGAATATCCCATTGCCGAAAGCGACAGTCTTGACGGGAACAGCTACATTTCCTACTCCTGCGTCGTCGGCGACCACACCGAACGCGAAAAAATGCTGGCTCTTGACATACTCATGTCAGTGCTTACCGATACAAATGATTCCCCCATCAAAAAAGCCGTTCTTGAGAGCGGCATGGCAAGCGATATGAGCGCGTATGTTTACGACGGAATATCCCAGCCCTACCTTACATTTGAGATACGCAAGACAGATGCCGACAAAAATGATGCGTTTCTTTCCCTGCTCTTCACCGAGCTGCGCCGCCTTGCGCGTGAGGGCATAGACAAAAAAGCGCTTCTCGCCGAAATAAATCAGGCGGAATTCCGTCTGCGCGAGGGCAAGCAAGGAAGCGCGCCCGCAGGTCTGCTTTACAATTTTGACATTCTTTCCGATTGGCTTTACGGCGGAAAGCCCGAGACCTACCTTGAATACGAGGAGGCGCTCCGCAACATCAAAGCGGGAGTCGAGGGCAGATATTTTGAAAAGCTTATCGAAGATTACATCCTTGACAGCAAGCACAAAGCTGTTGTCGTGCTTACACCTTCCCGTACTCTTGCAGCCGAGGAAGCCAAGGCTGAAGCCGACCGCATTGCGGCATACCGCGCGACTCTAAGCGACGCCGAGATCGCCGCACTGGTCGAAAAGAACCGCGAGCTGGTCGAATTCCAGAAGGCGGAGGACACCCCGGAGGGAATAGCCACCCTTCCGCGCCTTGCGCTTGACGATGTGAGCGATTCGATAACCGAGCTTCCCTACCGCGTTGACGAATTCCGCGGCAGACCTCTCCTGCTTACCGAAATGTTCACCAAAAAGATAGCGTACGTGAACTATTACTTTGATCTTTCCGGTCTCAGCCCCGAGCTTATCCCCTACGCGGCACTGCTCGGCGATCTTCTCGGCGATATCGCGACCGAAAAGCACTCAGCGGCAGAGCTTGATATCGCAATAAAGACAAAGCTCGGCAGATTCAGCACCGTTACCGCAACATTTACCGACAGACGGGATATAAGCAAGGTAACGCCTGTGCTTTCCGTGCGTGCAAGTATGCTTGAAAACGATATCCCCGATGCGCTGGCACTGGTCGGCGAGGTCATAGGCAGCTCTGTGTTCGATAAGGACGAGATCGGCAAACTCATAACACAGGACAAAAACATGCTGCAGATGTCGATCGCGCAGCGCGGCAACTCGTTTGCCTCGATGCGTGTGATGTCATACTGCTCGATCGACGGCGCATACGATGAAAAACTCGGCGGTATTTCGTATTACAGATTCCTCACTTCCCTTGCTTCCGACTTTGACGCAAAATTTGATGAAGTAAAGGCAGGACTTGCCGCCGTTGTACGCGAACTGACACTTGAAAATCTCACAGTCGGCATAACCGGCGACAGCGACGCCGTAGCAGCCTTCCGCGCCGCAGCTCCCGAATTCAGCACCGGGACCGGAAGCGGTATGCACTACACCCTTACACCCGAATATCACGGCAACGAGGCGTTCATCATACCCGCCGGCATAAACTACGTGGCAAAAGGCTTCAACTATATCAAAGCGGGCATAAAGGTCGATCCCCGCATGATGGTCCTCTCAAAGATACTCTCGCTCGACTGGCTGTGGAATGAGGTCCGTGTGCGCGGCGGTGCATACGGGGTATCCTTCGGCGTTTCCGCCAACGGAAAAGCCGTGTTCACCTCATACCGTGACCCGAGCGTCGGAAAAACGCTCGACGCATACGACAACACCGTGGAATACCTCCGCGATTTTGCCGCAAGGACACCCGATATTGATAAGTACATCATTTCAACGGCTGCGGGATATGAGCGTCCTCTCTGCCCGCGTGACATAGGAAATGCGGCGCAGAACAACTATTTTGAGCATTACAACGACGAATGCCGCCGCGCGGACAAAAAGCTCGTCATGTCTACAAAGCCCGAGGACATCGAAGGCATGGCTTCCCTTATCGGCGCGCTTGCCGCCGAGGGACTTTGCGCCGTCGTCGGAAGCCGCGAAAAGATAGAAGAAGCCGGAGATATTTTCACAACAAAAGAGGAGCTTTAAGACACTCTCTTATCGTAACTGCAATGAAAAACACACCGCTGGCAGACATTATGCGCCCCAAAAGCTTTGACGATATCGTAGGACAGGAGCACCTGTTCGGCGCGCGCGGCGCAATACGGCGTATCGTCGGAAGCGGGCGGTTGCCGAATATGATATTTTACGGTCCGCCCGGAACGGGAAAAACCACCGCCGCGACGATAATCGCCGCGCAGTCGGGCATGGAATTTCACCGTCTGAACGCCACTACCGCATCGCTTTCCGATGTAAAGGCTGTCCTTTCATCGACCGAAAACATTTTCGGCGCCGACGGAATACTGCTTTACCTTGACGAGATACAGTATTTCAACCGCAAGCAGCAGCAATCGCTGCTCGAATATATAGAGGACGGCAGGGTGACGCTTATTGCATCCACCACCGAAAATCCGCACTTTTACGTGTACAGCGCACTCATCTCGCGCTCCTCGCTGTTTGAATTCCGCCCCGTTCCGCCCCGGGCGTGTGTGCGCGCCCTGCGCCGTGCGCTTGATGCGCTGAATGCGGAAACAAACAACGAAAAAACCGCCTCGGATGAATTTCTGACCGATATCGGCAGAATGGCGGGCGGAGACGTGCGGCGGGCAATAGGCATTTTTGAAAATGCTTATTTTGCCGCGCACGGCAGCGCGGAGGACGGCTCGGAGGACCGCACCTGTGCCGTTACTGCCGAAGCTCTTGACGGCATCGACACCGGACACGGCAATTTCGGTGATGACACGCACTATGACCTGCTTTCGGCTCTCCAGAAATCGATACGCGGCTCCGACCCGGATGCTGCCGTGTTTTATCTGGTATCGCTGCTTGAATACGGCGAGCTTTTGTCGGTCTGCCGCCGGTTGCAGGTGATAGCCTCGGAGGACATAGGACTTGCCTACCCCGCTGCCGCACCCGCCGTGCGCGCAATGTGCGAATCGGCAGAGGAGCTCGGAATGCCCGAGGCAAGGATACCGCTTGCAAATGCGGCGGTAATGCTGGCAACTGCGCCGAAGTCAAACTCGGCGTATCTTGCCGCAGCCGCCGCGCTTGAGGACTTTACGGCGGGACGCGGAAAGCTCCCGCCGGAGCCGCTGCGCGCGCCGCTTTACCGCGGGTATGTATATCCGCATGACTATCCGGGACATTACGTAAAGCAGCAATATCTGCCGGATGATCTCGCGGACAGAGTATACTATAAGTTCGGAGATAACAAGACCGAACGTGCCGCCGCCGCTTATGCGGATATGACGGGAAGCAGAAAAAACAAAAGCTGAAACAAGGGGCTGTTAAAAAACTCAAATGAGTTTTTTAACAGCCCCTTGCTGCCGACGGAAAAACAAAAAAAACAAAACACTGCGGGCAAAAACGACCGGGATCGTATCAAAAATGCCGGCACCCGACCGTTTTTTTCGAGGTGCTGTTAAAAGCTCGATGCTTTTAACAGCACCCTAAGACTGCCGGTATGGATCCCGGCTTACTGCCCGGAGTTTATTCGGCTTCCGCGTCCTCGCGTCTGCGGCGGGAGGTGAGGACCGCGGCGGGGATCACCGCCGCAAGCGCGGCTGCGGACGTAAAGATCACCGCGCGCGTCCCGCTCGTGTCGCCGGTCGAGGGACTTTTACCCACACGCTCGGCGTAAATGGCAAGCCGGCGGTTAAATTCGGTCTCATGGTTCTTCACATCTCCGGCTGATATATATGCGCCTTGCTCCCAGAATCTATCACCCTCGGAATTGCACCGGTCTGAAACATACTTGAGAAAGCTGTAATAGTCATACCAATATTCATCGGAATAGTTCCATTTATCGAGCTTTTCAAGCGGTGTTTCAAGTATTTCATACGAATATGAAATGAAGTCGCTATATAGCCACATATCTCCGTACTCTTCGCTTTGTACGAAAGTATATTTCGGATCATCGGAGTTGTATTTATCCATATTTATAACAGCATCCGGACTCATGTATGTTTCGATCACGGTGCGGGTGTCTTGGGCAAAAAATCCGTCTGCCAACCGGTCATCATAATACTCTCCGAAAGAAGACTGGCGTTGCGACAGGCATTTCCTTGCCTGCTCGCGTGTCATTCCGGAATATTTAATGAAGTAGTAGCTTTGGGGCAATCCGCTTTTTTGCACCTCGGGTATAAAATACGCATCGAATTTTTCTTCTTCCTCAGTGCTCTTCCACACAGCATTCGCGCTGCCGGACTCATAAGAAAAATATTTATCACGCAGGTCGGTATCAAGAAAACGTGCGATAAATGTTACGCTTGCCGAGTAGCCGTATGTAGGCATAAAAACCTTGTAGCTCCATTCGTAGGGGTATTTTTCGACCTTTTCGATCCTTGATATAAGCCCGGCATAATCGAGCTTTGCCGGTGAAGCGGTATCATTTGCCGATGCTCCGAAAGCCAGAAGCGGCAGAACGGTCAGCACGGCGACCAAAAGCGCAAAAAACTTTTTCATTCCGAAACTTTCCTTTCCTTGTTTTTTTGGGGTCTGCTATAAACCGTTCAGTCCTCGCGTCTGCGGCGGGAGGTGAGGACCGCGGCGGGGATCACCGCCGCAAGCGCGGCTGCGGACGTAAAGATCACCGCGCGCGTTCCGCTCGTGTCGCCGGTCGAGGGACTTTTACCCACGCGCTCGGCGTAAATGGCAAGCCGGCGGGCAAGCTCGGCTTTATAATTGTCGTCCAAATTGCTTATTTCACGGCTGAGGTAATCAATAAACGAGTAGTAATCATACCAGTATTTATCGGAATAATTCCATGTATCAAGCGTTTCAAGTGACGTTTTTATGATATCCACCGGCGTCCTGAATATAGTATAATCCCACCAATCAGATGTAAGAAGATTATCAATATAAGCATATTTCGGTTTATCGGACAAATACATTTCCATATCTACAACAAGCTCCGGGCTCATGTATGTCTCAATTATTACCCGCCAATCATCGCAATACAAGGTATCTGCCATCCAATCGGCATATTCATGACCATCTATGGAAATTGACCTTTCCATCGCATACTTAAGCTCATCTTTTGTTATTTCCGCAAACCTGATGAAGTAATATATCTCCGGCAATCCCGTTTTTGCAGCTTCCGATTTGAAATAATTATCGTATTCAGCTTTCACGGAATCGTCTTTCCACTCTATCCCGCTGAACGGAGAACCACTGAAGTATTTATTCCGCAAGTCATCATTCATATAATTCCGCAAAACAGATGTAAGACATAGTGCATTGGGATATTCCATCAAATATTTTCCGTGATACCAAAGACTGTGGATTGTTTCCGTCTGCGTCATTATGTATTTATCATACTTGTCACGGCGGGATATTCGCCCGGCATAATCGAGCTTTGCCGGTGAAGCGGTATCATCTGCCGATGCTCCGAAAGCCAGAAGCGGCAGAACGGTCAGCACGGCGACACAAAGCGCAAAAAACCTTTTCATTATGAATTTTCCTTTCTGTGTTTTTGGGGCTGCTATAAACCGTTCATTCCTCGCGTCTGCGGCGGGAGGTGAGGACCGCGGCGGGGATCACCGCCGCAAGCGCGGCTGCGGACGTAAAGATCACCGCGCGCGTTCCGCTCGTGTCGCCGGTCGGAGGAGATGCCAGCGGCGGGTTGATATCATCAACTCCTATATCGGCAAGAAATGCAACATATTCATCCTCGCTCATTTTATCAAGGATCTTTCCTTCGTAAAATGCCTCGATGAGCGTTCCGCCCGATATACGCCAGCCGTCCTGCGTGTTTTTAAGCTCAAGAGTTGCCTTGAACGCGCTGTTGCGGGCTGCCAATACATTGAACACTACCACATCTGCCTTTGCCTCAGTGCTGTCGGTGGCTGTGATTTTGTAAATATATCTGTCATACACCTTTGCGCCGACTGCTATGCCAAAACCGCGCTTATTGACCCAACCGGTTGAAAAGAACCGGCTCATATCTTTCATACCGTCTTCACTCAAGTACTCCATCTCATCCTCGCCAAGCAGTGTATACCTCGCTTCCAAGGTGCGGAAAAACAGATACCCCAATATCTCGGCTGAGTTATCTATCCCGGCGCAGACATATATATCACCGTCTTTTTCAATAAAATGCTCGTAATTGTCGGGAGCATACTTTTCCTGTTGAAAAATGCTGTGGACCGAGCGTTTTATCCAATCCCCACTAAAGATATTTTCTGCTTCCGCGTACATATCGTTAAAGCTGTGCCAATCGTGGTACGTGACCTTACGGTACAAAAACTCAGCATTGTCCCGATAGATAAAGTTGCTTTTGCCATATATCTTGACAAACGATTTATCGGGGTCAACATGATCCTTCAGAAGTGTATCGATAGTACCGTGCGGATATGATCGGTACAGCACATCCCCATCGGTATAAATATGCGTAAGCAGCAACCAATCCATCGAAGCATCGATCAGTTTGTCAACAGTGCCGTTATCTGGACCGGCTGCCGCCGAAGCGACAGGCAATGCTGAACACAAAAGAACTAATGAGATCAATAATATAAGTATCCGTTTCGTTTTTTTCATTGTGTTATATCTCCTTTCATACGATCGGTCCAAATATTCTGCATTTCAACTCATTCGGCGGGGACTATGTCCCCCATGCAAGCCGGCAGGTCGAGAAGTGTCATAATAAATAACCTCCACGCGTCATTGATTACAAAAAAATTCGGCATATTTCACCATTTCACATCTGCATTATAACATAATTTCGGAATGATGTCAATGCGCTTTCTCCATTGCAGTAAATATTTGTGCATAATGTACAGCACTCGCAAATGTCCCATCACAGCGGAACAAATTCGTCCGTCATTATATTTTCGCAGACATACTCCCCGCCGCGCCAACGGCACCGCAGAGCTACGGCGCGGCCGTCGGTCGGAATTATTCTGTACATTCCGTCCACGATCTCAAGCGCGGCATGATCCACCGCAACAGCTGGGATCTTATATGTTCGCTTCATCATGCGGCGAAGGTCGGCGGCTCTCCGCTCCTGCGTGGCGATATGCGGGCAGAAAAGCACCGGGACCAGTCCGAGCCCGCGTACTCTTATGCTTTTTGCGCCCGCGCGGTATGTTCGTGAATCGCTGTTGCCGTACTCGCACCAGCATATTCCGCCCGCGCTCTCGCCGCACAGCACCTTGCCATCGTCAAACGCGCGGCGCAAAAGCGCATCGGTGCCGCAGCTGCGCCACTTGTTCATAAGCCTCAGCGTGTTTCCGCCGCCGACATAAATTATGTCGGCTCGTGCTATTTTTGCCGCCGCGATACCGGCGTCCTCATGCTCATCGGCGGTCAGAATGTCCGTATCACAGCCGTACATTCCGCCGTATATACCGCGCATTGTCTCAAAGTAGCCGCGCGGGTCCTTTTTGGCTATTCCGATAAATAAAAAGTTCGGTTCCTTCTTACCCGTGAGACGGATTATCTCGCGGTCTATCGCTCCCGTTTCATATTCGGTGCCGTGTCTGCCCACATCGCCTCCGCCTATTGCAACTATTTTTCCCATATTCCGATCCTCCCGATCATTATTTTGCACAGTATAACACATACGGCTGTAAATTTCAAGTGCGGGCGACCGCAATTTTTCTTGACAAAGGCGCATACTTACCTTATAATTAAATCATATAAAAAATGAAACTTCACTTTGAAAGGAAAAGCTATGAAAATCAGGTCACTGTCCGCGATATCACTGCTTCTCGCGCTTCTTTTGACGATCAGCCTCGGCGGCTGTAACGACAAAACAGCGCCGCCGGCGGAAACCACCGCAGAAACAACTGCGGCACCGGTCAGGTTCACCATTGACGAGCACTACACGATAATCCGCCCCGACGAGGACGATGAGGAAGAAATACAGGCGCTGAAGCTGTTCCGCGACGGCATACGCAGCGTGTACGGACTGTCGCTCGACCCGACGACAGACTTTGTCATGCCGGGCGCCGACATGGTGCCGGGAAATTTTGAGGTACTGATCGGTGCAACAAACCGCGAATCCTCAAAAAAAGCCGCAGCGGAGCTGAGCTGTCTTGACTGGATATACCGAATAGATTCCGCCGGCGTTATAACGATATGCGGCGGCAGCCCCGAAGCGACCGGCAACGCGGTGAGGGCTTTCCTTTCCGATATGTTCGGATACGAAAAGGATGTATCCGAAGGCAAACCCGCCGAGCTTACGGTGGGTACAGAACGCATCTACCGTCATTCGTACCGGTTTGAGAGCCTCAGCATCGGCGGTGTGCCGATAGAGGAATACACCGTTGTGCGCACCACCTCGGTGGCATCTGCCTGCAAGCTTGCCAAAAGCTTCTGCCACAGCATTGAGCGGCTGACGGGTAAGCCCATGAAAACAGTCACAGCCTCCGAATTCACCGGAGGGCGGGCAATATACTTCGGCAACTCCGGCAACGGCGGCAAACACTTTCGGGACCTTCCCGGCGACTACGGATACATAATACGCGAGGTCGACGGCGGCATCGCCATTGACTTCAGTATGCCCGATACCGGCATTGCGGCATCCGAAATGTTTATGTCCCGCTACATTTCGGGCGACTGCTCCGGCAGTGCGGACATTTCTCTCGGCAAAAGCGATGTCATAAGCATAAAGCTGCCGAACACCAACGGGCTTGTCCTCAAAAACGAAATACGCAAGCCTGTCGCAGCAGGGATAGAATACATCGAACATATATACAGCGATGAGAACGGCAAGCCGGTGCGCGCCTACATACTGTCGGTCGAAAAGGGTGCGGCAACGCTCTGCACAGGCACTCCGCGCAACGGTACCGAGCTTGAGGGCAAGGTATCGAATGTTTCAAACCAGATGAAGGCAGCCGACGAAGGCGGCAAAAAAACGATTGCGGGAATAAACGCCGATTTCTTTGATATGGGCGGCACCTGCCTGCCGCGCGGACTTTGCATAAAGGACGGCAAGCTCTTGACCGGAGCTTCCGACAGACCGTGGTTCGGCATACGTGCCGACGGCTCGTACGTCATAGGCAACGGCAGCGGCGATTTTCAGAAGCTGAATGCGGACGGTACGATATTCAACGCCGTCGGCGGCTCGCACATACTGCTTGACAGCGGAAAAATACAGTCCATCCCCTCAAATGATTTTTCGACCATACGTCATCCGCGCACGGCTGTGGGCTACGACGCCTCGGGAAAGGTGTTTCTTATCGTGGTCGACGGCAGACAGCCCACTGTCTCAAACGGCGCTTCTCTTGCCGACCTTGCCGAAATATTCTTCTCGCTGGGATGCACCGACGCGCTGAATCTTGACGGCGGCGGCTCGACCACCATGATACTCAAAGATGCTGCCGGGAACCGGGTAATAAAGAATTCTCCCTCCGACGGCAGCCTTCGTGCCGTTTCATCCACGCTCCTCGTGTGTGAACGGTAATAAACCGGGTGTTAAAAAACTCGTTTTGAGTTTTTTAACACCCGGTTTGTGTTCATCCGTTTATTTGATCTTCGCCTTACGGCGGGTCGAGAGAATTATTCCGGCAAGCATCAGTACCGGAAATACGATCGCGGCAAATATGCCGCTGCGCAGGTCATCGCCCGCAGCACTTGAAGCAAGCCCCGCAAGTGTCGGTCCTGCGGCGCAGCCGATATCTCCGCCAAGAGCCAGCAGTGCAAACATCGGCGTGCCGCCGCGCAGCCCCGCAGCAGCCATACTGTACGTTCCGGGCCACAGCATACCGACCGCAAAGCCGCACACGGCACACCCGAGAAGCCCCACGACCGGAGACGGAACGAACACTATGCAGATGTAGGAAACAATACAGAGCAGTGCGCTGTATTTCATATACGTAACGGTGTTTATGCGCTCGGAATACTTCCCCGCTATGAGCCGCGACAGTCCCATAAGGAATGCAAATGCCATAGGCCCCGCAAGGTCGCCGATCGCCTTACCGACGCCGAGCCCACGCTCGGCGAAGGCGGAAGCCCACTGACTCACAGCCTGCTCGCTCGCGCCGGCTGCCACCATCATAAGGAAAAAGATCCAGAAAAGTCTTTCGCGTAAAAGTCTGCCGATGCCGGTATTCTGCTCTCCGTCACCGCCGAGCGCGTATATCGGCGCTACCGCAAACAAAACAAGGTTTGCAACAGGCAGGATCGCCCAGATAAGCGCCATAACGCGCCAGTTTTCGGTTCCGAACAATGCAAAAAACGCAGTGGATATCAGCACGACTCCAACGTGTCCCCAACAGTAGAACGAATGCAGAAGGCTCATCGCCTTCTCTTTGTTTTCAGTCGGGCACGCCTCGATTATAGGGCTGATCACGACTTCGAGCAGTCCGCCGCCGACGGCGTAGACCGCGACCGAAAGTATTATGCCGATATACGGATCGGGCAGCACATCGGGCAGAAAGGTGAGCATTACAAGTCCCACCGCGGCAAACGCGTGCGCAAGTACCGCCGATGCGCGGTAACCTATTTTGTCTATCAGCACCGCCGATGCAAGGTCAATGCAGAGCTGTATCAGAAAATTCACCGTTATCAGAAGAGTTATCTTTGAGAGCGGTATCGAATATGTACCCGCAAATGTGACAAACAGAAGCGGAACAAAATTATTTACGATCGCCTGGACTACGTACCCCGCAAAGCAGGCGCACACAGTCTTTTTGTAGCTTGGTTTCATAAAAAAAGGACCTCGCATCTTGTTTTCGGACCCAAAGAGCCGGACTCGCACCGGTTTTGTCTTAATACAAGAATATTCGTGAAACTTGTCGTTTGACACAGCCGCTTCTGCGGCAATGCCGCAGAAGCGGGCAAAAGCATATCTGTCTGTGTCGGAAATTACCGCTGTTTTTTATTTTATCACGATCCGCTTCGCGGCAGTAAGCAGTAATCGGAAATACCCGCCTTAAACATTTCAAGTCCGCGCATAAGTGTTGCGCGCTGGCAGGCTGTGTTCATCCGCAGAAAGCGCGCACCATTGCCGCGGTACTGTCCGCCCGCCGTGAGATATAGACCTGTTTTCTCACGTATAAAATCGGAAAGCGCATCGGTATTGTCGGTAATGCTGCCGCAGTCTATCCATAAAAGATATGTCGCATTTTGATCTACAACGTGCAGCTGAGGCAGCTCGCGCTCGACGAACCGGCGGACCGTCCGCTTGTTTTCGGCAAGATATTCTCTGAGCGCGTCAAGCCAGTCGCCGCATTTGCCGAAAGCGGTCGCCGCTGCAAGCGCAGCAAAGCAATTCGGTTCGGCGACCTCATCACTGTTAAGTCCGCGCACGACCTTGTTGCGCAGAAATTCATCGGGTATCACCACCGCTGCAGACTGAATACCCGCAAGATTGAACGCCTTGCTTGCAGCAATGCAGGTAACGCTGATCCCGGCGCATTCCGGCGACACCGAGACAAACGGGATATACCCGGCGCCGGGATCGGTCAGGTCGCAGTGTACCTCATCCGACAGCATGGCAACGCCGTATCTGCGGCAAAGCGCGCCTATACGCGCCAGCTCCCCGCGCGACCATATCCGTCCTATCGGATTATGCGGATTGCAAAGTATCATCATTGTGGTGAGCGGTTCGGCAAGGCGGCTTTCCAGAAGATCAAAATCTATTGAATAAGCTCCGTCATTATATGCAAGCGGGCATTCAAGCACGGTCCTGCCCGCATTTTCGACCGAATGAAAGAAAATATCGTACACCGGCGTCATAAGAAGAACGCGGTCGCCCACATTGGTCATTCGTTTTACCGCGCTTGATATCGCAGGTATCACGCCGGTACAGAACGCAAGCCACTCACGCTTTATTTCAAGGCCGTGGCGATCCCGCCACCACCCGATGATCGAATCGTACCATTCATCGGGTATGACCGTATATCCGAATATTCCTTCGGAGGCGCGGCGCACGATAGCCTCCGTTATCGCAGGCGCGGTTCTGAAGTCCATATCCGCCACCCACATGGGTAGCTCATTTTCACCGATATTCCATTTCAGCGAACCGGACCGGCGTCTGTCGGTCGGCGCGTCAAAGTCAAAAAGCTGTCCTTCCATTTTCAGTTTTCCTCTCTGCATACGATGTGAACGGCGTTGGGATCCACCCTTGACGGCTCGATGATCAGCTCATCTATGTGGTCGGCGGTAATGCGACCGCCGGACGGATTCAGCACGCTGTCGATCTTTCCGACGATATCGGCTTCAACGGTGCTGTATTCAAACGCAAGCGTCGTGTTGAGCAGACGGCAATTTTTCATAGTGAGACCGTCAATATAGCACATTCCCTGCAGACTTTCAACGGTACAGTTCACGAGAGTCAGATTTTTGGCGTTCCATCCCAGATACTCACCGGAAATAAATGAATCATAGACCGTGACCCCATCTGTATTCCAGAAGGCATCTTTGGAGAGCAGGCGCGAATTTTTCAACGTCATATTCTTTACGCCGTCAAACGAGTAGTTGCCGACAAGGCGCAGACCGTCGATCTCAAGATCCTCACTGTTCATGGCAAAGTAATCGCCGCGCGCCGTCACACGCTCAAGGCGGACGTCACGGCAGCTCCAGAGCGTCTCGGATGCATTCGGAAGGTCCACATCCGTAAGCGATATGCCGCAGCTGCGGCGGAAGTTCTTCGGAGCCTCGATAACGGTATCCTTTACCGAAATATTTTCGGTATACCAGATCCCCGCACGCGCCATTTCAAAGAGCGTGCATCCGTCAAGCTTTATATCCTTGCAATACCAAAGAGGATATTTCCATTTGAACATACTGCCGGAAAGCTCAATGCCCCGGCTTTCTTTGAGCGGGGATTCGCCGTCGGCGAAGGTACAATTTTTTATTCTGAGGTCGTGCGACGCAAAAAGCGCACGCTCGCCCGTAAAGATCTGCTGATTGAATTCTTTCATTTTTATTATCTGCCTTTTATCTTCGACCGATATCCGCACGGATAACGCTTTTATTCATTATTATTATAATACGCACAGCCGTAAAAGTCAAGCCGGGATATAAGGCAGGAAAAATGAGGCAGTGTTAAAAAAATCAAAACGAGTTTTTTAACACTGCCTCATACTACAGAAATTACAGAAAATCTTTTCCGTGACGGCTTTGCCTGTCAAGCGCATTGATGTTTTCCTGCAGCAGCGCAAGGAAGCGTCCCGCGTGCGCACCGTCCATCTGCGTATGGTGGAACTGAAAGGACAGCCGGAGCGTTGTCCTGAACGCTCCCTTGCGGTACCTTCCCCATATGATAAACGGATTATTGAAGATACCGCTGTTCATGCCTACCGCGCCATCGATCTCGGTGTCGATGATCGCGGACGTGCCTATGACCATGCTCTCCGGCAGGTCATGGTCGCAACAGGCAGCCGCTACCTCGCGTGTAAGGCGAAGGTAGTCGCTATTGAAGCGTGCAGAATCGCCCGCAAACTGAATGTCGCAGGAGCTTACCTCACCTTCTTTGTTTTTTACTATGGTATTTACCGCTATGCTGTCGTATTTCAGAAGCTCGCCGCCGACCGGGAGAATATAAAATTCCTTAACTCCGGAAGCCGCACAGCCAATGCAATAGCAGAGAAGCATATTGAATTTCAGTCCCTTCCGGCGGCTGAGCCTTACGAGCGGGGTCACGTCAAGCGTCTTGAAGAATGTCACCATAGGATTCGGAGCACTCATCCACAACTCGTATGCCATAGCCCGCGCGGTGCTTTTGGGATCGACCGCAACAGGTTTCATTCGTCAGCCTCCAGTTCTTCGATGTTTCCGGACCGGATAGCGGAAATATGCCGTTTTATCCATTCCGGGTCACGGTCCCACCAACGTATCTTTTCAAGCCGCTCTACCGTTGCATCGTCAAAACGGCGGCGTATCTGCTTTGCGGGAACGCCGCCGACAATTGTATATGGCGGCACATCCTTTGTCACCACTGCGCGCGTGCCTATAATGGCTCCGTCGCCGATCTTTACCCCGGACATAATGACAGCCTCGTAGCCTATCCACACATCGTTTCCTATAACGGTGTCGCCCTTGTTGTCCCACGCCTCTCTTATATTCCCGGGGTCAAGCCCCCACTCGTCAAAGAAAATGGGAAATGAATATGTCGCCAGCGATCCGAGCGAGTGATTTCCGCTTGTAAAAAGGAACTTCGCACCGCAAGCGATCGAACAGAACCTGCCGATCTTCAGCTTGTCGCCGTTGACAGGATAGTGATAAAGCACATTGTTCTTTTCAAAATCACGCGGATCGTTTACAAAATCATTGTAGATGGTGTACTCGCCCACTTCAATATTCGGGTCTGTTATAACATCCGCAAGATACACGATCTGCTTGTCGTGCGGCCGCGGATATATTTTGCTTCTCATGTCATTCCACCTCAGAACAGCTGCCCCGGCAGCTTCAGCTTTTCCTTTTCGGGGAATGTCGCCTCAAATTTTTCAAAGCCGTCCGGGTCTTTTTCACATACGAAATAGCCTTCGGGATCACGGTATGTGCCGCTGATCCCGTCAAGGAAGCCGCAGTCAAGCTCTTTTATGAGAAAATAGTCCGCTTCGGGGTCATCGGCGTATCTCACGCCACGTGTCTTTGCGGGAACAAACCCCGACTTACCGTAAAAATCTATATTTCCGGTAATTGCGAGCGCGCCTGCGCCGAGCTCCCGTGCGCGTTCCATTGAATAATCAAGAAGCCGTTTGCCGTACCTCTGCCGCTTGAATGCGGGAGCGATGCCGATAGGTCCGAAGGTCATGATGGGTATCTCCCTGCCGTCGTCGCAGTCAATCTTTGAACGTACATATATGACCTGTCCTATCAGCTCGCCGTCCTTCTCCATGACCAGATCAAGCTCCGGAACAAACGCCGGATCATTGCGATAGCAATGCAGCACATAATGCTCCATGCATCCGGGACGGTATACATTCCAGAATGCCTCCCGCGTCAGCTCTTCGACCGCACGATGATCCTTTTTCTCTTCCCTGCGGATAATTATGTTGTCTTTCATTTTTATATCCTTTCCTACGGAGCCGTAATGTTTTTGCAACGCACGTCCGTTCCCAAAAAGCCGCGAAAGCCGCGCTCCGCCGTTAATTTATAAAACCGGTAACGCATATTATAGTCGCCGTATTAGCTTTTGTCAATAAACCATCGGTTTTCACGCCCTGCCGGCACCGCGGCAGAACAGATGAACGCCGAGCGCGGCGTTGAACCCCGTTGCCGCAAACACGCTGAAACGTTCCACAACGCCGAAATACGCCTCGGGAACTATCTTCATGCCGAGAGCACCCACAAGCATCATGCCGAGTGCTACGGCAGCGCAGATGCCGTAAGAGCGGCACGAGCGATCTCTTGCCCCGGCAATGATTATAAGAGTGAGCGACACGATCGACAGCAGCACGACAACAGCCGTGGCTGCGATATGTATTTTATCCTGAAATGTCCCGGCGTACCCGCTGTCGCTCAGCGGAAAAGCGCGGAATCCCACTGCCGACACCCACTCCATTGCGGCAAATGTGTATATGCCCGCACGCAGAAGACGCGTGCCGACCCCGGCTATCCCTATGCAGACCATCATAACGCAAAGCACCTCGCACACGTTGTAAAGACTGCTGAGGCGATTCCAGAGCGCAAGCGACGGCGCGTTTGCGGCACTGAGGTCGCTGACCGCCTGCGCCATCCAATCGTAGCCGGGATACGCCATAGGTGAAAACACAACTGCTGCCGTGTAAGACACAAGACTAACGACGCCAAGCAATCCGCAATATTCAAGCAAGCTCTTTTTTCTCTTCATACGAATCACTCCTTAACTGTATTTTCATCGCAGAACCAATCTATATACGAGTAAAGAAGCCCGTGATCCGGCTCGTCTGCGTTCAGATCAAGCCCATAATCAATAAGCCCGTGTACCGTCATGGCAAAGCTGACGGCGCTCATATCGGCATTTTTAAAGTGCAGCAAACGGTGAACCGCCATGGCATAAAAAAGCTGCTTGGTCGCAAGTATCATTTTTTCCGTTTCCTCAGCCATTATTTTTGCAGCCATCGGCTGAATGGAACGCTCCGAATAAATCACCTTATAAAATGTAAAAAGCTCGCCCCGGCTGCTCATGCGGATGTATTCGCCCACCGCAAGCTTCAGTATGTCCTTAGCCGTCCTGCCGTCAAACAGCATGCCGTAGTCGATCACCGGTGTGTGCGCCTGTCCTTTTGCCCGGCCGCGAAGAAAACGGTACATCTCTCCGACAAGCTCCTCCTTTGATGAGAAATGATTGTAGAGCGACGCTTTTCTGACGCCCACTCTGTCTGCGATCATATTCATTGAGACGTTCCCGAGTCCGCGCTCGGCGGCAAGCTCAAGCGTAGCCAGTATGATTTTTTCTTTTTTATCCTCGCCCATAATAAACCTTCTTTTTTAACTACCGAACGGATGTATATATACGACCAATCGGTAGCACATATTATACACGAAAAAAACGGATATGTCAATAGAAAAACATAAGATCGGACGCCGAAACGCACGAAAAAATGAGAAAACGGGCTGTTAAAAAACTCTTTTTGAGTTTTTTAACAGCCCGTTTTTTTAGAAGCGTCGCCCGGACGGCGGCAAGCCGCCTATCGGCAGGTCCGATTCCGCCTCTTGGGTCAAATGTAAAAAAGACATCCCGTAGGATGTCTTTTTTACATTGGAGGCGTCGCCCGGAATCGGACCGGGGAATAAAGGTTTTGCAGACCTCTGCCTTACCGCTTGGCTACGACGCCTAATAATAACGGGTACGAACTTTTATTCATTCGTACCCGTGTTTGGAGCGGATTACGGGGATCGAACCCGCCACCTCGACCTTGGCAAGGTCGCGCTCTACCAAATGAGCTAAATCCGCATAAGTGGTGCCTCCGGTCGGAATTGAACCAACGACACGGGGATTTTCAGTCCCCTGCTCTACCAACTGAGCTACAGAGGCAAGCAGTCAGGACTGCCTTTTACCGCTTGATTTTCATCGCACGGCAGTTGGCGACCCGGATGGGGCTCGAACCCACGACCTCTAGCGTGACAGGCTAGCGCTCTAACCAACTGAGCTACCGGGCCAACGAATGGTGGGAACAACAGGGCTCGAACCTGTGACCCCATGCTTGTAAGGCATGTGCTCTCCCAGCTGAGCTATGCTC
>CAKRTQ010000003.1 GCA_934402395.1 uncultured Eubacteriales bacterium | reverse complement strand
CTTAGGAGTTTGCCGGGACCGTAAAAACGGCGGCGGGCGGGTGCCCGGCGCGGCAAACTCGCGAATGCGGAAACCGGCACGCAGATCTTGTGCTGATATTATTCCGCATACGGCTTTTGGCTGAGCTTAGGAGTTTGCCGGGACCGTAAAAACGGCGGCGGGCGGGTGCCCGGCGCGGCAAACTCGCGAATGCGGAAACCGGTACGCAGATCTTGTGCTGATATTATTCCGCATTCTATTATATCACATTGTGTCGTGAAATGTAAAACGAAATTGTAAAAATCTATTTTTGCGATGCTTTTTTTGCGGTGTTTTGTTTGACAAAATGCGTATGGCTGCCGCGCCGATGCGTGACAGCCACATGAGATAATGATTTTCAGAACAGTTTTTTGATCGTGCCGAAAAGCCCGCGCCCGATCTGTCTGCCGATCTCGCGCCCGACACTGCTCATTGCGGAATCAGCCACTTTTGAAAAAGTGGATTTTTTGCGCGATGAGGATTTTTTGGCTTTTTCTTTTTCTTTGGCTTTGGCTGCTTTTTCTTTTTCCTCGGCAAGCTCACGCGCTTCTTTTTCGGCGCGCTCCGTTTCTTCCTGTTTTTCTGCGTTGATTATTTCGTATGCGGATTCGTTGTCTACCGATACTTCATACTTGCCGAACATATTGTCGGCGTGGATCTCCGCTTTCCGCCGTGCATCATCGATAGCCCCCATAGCGGATTGCGGCGGCAGAATGGTCGCGCGCTCGGCGATGGTCGGTCTGCCTTTTTCGTCAAGAAAGCTCACGAGCGCCTCGCCGGTGCCGAGAGCGGTCAGGACCTCTTCGGTATCGAATTTGGGATTGACACGGAAGGATTGCGCCGCCGCACGTATGGCCTTTTGCTCGGCGGGAGTGTACGCGCGCAGTGCGTGCTGAACGCGGTTGCCCAGCTGCGCAAGTATCGGATCGGGAATGTCCGAGGGCTGCTGAGTGATAAAATAAATCCCGACTCCCTTGGAACGTATAAGCTTTACGACCTGCTCCACCTTGTCGCGCAGTGCTTTGGGAGCGCCGTTGAAGAGCAGATGAGCCTCATCAAAGAAAAAGACGAGTTTGGGCTTTTCAAGGTCGCCTGCCTCGGGAAGCTCTTCAAAAAGCTCGGCAAGCAGCCAGAGCATGAAGGTCGAGTAAAGCAACGGCGACTGATAGAGCTTAGCGCAGTGGAATATGTTTATAAAGCCGCGTCCGTCGGTATCGGTCTGCATCCAGTCCTCAAGCTTTATGTCGGGTTCGCCGAAAAAGAGAGTTCCGCCCGCATCCTCAAGCTGAAGCAGTGCGCGTTGTATCGCACCGGCAGACTGACGGGAAATATTGCCGTATTCGTTCAGAAGCTCCGAGGCGTGGTCGGCAACATATGCCACCATTGAGCGAAGGTCCTTGAGGTCGATGAGCAGCCAGCCCTTGTCGTCCGCAACGCGGAAAACGATGGAAAGCACACCCGCCTGTACATCGGTTAGACCGAGAAGACGTGCAAGCAGTGTCGAGCCCATCTCGCTTACGGTGGTCCTTACAGGGTGTCCGCCTTCGCCGTAAACGTCCCAGAACCGGACGGGATAGTTCTTCAGCGGGAATTCCGATGGGTCGATGCCCATGCCGCTGAGACGTTTTTCTATGGCGGAGTTCATAGTTCCTGCCTTTACGCAGCCGCCGAGATCGCCCTTGACATCGGCAAGAAACACCGGAACGCCGAGATCGGAGAAGGATTCCGCCATCACCTTCAGCGTTATTGTTTTACCGGTTCCCGTTGCTCCGGCAATGAGACCGTGCCTGTTTGCCATTGCGGGAAGAATTGCGGCATCGGTGTCGCCTCTGCCTATCAGAAGTTTTCCGTCCTTGAGCATATTATGTACCTCTTGTGTGATGTTGTGATCTTATTTACAAATGATATTATATCAGCATACGCGGAAAATGTCAATAAAAAAAGACTGGTCCGTATAGACACCGGCGTTTTTTTGTAGTATAATGTTGCAAAGATCAAACAAACTGCCTGTAAAGATAAGGAAGGTCATATAAATGCTTATTCTTGTGGATTGCGGAACAACAAATATGCGTCTGCGCCTTTATCACGATGCGGCGGCAGGCGCGGCAGCCGCGCCGGGCGATAAGATCCCGCTTGACGAGATAAAATATAAAACCGGAGTGCGCGACGCGGTGCGTGAACGTTCGGATGAGATATTGCGCGAGACGCTCGGACGCGCGATACGCGAGCTTCTCTCGCGCAACTCGCTGGGCGAGTCCGATGTCGAGGCGGTCATATGCTCGGGCACGCTTTCATCTCACGTCGGCATACATCATATCCATCACGTGGTCATGCCGACGTCGTTCGAGGATACCGCCGCACATTCCGAACTTGTACATATGCCGGATGTCTCTGCGATACCGATACTGTTTATTCCCGGTGTAAAAGGCGTGGGCGACATAATGTATACCGAGGTCATGAGCGGCGAGGAATGCGAGCTTTACGGTATTGCCGAGGAAATGGGGATACGCGGCGCGTTCACGCTGCTGCTTCCCGGTTCATACAATAAGATAATCAGTGTGAACAAGGAAGGGAAGATCGAAAAGATATATTCATCCATGTGCGGCGAGCTTACGGCAGCCGTTTCCGAAAACACGCTTCTGCGGCGCGCCGTGCCGTCGCCCGTCATTCAGGTCATAAAGCCGGAAATGCTCCGGTGGGGGGCGGAATTCGCGTCGGAATGGGGACTGTCGCCAGCGCTTTCAAAGGTCTGGGTCATGAAGCGCATAGGTAAGGATGCCGATGATGCCGCAAACTTTATGATGGGAGCGATACTTGAGGGAGATATGCGGCTCATGCATGCATTGCCTGAAGGTCAGCCGGTGTACGTCGGCGGTTCATCGCCGCTGCGCGAGCTTTTTCTTGAAATGCTGAATATCTACGGGATAAAAGCTGCGGGAGTTGCTCCCGATGCCGCACGCATCGCACCAAACATCGGCGCGATGAAGGTCTACCGTGAATACAAGAGGCAGCATGGGCTGATATGATCGGTCGATACACAAACACCGCCGCGCGAAATGCGCGGCGGTGTTTGTGTATGTGTATTTATTTTTTCATTGCGGCAAGAATGTCGCCGAGAAGCTTTTCCTGGTTGAGAAGCGACTCGCGGAGTCTCTTGTTTTCAGCCTCAAGAGCTGCAGCAGCCTCATCTGCGGCTTTTTTGTCTGCCTCGGCTTTTTCGGCGGCTGCTTTGTCGGCAGCTTCCTTTTCGGCTATCTGACGCGCATGCAGCGCGGTCTCGGCTTTGGAGAAGGAACGCACGATGATGAATATCACAAGCGCGATGATGAGGAAGTCGAGAATGGTCTGGAACCATGTGCCCCAGAGTATTGCGACCTCGGGAGTGACTACGGTCACACCGTCCTCGGCGAGGACTGCTTCGTGAATTACAGTTTTGATAGTATCAAGACTGCCGTCTTTAATGATGAGACCGATGAACGGGTTGATGATGTAGGACACAAGACCGGAAACGATCTTGTTGAACGCGCCGCCGACTACAACAGCGACTGCAAGGTCAAGCACGTTGCCGCGCATGATGAATTTACGGAAGTCTGACCAGAAGCCGGACTTCTTTTCTTTTTTCTTGTTTGCCATAAGAACCTCCGGGCAATTCAATGATGATGTTTAAATTATAATGAAATATGAGTGCCGTGTCAAGAGTTTTTTCAAAAACGGCGTAGTGATCAGTTATTTACGGACATTGCGGATATTTTTATGTTTCCGGATATGCTGGCGGCTTCGATCTTTACAGAGCCGTCACCGGCAATATAATGTGAGTTTTCGACTTTCGTGCTGAAATCTGTGGATACAGAGCCGCTTACCGATCTGAGCTTTGCGTCAAATCCGGTACCGGAGGGAAGTCCCAGCTCAAGTGCGCCGGAGACCGAGTTGAATTCCGCTTTTGAAAGTGATACGCGGGCGTAAACCTTGACGTTCCCGCTCGTCGTGTTGACGCGCAGCTTGACCTTCATTGCAAGCGTGAGCGACACTCTTCCGGATACGGTGTCGATTTCGACATCGTCCGCCTTGCCCTTTGCGCCGCACTCAACGTCTCCGGAGACTGTGCGTATATTCAGCTCGTCATCGGCGGTGACATCGGGTGCTTCGATCTTTCCCGAAACGGTGTTGAATGTCACATCGTCCGCGGCTATGGAAGAGGCTTTTACCGATGCCGAGACCGTGCTTACACTGATCTCGTCAAAATGCGCGCCTTCGGGAAGATTTACTGTGAGTTTTTTTGCGAGAGTTCCGATAGCAAAGCGACCCGATGCGGTATAGCGGACATACAGCGCTTCGCCGTCAAAATAATAGTGCATACGTGTGCGCTCGTCAAGAGTGGTTGCCGATTCCTCTGAAAGCCCTATGTCGTTGCCGGATGCTTTGCCGAAGGTAACGCTGCCGGCGGTCCAGAATATGTAAAGCTTTTTGATGTTTCCGGATACCGACGTGCCGTCATCCGACGCAACATTGTACTTGGACGCATCCTCATATGTTTCGGCTTTGTTATCGGATGAACCGGACGAATCGCCGAGCCTTATCACGATACAGCCGGAAAGCGATACGGCGCATAAAACAAGTGCCGCCGCGAGTGCGATGATTTTCAATAAGTTTTTTTTCATAAGCAAAATCAACCTTTCAATAAGTAAGTGTCGTTTTATTTGAAGTCCGCTTCGTGTTCGCGGAAGAAATCATACCACAGCCGCACGCTGCTCACATCTGTCCAGCGGCATACGCCGGCAGGGTCTGCATCAAGGTTGTATACAAGGGCATCCCTGATCGCGAGCAGAAAAGGCGAGTGAGTGGAGATTATAAACTGGCAGTTGTAAAACCGAGCCGAGTCGGTTATAAAATCCGCAAGCTTTTTCTGAAGAGCGGCGGAAAGACTGTTTTCGGGCTCGTCGAGCAGATAAAGCGCGTTGTCGCGTATTTCCTGTGTGAAATATTTAAATCCGCTCTCGCCGTTTGACTGAGTACTCAGGTTTTTGGGCAGCGAGCGGCTGACATACTGCGATTTGGTCATTCTCCGCGCATCGTTGCGGCGCTTCAGCTCATCGTAGTCGTCAAGCGAGGAGAGACGGTAGCCGAGACTGAAATTCTTTCCATCGCGGTATTCGTCAAAAAGCTCCTCGCGCCTGCGGTCCACTCCGGTGTTTATCGAGCGGATGTCAAGAAGAAAATCAAATACATCGTCGCTCGTGATTATCCGGCTGGCGGCGGGCAGACGTCTGCCGAAGGTCAGCTCGGCTGAGCACAGTCCGAGATAATCCTCGTAGTACGGCGTGTAGTTGAAGGGAGAGCGCCGTGCGATACCGAGCTTTTCCGCAATTATGTTGAGCAGCGTTGATTTTCCGCAGCCGTTGCCGCCGCATACGATAGTTATGTTTTCAAACTCGATCGTGTGCAGCTTTTTCCACGGGAATATATTGAATGGGTAGATGCTGTTCGAATAGCATTGCATGTCCGCCTTTGTGAGCTTCTTGCGCTCGAGGATGTAATCCTCCTCCTGCTTGAACGATGCTACGCTGAAGCTGTCGATGTATTTCATATATGCACCACCTTGTATCGCTTTTAACTGCTAATATTATACCATCCGTGTGCCGCGGTGTCAATCCCGGCAGTAAAAACTCGCAAATAATCGGAATAAAAATAAAATTTCCTGTTGACAAACCGCCGTCTTCGTAGTATAATGTGTAAAGCAATTTGCTTTACACTGCGTTGCGGAAGATCGGAAAGGGTTTTTGCCATGTACGAAAAAAATCTTGAGCTCGGATATCTGCTTGATTTTTACGGCGAACTTCTGAGCGATCACCGCCGCGAGGCAATGAATTACTATTACAATGATGATATGTCTCTTGCCGAGATAGCTTCGGTACTCGGGATCACGCGCCAGGGCGTGCGCGATCTGATAAAAAAAGCGGGGGATGAGCTGCTTTTTTACGAGGAAAAGCTCGGGCTGGCGCGCCGCTTCCGCGATGTTGAAGCGTACGCCGACGAAGCGAGGTCGCTCATCGGTAAGGGAGAGGACGAGCGGCTTGCCGCCGTCATAGAAAAGATCATGGGAACGGTAGGCTGATGCGTACCGTAAAGGAAGGGAGGATCGTACTGTGTTTGCAAATCTCAGCGAAAAGCTCTCCGAGGCTTTCAAAAAATTCAAAAGCAAAGGAAAGCTGACAGAGGCGGATGTGCGCGCGGGTATGCGCGAGGTGAAAATGGCGCTTCTTGAAGCGGACGTTAACTTCAAGGTAGTCAAAGAATTTACCAAGACCGTGACAGAACGTGCCGTTGGGTCAGAAGTGCTTGAATCGCTTCTGCCGGCACAGCAGATAGTAAAAATAGTAAACGAGGAACTTACCGCGCTTATGGGGGGCACGCAGTCAAAGCTGACGATAGCCTCAAATCCCCCGACCGTTATCATGATGGTGGGACTTCAGGGCGCGGGAAAGACCACGCACGCGGCAAAGCTTGCCGCAATGTATAAAAAGCAGGGCAAGCGCCCGCTCCTTGTGGCGTGCGATGTGTACCGACCGGCTGCAATAAAGCAGCTTCAGATCCTTGGTGAGCAGATCGGCGTTCCGGTCTATTCGGAAGGGATCGATGTGTCGCCTGTGACTATCGCAAAGAACGGTCTTGCATACGCGAAAAAGAATTTCTGCGACATGGTATTCATCGACACTGCGGGACGGCTTCATATAGACGAAGCCCTCATGGGTGAGCTTCAGTCGATAAAGGCTGAAACATCTCCGACCGAAATACTGTTGACCGTTGACTCAATGATAGGTCAGGATGCCGTAAACGTTGCGGAAAAATTCAATGAAATGCTTGACATCACCGGTGTCATCCTTACAAAGCTTGACGGCGATACCCGCGGCGGCGCGGCGCTGTCCGTCAGATATGTGACCGGAAAGCCCATAAAGTTCATCGGTGTCGGTGAAAAGATAGACGCCATCGAGCCGTTTTATCCCGACCGTATGGCAAGCCGTATACTCGGCATGGGGGATGTGCTGACTCTTATCGACAAGGCGCAGGCTGCTTACGATGAAAAGCAGGCGGCGGAGCTTGAAAAAAAGATACGCGAGCAGAGCTTCACTCTTGACGATTATCTTGACCAGTTTGCCCAGATAAAGAACATGGGTTCGATGGAACAGCTTCTCGGGATGATGCCCGGGGTCAACGCTTCCGCTCTCAAGGACGCCAAGATAGATGAAAAGGTCGTTGCGCGTACAGAGGCGATAATCAAGTCAATGACGCCGCGCGAACGTGCAAAGCCCGAGATCCTCAATTACTCGCGCCGCCGCCGCATTGCCGCCGGCAGCGGGACCACGATCGAGGATGTCAACCGTCTGCTCAAGCAGTTCGAACAGACAAAAAAGCTGATGAAGCAGTTTTCGTCCGCAGGCAAATTCAAAGGCGGGCGCAAGAAAAAAGGAATGAAATTTCCGTTTTAGGATTTTCAAAAATAAATAACACAAACATTTTCGGAGGAAAAAACAATGGTTAAAATGAGACTCAGAAGAATGGGCGCAAAGAAGCAGCCCTTCTATCGCGTTATCGTCGCTGACGAACGTTCGCCACGCAACGGCAGATTCATCGAGGAGATCGGTTACTACAATCCCCTTACCGAGCCCGCAACCGTCAAGATCGATGCTGACAAGGCAAAGGAATGGATAAAGAACGGCGCGCAGCCCACCGAGACAGTCAAAGTCCTGCTCAAAAAGGCCGGGATCGTTGACTGACGGTTCGGTAACTGAATATGGAGCTTGAAAAGATCGTTGCCGACATGGCTAAAGCCATTGTTGACACGCCGGATGCGGTGACAGTCACCCGTACCGACAACGAGAGCGACGGAAGCGTTGAGCTTTTACTTACAGTCGCGCCCGATGAAACAGGAATGGTCATCGGCAGACACGGCAAGATTGCAAAGGCTATACGCACCGTTGTCAAAGCGGCATCTGCCGGTTCCGGCAAAAAGGTTACTGTAGAGATCAAATAATTCCGACGGGATCACCGAGGGGCGGCATCAATGACACGGGACGAAATATTCTTACTGCTTGAAAAAAATCAAATAAGTATGCGTCCCGATGACGGCGCGGCGCTGGCGATAATCGAAAAATATCTGAATGCCGGCGAAGCTGATGACGGCGGCACCGGAGATGAGCTGGTGGCACTTGACGCCGCGATAGATGAGGCGGCTGACGCAGCCGAAGAGGTCTACCGCGACGCAGGGGCTGCCGCCGACGCAACGGACGAGATCATATGCCGCCTTATCGACGGCTGGAACGCCCACGCCGTGCTGCGTGATTTTGCGTTTTCATATTCTGCGGACGAACGCAGATATGTGGTCAATTCGTTTGCGGATATGTGTCCGAAGCTGAGAACGGGAATGTCCGAAATGTCGGCACTTTCCGGCAAGGCGGGTGAGGCTGTCGCTATGCTTCGGGGCTGCTCGGCGCAGGCGCAGACGCTTGCATCTGAGCTGAGATACGCTGCGATCGCCGCACGCCTTTGCGATAACGCGGAGCTGGATGCCGAAAGGCAGGCACTTTCAGACGAAACCCGCGAACGCGCCCTGGCGGCTGAAAAGCTTGCTGCCGAGATGCTTCGAGTGATACGTGCGCTGTCGGTCACGATGTCCGCTGTTTCGGCGGCAATATCGCAGGCGGCATCGGCCCTCCATGTCGATAATGAGGATGGGTGCGCCTCGGAGTCTTCAAAGCTGATCTCTCCCAAACGTGCTGCCGCCGCACTTTCTAATGCAGTCGGTGCGCTCCGCGCTTCATGGAGCGATGCCAGAGGCGGCGGTGAATAAGATCTTACATACATGACCGGATACAAAATGTTCAGCAAAATTTACGGCTGAATGTTGAAATGTATCCGGTTGTGTTGTATAATAAGCATAATATGTACGGTTCGGAGGAAAAAACAATGCCGAAATATCTGTTGGCACTTGATCAGGGAACGACCAGCTCGCGTTCGATAGTGTTTGACCTTTCCGGGCGGATCATCGCATCCGCGCAGAAGGAATTTCCACAGCATTTCCCGCGCGAGGGATGGGTGGAGCACGATCCGCTTGATATATGGAACACTCAGCTTGCGGTAGCGCGTGAGGCGATGCTGAAAGCGGGAGCTGATGCCGCCGATATTTACGGTATCGGCATAACGAACCAACGCGAGACCACAATAGTCTGGGAGCGCGCAACGGGAAAGCCGGTATACAATGCGATAGTCTGGCAGTGCCGCCGCACTGCGGAATATTGCGATTATATAAAGAGCGGTGAGCTGTGCGAGGATATACGCCGCCGCACAGGACTGCTCATTGACGCATATTTTTCCGCCACCAAGCTCAAATGGATACTTGGCAATGTTCCGGGTGTGCGTGAACGCGCGGTGCGCGGCGAGCTGTGCTTCGGTACGGTCGACAGCTGGTTGATATTCAATCTCACCGGCGGGAAGGTGCACGCGACAGATTACTCAAACGCCTCGCGCACTATGCTCTTCAATATCAATACGCTTGAATGGGACGGCGAGCTTCTTCGCCTGTTCGATATTCCGCAGGCAATGCTTCCTGAGGTGCGCCCGTCGTCCGGAATATTCGGTGAGACTGATCCATCGCTTTTCGGTGCGCCGATACCGGTCGCGGGAGTTGCCGGCGATCAGCAGGCAGCACTCTTCGGTCAGTGCTGCTTTGAAGCAGGCGGTGTAAAAAACACATACGGTACGGGCGGATTCATGCTTATGAACACAGGCACGCGCCCGGTGCTTTCCGAAAACGGACTTCTGACCACAATTGCATGGGGACTTGGCGGCGATCCCGTAACATACGCGCTTGAGGGCTCGGTGTTCATATGCGGAGCGGCGGTCCAATGGCTGCGCGACGGTATCGGACTGGTCCAAAAGGCATCCGAAACCGAGGCGATAGCCCGGACGGTGGAAAATTGCGGCGGCGTATGGTTCGTCCCGGCTTTTGTTGGACTCGGCGCACCGTATTGGGATCCGTACGCGCGCGGAGCGCTGCTCGGCATTACGCGGGGGACCACCCGTGCGCACGTTGTACGTGCGGTCATTGAATCCATGGCATACCAGACTGCCGATGTGCTTGAGCTCATGGAGCGCGAGGCGGGCGCAACGGTAACATCGCTGAAGGTCGATGGCGGCGCGTCCGCAAACGACCTGCTTCTCGAAATACAGTCCGATCTGCTCGGGACCCCGATAATCCGTCCCGGATGCATAGAAACGACCGCTCTCGGCGCCGCCAACCTTGCGGGACTGGCGACCGGTGCGTTTGTGTCAACGGCTGAGATAGCCGCTTCGTGGCATCCGGATAAGCTTTTCGAACCGCACATTTCGCAGGATGAGCGATCCGCGCGGCTCGCCGGCTGGCGTCGGGCGGTAGAAAGAGTGCTGACAAAATAAAAGCGGGAGTGACATCATGCATAAACTGTTCCATTGGTTCGGCTTGCCCGGCAAGCTGGTGCTGACGCTGCTTATCAGCCTTACTGCCGTGGTACTTGCCGCAGTCGATCCGACTGTGACGCGCCTGCTGTGTGTGCCGGCAATGCTTGTCTCCTCGCTCGGCGACATTATTCTGATGGACTATAAGCCGGTGACCGAAAAGCTTCCCGCCCGAGGTTTTATTGCCGGCGCGTCAACATTTGCCGTGTCTCACGTGATCTATTTTGCCGCGTTCCTTTTTTCGGCGGGAAATTACTTCAACATCGGCGCATGGGTCGGTATCGCGCTTTTTGCCGTGACAGCGGTGGCAATTGCCGTGCTTTGCCTTTCGTCATCCGGCGGAGATCGCCGTATGATGCCGCTGGGGATACTTTATCTGTTCTTTATAGCACTGAATTTCACAACGGTATATTCCTGTGCTACGGCGCACGGCGGACGTTTTATCGTTTCTGCGATCGGAGTGACACTGTTTCTCATTTCCGATCTTTTCATTGCAGCCGACAGCATTCTCGGTAAAAAAATCAAAAATTCCGATTTCTGGATATGGACATTTTACCCCGCAGGGCAGATTCTTTTGCTGGCGGGAGCATAAAAAACTCACTTGCGAAAAATAATAGTACCGGGTCTTGCGATCCGGTATTATTTTTTCAAGGGATGTTGATCATGAATTTACGAAAAGTTGCAATAATCGGATGCGGCAATGTCGGAGCCACGACAGCATATACTCTTATGCAAAGTGGTCTTTTTTCCGAAATGGTGCTTATAGACGTTGATGCAAAGCGGGCAAGCGGTGAAGCTGAGGATATAGCGCACGGACTGCCGTTTCATTCACCTATGACGATATATCGCGGTGATTACGGCGATATAGCCGATGCTGCGCTGATGATAATAACCGCCGGCGCATCGCAGCGGCCGGGCGAGAGCCGCATTGATCTTGTTCACAGAAACGAGCGTATTTTTGCCTCGATAGTTGACCGTATAACCGAGGTGCGCGCCGAGGGAATAATCCTTGTCGTCACCAATCCCGTGGATGTACTGACATATGTCACGCTTGTCCGCTCGCATTTTCCGGCAGGACGCGTGATAGGCTCGGGGACCGTGCTTGACACCGCGCGTCTCAAGCAGCTTGTGGGCGAGCGGCTCGGCGTTGACAGCCGCAACGTCCACACATTTATAATCGGCGAACATGGGGACAGCGAGGTCGCTGTGTTCAGCAGTGCCAATATTTCGGGCGTTGACCTGTCGCTTTTCTGCCGCGAGTGCTGCGAGGAATGCGACCCGGCGGGCTTTTCCGGGCTTTTTGAAGAGGTGCGCGATGCCGCGTACCGCATAATAGATGCCAAGGGAGCGACATACTACGCCATTGCCGAGGCGGTGCGCCGTATTGCCGAGGCGATAGTACGTGACGAGCGCACTATATTGCCCGTTTCAACGATAGCGGACGGTCATTACGGTATTGAAGGCGTTTGCCTCGGACTTCCGTGTATAGTGGGCAGAAACGGAATAGAACAGGTCCTTGAGATCCCGCTCGATGGTGATGAGGAGGGAAGGCTGCGCCGTTCCGCTGCCGCGCTGCGGGAGGTCATAGCCTCTCTCGGCACCGAGTATTCCGGATATCACGGATTGCTTGTGTAGTTTTCCGGTGTGTGGTGTTAAAAAACCTTATTGAGTTTTTTGACACCACGCATTTTTTTCACAAAACTGTCGGTCCGGCTATTGACGCGGGGCGTGCGGAAATGTATAATTATATACAGAAAAATTGACCGGCAGACCCGGCACGGAGATGAAATCAAAATGAAACTTCTTAATATGACACCGGCTGAAAAAATCGCCTTTTACATGACGCGGCTTTACGACAATAAGCTTACCACCACATCCGGCGGCAATCTTTCTATCATGGATGACGACGGTACGCTCTGGATATCCCCATCCGGCATTGATAAGGCGCATCTTACGGCGGATGATATCATGTGGGTGACACCGGACGGCACGGTGCACGGAAAGCACAAGCCGTCGACCGAATATCCGTTTCACCTTGCGGTGCTCCGCGCACGCCCCGATCTTCACGCAGTGCTTCATGCACACCCGGCGGCGCTTGTGGCATACAGTCTTGAGCGCAGGCTTCCGGAAATGGATCTTATGCCGGATGTTTCGGCACTGTGCGGAAAGATAGCCATTGCCAAATACGCCCTGCCGGGAAGCACCAAGCTCGGCGGATACATATCATCCGAATTTGCGGGCGGATGCGATACCGTGCTGCTTGAAAATCACGGCGTGGTTCTCGGCGCAGACAGTCTTGAGCGTGCGTATATGATGTTTGAGGCGCTGGATTTTGCCGCACGTACAGGCGTTGCGGCATCAATGCTCGGAAAGGAAGGACGCGTGCTCACACGGAGCGAGCTTGACAAAAAGACATACGACCCGCGCAGCGTCGGTTTTTCGGACACACTTATCGCTGCCTGCTTCCCTGAGATACGTGCCGATATCGCAGACAAATGCCGCCGTTCGTACAAAAACAAGCTGTTTACGGCAGCTACGGGAATGTTTGCGTCACGTGCAGGAAACGGCTTCCTTATCACCCCCGAGGGAGAGGACAGAGGGCTTCTTACGCCGGAGCAGCTGGTATATGTAGACGGTACAAGGTGCGAGAGGGGAAAGACGCCTTCCAGATATGCGAATATAGTGAGAAGAATATTCAAGGCGCATCCCGAAATAAACAGCATTTGCGCTGCACGCAGCCCGTATATAATGGGATTTGCCGTTACGGGCGCGGAGTTCAATTCCCACATGATACCCGAGGGATATATCTGTCTGCGCAATACGCTGCGCTATCCGTTCGGCACACTTGAGGACGACCCCGAAACGATAGTATCTGATATATCGATGCGCACTCCCATCGTTATAATCGAAAACGATGGCGTTCTGGTAGCGGGTACTTCGCCGCTCAACGCATATGACCGCCTTGAGGTGCTTGAGTTCGGTGCCGAATCGCTTTGCGATATAGCATCGATGAAGGGAACGATAGTTCCTATAAGCGAGGAAGAAATAAAAGAAATAGAGGTTGCCTTCAACCTCTGATCCGGAAAGGAAACGATATGGAACATCTGCCGAGGTACGAAAAGTCCGATCTGCGGATAATGACGGCAAATCTCCTGTTTGACGCGACCGCGCCAGAGCGTGAAAGCAAAATACTTGAAAATCTTGCGTATTATCAGCCGGATATTATCGGATTTCAGGAGATAAACAAATTTTATCATAACAGCTTCATCCCGAAATTTGAAGCGATGGGATATAAATTTGTTACCGCTCAACCCGACCCCGAACACCGACGTGAAAGCGAGCTTCGTTCGCTCTCAAAAAAATACACCCCGCACAACTATTTTCCCATCGCCTACCGTGCCGACCGTTTTGAGGAAGTTGAATCGGTATTTCTGATGTACACATCCACCTTCACGCACACCAAGGGCATGACGGCGGCGGTGCTGCGCGAAAAGGAGACCGGCAAGCTCATCGGGCATATAAACACGCATGCCGCGCTGATACTTCAGTCATATCATCTTGAAGGAATGAGCGACCGCGTTGACGGCGCCGTATGGCGCGCCGACAACGCGCGTCAGATGCTTGAAGAAAAGCGCGCGATGAATGATAAATACGGAGATATTCCGTTTTTCTTCACCGGAGATTTCAACGGAGGGGAAGAGGAGGAATATTACCGTGTCATAACCGAAAGCGGAATGAAAAACTCAAAATATTCCGCCACGGTGAGCGCATCTCTCGGACAGTATACCTTCCATCCTGTTATCGGAGAGCTGCCCGATAACAGCCGTACTCCGATAGATCACATTTTCGTGTCGTCCGGTGTCGATGTATGGGTGCACAGCATTGAGACGCGCCGCGAGGTGCTTGAGGCGTCCGACCATTGCATGGTCTATGCCGATGTCAGCATCTGAATAAATGCGGGCTGTCGCGCATTTTGCGCGACAGCCCGCGAAATATCTATAAGTATAAGCGCGAAGGTCAATCCGAGATGAGTGTATAGCCCGCCTCGCCGAGAAGGCGTGCGGCAAGCTTGTTGTCGGCAACGCGTATCGCAACATTTGCATTGCTCGCGCCGCATCCGACAAAAGTATACATATATTCGACGTCTATGTCATTGTTGTTGAGAATGCAAAGCGCATGCATGAGTCCGCCCGGGTCGTCGGGAATCTCAATGCAGAGCACATCGTTCACCGACACTGTTTTGCCGGCGGCGCGGATGGCGGCGAAGGCGCGCGATGTGTCGCTGACAATAAGACGGAGGATACCGTATTCCGGTGTTTCCGTAAGAGAAAGCGCGCGGATGTCTATTTTTTCATTTGCGAGCACCTCGGTTATTTCGAGAAGCGTTCCGCGGCGGTTTTCGATAAATACTGATAACTGTTGTACAGACATTTTTATGCCTTTCTGTCAAGACCGGGTACCGCCGCACGGCGGTAAAAACGGCAGACTTGTTTACTTCAAAACTATATTTCAAGTTATTATATCACAACGCAGGGAATTTTGCAATATTTATTCCGCATAAAAATGATTTTTTCGCTCCGCACGCAAATTTGCCTTGACAATATGCGGTTTTAATTATATAATTAATCAAACAAAATCAACCCCAAAAAGGACACAACATGAAAGCAGTAATTACCGTAACAGGACGCGACAGCGTGGGCATAATCGCCCGTGTCGCTCAGGAATGCGCCGCCGACGGCGTGAACATCATTGATATTTCGCAAAGCGTGCTCCGCGAATATTTTGCCATGATAATGCTTGTCGATATCGACGGCATAAAGGTTCCGTTCGGCGAATTCGTCGATAAAATGAAAGCCCTCGGTGACTCTGCGGGACTTCAGATCTCCGCGATGCACGAGGACATTTTCAATACAATGCACCATATCTGACATTCCGGGAATTTGAAATGCTGAACGTAACCGATATTATAGAAACTATAAACATGATACACGAGGAAAACCTCGATATCAGAACAATAACTATGGGTATATCCCTCATTGACTGCGCGGGAGATGATATCGACCGCGTTTGCGAGCGGGTATATGACAAAATAACAACGCGTGCGGGAAAGCTCTGCCGCGTAGGCGATGATATTGAAAAGGAATACGGCATTCCGATAGTGAACCGCCGGGTGTCCGTCACGCCGATATCACTTCTCGGCGGGCGGTTTTCATCCGAGGATTATGTAAAGATCGCAAGGACTCTTGACCGTGCAGCCGATGCGCTCGGTATCAACTTTATCGGCGGCTACGGCGCGCTGGTGCAGAAGGGAAGCACCGACGGCGAAAGACGGCTTATCGAGTCTATACCGTATGCCCTTGCCGAAACGGGGAAGGTTTGTTCATCTGTAAACGTTGCTTCCACAAAAGCCGGCATAAACATGGAAGCCGTGCGTAAAATGGGCGAAATAATCAAAAAGACTGCCGAGCTGACAGCCGATCGTGATTCGATAGGATGTGCAAAGCTTGTCGTGTTTGCGAATGTTCCCGAGGACAACCCCTTTATGGCAGGCGCGTTCCACGGTGTCAGCGAACCCGAGGCTGTGATAAATGTCGGCGTATCCGGTCCCGGTGCCGTTGCATCGGCGATAGCCCGCGCGGGCGACTGCGACCTTTCGAAGCTTGCCGAAACAGTGAAACGAACCGCGTTCAAGATAACGCGCGTGGGTCAGCTCGTGGCAGCCGAGGCATCGAAAAGACTTGATGTGCCGTTCGGCATCGTCGACCTTTCACTTGCCCCCACGCCCGCCGTCGGAGATTCGGTGGCATATATACTTGAAGAGATGGGGCTTGAACAGTGCGGAGGCCCCGGCACTACCGCAGCGCTCGCTCTGCTCAATGATGCGGTGAAAAAGGGCGGAGTGATGGCTTCCTCGCACGTCGGCGGGCTTTCCGGTGCGTTTATTCCCGTTTCTGAGGACGCGGGCATGATCGCGGCTGCACGCTCAGGTGCGCTCAGTCTTGAAAAGCTTGAAGCTATGACAGCGGTCTGCTCTGTCGGGCTTGATATGATAGCCGTTCCCGGCGATACGAGCGCGGATGTTATATGCGGTATTATTGCCGATGAAATTTCGATCGGCGTTGCCAATACCAAGACTACGGCGGTGAGGATCATTCCCGCTGTCGGTAAAAAGGTCGGAGATGAGGTGTCCTTTGGCGGATTGCTCGGCACCGCGCCGGTAATGCCGGTAAACGACCGTTCGCCTGCCCGCTTCATAGCGCGCGGCGGAAGGATCCCGGCTCCGATACACAGCCTTAAAAACTGATCGCACGGCGCGGATGGGGCGTTCCCCGATACCGACGAAGACAAAAATAAATATTATAAGGCGTACAAACGCCATGAAAGGCAGCTTTTATGAAAAAGACAGTAATGAAAAAATATGCCCGACTCATTGCCCAAACGGGCGCAAATGTTCAGAAGGGGCAGGAGGTAATGATCGTTGCATCTGTTGAAGCGGCGGAGTTTGCGAGCATGGTCGCCGAAGAGTGCTATCGCGCAGGTGCAAAAAAGGTGACTGTGGATTGGGGCTATCAGCTGCTTGAAAAGATACATTACCGTTACCGCACACTCAAAACGCTCTCGACAATGGAAAAGTGGGAGATAGAACGGCTCGAACACCGTGCGGAGACATTGCCGGCTATGATTTATCTTGAGTCGGACGATCCGGACGGACTTGCCGGTGTGAACCGCGAAAAGATGGCAAAGGCGAGACAGGCGAAATACCCCATCATCAAGCCCTACCGCGACAGAATGGAAAACAGATACCAGTGGGTCATTGCAGCAGTGCCGGGAGAAAAGTGGGCAAAAAAGATGTTCCCCGAGCTTTCACGCGGTCAGGCTGTTGAAAAGCTCTGGGAGGCGATCCTTTACACCGCGCGTGCCGATGGTGATGATCCTATCTCCGATTGGGCGGCGCATAACGCCGACCTTGCAAAGAGAAGCAAATATCTGAATGATCTCGGTATCGACGAGCTTATATATCACTCTTCAAACGGCACCGATTTCCGCGTGGGGCTTATCCCCGATGTTGACTTCCTCGGCGGCGGAGAAACATCTCTTGAGGGAGTATATTATAATCCCAATATGCCGACAGAAGAAGTTTTTACTTCACCTATGCGCGGCAAGGCGGAAGGAACGGTCGTGGCGACGCGCCCGCTTTCCTATCAGGGTCAGCTCATAGAGAACTTTTCCATCCGTTTTGAAGGCGGAAAGGCTGTTGAAGTCCATGCTGAAAAAAATGAAGACCTGCTTCGTCAGATGATCTCAATGGATGAGGGCGCGTCGTATCTCGGCGAGTGTGCGCTTGTGCCTTATGATTCTCCGATACAGAACTCCGGACTTGTTTTTTATAACACGCTGTTTGATGAAAATGCCTGCTGTCATCTTGCGCTCGGCATGGGCTTTGTTGACTGCGTAAAGGACTACCACAAATACACCATAGAAGAGTGCCGTGCAAAGGGCATAAACGATTCTATGATACACGTTGATTTCATGATCGGCGCACCGGACCTTGATATAACTGCCGTCACACGCGACGGGCGCGAGGTCCCGATATTCAGAAACGGCAACTGGGCGTTCTGATACGCGAGGGGACTGTTAAAAAACTCGATGTTTTTTAACAGTCCCCATCATTTCTATTACATTCCGTACCATCTCTCGCCTATGCTCAGATCGACCGTGAGCGGCACCGAAAGCTTTACCGCTCCCTCCATTTCCTCGCGGAGAATAGCGGCGGCGCGTTCAGCATCCTTTTTTGACGCTTCCACAATAAGTTCATCGTGCACCTGAAGGATCAGTGCGGCATCAAGGCCTTCGGCGGCTATGCGGCGGCTGACACCGAGCATCGCAAGCTTTACGATGTCTGCTGCGCTGCCCTGAATCGGACTGTTCATCGCCACGCGTTCGCCGAATTTGCGTTGCATGGCGTTGTGACCCGAAATTTCGGGAATATACCTGCGCCGTCCGAACAGCGTTGTGACGTATCCGTTGGCGTGCGCTTCCGCAACTATGTCCTTGAGGTATGCGGCAACGTCGGGATACGATGCGAGATAGCTTTCAATATATGCGCGCGCCTGTTTTACCGGTATCCCGAGATCTCCCGCAAGGGAAAAGTCTCCGATCCCGTAGACAATGCCGAAATTCACGGCTTTTGCGCGCTTGCGAAGCTCGGGGGTGACATTCTCCGGCGCGACGCCGAATACGGCGGCAGCCGTCGAGGTGTGGATGTCCGCGCCCTCGGTGAATGCTTCTGTCATTGTTTTGTCGCCCGAAATGTGCGCCAGAAGACGCAGCTCTATCTGCGAATAGTCGGCGTCTATGAGAACTCTTCCGGGCGCGGCAAGGAAGTATTTGCGCAGCTCGCGCCCTTCGTCGGTGCGTATTGGAATATTTTGCAGATTCGGCTCGGCTGATGAAAGTCTGCCGGTCGCTGTGCCTGTCTGCTTGAACTTCGTGTGTATGCGCCCGGTGCTGTCCGCAACCTTAAGAAGCCCGACGACATAGGTGCTGTAAAGCTTGGTGAGCTTTCGGTACTCAAGCACATCGCGTACTATTTTGTGATCCGGAGCAAGTTTTTCGAGTATGTCTGCGTTTGTGGAATATCCTGTTTTTGTCTTTTTTCCGTAAGGGAGAGAAAGATGCTCAAAAAGCACTTCGCCGAGCTGCTTCGGAGAGTTTATATTGAATTCCACGCCCGCTTCTGCGCATATTTCCGAGGCAAGCGCGGCGGATTTTTTTGAAAGTACGTCCCCGTATTCCGAAAGTCCCGTACGGTCGATGAGAAAGCCTGCCTCCTCCATATCCGCAAGCACGGCGGCGAGCGGCATTTCAATGTCACGGAAAAGCCTGTACGCCTCGGTCTCGTTCAGTTTGTCTTCAAGCACGGGTTTCATACGGAAGGCAAGCTCTGCGTCACTTCCTGCGGCATCATCGCCGAGATACTGCGCGGCAAGTGAGGCAAGATCGAAATTGCCCTGCGGATTCAACACATAAGCTGCGAGCATTACGTCAAAACCCGCACCGCGTGAGTTTCTTTTTCCGGAGAGGCGGTCAAGCCCCTCGTATATTGATTTGCAGTCGTAGCAGATAAATCCGTGCGCGGCATTGACGGCTGCGGTCGTTTCTGTGTCGGCAGAAACGGTGCAGAGCATAGTCCCGTCAAACGTGCGGAAGCTCTCGCCGTCAAAGGAAAGCGACACCGCTTTTTCATCGGATGCTCGCAAGGCTGCGAAAAATTCATCACGCCCGCCGATGACGGCGGCGGGAATATCCTTATGAGGCACCGGAGCGGCAACCGTTTCAGGCGGTTCAAGCCGCGCCAGCAATTTGGTGAATTCAAGACGCGTGAAAAGCGCGCGCGCTTCCTCGCCGGGATGACCGCTGCCAAGCTCTTCAAGCGTCGGTAGTCCCGGGACCTCACGGCAGATGCGCGCGAGGTCAAGCGACAGAAAGGCGGAATCCTTGCCGGCGTCAAGCTTGGCAGCTACCGATGGCGTGACCCCGCTGCCCGGAGCGGAATAACCGCCGTAAACGCCGTCAAGCGAGCCGAACTGTGAGATAAGCTTCAGCGCGCCTTTTTCGCCGATCCCGGGAACGCCCGGAATATTGTCGGATGAATCGCCCATGATCGCTTTGACGTCTACAAAAACACTTGACGGAACGCCGTATTCGGCAATGAACCTCGCTTCGTCAAAAAGGATGTTTTCTTTGTTGGTCGCAAGCACGACAGATGTCTTGCCGCTTATAAGCTGCAGTGAATCCCGATCGCCTGTGAAAATGAAAGTCCTGGTGTCGCCGTCCGCTTCGCCCATTGCGGCAAGGGTACCGAGAATGTCATCTGCCTCATAGCCCTCTGTTTCTATCACACTGAAGCCGAGCGCACGGCATAGCTCATGTGCGACCGGCAGCTGCTTGGCAAGCTCTTCGGGCATAGGCTTCCTTCCTGCCTTATAGCCGTCGTACTTCTTGTGACGGAAGGTCGGCGCCTTGAGATCGAACGCCACGGCGCACCTGTCGGGAGAAAGATCGGAAAGCTGACGCATCAGCATATTTGCCATTCCGTAAAGCGCGTTGGTAGGAAAGCCGTCGCGCGTTGTGAGCGGTCTTATCCCGTAAAAAGCGCGGTTAAGAATGCTGTTGCCGTCCACTGCGAGAAGAGTTTTCATTTTTTACCGTTCCTTTCTTTGCATTTGTGTCGTGTTCAAGGAAAAATCAAATCGTGATTCCGTTTTTGAGGGACACAAATAAGGTTTGAATGCAGTATGTTCGCAAGCATGCTTTTTTGCTTTCAAACCGATGCCACCCGGAAGTTTTATATTAGTATACCACTAAATTTTTGTTTGGTCAAGAAAAACATATCGCATTATCTTGCCGGCGGGCGTAATTCACTCTTGCAAAAAAGTGATGTGTGTGGTATAATGTATCTGTGAAAATTTATACTGCGGCAAAGGCATATGATGCTTGCCGCAAAAAAATCAGGGAGGTGTAGTATTCATGCCCGGAAACTGCAACACAGTAATTACAATTGCTCGTCAGTACGGAAGCGGCGGCAGAGAGGTTGGCGTCAGACTTGCCGAAGTGCTTGGCATTAAAGCTTATGACCGCGAGCTGATCACGATGGCTGCTCAGAAGAGCGGAATGTCAAGTGAGATTCTGCATCATGCCGATGAAAAGGCAACGAACAGTCTGCTTTATACCCTCGCTCTCGGTTCATCCTACTACGGCGCGGCATCGATAGGAACAGATGTGCCGATCAACGACAAGCTTTTCATAACCCAGTCGCAGATAATCCGCGACCTCGCCGCAGAGGAACCCTGCATAATTATCGGACGCTGCTCGGATTACGTGCTGCGCACGAATCCCGCACGGTTCTCGGTGTTCATCTATGCACCGCTGGAGGCGCGTATAAAACGTGTGCTTGAGCGCGGTGCGGCAAAGACCGAAAAGGAAGCACGCGATCTTATTTCGCGCACCGATAAGCGCAGGATCAACTATTACAATTATTATACCGGAAGAAAATGGGGTAATCCCGACAACTATAACATGATGCTTGACAGTTCTTTCCTCGGTATTGAAGGATCGGCGCGTGCGATTGCCGACGTTTATAACGAAAAGCGTGATGAAAAATAAAGTATTATAATACGGATAAGAAATTTTGAAAACAAATCAATGCAGACTTGCGTGCAAGCTGTTTTCAGATGCCGTCCGTACCTTTTTGCGCAGAAAAGGCACGGACGAAAAAGAAAGGAATAAAAAAATGAAAATGAAGAAATTGATTGCTATGTTTATTGCCGCACTTATGCTTTGTTCGGCAGCGGCTTGTGCCGATACGGGCAAACACGAACCGACTGTTACCACCGATGGTAATGCCGCAACCGATGAACCGACCGGTACTACTACCCCGGCGACCGTACAGACCACTCAGCCTGTCACAACTCCGGCGACAGAGCCTGCTACCGAGCCGGTAACGACCACGCCGGACACCGCTCCGGTATCTCCCGAGCCCGCCACCGTAGAGGTGAACTGGCACCTCGGTTATGTAGGTTCGGACAAGAATACGCAGGGCTATATCAACAAGATCAAACCGACCGGCGGTTCGTATTCATACACCGATGTAATAAACATTTCCAAGGCGGGGACCAAGATATACTTCGTTGACGATAACACGAACTCCAACGGCGATTCCGGATTTGCATCCGCTGCCGCATATGTTTTCTCGTCATGGAAGATGGAAAACGGCGATTGGGTGCTTGATGCCGACGGCGCGAATTTCCGCGGATGCAACAAGGCTGACAGCGAAATTTCCAAGATCGGCGAAGACGGAAAGAGTGTGATCTATTCTTATGTCACATCCAAAGACAATGAGAACATCCGCATTTGCTTCCGCTCGGGGCAGAGTTCGAGCTTTACGCCCGCAGCTTATCCGACGGTATATGTCGAATACACCGGTGAGATCGGAACTGTCGGCGCATCGCAGCTTGAAAAAGAGGAATTTGAAAAATACATAGCAGCCGAAAGCGCCGCCGCGAAGTATCCGGTGCTCAAGGGATTGACCGTCAATTTCCTCGGCGACAGCTATTTTGCCGGAAACGGACTGAACCCCGACTATGTGTGGCCGTCTCTCATAGGTAAGATATATGGAATGAACTACATGAACTACGGCAAAAACGGTTCAACGATGTCGACATACGTCACCACCAACAATCCCATGGTCCTACGTTACAAGGAGATGGCAAACAATAATCCCGATATTGTTGTATTTGAAGGCGGCAAGAACGATTTCAACAAGAAGACTCCGATAGGAGCAAACGATGACACATCAACAAAAACCTTCAAGGGTGCGCTCAATGTGCTGATAGACGGTCTGCGCACCAAGTATCCGAACGCTGTCCTTATCGCGGTCACGCCGTGGAAGGTCGCCGGAACAAATGATATCGGAAACACCGTTTCTTCCTATGCCGATGCCATGCGTGAGATCTGTGCGCTCAAGGGCGTGGCGTGCTTCAGTGCCGACGATCCCGCGCTGTCCGGTGTGGATATGACCGATGCCGCGTTCCGCGCAAAGTATTCCATGAGTGCGAGCGATGTGAGCCATCTTAACCTTGCAGGGCACAAGCTTGTTCTGCCGAAGTTTGAAAAATTCATAGCCGATACCTACACTGCGGCAAAAGCCAACTGATATATGACCTGCCTCTGCCAAGGCGCAGGCAACACAAAAGGGGGCTGTCGCGCCAACGCGCAACAGCCCCGTTGAGAATATGATCCTAACTCGGTAGAATTGACCGGATCATTTTTCGCCGATTATTTCGGGCAGCTCCCCGAGACCGCGTATTACGTGCTCGCAGGTGAAGCTGTCGTAAAAATGACCGTCGTCAAAAAGACAGCCGTGCATCCCGGCATTGATGCCGGCAAGAACGTCGATATCTCTGTCGCCGACCATCAGCGAGCGGTCCCGGTCAAGCGAAAAACGCTCGCAAAGGTAGTTGAGAGCATCCGGCGCGGGCTTGGACGGGAACCCCATAGTGCTGTCGATTATAAATGTGAATTCATCGAGAAGCCCCCATTTTTCAAGCAAAATACGCGGGAATCCGTCGGAATGAGTGTAAAGATAGTTGCGCTTTCCGTGTTCGCGCGCAAACGCAAGTGCTTCTTTTGCCCCCGGAACAGGCATCTGCTCACGCAGAGCGATCTCGTGGTAAAAGTCGTACATGACATGCTTGGCGGCGGCACGATCATCAAAATTGTAATACCGCAGTGCGTGACGTACCGATTTTTTCAGGTGACCGAGCACGGCTTCATAGCTGTCGTGCTTGCCAAAATGCTCAAGTGTGAGGCAGAGCGCACGTGTGAAGTAAGGGTATGAGTCGGCTATTGTGCCGTCAAAATCATAAATAATATTGTCGTACATCGTATTGTCTTTCCATTCAGTGTTTTTCTTTGGATTCGCGCTTTTTCTCGGCTTCTTCGGGCGTTTCCGCAATGTTGATGCGGGTGAGGTGTATATTGCCTATGCCGAAATAATATCCGAGAAATCCGGCGAGCAGCCCGGGGATCGTTATGATGAAGTAGGACAGCCACATGGCGTTTGCCGGAACTCCGCCTATCTTTATAAATGACAGGATGCCGGTATACATCCCTTCGATCCATATGGCGAGCATCCCCATGATCCCGCCGAGTGTTGAAAAGAACTTAATGTCTTTGAACAGATTCCCGAGCATTACGCCGGCAGCAAGCAAAAAGTTCGGCACTGATGCCCATAGCGCCATGTAAAGTCCGGTGAGCGGACGGCGCGGTGTTCTTCCGGCTTCAATTGAAGCTATCTGCTTATATCCGATCTCCCAAAGTGCGGAATAATTCAGAAAAACATAAAAAAGCACGGCAAAAATGCTTGTTATAAGCTTGAGCGTGTCGTATCCCGCCATGCCGCATGAAATGGCAAGCACGTTTCCGAATATGGATATCGCAAGCTGGTTTATAAACAGCTTTACGATGTTGTAGGAATTCTTTTTGAAAAAATTCATGTGGTTTCGAAATTCCTTTCAGTGTGGTTCGACTCCATCTATTATATATTTTTGACCGTCGGTTTGCAATAACCTCGGCGGAAAATTTACACTTTATCCAATAAAACAGTCAAAGAACGTGCCGCTTTCGGCACGATACAAATATAAAAACAGTAAAAAGACAGGAACCTTACAATGTCCACTCAATACGATCCGGAAGAATATTCGCCCATTCTGCGCGAATTTGCGGGGTACAAGCTTGTCATTCAGGGACGTTCGCCTCGTACGGTAAATGAATATATGCTTGATCTGCGCACCTTTTTCCGCTTTCTGATCGCAAAGAGAAACGGGACTGTACCGGCGCCGGATAGCCGCGAATTTGCGTCAATTGATCTGAGAGGCGTTGATATTGACTTTCTTCGCAGTATTACGCCAACCGATATTTACGATTTTTTGTTTTATACCGACAGCCGGCGCGGCAATGGCAGCGCAACCCGCGCCCGCAAACTGACGGCGATAAAGGGGCTTTTCAAGTATCTGACATCAAAGCGTCAGCTCCTTGATCAGGACCCGACAATAGCCATCGATGCTCCGAATAAGCGCAAAACGCTGCCCAAGTTTCTGTCGCTTGATGAATCGCGGCTCCTTCTGGACGCCGTGAGGAACGACTCCTCATCCGAATTCAGAAGGCGTGATTTTGCCATAATCACAATATTTCTCAACTGCGGCATCCGTCTTTCCGAGCTTTGCGGCATGAATATATCTGATGTTGACCGTTATCTGCGTTCGGCAAGGATCGTAGGAAAGGGAAACAAGGAGCGTGTGATCTACCTGAACGATGCGTGCCGCGTCGCCCTGGGCGATTATATGTCCGAACGTACTGCGGGTAGGATAAAGCCGAAGTCTCCGTCCGACGAGAACGCGCTTTTTCTAAGCCGAATCGGCAGACGTATCTGCCCCAAGTCGGTCGAGCATATGGTAGACAAATATCTCGATATGGCAGGGCTGGGGTCAAAAAATTATTCGGTGCACAAGCTGCGCCACACTGCCGCAACACTGATGTACCGTGAAGGCGGGGTCGACGTCCGTGTCCTCAAGGAAATACTCGGGCACGAACAGCTCAACACAACTCAGATATATACTCACGTCGTTGACAGCGATGTGGAAAAAGCAATGGCAAAAAATCCGCTCGGAAACGATATCCGCCGTGTATGCGATGTATCGACCGACGGCAAAGATAAAGATGAAGGGGAAAAACCTTGATGAAACTTCAGAATTTTTCGCTTATATATCCGGATCAAGCGTCGCAGGAACGCCATATGCGTTCGGAGGACAGACCGGATATAAGCCAATATGTTGTTGACGAGCTGGGGCTTGGCGAAATACTTGAATTGAAAAACGGCTCTCTGCCGGAATTTTTTACCGCTGACCCGGATGTCATTGCATACCGCAATGAAACGTTTTCGGATCTGCTTGAAAATCCCGCGCTTATTGATACGCTCAACTCCGTTATGCCGATACTGAACGATATACTTGAGCTTCGCAGACTTGAATCCGACAGCGGTGAAACCACCGATTATCTTGCGAGCATCACCGAAATCGAGCTTTATATTTCAAGTGTTGATACGCTCAATGACGGTCTTAACGCTGCGGGCGATTCGCTGAAGAGCAGGGCGTTCCGTACGCTTTGCGACCGGATAAACGAGCTTGCGGAAAGCGAATATTACAGCGAACTGAATGAAAAGCTCTTTGAGCTCACAAAACGTGTGCGCGAGATCAAAAGTGTTACTGTGGGGGTAAACCTTGATGCACAGCTTCGTCCCCGTGATGCCGGTGTGCTTTCAATCAACCCGGAGCAGTTCCGTTCCGGTGATGTTATCGACAAGATACTTCGTCTCAATTTCAAGGACGATGAATACACCTGCATAGCCAAACTGGTCCCGTTCAATAAAAACCAGACCGAAAATCAGAAAACGGCGCTGGCTATCGCTTTCAATTCGGCAATAAACGATGTTTACAGTTCATCGCTGCGGTCATGGAAGAAGATCGTTCAGCAATACGTGCTTGAAAATACCGATTTTCTTCTGAACCTCATTCCCGAGATCGAGTTTCTGGTCAAAGGAACGCGCCTGCTTGCGCGCCTGAAAGCAAAGGGGTGTCCGCTTTGCCTGCCCACGGTAATGCCCGCCTCCGATCGCATTTATCGCGCATACGGGCTTTACAACCCGGTCGTTGCTCTGAAAATCGATGATGAGGTCGTGCCGAATGACCTTGTGTTCGATGATAATGCCACAATATACGTGCTTTCGGGACCCAACCGCGGCGGAAAGTCCGTTATCACCTGCGCACTCGGCATATCGCAGGCTATGATGCAGCTCGGTATGTTTGTACCTGCCGAGTCGGCAGTCATTTCGCCGGTGGACGCGATATTCACGCATTTTCCGACCGGTGCCGACGATACGATAGATAAGGGCAGACTGGGCGAGGAATGCGCAAGACTTGATGCCATAATAGACTCCGTGACAGACCGCTCGCTGGTGCTGCTTGATGAATCACTTTCGTCTACCGGTGCGTTTGAAGCGTCTTATATCGCCGCCGAGGTGCTTGGCGGGTTTGCCATGATCGGCTGCCGTGTACTGTTTTCCACTCATCTGCACGAGCTTGCCGGAATGATAGACGGCATCAATGCGCGTACCGCCCCCGCAGGGGCGAGGATAGATACGCTTGTCGCAGGTATCGAAGAAGGAAAGCGGTCCTTCAAGATCACGCGCGCAAAGCCTGACGGCAAGAGTTATGCGCGTGATATTGCGGAAAAATACGGACTTTCTTTCGATTCCATAAAGAAGAAGATCGAATCAAAACAACATAAATAAAGAGGAAAGACAAATGGACAAACTTTTATCACTGCTTGAAAATGATGCAAAACTCACCCCGGAGCAGCTGGCTGTCATGCTTGACAAGGAAACAGGGGATATAAAAAAGGCGATTGAAGAATACGAGCGTGACGGCGTGATACTCGGTTATCAGGCACTTGTCGACTGGGATAAAACCGACCGCGAATATGTAACGGCGCTGATCGAAGTCAAGATCATGCCTCAGCGTGATCTCGGATTTGATAAGGCTGCAGAAAAGATATACAGCTATCCCGAGGTGAAAAGTGTTTATCTGATGTCGGGGGGATTTGATCTTGCCCTGATCATTGAAGGAAAAACCATGCGCGAGGTGGCGTTCTTTGTGGCGCAGAAGCTTGCTCCCATTGAGTATGTAACTTCCACCGCAACGCATTTTGTGCTGAAAAAGTACAAGGACAAGGGCGTGGTCTACGGTCAGCCGGAAATCGATGAGAGAGGAAACTGCAACTGATGTTTGATTATGACAGGTTACTCTCGCCGACGGTAACGTCCTTGAAAAAATCCGGTATACGTAAGTTCTTTGACCTGCTTGAGGAGATGGACAATGTTGTCTCCCTTACTGTCGGTCAGCCCGATTTTGTAACTCCGTGGCACATCCGCGAGGCGGGGATCGAGAGCCTTGAACGCGGCAAGACCTATTACACGTCCAATGCGGGTACGCTTGAACTTCGCCGGGAGATCTCGGCATATCTTCAGCGCAGATTCGGACTCACCTATGACGCAAAAAAGGAAATAATCGTTACAATTGGCGGCAGCGAGGCGATAGATATGACTATACGCTCGGTGGTGACGCCGGGCGATGAGGTGATCATTCCGGAGCCGTGCTTTGTTTGTTACGAACCGCTTGTGAGAATGGCAGGCGGCGTGCCGGTGATCGTTGATACTACGGCAGAGGACAGATTCAAACTGACGCCCGAAAAGCTTGCCGCTGCGATCACGCCGCGCACAAAGCTGCTTGTGCTTGCTTACCCCAACAACCCGACCGGCGCTGTCATGACGCGCGGGGATCTTGAAAAGATCGCCGAAGTGCTTCGTCCGACAAATATTGCGATCCTTTCCGATGAAATATACGCAGAGCTGACGTTCGGTTTCAGGCATACATCCATCGCATCTCTGCCCGGAATGCGCGAGAGAACGATCATCGCGTCCGGTTTTTCAAAGGCATATGCTATGACGGGCTGGCGGCTCGGGTATGTATGTGCGCCGCCGGAGATCGCCGATCAGATACTCAAACTGCATCAATACGCTATAATGTGCGCACCGACCACGAGCCAGCTCGCGGCTGTCGAGGCTATGAAAAACGGAGATCCCGACATTGAATATATGTCGGAGCAGTATAACTTCCGCCGCCGTTATATCTATCGCGGGCTTGCCGACATCGGCATTGATTCGTTTGAACCCGAGGGGGCTTTCTATATTTACCCCGAGATCGGTAAGTTCGGGCTTTCAAGCGATGAATTCTGTAATCGACTGCTCTACGAATACAGGTGCGCGATCGTTCCCGGAACCGCATTCGGCGCGTCCGGAGAAGGATTTGCGCGTATTTCCTACGCATATTCGGTAAAACACATTGACGCGGCGCTTGAGCGTCTTGAAGCGTTTACAAAGACTCTTAAAAAATAACTTTTTCGGAGCAGGGAATGGAAAGCACCAATCAGAGCGAACGTAAAAAAAGCGTACTTGGCGCAATTGCTGCCGGTAAGCTCAGCGAAATGCTGAAAAATATAGATATAAGCTCTATCAAGGAATCGCACGGGGGATATAACGTCCGCGCCCGCATTCTCGCGCTCTTTGATATGGGAACATTCGCAGAGATCGGCACGTATATCGTCAGGCGCGAGGTCGGTGAAGAACCGTCGGAGACGTTCAGCGGAGTCATAACCGGGTACGGCGCAGTAAACGGCAGGCTTTGCTATGCCTTTGTGCAGGACAGTGCGCGTATGCACGGCGCATTTGACAGCACATCTGCCGAAAAAATTGCTGCGTTGCTGAAAATGGCGGTCCGCAACGGCGCGCCGGTGGTCGGAATATTTGATTCCTCCGGGGCATCGATATATGAGGGTGTAAAAGTACTCGCAGCATACGGCGAGGTGATGAAGCAGATAACGGCTGCCCGCGGGATAGTCCCGCTCGTGGCTCTCGTGCCCGGCATATGCGGTGGCGGGATGGCTGCCGCCGCATCATCGTTTGATTTCCTTCTCACTGTGTCGGGGCAGAGTGAATTTTACGTTGCATCGCCATTTATAAGCGGTGAAAAGGCGGCGGACGGTGCATCGGCGGCGGACATTGCGGTAGATGATGAGGACGAGCTTTATGTCCGCGCACGCGAGTTGCTGTCATATCTGCCCGCAAACTGTAACGAAGGCTCAAGAGTGTCCGAAACGCCGGTTCTTGAGCGTGGGATACAGGCGCAATATCTTGGCGCCGATACATATGATGCAAAAAAGATCATCGCTTCGCTTGCCGACGGTGAAAGGTTCATAGAACTTGGCGCCGGACGCACGCCGGAGCTTGTCACCGGGCTTGCTTATATAGGTGGGATCGTCTGCGGAGTCATGGCAAATGACCCGGGGGCGAAAGATGGAATGATGACTCCGGCTGCCTGCCGTGCGGCAGCCGGGCTCGTGAGGTTTTGCGACTGTTTCGGACTGCCGCTCGTCGCACTTGTAAACAGCGCGGGAGTATGCTGGAGCGAGAGCGACTCCGCAGGCTACGCCTCGGCTGTGGCTGAGCTTTACCATGCGCTTACAGCTTCCTGCAATGCGAAAATAAGCGTTGTGACCGGTAAAGCATACGGCATGGGATTTACACTTATGGCGTCCAAATCCGTCGGTGCAGATGTCGCATTTGCGTTGCCGGGGGCGTGTATAAGCCCGATGTCGCCCGAGGCTTCGGTCGCGCTTGTATGGAATGACCGCATATGCGATAACGATGTCACCGTAACGCGCGAAGAGCTTGAGGCGGAATGGCGATCGAAGCTTGCCTCTCCGAGCGATGCGGCGATCTGCGGCGAGATCGACGATATTATATCTGCCGACGAGCTTCGCCCGCGCATTGTGTCGGCTATAAGGATGCTTGCGGCAAAATCGCGTGACATTCCGACACCTCCGAGAGAAAGCAGGAGAAAGCCGTAATGAATTTTTTTGCGATCGACAGCATTCCGATGTGGTGCTGCGTGGCAGCTTTGGTCATGCTCGCAGCAGCCTGTATATTGCTTGCGATAAGGAATAACAAAAGAAAAAAAGCCCGCGAACGCGCAGAAGCGGAACGGGCAGAGGCAGAGCGGGCGGAAAAGGCTGAAGCGGAGCGGCTTGCGCGCCTCGCCGAGATCGAAGCCGCACTTGCTGAGGAAGCGCGAAAAAAGGCAGAAGAGAAGGCTCGCGCCGCGTTGGTCGCGGTCATTACTGCTGCCGTGGCGGCTTATCTTGAATCCGAAGCGGAAGAAAAAAAGAAGGCCCCGCTGCGATTCAGAGTCGTTGCGTTTGAACGTGTAAACGGAGCGCATCCGTGGAATCGATGATTTTTGAGGTGACAGAGATGAAAAGAAAATTCAGAATCAGAATTGGCGACGATGAGTATATCGTTGATGTAGAGGAGCTGACCGAAGCCGAAAACGGTGATGAGCCTGCTGCCGGCGACGAAACGAAATCTGCATCGCCGAAGAAAAAAGCAACAACGGCGCAGAACTGCGACGAGGGACAATGAGTGCCGGTGTAAGCGTAAAAGTTGCGGGAATGCTCGGCTCGCACGCTCTTTACAGCATACCGCCTGCGGAATTTCCGGGTTTTCTGGCTTTGCTTGATCGCGCGGGCTTTGATTCGCTTGAACTTTGGGGCGCAGATGATTTTGCGGGATGTCTTGATGAATTCATGAACGATCCATGGGAGCGTTTGCGGCTGATACGCGGAAATATCGAAAATACGGCATTGCGTCTTACCGTCAGCGGGCAGTGTCTGCTCGGTTCGGGGATATATGCCGATGATGTGACGGAATACTTTGTGGCGCGTGCGATCGAAAACGGAATTGAGACGATCCGCGCGTATGACGCGCTTAATGATCCCAGAAATCTTGAAACTGTTGCCGCATCGGTGAAAAAGCGCGGCGGCAGATTTGAGGGAGCAATGATCGCGGCAAAAGACCCCGCACACAGTGTAGGTTTTTTTGCCGGCTATGCCGCGTTGCTTGAAAAGCTTGGTGCAGATTCGGTCGGGCTGATCGACCTTTACGGTGTTCTGACTCCGGGCGATATCGCAGAGCTCGTTTCGGCGGTTAAAAAAAGCGCATCTGTTCCTGTTTCTGTCGAATGCCGCGACCGAGAGTGCCTGACAGCAGCGGTCGGAGCCGGGGCAGATGAAATAAGCTGCCGTATATCATCTTCAAACGCCGCATATGTCGGAAATCTCACGGGTGAAATAAATGCCGGGCTTTCGTCAACGGTACTCGGACGCCTTAAGGCATATCCGTGCAACGAGGCGGAAACAGCCGGAGCGGATGATGATGCTTGCGGCGAAATGCTGCAGCGTGTTCGCGCCGATGCGGGATATCCGCCGCTTGCGGCACCGATCGACCGTATTTTGCTCGAGCAGGCTGAAGTAAACCTGGGTCCTGCCGGAATGTACGGGTACATGACGCCGGGCTTTTGTGCGCTCATACGCGGTATGTACGGCAGAACGCCCATGCCGCCGGCTGCCGATGTCACATCGGCGCTCGGAGGTAACGCTCCGATGCTTCTTGCCCGCCCGGCAGATATGCTGTCTCCCGAGCTGGACACGCTTCGCGCCGAGACAGCGAGATATCTTGAACAGGCAGATGACATTCTGACATACGCCATTGCCGGAGACGATGCGGTTCGTTTTTTTGAGTATCGTAAAGCAAAGGAATACAAGCTTGACGCACCGAACGCCGATGCGCGCTTTGGTGTGCATATTATATGAAAATAGTGGCTGTTAAAAACTCATTTGAGCTTTTTAACAGCCACTTTTTGCACTTTGTCAGTTGCTTTCTTCCTGCTTTATCAGGCGAACAAGCGTGCTGGTGCCGAGCCTTGTGGCTCCGAGAGCTATAAAATCTTCGGCATCGGCAAATGAACGTATCCCGCCGGCAGCCTTGATTTTGAGTCCCTCGGGAACATTGGCGGCAAACAGAGCGATATCCTCGCGTGTGGCTCCGCCGGTAGAGAAGCCGGTCGAGGTCTTTATGTAGTCCGCACCTGCCGCGCCTACAATAGCGCACATACGCTTTTTTTCATCGTCTGTGAGCAGACAGGTTTCGATTATTACCTTGAGGATATGATCGCCGCAGGAGGATTTGACCGCTTTGATCTCATTCTCTAGATCATCATAACGTCCGTCCTTGAGCCACCCGATGTTGATCACCATGTCGATCTCATTTGCGCCGTTTTTGATGGCATCGGCAGCCTCGAAGCACTTGACGGCGGTGGTGCTGTATCCGAGCGGGAAGCCTATTACCGTGCATATATTCAGCTCGCCTTTTGTGTAGTCGCGAGCGAATTTTACATATGATGCGGGAATGCATACCGATGCGGTGTGGTATCTGAGCCCGTCGTCGCAGATCGTCTTTATCTGTTCTTCGGTGGCTGTCGGTGCCAGCAGAGTATGATCGGCATATTTCAGTATCTCATATTTGTCCATAGCGAAACCTTCCTTATATTTATTTTCATATATATGATAGCACAACACACAAAAAATATCAAGTGAAATCCGAAAAAACTGTTGAAAAAACGCTCCGCATCTGATATAATTAAAGCAATCCGATCACGGAAGAAATGGAGTCAAACAATGAGAGTAAAACAAGATATACATAACCATACGCTTTGGTCGTCCTGCTGCTATGACCCGGAGGCGACCGTTGATGCTTTTGCACACCGTGCAAAAGAGCTGGGGCATACTGTTTTCGGCATTTCCAATCACCTTTGGGATGAAAAAGTTCCGGGGGCGAGCCAGTGGTACCACCAGCAGATGATAAACTACGGGATTGAGGGTGCGCGGGCGGCAATGCCGTCGATCCCCGGCGTAAAGCTTATGGTCGGTACCGAAACGGAGTATTGCGGAATGTCGGACACGCTCGGAATGCTCGCCGAGACCGCCAAACGCTTTGATTATGTTCTGGTTCCTCACACTCATGTCCATATGAAGAACTTTGTAATACCGGAGATGGAGGACGTGAAGGCGAAAAGGGAAGAACTCACACGTAAGCTTATTGCGGCAATGCCGGAAATAAGTCCCGAGCGTGCAAAAAAGATGGTGAATTCAATAGCGCACGCCGAAATAGAAAATATGCTTGGCGAGCGTCACGTTGACGTTGTCGGTTACAATGCCGATTTCATGTATCACAGCTTCCTCAGCCTGATGAATAACAGCGAATTCAAAAAGCTTGCCAAAACCGTGCCTACTGTGATAGCGCATACCTTTTCACCCTGCGGATTTTCAAAAGAGATGCAGAAGACTCTCATTGAAGCCGTGAGCGATGAAAGATATCTGGAATGCTTCGGTATCGCACGCGATATGGGTGTTGGTATAGAAGTCAATACCGGTGCGTTCAAGATGCCGGAAAACGATTTTGCCGATGAAGCCATGATACGCGTCATGAAGCTGGCAAAAGCCGCAGGCTGCAAATTTACCTTCGGCACAGATTCGCATTCTCTTGCCGGACTTGACAGGATCCGTATGGCTGATCGCATTTCCGAGATCTGCGGCATTACCGAAGACGATCTTATGGATTTTGTAAGAGCCTGATGAAAGAATAAAATAAGAATGAGGCTGTCGCGCTTTTGCGCGACAGCCTCATTCGACTTTCTGTCATTCAGTTTCCGGCGGTGAAGTTGAAGTAATTTCTTACTGTTGTTCCGGGGAAGTATGCAAGCAGTATCTGCGTTGCCGTTGCGCCCGCTTCACCGAGGTCTGAGGCACCAAACTGGCTCATTCCGACGCCGTGCCCCATGCCCTTGCCGACAATTGCAAATGACGACGAGCTTTGCGCGTAGTGCGTTGCGCGCATCCGCTTAAGCTGATTGACTATCAGAAAGCTTCCGTAGTTTGAAACCACGGTGTAGTTGCCGTTGGCATCCGGCTCTGTTGATACAGGAATTTCAATGTCGCCCCCGATTATCTGCGCCGTTCCGTTTTGGGTGTAGATGTGCAGGGTGCTTGAGCCGTCTTTGAGCGCTTTGCCGATGTCGGTAAAAAAGTTGAATCCGGCGGCATCGGCAACTATGTTGCCGTCCTTGGTCATTACGTGAACAGATCCTGCGGTCGATCCTTGAAGGTTTATTATGCGCGTGGACAGTACATTTTCATATGTATAATCCACCGAGCCCTTGCCGATAAGCAGATTTGCCGACCACACATATCCGTAAAGCAGGGATCGCACCGCCGAGCAGCGTGTGACCGAAGCGGTATGACCGTTGGCATCCGTAAGCTTTATTGTGTAAATATATGGGGACGAATCGCCTGTTTTTGTTGTTTCAACCTTTACAATATCTGAGTTTATCTGAGTTTCACCGTATTCGCGGCAAGCGGTCCTCAGCTGCGATGCCGTGACCTCGTTGAACCACATTCCGGAGCGGTATTCCGAATATTTTTCCCATGGAGTAGCCTGTGTGCGCAGATAGCTTGCCGTGGAACCTCCCCACACATACTTGGGGTTTACCGACCACCCGCCGATGCTTGACGAGTAAAGTCCCTCAACTACGTTTGACCCATATGTAAGGACCTGATCTTTGGTGTCGTACACCGCTTTGGTAACACGGGCGGTTATAAGTTTTCTGCCGCGATAATTTTCGCAATGTGAGAGGCTGCACATATCAAATCCGTATGACGAATAGTGCTTTCCGACACATATTACCGAATATGAGCGTACTGTAATGGCGAATGCTTTTTGCGTTTCAAGATCCCAGCTTGTGTATATTTCATTCGGCAGAACGCCTTCAACATATGTGTTCAGCTCTACCATGTTGATCTGTACAAGACCGTTGCAGTCCGAGCCTATGAAATGCCGGTAGCAGAAAAGGCCGTCATACACTGTTGATGTGGCACTGTCCTGTATGTAGGCGTAGTCCTTTCCCGCTTGCTGATATGCTGAAAAGCCGAGATACGCGCGTTCGCTGCCCTCGTATTCAAAAAGTATGCTCTCCATTTCCTCATCCAGTACACTGACGCCTGTCGCGGACGGTGATGCTATGCGTACCGAACGGTTTGGCATAAGTGATGAAACGGTCGCTGCGGCTTCACCTGCTGCCGCATAGCTTGAAAAAGCTCCGATGCGCAGCGTTTTTTCGCCGTTGATGTAAGCGGGAAAACAGTGACCGTAAAGTGCAATAAAGATATCAGAGTATTCTTTTATATCGTCCCAAAGGTCTGCGGCAGAGGTGATTTCAACGTGGTAGCCGCCTATATCGGTATCGTTTTCACCCGATGCGGCTGAGCATGAATTGTATCCAACCTTCAGGTTTGTGTCGCAGACCGCCGTGACCGATGCGGAATTGATACGGTAAAGCGGTGTAAAATTGCGGTCGGTGCGGGTTATTTCCGCTTCACCGACAACAAAGCCGTAAGGGGAGAGCATTGCGACTGAAAACGGTGCGTCCGCGCCGTATCTGATGCCGATGGCAAGATACATGGGCGAGGTTTTGACGTTCGACCGTATTCTGTATGCTGAAAGCTCGTTGTTGTCAGCCGATGCGCTTATCGACAGGGCGGTGGCTGCAAGAATGACGGTGAAGAGCATAACAACAGCCAGCAGTCCGGCGGTCGATCTTTTCCTTCTTTTCTCAGCCATTGTTTTCCGCTGCGTCATCGACGATAACATATTCTCCTCCGATCATGACGAACGCGCCGTCATAACTCTGGATATGTATTCCGCGGCCGTCATCGGCTCCGCGCGGAATGAGCAGGTTGTGCATCAACGGTGCATCGGCTCCGTTGTAAAGTTCATCTCCGCTCGTAAGGTCGTTTATTCCCTGAAGTGTGCCGGAGGTATTGTAAGGAGATACGATCACGGCATAGCCGGAGCGCACTATGACAAGGATGCCCTCATCGGCATTTTTGGCTTTTATCGTCTGTCCGCTTTCAACGTATACCGGACGGTACATGACCCCCGCCTTCGTCTGAAGCTGCTTCATGGCTTCTTCAAGCTCGGCGTATTGAGCGCGCAGCTCAGCCACCGCGCCGCCGTCGCCTGTCAGCTTGTCGATCGACGCCTGAAGCTCGTTCATTGCTTTGGTAACGGAAATGTACTTTTTGGACACATCGGAGAGGTTGCTCTCAAGCCCCGACTGACCGGCACTGAGAGTTTGAATGCTGTTTTTTATTCCGGTTATGGAGTCGCCGACCGATGTCATCTGCTTTGACAGCTCGGCATAATTCTGCTCTATGTCGGTGAGTCTTCCGCCAAGGTCATTTTGGACGTGTCGGATAACCTCTTCAAGCGTAGCAATTTTTTCGTCCTTGGACTTTACGTCATTTTCAAGTGCGGAAATGCGTGACATTATCGCCTGATATGCCTCTGAACCCATTCCGCCACCTCCACCGCCGCCTCCTCCGAGCTCAAGCGCGCTGACGCGCGTTTCAAGGGAGGCGATGCGGTTGCCAAGGGGGGCAAGTACATAATCTTCAACGTACTGTGCCAGTCCGGTAAGCGATACCACAGGGTCCACAGAACTGTCGTAAACGACAGAGGCGTATACCGCCAGTGAAAGGGCAAAGGCAAGTGAGAGCGCGAGCACCAGTGATGCCGCTTTTTTTAATTTTTCCGGTATTTTGTTCATTTCAAACGCTCCGTTTTTGTGGGGAATGCCCGACTGTTTTGTCAGATGTCGAGCTTTATCTGCATCTTTTCAATGTCCTTTTCGACGAGAAGCACCGGTGTCGCCGGTATTTTTATTTTTTTGTATCCTTTGGTGCTTTCAAATTTGTCGGTAAAATCGCGCAGCGCGCCGCGCAGCTTTGCATCGGCACGAAGAACGATAAGTTGTACACCGATCGAAGAACGGGTGGTTTTTATCGGTATCAGCGAGGAGGAGATCACCGCAGCTCGGTCATTGGATGTCAGCAGCAGGATCTCAAACGGTTTATCCTCTTCAAAAATGCCGACAATGGGGGATGCCGCGGAAAATGCTCCCGTCAGCTTGCGGCGATTTCCCTTGGTCTGATATACGGACTGAGGCACGCGCAGTCCCTTGCCATTTTCAAAAATGAACACCATATTGCGCGTATCGTTCCATTCCGCGCCGACCTTCATGTAGATCGGTTTTTCGCCCGGGTCAAAGCCGAGCTTGGCGGGGATGAATTCGCCCATCGCCGATGCCTTGCAGGTGTCAAAGTCGCAGGCTCGCGCACGGTAGAGCTGCGCCTTGTCGGTGAAGAAGAACAGATCGGTAAGGTTGTCGCCCTCCGCTTCGCTCATTATACTGTCGCCGTCCTTGAGCTTGTGTTCATCGTTTCCGCGCAATGAAAGCGCGGTTATTTTTTTGAAATATCCCTCTGATGTGAGGAAGAAGTGGGCGGGGTAATTTTCGATCTCGTCTGCGGCTGCCGCTGTGGTGATCTCATGCTCGTGAACTATCTCGCTGCGGCGCGGCTGCCCGTATTTTTTCTTTATTTCCGCAAGCTGAGTGGCTATGCTCTTTTTCAGCTTCAGCTCATCGGCAAGCGTTTCTTCGATCTCTGCTATCTGCTTTTGCAGATCGTCGATATCCTTTATGCGGTTGAGAATATATTCACGGTTGAGATTGCGCAGCTTGATATCGGCAATGAATTCCGCCTGCGGGACATCGATTGAAAATCCTGCGCAGAGGTTGGGAATTACATCGGCATCTTTTTCGGTACCGCGGATTATCTTTATCGCCTTGTCTATATCGAGCAGTATCCTGCCGAGTCCCATAAGAAGATGGAGTTTTTCTTTCTTTTTATCAAGGTCAAAGCGAAGCTCGCGCGAGTAGCATCCGATGCGGAATTTTATCCATTCCTCAAGGATCCTTTTCACGCCCATTTGCTGAGGTACCGAACCGATGAGTATATTGAAATTGCACTTGAATGCATCCTCAAGCGTCGTTGCGCGGAACAGCTTTGCCATCAGCTGGTCGGGATCGGCACCGCGGCGTATATCGAGCGTCAGCCTGAAACCGCTGAGACCGGTCTCGTCTCTTATGTCGGTTATTTCCTTGAATTTGCCCTCTTTTATGAGGTCGGTTATCTGCTTTATTATCTGCTCTATTGTGGTAGAGTAGGGAATTTCGGAAATATCTATGCAGTTGGCTTTCGGGTCGTAGGTGTATTTTGAACGCACCCTTACAGAACCCGAGCCTGTTTCAAACACCTCGCGCATTTTGTCGCGGTTGTAAATTATCTGTCCGCCGCCGGCAAAATCGGGTGCTTTTATTATGTCCATCAGCTTTTCCGTGTCGGTCTTCGGATTGCGCAGCAGCGCGATAGTGCCGTCGCATATCTCCGAAAGATTGAAGGAACATATGTTGGATGCCATTCCGACGGCGATGCCCATATTCGGCGTTACAAGAACGTTCGGAAATGTCGTCGGCATGAGGGTGGGCTCTTTCATTGTGCCGTCATAGTTGTCTACCATATCAACGGCATTCTTTTCTATGCCGGAGAAGATCTCGGCTGAAAATTTTTCGAGCTTTGCCTCGGTGTATCGCGGCGCGGAATACGGTCCGGAGCTGTACTGCTTGCCCCAACCGCCCTTGGAATCAACGAACGGATGAAGCAGAGCGGCATGGTCGCGCGTGAGCCTGACAAGAGTCTCGTATATTGCCGCATCCCCGTGAGGATTCAGCCGCATGGTCTGCCCGACAATGTTGGCACTTTTTGAGCGCGGACCGCTCATAAGTCCCATTTTATACATGGTGTAGAGCAGCTTGCGGTGCGCGGGTTTGAATCCGTCGATTGCGGGAATGGCGCGCGACACAATAACGCTCATGACATAGGGCATATAGTTTTTTTCAATTGTTTCGGTTATATACTGTGCGGTCACGGGAGCCTGTTCCGCTTCGGTTATGAGGTCTTTGGAGTCGGTTTTCTTCTTTCTTGCCATTCGGGTGAGCCTTTCTTGATTTAAAGTCGTATCACGGTGTGCGCAGCGGCGCGTATGAGCCGGTTGTAAAGCGCAAGCCCCAGACCTTCCGTGTCCGGAAGATTGGCATATATCACATCGGCGGGTATCTCGTCGGATTCGCGCAGCGCGGCAAAAATGCGGTGCATTTGCGTACTGAGGTCGTATCCGGCGCCGATAGTGATGACTTTGCCGCCGTGCAGGAGCGGCTCCTGTTCATCGTAGCAGATTATAAGACAGTCCTCGGTCTCCTGCGCGTGACGGAAGAATTTCAGCCTGTCCGCCTCAGAGCCGCCGACCAGTTTGAGCGGCTTCGATGGTGCGTAATGCTTGTATTTCATGCCGGGCGATAGCGGGCGTTCGTCAGCCTTCAGCATTTCGGTCACAGCAGGGGCGATCACAACGTTTTTTGCAACACATCTCAATGCATCGCAGGTGACGGCGCCCGGACGCAGAAGTGTCAGCGAGTCATCGCCGTCTATCCGCACGATAGTGGACTCAACGCCGAAGCGGCATTCACCGCCATCAACTATGAAGTCAACGCGTCCGTCAAGATCGTGTGCGGCGTGTTCGGCTTTCGTTGGGGAGGGACGCCCGGATATATTTGCGCTCGGCGCGGCTATCGGAACACCGGACAGTCGTATCAGTGCCGATGCCACAGGATGCGACGGACATCTTACCGCCACCGAATCAAGCCCGCCTGTGACGCGCGAGGGAATCGTATCCTTCTTTTTCATTATCACTGTCAGCGGTCCCGGCATAAAGCTTGCCGCAAGCTTGTAGTAAAGCGGTGTTGTGCAGCAGTACGGCTCGGCGTTTTCGGGTGAGGATATGTGGATTATCAGCGGGTTGTCGGACGGTCTGCCCTTGGCTGCATATATTTTTGCCGCGGATTCTGCATTCGTGGCGTCCCCGCCGAGTCCGTAAACGGTCTCGGTGGGAAAGATCACAAGACCGCCGTCCCTTATTGCGCGGGCGGCGGGAATCAGACTGCCCTCGTCAAAATTTTCCGGGTCGAGAGTTATATGCTGTGTGCTTATTGTGGTTGACTGTGACATTGCTTATGCCTTGTTTTCTTCAGATTTTTCCGTGTGAGCACTGACCGGAGATCAGCTCAGCTTTTCGGCTGTGTCCGCTGCTATCAGCGCGTCCACCATGCCGCCTATGTCTCCATTGAGAAACGAATCGAGCGAGTAAAGCGTAAGACCTATACGGTGGTCGGTGACACGGTTTTGCGGATAATTGTAAGTGCGTATTTTTTCGCTTCGGTCACCGCTGCCTACCTGTGTGCGGCGTGTCTCGGCTATGCGGTCATTCTGTTCGCGCAGCTTGATGTCATACAGCTTGGCGCGCAAAAGCTTGAGAGCCTTGTCTTTGTTCTTGAATTGCGAGCGTTCTTCCTGACATTCGACAACGATCCCTGTCGGCTTGTGCGTTATCCGTACTGCCGATTCGGTCTTGTTGATGTGCTGCCCGCCCGCGCCGCTTGACTTGCAGGATTCAAATTCAAGATCCTGAGGCAATATTTCAACATCGACCTCATCTGCCTCGGGCAGTACCGCAACTGTGACGGTGGATGTCTGTATCCGTCCCTGCGATTCGGTCAGCGGGACGCGCTGAACGCGGTGAACGCCGGATTCGAATTTGAAGCGCGAATACGCACCATCGCCTTCGACTGTAAAGGTAAGCGCACGGTAGCCGCCGAGACCGGTCTCGTTTGCATCGGCGACCGATATGCGAAAGCCGTTCTTTTCGCAATACATGGAATACATACGGAACAGCACGGCGGCAAAAAGGCAGGCCTCCTCACCGCCGGCGCCGGCGCGGATCTCAACGACCACATTTCTGTCATCGTTGGGATCGCGGGAAAGAAGCATTGACGTCAGCGCGGCTTCAAGCTTGGCAAGCTTTTCACGCAGCCCCGGTAATTCATCGGCGGCAAGCGAGCGAAGCTCCGGGTCGGCCGACCGCGCCAGTTCGGCTGCCTCGTCCGCCTCGCGGTTTATGTCGGAATATTCGCGGTATTTGGTGATTACGGGTGTCAGAGCACGGTATTCCTTCATCGTTCCGGTGTAAAGCGGAATGTCGGCAAATGTTTCGGGCTTTGAGAGAAGCTCCTCAAGCTCGCGGTAGCGTATGTCCGTCTTGCGGAGCTTCTCTATTATGACGTTTGAATCGGGCATACCCGATCAATATTTGTTGAACGCCGCAAACGCGCGGTGTGCCTCGTAAAGGTCTACCTTGGAAATTATTTCATAGGGAGCGTGCATCGAAATAACGGGAACACCGAGATCAACGACCTCAATGTTGTGTTTGGCAATGAATTTGGCAACTGTTCCGCCGCCGCCGACATCGACCTTGCCGAGTTCGCCCGCCTGCCATACAACATCGTCGCGCTCCATTATTCCGCGAAGCCAGCCGATATATTCCGCAGATGCATCGCTGGTCCCGCTCTTTCCGCGTGCGCCGGTGTATTTTGTGAGCACCACACCGCAGGAGAGAAGGGATGAGTTGCGTTTTTCAAACACATCGCCGAAGTTCGGGTCAAATGCGGCGGAAACGTCTGCCGAGAGGCACTTGGAATTCATTCTTACAACTGCCGGCGAGGTGTTCTGCGATGCTGCTATCGCATCAATGAGGTCGAGCATGAGCTCGCACTGCATACCTGTATTTCCCTCGCTGCCTATTTCTTCCTTGTCGGCAAGGATGCAAAGCAGTGAATTGCTGCCGCCGACCGCTTCAAACATAGCGGTGAGAGCGGGGTATGAGCAAACTCTGTCATCGTGCCCGTAACCGCAGATCATCGAGCGGTCAAGTCCAGCATCGCGTGCTTTTCCGAGCGGAACGGCACAAAGTTCTGCCGAAAGCAGGTCGGATTCGTCAATGCCGTACTTTTCGTTGAGTATGCGGAGGACGTTCAGCTTTATGCCGTCGGAGACATCGTCGAGCGGGCGGCTGCCGACAAGCAGATTAAGCTTTTCGCCGGGGATCGCGGAGCCGAGCGGCTTTGTGTCGTCTCCGTGACCGAGATGGGGAAGAAGATCGTTGATGTAGAGCACGGGATCTGAGTTGTCCTCGCCTATCGTCACGTTGACTGTTTCGCCGTTTTTCTTTGCCACAACGCCGTGAAGCGCAAGAGGTGTCGCTACCCACTGGTATTTACGTATTCCGCCGTAGTAGTGCGTTTTGAGGAAGCTCATGCCGGAGTCCTCATAAAGCGGGACCTGCTTAAGGTCGAGACGGGGCGAGTCGATGTGAGCTGCCGAAATGCGGATGCCCTTTTTGATATCGTCGCTGCCGATGTAGAAAAGGAAGAGGTTTTTGCCGCGGTTATTGTAATAGTATTTTCCGCCGCGAACTATTTCATCGCCGAACTGATAGGGAACGAATCCCTCGGCTTCCGCAAGGGCGATGCCCGCGGTTACGGCTTCGCGTTCGGTCTTGGCATCGTCAAGAAATTTCATATAACCGTTTGCGTAGTCATAAGCTGCGTCTATCGCAGCTTCGTCACGAAGCTGGTAAACCGTTTTTTTCTGATATGCAAGCTCCTTGGCGGAGTCAGCTGCGGTCTTTTCGGTGATTTCTGCTGTTTCTTTTTCGGGTCTCATTATTTTTATCCTTTCATGTGTGAATTCAGTTGTAAAGCTTGTTGTATATTGCAACGGCGTCTTCTATCCCGGAAACGTATTTTTCTGTTGCGTTATCCGGGATTTTTGCCAGTCTGCCGTTTTTGTCGGTGAGTGCCGGATCTTTGAGCCATAAATCCACGGTGTCGGTACCGGCGCGCATGGCAGCGAATACGCATTTCCAGTCTGCATACCTTTTGTAAAGCGTCGAGAGGCGGCAACATCCTATCGCAAGATTGGTCTTGGGCTCGTAGAGCAGTCCCGGGTCTGTGTTAATACCGAGCTCCGCGCCGTATGTGGTATAGTCATCGGCGGTGAGCTGCATGAGTCCTATACGCGTGACGCCGCCGTCATGTTTTTCGAGGCTTGAATCAAAATTGCTTTCCGTTTTCAGTACTGCATATATTACATTTGCGGGGATCCCGAAATCGGCAGAGTGTTTCATAACGGCTTCAGTGTATTCGCGCGGATATTTTTTCCTTTCCGCACGGTCACATATGCGGTCGAAAAGCACTCCGCAACCTATCGAAAGGGCGGCGATAAGGACCACGGTGACGGTCCTTTTTATTGCTGTTCTCATGCCGGGATCAAACCTCCTGAGCGGATGCTGCGATGGCGGCTATTTTGTCTGCAAAAGTCGCCATGTCCTCGAGGCTGCCCTTGTTGCGGAAGATATATGTGCATTGTCCGCGATAGAACTGCTCCGGCTTTGCGGCATCGATACGCGCAAGTATCTGCGTCGGCGTTCTTCGTTTGCCGTCCCGCTCGATAAGCCGCAGTATTCTGTTGCGTCTTGAAGCAAGAACGCCTACTGTTATGTCGCAGATGAGGTCACACTTCGATTCAAACAGAAGAGGCGCGTCAATAACGCAGGAAACTCCTTCTTCTTCAGCCTGACCGACAAGTCCGCGTACTGCTTGGAGGACATATTTATGAGTTATTGAATTCAGATCGGCAAGAGCGCGGTCGTTGCCGAAAACGGTATCCGCAAGTGCGGAACGGTCAATGCCGCCGGTCTCGTTATCAATAATGCCGGTACCGAAGCGGCTTGCCAGCTCGGCAGTACAGTCGCCGGGACCGGATATTATATCATGATATATGCCGTCGCAGTCAAAGATGCGGAAACCGCGTTCGGCAAGCATGGAGCATAGGACCGATTTCCCGGCCCCGCTGGGTCCTGTGACACCAATTATCATTCGTAGCACCTCACATAATAAGCGTATATAATATATTATACTACAAAATACGGCAAAAAGCAATACCCGATCAAATATTACTGCTGCGGCGTGAGAAAATATAGCAAAAAGCGGTTGAAAAATCCCTTGCCGTGTTGTATAATAAAAAGTGCAAAAGCCAACCATATACGAACCGGGGGACTGAAAAAGCCAATGAAATATAAATATCTTCTTTTTGATGCCGATGACACACTGCTCGATTTCGGGCGTTCCGAGCACGAGGCACTTACGGATGCACTGATGAAATTCGGAGTAACGCCGTCAGACGAGCTTATCAGCGGTTACAGTGAAATAAACGATCGCCTGTGGAAGCTGCTTGAGCGCGGCGGGATAGCCAAGGATGTTCTGCGCGTGAAGCGTTTTGAGCTTTTTGCCGAAAAATACGGACTGGCGGTCGATCCGTGGGCTCTTGCGGCGGAATACACCGACAGACTGGCTGAAAAGTCGTATCTTGTTGACGGTGCCCGGGAGCTTTGCTCGGAACTTTACGGTAAATGCCGGCTTTTTATTATTACCAATGGCATAAAAAATATTCAGCAAAGCAGGCTCGGTGCATCCGCGATAAAACAATATATTGAAAAATCATTTATATCCGAAGAGGTCGGAGCGGAAAAGCCGTCCCCGGCTTATTTCAACTATGTCAAGAATAACATTGTCGGATTTTCGTGCCGTGAGGCACTGGTCATAGGCGATTCGCTCACATCGGATATTGCGGGCGGTATCGCCGCCGGTATAGATACCTGTTGGTTCAACCCGCGGCGCCGTGAGTTGACCGGCGGCGTGTGTCCGACCTATGAGATACACGCACTCGCGGAGCTTTACGGAATACTCTGATATTCGGCGGAGGAGAATATGGAAGCTGCTCTTGAAAAATATATATCGCGCCTCGACGAGGCAAATATCGAATATGAATGCGGCCTGCCGCTCGCACCGCGAACGAGTTTTCACATCGGCGGAGCTGCCGATGTAGGAGTTTTTCCCGCTGCTGCGGATGAAATTGTGGCAGCGATAAAGGAAGCGTCGGCTTGCGGGATGCGGTACATGATGCTCGGCAACGGTTCAAACATTCTGTTTGATGATGCCGGGTATCGCGGAGCTGTGATATTCACAAAAAAACTGCGGAATATCGTTGTTCGGGGCGAGCGTATCACTGCCGATGCCGGCGCACCGCTCGGTGCGGTTGCGGTTGCGGCGCGTGATGCGGGATTGTCGGGGCTGGAATTTTCATATGGGATCCCCGGAAGCATCGGCGGTGCGGTTTGCATGAATGCCGGTGCCTACGGCGGTGAAATGTCCGATGTCACCGAGAGTGTGACGCTTTACGATACCGAGGAAGACAAGGTGATCGACCTTGACGGCGTAAATATGGGTTTCGGTTACAGAAAAAGCATTGTCGGCTGCGGCGTAAGGTACATCGTTCTTCGCGCTGCTTTTCATCTTGCGCCCGGAGATAAAAGTACGATATCTGAAAAAATGAATGAGCTTATGCAACGCAGGATAGATAAACAGCCGCTGAACTATCCGAGTGCAGGCAGCGTTTTCAAGCGCAGTGCGCCCGACATTTACGTTGGTAAAATGATAGAGGAAAGCGGACTCAAAGGTTATATGGTCGGCGGAGCGCAGGTTTCGGAAAAACACGCGGGCTTTATCGTGAACCGCGGAGGTGCGACAGCGCGTGACGTGAACGCGCTTATTGCTTATATACAAAATACGATATCAGAAAAATTCGGTGTTGATCTCGAATGTGAGATACGCCGTATACCGGAGAGAATATGAGCTTTGGAGACAGTGTCAGAGCCGAGCTTCTTGCGGCTGTACCGCAGCGGGCATGCTGCCGTCGCAGCTATCTTCACGGCATTCTCGTGAATGCCGAAAGCGGCATTGAGGGCATGGTCATGTGCCGGCTGAGAGACGGAGAAATTGCGGATGTTGCGGCAAAACTCCTACTTGAGCAGTACGGCAGGGAACCCGAGATACGCGAGGAAAATTGCTACGGCAGGCGTATCAGGATATTTGAATTCGAATCAAAACGGCTGGCGGGATTTCTGTCCGGGCTGTCGGATCAGCAATGCACGGGTGGAGATATTCCCGAGTTCAAGTGCCCATCATGCCGCGGAGCGTTTGCGGCGGGAGTGATACTTTCTTCGGCGAGATTTTCCGATCCGGCAAAGGAAGCCCGCATGGAGATAGCAATCTCGGATCCGTCGCGCGTGGGCAGGCTGATCGACTTTTTCGGAGGGACATGGAGCAGACCCGGACTGTCGCAGCGGTCGGAGAGCAGCTCGCTTATATTCCGGAAAAGTGCAGCCGTGCAGGATATACTTTCGGCTGCGGGAGCGCCCGGCGCAGCTATGGAAATGATACAGGGCGATCTTTTGCGGGAATTCAGAGGGAATATCAACCGTGCGTCCAACTGCGAGTACCGCAACATCGGGCGTTCGGTCGGGGCATCAAAGATGCATCTGGAAGCAATAAAGCTTTTGCGTGATACGGGAAATTTTGACGCACTGCCGGACGATCTGCGTGAGACGGCTGTGCTGCGCGAAAGAGAGCCGGAATGTTCCATATCGGAGCTTGCGAAGATGCACTCATCCAAGATCTCGAAATCGGGTGCGAACCACCGCCTGCGTCGGATATGCGATGCGGCGGATAAGCTGAAAAAATAAAATAATTAAAAAATGTTGTTGAAAGGGCGGTGAATACAGTGTCCGGCTTTGTTCATTTGCATCTGCACAGCGAGTACAGTCTGCTTGACGGGGCGTGCAGAATAACGGATATACCCAAGGCGGCGGCGGCGGCGGGGCATACCGCTGTTGCGCTTACCGACCATGGTGCGATGTACGGCGCCGTGGCTTTTTTCCGTGCCTGCCGCGATGCGGGAGTGAAGCCGATAATAGGCTGTGAGGTATATGTTGCCCCGCGTTCAAGATTTGAAAAGCTCCCCGGACGCGAAAACGCCGCTCATCATCTCGTTCTTCTCTGCGAGAATGAAACGGGATATAAAAATCTTATCAAACTCGTTTCCCTCGGATTTACCGAAGGTTTTTATTCGCGCCCGCGTGTTGACGATGAACTGCTGATGAGATATCACGAAGGGCTTATAGCACTTTCCGCATGTCTTGCGGGCGAAATACCCTCTCGGCTTGTCGGCGGTGATGTTGAGGGTGCGCGCAGGGCGGCTGAAAAATATGCCAAAATATTCGGCAGGGACAATTTCTTCATCGAGCTTCAGAACCACGGCATCGCCGAACAGCGTCAGATATTGCCCTCTCTTGCACGTATTGCCGGAGAGTGCGGCATAGGAATGGTTGCGACAAACGATGTTCACTATATAAAGCGAAGCGATGCATCCGTCCAGTCGGTGCTCATGTGTATCCAGACGGGTTCGACCATGGCTGACGGCAAGCGTGTTGGATTTGAGACCGATGAATTTTATTATAAATCCACCGATGAAATGCGTGCGCTGTTCGGATCGTATGACGGCGCCGTCGAAAACACCGAGCGTATCGCCGAGCGTTGCAATTTTGAATTTACCTTCGGCAGAATACTTCTGCCATCGTTTTATCGCGGAAACAGGCAAAAAGCCGATGAAAAACTGCGGGAAACAGCTTATCTGGGGCTTGAGGGTCTCGCGGCATCGGGAAAGATCCCGTGCGCGGGTCATGAGATATCCGAATATCGCGAACGGCTTGATTATGAGCTGTCCGTGATAAAAAGCATGGGGTATTCCGACTATTTTCTGATCGTGGCGGATTATGTCGGGTATGCCAAAAAGAACGGTATCCCGGTAGGACCCGGACGCGGATCGGGAGCCGGAAGCCTTACCGCATATCTTACAGGGATCACAGGGATCGACCCGCTTCGCTTCGGGTTGCTGTTTGAACGCTTTCTCAACCCCGAACGCGTAAGTATGCCGGATATCGATATCGATTTTTGCTACGAACGCAGGGACGAGGTGCTGAAATACGTAAAGGAACGCTATGGAGACGACCGCGTGTCGCAGATAATCACATTCGGAACAATGGCTGCGCGGGCAGTCATACGGGACGTCGGACGTGTCATGGGGCTTCCTTATCAGGATGTCGACGAGGTAGCCAAGCTTGTTCCGCGCGAAATCGGCGTGACGCTTGACGCCGCGCTTGAAAATGAGGAATTGAGGGAAAAATACGATTCCTCATCGAAAATGCGCGAGCTCATCGATACAGCGCGCGCGCTTGAAGGAATGCCGCGCAACGTGTCGATCCACGCAGCCGGCGTTGTCATAACCGAGGACCCGGTTACCGACAGCGTTCCGCTTTCTGTCAGCAACGGCGCGGTCATAACTCAGTATGACATGGATACCGTAGCATCTCTCGGACTTCTGAAGTTTGACTTTCTCGCGCTGCGGTATCTCACCATTATCGATTGTGCGGTGCGCCAGATAAAGGAGCGCGAGCCCGGCTTCGATCTTGAATCGGTCGATATGACCGACCGCGCGACATATGCGCTTATATCGCGCGGGCAGACTCTCGGAGTATTTCAGCTCGAATCGCCGGGAATGCGCGCAATGCTTACCGGTCTCGAGCCGCAGACGATCGACGATATACTGGCGGCGATAGCGCTTTTCCGGCCGGGACCGATGGATTCGATACCGAAATATATTGCGGGGAAGAATGACCCGTCTTCGGTCGTGTATCCTTCCGAGCTGCTGCGCCCGGTGCTTGCGGAGACATACGGATGCATAGTGTATCAGGAACAGGTCATGAGCATATTCCGCATAATGGCGGGCTACACGCTCGGACGCGCGGATGTTGTTCGGCGCGCAATGTCGAAAAAGAAAGCATCGGCTCTTGAAGCCGAAAGAGATGAATTCACGCGCGGAGCGGTCGAACGCGGCATGACTCCGGAAGGTGCCGAAGCTTTGTTTGACGATATGGCAAGCTTTGCGGGATATGCATTCAACAAAAGCCATGCGGCAGCATATGCGGTGATCTCATTCCGCACGGCATATCTCAAGGCGCATTATCCCCGCGAATATCTCTGCGCGTTGCTCAGCTCTGTTCTGGGCGATCAGGCAAAGACCGCGCAGTATATAGCCGAGGCGGGAAAGCTCGGCATCCGTGTGTTGCCCCCCGATGTAAATGCCGGATATGCGGAATTTCACGTCAGCGGAAAGAATATAACCTTCGGTCTTCTCGGCGTCAAGAATGTCGGCAGGCAGTTTGTGGATTCTCTTGTACGCGAGCGTGAAAAAAACGGTGCCTTCCGCGATCCGGACGATTTTTTGACGCGCATGAGCGGCGGTGAGCTGAACAGACGCATGATCGAGACCATGATAAAAGCGGGAGCATTTGATTCGTTCGGCATCTTTCGCTCGCGCATGGTCGAAGCGTTGACTCCCGCATTGGCGGCACTTGCCGACCGCGGAAGAAAAAATCTTGAAGGACAGCTTGATATGTTTTCGCTGGCGGGAGCCGGTGAAGGTGACAGCAACAGACTTTGCATTTATCCCGACATACCCGAGTACCCTCTGCGCCAGCTGCTCGAATATGAAAAAGAAAGTGCCGGAATGTGCTTTTCCGGTCATGTTCTTGACGGTTATTCAAAAAACATTGCCGCGTTGAGCCCGGTCCCTCTCGGCGAACTGGCGCAGACGGGGGATGATGACGAATCTGCCGCACCGCCTCGCTTTTCGGACAAGCAGCCTGTGACTGCAGCCGGAATGATCTCATCTGTCACGCGCAAGACAACGCGCAGCGGAGATGTCATGGCGTTTTTCCGCCTTGACGACAGCTTCGGAAGCATTGAAGTTATCGCTTTTGCAAAAAGCTATGACAAATACAGTGGGCTGATACGTGAGGGCGAAGCCGTTTATGTAAAGGGAACGCTTTCGCTGAGAGACGGGCGTGATGGTAATGAGGTCAGAATATTGTTGAATTTTATTGCTCCGCTCGTGCCGGATGAAAGATACCGTCCAATCGAACCAAGCGAAGCTGCGGCATTATCCGCTGCAGAAACAAAAAAAGTGCCGGCAAAAAAGCCGGATGTCCGCAAGCGGGCGGAGGTTCTGTATATCAGGGTGCCGTCGCGCGACAGCCTGATATACAGAAAATGTGCAAATCTGGTCGGAATATTTGACGGTGATCTCAAAACCGTTTTCTATTATGCCGACGAGAAGAAATACGAAAATTCTTCAACGGGCGCGGATGTATCCGGCTGCCTTGTCCGCGAGCTGTGCGATGTCGCCGGCGAAGAGAGTATCGTGCTTCGCTGAATCAGCGGGTCAGGTCGTCGATCGCATCGCGCAGGGCAGACCTGCCGGCAATGATGATACCGTGCTCAAGACGCTCGCGTTCGCTGTCTGAAAGAAGCTCGATGTCGATCTTCGTTGAAAGAAGTTCGGTCCCTTTGCCGTCAAGCGCGCGTAGGATCCCGTTGCTGCAGATCAGCAGATAAGCGTCATCACCGTATGATCCCGCGCTTTCAGCCGGATCGGTGGCGGTATCTGTTGCTGCGGGAGCTTTTTCGGTACCTGGGGCTTCAGGCTGAAGACTTGCGGCTGCATCGCCGCGCGATGCCGATGAAAAGGCGTTGGAGCAAATTATGACCGCTGCAATTGACAGAGCGAGTGACAGCGCGGCTGCGGCGGAAACGGCTGTCAGCAATTTTTTCTTCATTATCTTATGGCTCCTTTTGTTTTTCATTATTATTGTCCGCAATTCACATTATATTCAAATAACGGTGGTAAAATATACTGAAGTACATTTCGTCCCTTGCGGACGCAAAAAGAACGTATACAAAAAAATGAAGGGTATTCGATGCAAAAAGATATAAACTGGCGTGATGAACTGAAAAAAGCAGGAAAAATCTTCATACACGGCGCGGGGCTGTTTTTCCGCGGTTTTATAAATGTGCTGGTGACATTCCTGCTCATCTGCGCGCTCACGGGGATCATCGTGGCGTGCGCGTTTACCATTTATATAAAGAACTACGTGCAGACTGAGGTCGATGTTTCTCAGTACAAGCTTGACTTCAATACCTCAACGACCACGCGTGTTTACCGCTATAATTTCACCGACCGTTCAAACCGCGTCGGCGAGGCGGTAGAGCTTGAAAACGAGCGTCTTTACGGTCCGAAAAACAGCATTTTTATAGAGTATGACAAAATACCGATGAACCTTCAGAATGCGTTTATCGCGGTCGAGGACAAGCGTTTCCGTACACATGACGGTGTTGACTGGCTGCGTACCATCAAGGCTGGCGCCAACTTCTTCCTGGGATTTGACAGTTCGAGCTACGGCGGATCTACGCTGACACAGCAGCTGATAAAAAACGTAAGCGGCGATGATTCGTATAAGATCCAGCGTAAGATACAGGAGATTCTATGGGCTCTCGACCTTGAGAAAAAGATGGAGAAAGAAGAGATACTCGAGCTGTATCTCAATATAATAAACCTCGGCTCGGGCTGTTACGGCGTTCAGGCGGCTGCGAACAAATACTTCGATAAGGACGTGAGCGAGCTTACGCTTATTGAGTGCGCGGCAATAGCATCGATCACCAAAAACCCAGCAAAGTACAACCCGATAACGCATCCCGACGATAACCGCGAGAGGCGAAATACCGTGCTTGACTTGATGCTTGAACAGGGCGCTATCAACAAGCGCGAATATGACGAGGCATACGATAAGGAGCTTGTCCTGAATATCCATGACGACACCCGCGAGATAAATGTGAACTCATGGTATACAGACATGGCTATCGAGGATATAATCAGCGACTATGCCGAGCAGTACAAGGTGTCGCGCGAGATGGCGGCGCTCAAAGTGTACAACAGCGGTTGGCAGATATATCTGCTGGTCGATGACCGTATTCAGAGCATTCTTGAAAAGACCTATATCGACGATTCCAACTTCCCCGAGAACAAGTCGGGCATACCCGCTCAGTCGTCCGCAATCGTTATCGATCCCGACACGGGCGATATCCTCGGCGTCGTCGGAGCGCGCGGCGAAAAAACCGGCAACCGTATTCAGAGCTACGCAACGTATACAAAGCGTTCGCCCGGTTCGTCGATAAAGCCTCTGGCGGTTTATGCTCCCGCAATAGAGCGCGGACTCATAACCTACGCTTCCGTGTTTGACGATACCCCGTTTACCTTTACAAACGATACTGCATGGCCGAAAAACTTCGACTACTATTACCGCGGACTTACCAATATCAAGTACTCGGTCGAAAACTCACTCAACACTGTGTCGCTGAAGGTCCTTGACCTTCTCGGGCTTGACTATTCGTTCCGTTTTTGTCACGATACGCTTCAGCTTGACAATCTTATTGAGTCGCGGACTCTCGAAAGCGGCAGAACGCTTACAGACAAAGGCTATGCCGCTCTTGCGCTCGGACAGCTCAACTACGGTCTTACCGTACGTGAGATGACGGCGGCGTATTCGATCTTTGCCAATCACGGCGTTTATAATGAATCTCATTCGTATCTCAAGGTGCTTGACAGTGCCGGTAACACCATCTTGCAGAATGACTATAAGGGAACCGTTGCACTCAGCGAGGCGACATCGTCGATAATGACAAAGCTCATGCAGAACGTTGTGGCGCACAGCGGATATATCAAGCTCGATTCAAAGATAGAACTTGCCGCCAAGACCGGTTCTGCGGGTGATAACTACGACAGATGGTTCATCGGCTACTCGCCCTATTATATCTGCGGCGTGTGGTACGGATACGAATACCCCAAAGCGATCCCGGGCGATAACCCATCCGGTATCGTGTGGAACACCATGATGACGGAGATCCATCAGCCGATATTCGATGCCGTTGACAGCGGCAGTGAAAAGCTGAAGACCTTCACGGTTTCTGATGATGTCGTCAAATGCACCTACTGCAAGTATTCCGGCAAGCTCATGACCGATGCGTGCGCCGCGGACCCGAGAGGGAATTGCGCCGAGACCGGATATTTTCTTCGCGGCACACAGCCGACAACATCGTGCGACCGTCATATCTGGGTCATATTTGACGAAGTTACAGGCGGCGTTGCGTGCGACAAGTGCCCGGTTGAAAATCTGGTGCAGAGACCGCTCGTGCTTGTTAACCGCAATTTCCCGATCGAGGTCTATGTAAACGATACGCAGTATACCTGTGTAAAGGCGACCGGCGGCATCACGCCGTATTCAAACAAGTACTATCCGTATTATCAGTACCTTTCCGGCAACGGCAGATACTTCGGAAAGCATTCCGGCAGCGGTTTGCCGTATAACCACGCTTGCACCGAGCACGCCGACGGAGACGCGTGGATAATAGACGATGTTCATTTCCCCGGCTCGGGTATTGTTCCCGAGGAGACCACAGATGATACGACCCCCGAGACCTTTGTGGCATGGCTGCCGGGCGGATGGGGAGAGGGGATCGATCTCTTTGACCTTTCCGGACGTTTGCTCAGAATGCTGAGATGAACATTGTGTTAAAAAGGTAAAATATGCACTAATCCTATTGACAAAACGGCACGGACATTGTATAATTTCTATCGAACCGAGTTGAGCGTTCAACTCAAGAAAGGCATGGTATTTAAAATGAAAGCAAAAAGAATCATCTCACTTGTTATGGCAATGCTTGTGCTTGCCGGACTTTCCGCAATGTTTATTTCATGCGATAACGGTGACACCTCCGATAAAAAGGATCAGATCGTTGTATCCGTTGAGGTGTACTACACCGACAGCGACGGCTCCGATACTATCTTCCTTAAGGCATCCGAGCTTAAAGTAAATGCCGGCTGCTCTGTCAATGATGCTCTTATCGCTCTCATCAACGAAAGAAAGGGCACATATAAGGCCATTCAGGACGGCTCCGTCACATCTATCACATTTGAAGGTGAAACAAAAGCCGAGAAGAGCACTACCGTATCCAGCAGTGCCGAGTCCGCGACATTCAAAAACACATATTTTGACTGGACCGTAAACGGAGCCAAGCCCGAAAAGGGAACCTCCATCACCACCACGGTGAACCCCGGCGACAAGATAGTTTACAGACTCGTTACCGAGGAAAAGACCGTTACCCCTTAACTTACGAGTTGGTTGGCGGTAATATCCGCGTGATATAAAACAACGAACCGCCGCGCTTTGGCGCGGCGGTTCGTTTGCTTTCTGCTGAAAATGTTTTTTTATGGGGACACTGCGGCATAAATCCGTTTTTTTGATTTTTTTCGTTAATAGTGATTGACAAAATCTTTTCGCTATGATATAATATAAACAGTTAACAAATGGAGGATAATGTGACTGTGAAAAACGAAAAATTCAAATTCAAGTTTAAAAACAGCAAAATAATTGCCTCGGCAGTTGCTTTGTTGCTTACAGCGTTGTGCGTCCTTTCCGGTTGCAATGGATATGACAATAGCGATGCCACTGCACAAACAACAGCTCCGAATATAATAAACAGTAGTACGACCGAACCACCTGGAATTTACAAATCCAAGGACGGCAAAATGATTATTGTGCAAGACGGAAAAGCTTACACAATGCGCAAAAATGAGAACGGCGAAACGATTAAAGAACAGGTTGAAATGCCAACAGATATTGCAACCGTTGTTAGTACCCCAAATGAAAAAATTGTTAGTTATGCTGAAAATGCAAACGGCTCCACAATTATTTCCAAAAACAACGTAACAAAAGTTACCAATATTACCTTCACAGACGCAAAAACAGGAATAACCGTTACCGGAAAACAACAAGAACTTGTCCTTGAAAATGACGGACGCGTAACCCTTAATGGTGCAAAGCTAGACGGCAAAGGCAACGCCGTGGTAGCCTACCATAGTGGCAAACCAACCATTGAATATGCAGAGATTGAAACAGCACCAGACCTTTTCACTTACACAGATAGAAAAGGAGTTGCGCAAACAATTGACTTCTCTGATATAATGAAAGACACCTTTGATGCTTCTGGTTTTGGTTTTTTAACAAGTATTGATTCCCCTTACAAAACTGAACGAGAACTTTATAATGCAATTTTTGCTAGAAAAAAAGAAATAAAGGACAAAGGTATTAGCACAGCTGAAGACGTTGCCATATATGGCATTACTGGTTATCTTCAAACTTTTTTAAACTCAACAATGACAATTTCTGACAAAAATGGTAAGCCACTTGCTGCGATTCAATCAGCTAGAAACCCTGCAAAATTTTTATACATTAACAATGAACTTGTTCCATATATGGGAATTGACCCTTTACATGGCGGTTATGATTATATTACTTTTGCTAGCGGTAAAGACGTTTATAAGATGATAGAGTATGAATCACAGGTTACAAGGCAAAAAAGCAGTGAAATAATGTCCACCATGCAACAAGAATTTTGTAATGTTATTTATGGCCTTATGCCAACCGATAACTCGTTTAATATAAACGAAAATAAAGTTACATACGTTGCAAAAAACGGTTCTATTGTAAAATACACCGCCCCTGGAAAGGATTCTATGTATTTTTATGAGCAGGCTTTGAACAATGAATTTGAAATAATTGCATCAAATGGAGAAAACTTTGTTATTAAATTTGAACTAATTCAAGAAGACGCCAAGGATCGATTATACAAAACGGCGATGGAAAGAAAAGAAAAACTTGACGCCACTGCTGTTAGTGAATTTACTTTAAATTAAATAAACAATAAATAAAAAAGATTATACACTAATTTTTGTGCATAATCTTTTTTTGTGATTGGTTTTTTATCTCTTCGATGATGCCCTTGCAATAATCATTATCTGTTGTAATAATGTTGCCGCATAAATCGACCGCCTGCTTACGCCTCTGCAATCACCCCGCCGCCGATGAGCTCGGTATCGCTGTAAAAAACCGCCGACTGCCCCGGCGCGGGGGCGCGCTCGGGCACATCGAAATCAATACAATAGCATTTCCCGCAGTCATCGGCAGGCGATACCGTTGCCGGGGAGCAGCGTCGCGTGTATCTGGTCTTTACGTATGCGCGGAACGGCTCGCGCGGCGGATGACCCGATACGAACGATGCGTTTCTGACCGTCACACGGCTGCGGTACAGCTCATTTTCATCGCACAGCACCACGCGGTTCGCTGCGGCGTCGATGCCGCCTACGTAAAGTGGACGTCCTGCGGCTATGCCGAGTCCCTTGCGCTGCCCGGGGGTGTAATTGAGTATTCCCGTGTGCCTGCCGAGAATATTTCCGGCAGCATCGGTGAAGTCGCCGGGAGGCGGCACATCCCCCATCACGGCGGCGAGAAACGTCTTGTAGTCGCCGTCCGGGATAAAGCATATGTCCTGACTGTCGCGCTTTTCGGCAGCCGCCAAGCCGTTTTCGGCGGCTTTTTTTCTTACTTCATCCTTTGTAAGCCCGGCAAGCGGGAAAATGAGTCGCCCAAGCTCCCTCTGACCGAGACAATAAAGAAAATACGTCTGATCCTTTGCCGTATCGTGCGGCGTGCACAGGTGATAACCGTGTTCGTCGTGTCTGACAGAGGCATAGTGACCGGTGGAGATGCAGTCTATCCCGTGCGCATCCGCATAAGCGAGCATTTCGGGAAATTTCATTGTACGGTTGCAGACCACGCATGGATTCGGCGTGCCGCCCGATCTGTATACTGCCGCGAAATCATCGATCACATTGCGGCGAAAGCGTTCCCTCACATCAAGCGATACATGAGGGATCCCGATCTCGGCAGCCGCACGTGCGGCATCTGCCGCTGCAGCTCCGCTGCCGCAAGCCTCCGACATTGCATCCGTCATTATGAATGTGATGCCGATGACGTCATATCCGCTTTTTTTCAAAAGCAGAGCGGATACCGTGCTGTCAACTCCGCCGCTCATGCCAAGCAAAACCTTTTTCATTGGGGTCGTCCTGTTCTTTTCAGCTTTTTTATGTATTGATTATACCGCAGCCGGGGCTTTTTTTCAAGCGCGGAATACATCGGCAAGTAAAATTTACATTTTGATATGGTTTTTCTCTCAAGTATATTGTATAATAAAATAGATTGTAGAAATATTTCGCTAAGGCGGGTCATCAGGAATGAAACTTGAAACATTATTATTCGGCGATTACAGCAAAAGACAGCTGAAGAAGATAAAAAATGCGGCAGACGCCGTTGATGCTCTTGCGGAAAAATACAAAGCAATGAGCGAGGAGGAGCTGCGCGCTGTCACACCGGCATTCAAAGCAAGGCTTGAAGGCGGCGAGACACTTGAGGATATTCTCCCCGAGGCATTTGCGGCAGTGCGGGAGGCGGCAGACCGCGTTCTCGGCAAACGCCCATTCCGTGTTCAGGTGCTGGGCGGTATTCTGCTCCATCAGGGTAGGATCGCGGAAATGAAAACGGGTGAGGGCAAAACGCTCGTGGCGACCATGCCGGCGTATCTCAACGCTCTTACCGGCAACGGCGTTCACATCGTTACGGTAAATGACTATCTTGCTGTGCGCGATGCGGGTGAGATGGGACGTATATACGAATATCTCGGACTCCGCACCGGCGTTATAACCAAGGAGATGTCTGCAAGCGAAAAACGCCGCAACTATGCCGCCGACATAACCTACGGCACAAACAACGAGTTCGGATTTGACTATCTGCGTGATAACCTCCAGACAAGCCTTGAGGCGCAGATGCAGCGCGGGCATAACTTTGCCATAATCGATGAGGTGGATTCCATTCTCATTGACGAAGCGCGTACGCCGCTAATCATTTCGGGCATGAGCGGAAAGTCCACCGATATTTACGAAAAATGCGATGCGGCGGTGCGCAGGCTTTCCAAAAAGGTAATAAAGGAAATAGACACCAAGGCTGAGACCGATGACGAGAATTTTGACTATATCGTTGATGAAAAGCATTCAAGCGCCGTGCTTACACCGCGCGGAGTTAAAAAAGTTGAGGAATTTTTCGGCATCGAAAACCTTAACGACCCCGAAAACGCAAGCATTGCCCACAATGTAAATCAGTCGATACATGCGTACGGCGTTAAAAAGAGAGATATCGACTATGTTGTCAAAGACGGAGAGATAATCATCGTTGACCCGTTCACCGGCAGACTTATGCCCGGCAGACGCTATCAGGACGGTCTGCATCAGGCGCTCGAAGCCAAAGAGCGTGTCAATGTTCAATCCGAAATGAAGGTTACGGCAACCGTTACGATACAAAATTATTTCCGTATGTATCACAAGCTTTCGGGTATGACCGGTACCGCAATGACCGAGGAAGAGGAGTTCCGTGAAATATACGGACTTGATGTTGTTGAGGTCCCGACAAACAAACCGATGATAAGAGTGGATCATCCCGACCGTATTTTTACCGATGAGGATGCAAAATTCCGCGCCGTTATCGCGCTTGTGGAAGAGTGCCGCGCCAAGGAGCAGCCGGTCCTTGTCGGTACGGCATCGGTGGAAAAGTCCGAGCAGCTCTCAAAAATGCTCAAGGCGCGCGGGATAAAGCACAATGTGCTCAATGCAAAAAATCATGAGCGTGAGGCGGATATCATAGCCGAAGCCGGCCGTGCCGGCGCCGTGACGATAGCTACCAATATGGCGGGACGCGGGACCGACATCATGCTCGGCGGCAATCCCGAGCATATGGCAAAGCAGGAGATGACGCGTATGGGACTGCGTCCCGAGCTTATCGCGCTCTCGACCGGTACTGCTCCCACGGAAAATCAGGATATAAAGAACGCGCGCAATACGTTCAGAATGTATTACGATAAATACAAGGAAGAGATAAAGCCGAACCGTGAAAAGGTGCTCGCAGCCGGAGGACTTTACATTATCGGCTCCGAGCGGCATGAAAGCCGGCGTATAGACAATCAGCTGCGCGGCAGATCGGGACGTCAGGGCGACCCCGGCGAGTCCACATTCTTTATTTCGCTTCAGGATGATCTTATGCGTCTGTTTGCCGATCCCGCACGGCTTCAGCGGCTTTCATCGCTTGCGGTCAACCTTACCGATGAGACCGGCGATATGTCGCAGAACATCAGGCTCTTCTCAAATATTATCGAAAGTGCGCAGAAGCGCATAGAAAGCAGGAACTTCAAGATAAGAAAGAATGTCCTTGAATATGACGATGTGCTTAACGAGCAGAGAAAGACGATATATCAGCAGAGAGACGAAATACTCCACGATGGTGATCTTTCCGGTCAGATAAAGCATATGATAGCATCCACGATCGCGGAATCGGTCGAGGAGGCGACGTCGGCTGCCGACAGAAGCGAATGGGATATTGAAGGACTGCGCCGCAAATATCTCGGATGGGTATGCCGCGAGAATGACCTTGTTTACACGCCGGAGGAACTGGCTCATGTATCGGCTGATGAAATAACCGAACTGCTTCAGAAAAATGCCGCCGAGCTGTACGAGGAGCGTGAATCCGATGTGGGATCTGACCGGTTCCATCGTTTTGAGCGGAATACGCTGTTGCACAATATTGATGAGATGTGGCTTGATCATATTGACGATATGGAAAACCTCAAGCAGAACGTTATGCTTCAGTCCTACGCACATAAGGATCCGCTTACAGAGTACAAGCTGCTGGGTTCCAATATGTTCGGTGATCTTATCACCGAGATCAGAGACAAAACAGCGCGTGAAATGCTGACCGAACGGATCCCGGAGGTCATTGTTATAACTCCCGAAATGATAAAGAATATGCGCATGGGACGCAGTGCCGAGCAGATGAAAAAGCCTGCGCCGGCGTCAATGCCGCATGCCGATAAGATAGACCGCAATGCGCCCTGTCCCTGCGGTAGCGGCAAAAAGTACAAAAAATGCTGCGGTGCAAAGATGTCGGACAACGGTAACGGCTGATGGGCTTCGGGATTTTATTTATCGGCTACCTTATCGCCCTTCCCATGACGATGACACTGTACGGTTGGGCGATAAGAATAGTCGGCTGTGCCGTTATGATATTCGGTTGTCACCGTCTCAGGGGCTATTTCCGCGGTTTCGGATATGTCGGCGGAGCGTCGGCTCTTTATGCTCTGACCGGAGTTGCGGAGGGCATATTCTGGGCGATCGAACGCATCGGAGGAGATGGCGCTATTCCGACATCGGTCAAAAGCGCCGAAGGATGGGTCTGGTTCGCTGTTGTTCTTATGCTTCATCTGATACTCAATTGGGAACTCAGCATTGCCGATGCGTCGGTTGGTATTTCGCGGCAGCGTTCCACCGCGCTTACCGCAATGTTTACAGCTGTTCTGTGGACGGCAACATATGTTCTTGGAAAAATGCGTGTGATCGCGCCGGGATTCTACCCGATAATGCTTTTTGTCCTTATCATTTTGTCGGCGGTCGCAATATACGGCAGTTACCGCCATATATGCCCGGAAGGTGAAGAAAACGACACATCGCGGCGCAAGACGGGTATCGGATTTGTCGATCGCTTTTTTGAGGAAGTTGACAGACGTGAGGCGAGGGCGATAGAAACCACACGTGCCGAAATAGAGGAACGTCAACGCAGGCGCGCAGAAAGCCGTAAAAGCAAGCGCGAAAAGAAAAAATGATAAAAAAGGCAGACACAAGCCGCTGTGAAAGGGTGATCTTATGACGGAAAAAAAACGAAAACGGTATATGGGACTCGGAATGCTTACAGCCGCGCCGGTGTTTCTGTTCAACCCGGATATGGCAATATTTGATGTGTTGCCGGATTTTATCGCGTATATACTGATAGTTGCCGGAATAACCCGCCTGTCCTATATTTGCCCGCATCTTGAGGCTGCGCGCACGCGGTTCGGATGGGCGGCGGTCGTGGCAGGGGCAAAGTTCATTTCACTTTTCCTTGTTTTCGGAATATCAAACCAGAATGAACGCCCGGTCATGATACTTCTTGCCGTGTTTGCCTTTGCGGTCGTTGAGCTTATAATTCTGGTGCCGGCATGGAGCGGTCTGTTTGACGGAATGCTTTATCTTGGCAGCCGCACCGGGGCAATGGCGCCTTATCGCTCGCGGCTCGGCAAGGTCACGATCACGGGATTTGCCAAAGCAGCAACGCTTGTATTCATCTTTTTCAAATCGCTTTGCTCGGTACTTCCGGAATTTGCATCACTCACCATGGGCGGATTTGACGAGACAAAGTTCAATTGGTATGAATATATCGGACTTTTGCGTGAGTTCGGCGTTATTTTGGGGCTTATAGCCGGGATAGCGTGGCTTGTAATTGCCGAGGGGTATTTTATTCGACTGAAGAATGACCCGGAATTTGTTTCTGCGCTCAAACAAAAATATGATGACGAAGTGTCTCCGACAGATGTTCGATTTACCAAACGCCGTATCGGAACAGCGTTCGTTATGCTTGCCGCCGCTTTCTTTTTTGAAATCGACATTATGCTCGATTACAATAATATAATTCCGGATGCGATCGCCGCACTGTGCTTTCTCGGCTTTTTTGCGATACTCGGCAACGGACTTTTTCCGCGGTGGAAGTACGGAGCTGCCCTTTCCGGAATATATGCAGCAGTGGCCGGTGTGAGCGACTGGCTGCAGTATGATTTCAACAGCAAGTATTTCAATGCTTCTGTGTGGCAGAGCAGCACGGTCAGATCCGCGTTTATAATGAGATATGCATTCGTTTTTGCAAGTTCGGTCATGTTTGTTGCAGTGGCGTTTTTTGCCGCCGGAGCTGTGAGGCAGATCATTTATTCGCATGCGGGGTTCATTGCCGAGAATTCCTCGTCAGAGTTCCGTGAAGCGAAACTGGCGGAGATTCGCCGTGATCTTTGTCGTTGGGTCATGGCGGTAAAGGTGATGACGGTGATATGCGCTGTCGGATTCTGTATAGGAGACGTTATCGTAACGCTCAATTCATCAATATATGACAGTCTCGGGATCGCATCGGGCGTTATGCGCACGCTGTCAAGCGTGTGGTGGATAATTAGCGCGCTTTTGTGTTTTGTCAATTTCATTCTGGTGCTCAAAGCCGAATCCGAAATTGAAAGCGAGATAGAGAGCAGATATATGCTCGGCTGAATAAAAGATACAATTTACGGTAATACTTCTCTTGCGGCGATCGGTGCCGGAGTCAATATTGTCGGTGTCGTGATCGCTTAAATTATCTGCCATATGGCGTGGAGTATTACAATGCAGAATCAGAACAAAAATCAGAATCAGCAAAACAATAACCAGAATCAGCAGACCCGAAATCAGCAGAACCAGAACCAGCAGAACAATAATCAGAATCAGCAGAGCCGCAATCAGCAGAGCAACAACAGAGAAAACGACTGACATCTGCCGGGGCGGATCCGCGTGATCCTTGACATCATTCGATAATAGCATCATGGCGGGGATGTGAAAAGCCCTGTGCTTTTCGACATTCCCGCCAAAACCCCGGACGCACAATTGATGTGCCGGTGCGCTGAAAAAAGGCAGGGGGCGTCTGCCACCGGGGCAGCATCAATGAAAGGTCGATGTATACATATTTATGAAAACAGAACTCGAAAGCCGCTACAATGCGGCAAAACGGAAGCTTTTTTGCAAGGCGCTTGAAGGTTTGAATCCGCAGCAGCGCGAGGCTGTGTTTACGGTGAACGGACCGCTGCTTGTCATAGCCGGTGCCGGAAGCGGAAAAACTACCGTGCTCGTGCGGCGTATTGCCCAGATAATACGCTACGGAAATGCATATTTTTCCGACCGTGTGCCTCAGAATATTACCGAGGCATATGTGAATGACCTTGAGGCGGCTGCGGAACTGTCGGCGGAAGATATAATTCCCGTGCTTGACGAATTTGCCGTTGAACCCGCTGCACCGTGGAATGTGCTTGCAATTACATTCACAAATAAGGCTGCAAACGAGATAAAAGCGCGGCTTACGACCATGTTCGGCGACCCCGATATAGCAGGGGATGTCTGGGCGGGAACATTCCATTCTGTCTGTATGCGGATAATACGTCAGTATGCGGACAGAATAGGCTATACACGGCAGGTCACGATATACGATACCGATGATCAGAAAAAAGCACTTTCCAAAGCAATGAAAAGTGCCAATGTTGACGACAAGCAGTTTCCGCTCAAAACGGTAGCCGGTGTTATAAGCCGCGCAAAGGAAAAACTGCTTACTCCGGATGCATATGCGCTTGAAAACGGCGGCGGATACCGCGAGCGTGAATTTGCCAAGGTGTACAGCGCATATCAGTCCATGCTCAAAAGCTCGAACGCCATGGACTTTGACGATATCATCATGCAGACGGTCATTCTTTTGCGTGAGAACGATGATGTGCGGAAGTATTATGCCCACAAATTCAGGTATGTTTGCGTGGATGAATATCAGGATACGAACCTTGCGCAGTTTGAGCTATGCTCGCTGTTTGCCTCGGAGTGGCGCAACATAATGGTCGTTGGAGATGACGATCAGAGCATTTACCGCTTCCGCGGCGCCACGATAGAGAATATCCTTTCTTTCGACAGACATTATCCCGATGCAAAGACGATAAAACTTGAGCAGAACTACCGTTCGACCTCAACGATATTGAATGCTGCCAATGCCGTGATTGCCAAAAATGAATCAAGGCACGCAAAAACGCTCTGGACGTCCAACGATGCCGGCGCACTTATATCATACCGCGTGGCTGAAGATCAGATGTCCGAGTCACGCATGATCGCAGACGTGATCCTCAAGCACGTTGCTACCGACAAATATACATACCGCGATTTTGCGGTCCTTTACCGCGTGAACGCACAGGCGAGCAGTATTGAACGCACATTTGCCAAAAGCGGCATACCATACCGCATTTACGGCGGTCTGCGCTTTGCCGATCGCAAGGAAATACGCGATACGGTCGCTTACCTGCAAGTCATTAACAATCATGCCGACCGCGAAAGACTTTTGCGGATCATAAACGAGCCAAAACGCAAAATAGGCGCCAAAACACTTGAAGCGATTGAGGACATCGCCAATGAGACGGGAATGTCGATGTTTGATGTCATGTCGCGTGCCTCGTCGTATACCGCACTTTTGCGCGCCGCTCCTGTGCTTGAGGCATTTACCGCCACAATAAATGAACTCGGTGAGATACTTGCCGCGGGCTGTCCGCTCGATGCGTTCACAAGGCAGGTGCTCGATAAGACAGGGTACATGCAGATGCTCCTTGATGCCGGCAAGGAAGAAGCAGAGCGCGTTGACAACGTGAACGAATTCATTTCCGGTATTATGGAATATATGAAGTCCACCGAAGAACCCACACTTACCGGGTTCCTTGAGGAAAACGCACTTGTGGCGGATGTTGACAGATTCGATGAAAATGCCGATGCGGTAGTTCTGATGACAATACACTCTGCCAAGGGACTTGAATTTCCGGTAGTGCTTATTCCGGGAATGGAGGAGGGCATATTCCCATCGTCTCAGGCGATAATGGAGCCGGAAGAACTTGAAGAGGAAAGACGGCTTGCATATGTTGCAATAACAAGAGCAAAAAAAGAGCTGTTCATTCTGAGAGCAAAAATGCGCACAATGTACGGGCGTACACAGTTCAACGCCGCTTCCAGATTCATTGAGGATATTCCCGCCGAATACATCAATGAAGAGGAAGAGTACGAAAAGAACAATGCTCCCGACGGAAGAGTCCCGTTCAGAGCGTCGTTTGATGAAGAGGGAAATGTAACTTATTCCGCCCGCACTATGCGCACGCCTGCGGTTCGTCACCGCGCCGCTCCTGCAGTGCAGGACAAGCTGACGGTAAACCAGTCGCCGGCAGTCAGCCGTTCCAAAACGTGTGAGTCGTTTGAACCGGGTTCGCGCGTGCTTCACCCGGTTTTCGGTGAGGGGGAAATCATATCAGTCAAACAGATGGGAGCTGACAGGCTCTACGAAGTGGTGTTTGACCGTGTGGGTACGAAAAAGCTAATGGGCAGCTACGCCAAACTCAGAAAAGCATAAAAGATCGCGGGTGCCTCGCTTTTAGGTGAGGCACCCGCGAAAAAATCGGATAAGGCTTATTTTAATCTTTTATCCGTGTGACGCGAGAGAAATGTACCGAGACTCTGGAATATCTGAACCATTATTATGAGCAGCACAACGGTAACGATAATAACGGGGTAATTGTAGCGGTTATAGCCGATCATGATAGCGATATTTCCGAGCCCTCCGCCTCCGATAGCACCGCTCATTGCGGTATATCCGAGTATTGTGGTTACGGCAATGGCGGCATTGGATATGAGCGATGGAACGCTTTCGGGTATCATAACCTTGGTTATTATCTGGAACGGCGTTGCTCCCATGCTGAGTGCTGCTTCTATTATGTTGGGATTTACTTCGCGCAGACTTCCTTCAACCAATCTGGCAACAAACGGGAATGCGGCTATGACAAGGGGAACTATCGAGGCAGCCGAACCGATCGTTGTTCCGACAATAAGTCTTGTGAGCGGAAAAACCACCACGATAAGTATTATAAACGGTACTGAACGCAGAAGGTTTACGAGAATGTTCAGCGTTTTCATAAGCCAGCCCGGAAGGGGAAGAATCCCGCCCTTGTCTCCGCACACCAGAATAACGCCGAGGGGCAGACCGATAACAAAAGCAAAAAGCGTTGCAAGCACGGTCACATAGAGTGTTTCCCATATTGCAAACGGGATGTCACTTTTGAGAAGATCGAATGCAAACCGGATCTTTTCTGCCGAAAACATATTTGACATTATCACACCTCCTCAACGGTAACATTGTCAATTGAACCGAGATATTCCTTTACAACAGCGGTTTTTTCGGCTCCGCCGGGTACGCCTATGAGCATTGAACCGTAGGTCCTGTCATCTATCGTGCGCGTTGCGGCGGATACAATGTTCACAAGAACGTTTCTTTCCTGCGCCATTTTTGCTATCCACGGAGTGCCGGCAGCCATGGCTCCGTTGAAAATTATGCGCATGCGGGTCTCGTGCTCGGGATTTGACACGCTTTCATCGGCGCCGTTGGGGAAAACAAGTCTTCTCGCCGCAGCCGACTTCGGACTTGCAAAAACGGTGCCAACGGGACCGTCCTCAACGATCTCGCCGTTGTCAAGGATCGCTACATGCGAGCAGATCTCTTCGACAACGCTCATCTGATGCGTTATTACGATAACGGTAATGCCGAGGCGGCGGTTTATTTCGCGTATGAGTCCGAGTATTGAGTGCGTGGTGTTGGGGTCAAGGGCGCTTGTGGCTTCATCGCACAGGAGGACCTTGGGCTCGGTGGCAAGTGCGCGGGCTATCGCTACGCGCTGTTGCTGACCGCCGGAAAGCTGCGCCGGATATGAGCGTGCTTTATCCGGCAAGCCGACCATCTGCAACAGCTCCATAGCTCTTTTTTCGGCTTTTTGCTTCGGAATTCCTGCAAGCTCCATCGGAAAACACACGTTTTTAAGGCAGTTTTTCTGCATTAACAGGTTGAAACCTTGAAATATCATCGTTATATTTCTGCGTGCGTCACGAAGCTCGGCAGGGGAAAGCGATGTCATGCTGACGCCGTCGATGAGAACATCACCGGATGTAGGACGTTCGAGCATATTGATGCATCTCACAAGTGTGCTTTTACCGGCACCGCTCATTCCGATTATTCCGTATATATCTCCGTCACCAACGGTGAGGTTGATGTTATTGAGTGCCGTGACTTTGCCGCCGGCACTGTCAAATGTTTTGGATAGATCCTTTATCTGTATCATTATCGGTCGCTTTTTTGTAACTGATCACTTCTTTATCTCATCAAGCGACTTGTGATTGGATGAGTAAATTCCCATAGGCTCTACATGGATCGATGCCACCGAGACGATGTGCGTGCCGTTTTCCTTGTTGAAGTCGTCAAGGTAAGGTGTGTGCTGGAAGTAGTTGGCGTCACATTCCCCGTTTTCGACAACGGTGTTGGGGACAACATAGTCGGAGAGTACCTTTATTTCAAGAGTGATGTTCTTTTCGGCAAGGATCTTTTTCACCTCTTCGAGAATTTCCGCGTGCGGTGTGGGGGAAGCGGCAACGGTGATCTTGGTGCCTGCAAGAGCGGTGTAGTCAACCGATGAATCATAGCCATCGGTGGGATTGTCAACGGTGCTTATGACTGCACCGTTATAATTGGCAGTAATGTAATCCTTTACACGGCTGCTTTCAAGCGCTGCTTTGAGCGCCTTGATCGCAGGTGTGTTTTCGTTGCCCGACTTGACTGCAAGAATGTTGGCATATGCGGAATAGGAACCCTCAATGGCAACAGAGTCTTTGGTGGGGTTAAGTCCGGCGGATATTGCGTAATTGGAATTTATGACCGCAAAATCAACGTCCTTGAGTACGTTGGGAAGAGAAACGGCTTCCATCTCTCTGAATTTAATGTTGTAGGGATTTTCAACGATGTCTCTTATGGTAGCTGTGATGCCGGCGCCGTCCTTGAGCTTGATAAGTCCGTTTGCTTCAAGCAGAAGAAGTGCGCGTGCTTCGTTTGTAGAATCGTTGGGAACTGCAATTTCAATACCGCGATTGTTGCATGATGTGAGCGAGGCAAGCGCGGCAAATGCGAGAAGAGAAGCGAGCAGAAGCGAGAATAATCTTTTCATGATTGGAACTCCTTTTTCGGAAAAGAATGAAATATATTTAAAAGGGGAACGCCGACGGCGTTCCCCTTTTTTGACATAATGGTTTTTGTCCTTACATCATCTTGCGGAAGGCTGCACATCGGAAATATAAGCACGGCAAAACATGCGCATGGAGCACATGCACATCGACATCATCATATCCATAACGGCGCATATGAGCTTTTTCATGGCGTGTCTCCTTTTTTCCGACATTCATTTTCAATGTGTGTATTTTATCACACTGTGCCTACCTTGTCAATAGGTTTCTGACGATTTTTGCGAACAAAATTATTTTTTGTTGAAAATATGCAATTCCGATGCGCCTGTCATGCAAAAAACGTGCGTAATGTTCAATATGATGATGCGACCTGTAACTGTGCTTCGCTTTTTTTCATATTATATATCAGCGGCAAACAAAAATGCCGCAAAAACATATTCAGGGTTGTCAACTATGAACTACAAAATCAAAGCCGCGCTGCTGGGCGGGGATATGCGTCAGTCTGCAGCAGCGCGTTTTTTATCGGAAAGCGGGCTTGAATGCGCTGTGTGGGGAATGGATCCGGGTGCGGACATCGGTGGTGCCGTAAGGTGCGACGACTGGCGCTCAGCAATAAACGGAGCTGCGGTCGTTATTCTTCCTTTGCCCGCATCGTTTGACGGAGTGCGTGTCAATTGTCCGATGTCTCCGGACTCACGGCTGAGACTTTCCGTGCTTCTTGAGGCGGTAAGCGTGCCGGTGCTCGGCGGCAGGCTGCCGGACTTTTTTGTGCGTTCCGCGGAGGAGAAGGAAGTGAAAATATACGATTATTTCGATTCGGAAGAGTTGAAAACCAAAAATGCGCTTCCCACCGCCGAGGGAGCGGTCAGTATTGCCATGCAGGAGCTTGACAGAACTGTGAACGGCTGCCGCGCTGCTGTGCTCGGATACGGAAGAGTCGGAGGGACCACGGCGGGACTTCTGCATTCCATGGGAGCGGATGTGACCGTGGCGGCAAGGCGCAGGAGCGAGCTTGCGCGCGCAGGCATATGCGGCATGAGGCAATTGCACATTGACCCTGAAAAGGCGATGTGCGGAATGGGAAGCCTCACGCACGGGTATGACCTTATCATCAATACGATCCCATCAAAGCTGCTTTCGGGTGAGATACTGCACCGTATGAGTCCTGATACGGTAATAATCGATCTTGCTTCTGTTCCCGGCGGTATCGACCTTGATACGGCGGGCAAGCTTGGGCTCAATGTCACGTGGGCGTTGTCGCTTCCAGGAAAATATGCCCCGGTAACGGCGGGGGTAATGATAGGCGAAACGGTGCTTTCGTATCTTGAGAGCGAGGGGGTAATAGGAGAGCAATGAGGATAGGATATGCGATATGCGGCTCGTTCTGCACGATAGGGCGGTCGCTTGAGGTGCTTGAGCGGCTGAAAAAGCAAAGACCGGATGCCGATATAATCCCTGTTTTTAGCCTGAATGCAGCCACGTATGACACGCGTTTCGGCAAAGCGGCTGACATTGTGCATCGTGTTGAGGAGATATGCGGTAATCGTGCGGTGATTTCGATTGTTGATGCCGAGCCCCTCGGTCCGAAAGAGCCGCTTGATGTCATGGTGATATGTCCGTGCACGGGGAACACGCTTGCCAAGCTTGCGCTCGGAATAACAGATACTCCGGTCACGATGGCGGCAAAGGCGCACCTGCGCTGTGACCGTCCGCTCGTTATCGCGCTTGCAACGAACGATGCAATGTCGGCGAACTTCAAAAACATTGCAGCCCTGATCGCAAGAAAGTGCGTTTATTTTGTTCCGATGGTGCAGGATGACCCCGTTGGCAAGCCGCATTCTCTGGTGGCGGATTTTTCGCGTGTGATCGAGACGTTCGGGGCTGCGGAGGCGGGAAGGCAGACACGAAAGGTATTCTTATAGGATAGTATGCCGATCAAAGAAGCATGGTAATAAATCCACCATTGATTTTATGCGCAGGATGTGATATAATTTTATATATCGGAAAACGGAAGGGAGCATCGGCGCGAAACAATGTCGGTCAAATTCAGAATAGGTGATGCCGTTGTTATTGCCGTTGTGCTGCTCGCAGCGCTGCTTTGCGGCGCGGTCGGTCTGATCCCTGCCGAAAAAGGAAATACTGTAGAGGTGCGCACGGCGACCGACACGATCAGATATCCGCTTGACGTACCGGGGGAATATACGGTGATGTCCGGTGGATATACGTTGGTGCTCACCGTTGAAAACGGGACCGCGCGGGTTTCCGCATCGGATTGCCGGTGCGGAATCTGTACAGCGCATAAACCCGTTTCAAACGCGGGTGAAAGCATAGTGTGCGTCCCGGCAGGCGTTGTTGTGCGTATTGCCGGAGAAGGGAGCGCCGATGGTGAAGCGGGCTGAGGGAGCGACGCCTGTGCGCCGGCTTTGCTTTGATGCGGCGGCATTGTGCATGGTGCTTGCGCTTTCATATCTTGAAACAGCACTTCCGCTCGGAGCATGGCTGCCTGTGCCGGGTGTGAAACCCGGATTGGCAAATATCGTTATCACTCTGGTGTTTTTGGCTGTTTCTCCGAAGGATGGGGCGGCAGTGTCGGTTTGTCGTGTGCTTATAAGCGGAATGTTGTTCGGCAATCCGGTTTCGGTGATGATTTCGCTTTGCGGAGCGACGGCGGCATATATTGCGCTGTGTGTCGTTTATTTTGTGCCTCCGTTGAAAAAAAAGCTGAGTTTTATTGGGATCTCGGTGTTATGCGCTGCGTTTCACTCGCTGGGTCAGCTTTGCGCCGTGAGTCTGATCATTTTGTCGTTCGGTGCGTTTTCATACGCTGCAATAATGCTGACGGCGTCATGCTTTTTCGGCGCCGTGAACGGGGTAATACTCAATTTCCTCTTTCCGTCGGCGAAAAAAATACTCGGTGATTACAGATCGGAATATGAAAAAAACAAGATTTATTGAACTTATATTGCTTGCTGCGGTGCTTTTGACGGTTCTTCCGTCATGCACGGCAAAAGCGCGCTATATCAGCGATTCTTTTTTCGCAATGGATACTTTGATAGAGGTAAAACTTGCGGATGGTACCGTTGGTGCCGAAGCGATATTCAACAGTTGCCGCGAGATAACCTCCGGGCTTGAAAAAAAGCTTTCTGCCGAGGACGGCACCTCGGAGGTGGCAAAATTCAATATGTCCGGCAGCGGCTGCGCCGTCAGCCGCGAAGTCGGAGAAATATTTCTTGCGGCATATGATGTCTGGAAGGCCGGCGGGGGCTGTTTTGATCCGACAACATACCCGGCTACGCTTCTTTGGCGCGAATCGGCGCGGACTGACATGCTGCCGTCGGATGACGAAGTGTCACGTGCGGCGAAAAAATGCGGGATGCGGTTTATTTCGTACGACCCGGAAAGCAGTGTGCTTTCAAAAAGCGAGCCGTGGGTGATGCTTGATCTCGGCGGCGTCGGTAAGGGATATGCCGAGGCAAAGGTCATTGAATACCTTTCATCTACCGATGCCGCATACGGCGTGCTGTCATTCGGCGGAAATATCTCAGTGTTCGGAACGCACCCCTCGGGGAGCTTTACGATCGCGCTGCGCGATCCCGGCGGCGAAGGGTATGCCGGAAATATTTCGATCGGATCCGGGTTTATTTCGGTATCCGGCGGATACGAACGTTATTATGAAATAAAAGGCGAAAAATACTGCCATATTATTGATCCGCGCACCGGTATGCCGATACGCGGAAAGCTTCTCAGCACTGCCGTTGTGTCGGAAAACGGAGCGGCGGCGGATGCGCTGTCCACGTCACTGTACGTCTCGGAGACGCCGGATGCCGCATGGAAACTTTACTGTGAGCAAAAGGGAACCGTCCTTGCGTTCGAAGCAGTTCTGATATATGAAAATGAAATTTACATTACACCGGGGCTTGACGGTTACTTTTCGCTTTCATGCGGACGGTCGCTGACGGTTTTGGGAAGTTGAGGAAAAGCAAATGGACAAAAAAGAAAAAGCGACTGAAAAGTTCCGCGACAGAAGACTTTCGGAAGAGGAATCGGCAGCTGCGGCAAAATATACATCTCTGATACGCGAGTACAATCGCGGAGCGGGGAGGCGGGTTTATGTTCAGACATTCGGATGCCAGCAGAATGAGGCGGACAGCGAGCTTCTTGCGGGTATTTCGGCTGATATGGGCTATGGATACACCGATGATCCCGATGAAGCCGATCTGATACTTGTCAACACCTGCGCCGTGCGTGAGCATGCCGAAAAAAAGGCTTTGTCGTCGATAGGTCAGTTCAAGCACCTGAAACACCGCAAACCGGAGCTTATAATCGGAGTTTGCGGCTGCATGGTGTCGCAGATAAGCCGTGCGGATCAGCTTAAAAACAGCTATCCCTATGTTGACTTTACATTCGGAACATCGTCTCTTTATATGCTACCGGAACTTGTCTGGAAGCGTCTTTCCGGCGGACCGCGACGTTTTATAATGCCGGATGACGAGCCCGCCGTGGCGGAGGGGCTGCCTGTAAGGCGCGAATCGCCGTACCGCGCATGGGTCAGCATAATGTACGGCTGCAACAATTTCTGCTCTTACTGTATCGTTCCGTATGTCCGTGGCCGCGAGCGCAGCCGGCGTCCGGAAAAAATAACAGATGAAGTCCGCAGTCTTGTTGCCGACGGTGTGAAGGATATCACTCTTCTGGGACAGAACGTCAATTCATACGGTAAGGGCTGTTCGTTTGACTGCGATTTTGCGGATCTGATAATGCGGCTCGGTGAAATTGACGGAGATTACAAGCTTCACTTTATGACGAGCCATCCGAAGGATGTTTCACACAAGCTGATAGATGCTATGGCGGCAAATCCGCACGTGGCGCATCAGCTGCACCTGCCGCTTCAGTCCGGCAGTGACCGTGTGCTTTCCGCTATGAACCGCCATTATGATACCGCCCGGTATCTCGAAACCGTAGAATATGCGCGCCGTAAAATCCCCGATATCGTGCTGAGTTCGGATATTATCGTGGGATTCCCGGGAGAGACAGACACTGAATTCGGTGAGACGCTCGATATCCTCAGACGCGTGAGATATGATATGGTATATTCGTTTATCTATTCACCTCGCGGCGGAACGCCTGCGGCTGCAATGCCTGATCAGGTGCCGGATGATGTGAAGGGCAGGCGGATGGACGCACTTCTGGCACTCCAGACGGAAATATCCGGCGAAATAAACGGAAAGTACATCGGAAAAAACTTGCGCGTTCTGTGCGACGGAAAAAGCAAAACAGACCCGAATGTTACTTCAGCGCGCACCGAAGGCGGGAAGATCGTTCTTTTTGACGGCGGAAACATCACCGGTGAGTATGTAAACGTAAAAATAACGGACTCGCGTCCTTTTGCTCTGATAGGAGAGAAAATATAAACAACAGGCGGTAAACGCTCATACGGCATTTTTTGTCGGGGTGTTAAAAAACTCAATTTGAGTTTTTTAACGCCCCGTTTTGTCGGCTCAATAATTCGTAATCATGTATTTTTCAGCGAGCCGGCTATATTTTTTAATGTAGGTACTTGCGTAAATCCTTATTTTGAGGTATAATAATATGAATCATACTTTCTATGCACTATGCATCATGAAAGCGGTATGAAAAAACAAAAGAACAACGGAGAACAAAATGGATATTATCAAAATGGCTCACGATATCGGTAAAGCTGTAAAGGAAAGCGACGAGATGAAGGCTTATGAAGCCGCCCAGATGGCGTATCTTGCCGATGCGGAGCTTCAGACCAAGGTGACCGAGTACAACGTTCAGCAGAAAGCATTTGCCGACGAAAGCGCCAAGCCCGCGCCAAATGACTTCCTTCTCGGTGCTATCCGCTCGCGCCTTGAATCGCTCGCGGGTGAGATCACGACTGCTCCGGCATACATTGCATTTGCAGAGTCGCAGGACAAGGTAACGGCTCTTCTTGCCGAAATAAACGAGACTATTATGGCAGAGGTCACAGGCGAGGAACATCACCATGACTGCTCGCACGATTGCTCCTGCTGCAGCGGCTGCCACTGAATCTAATAAAAACAAGCGTAACTGACTGAACAGAAGGAGGATATCCTCATGACTCCTATGATGGAGCAATACTTTGAGATAAAAAATCAATATAAGGATTTCCTGCTTTTTTACCGTCTCGGTGATTTTTACGAGATGTTTTTTGATGATGCCATTGTCGCGTCGCGCGAGCTTGAGCTTACGCTCACGGGGCGCGACTGCGGCGAGGCGGAGCGCGCGCCAATGTGCGGCGTGCCGTTTCACAGCGCGGAATCGTATATTGCGCGTTTGATAGAAAAAGGCTATAAAGTTGCAATATGCGAGCAGATGGAAAATCCCGCGACTGCCAAAGGGCTTGTTAAGCGTGACGTTATACGGATAATCACACCCGGAACAGTTACAGAGGCTTCGATGCTTCCTGAAACACGTAACAACTACCTTGCATCGGTGTTCATTGACGATGGCGGCGCGGGAGTCTGTTTTGCCGATATTTCAACAGCTCAGATATTTGCAACATCTTTTGAAACGCCGCAATATCTTCCGCAGCTTTGCGGCGAGCTTGGAACATATGCGCCGCGCGAGGTGCTTGTAAATCTGCCGTCGGGTCTGTGCCCGGAGCTTGCCGATTTCATAAAAAATCGGCTTAACGCCATGATGGGCGGCGGAAATGCGGAAAAATACGAGTATAAGTCTGCCGCGCAAACGGTGGAGCATCAGTTTGCCGATGTTCTGCGCGACGGTGATATTGAACGTAAAAGACTTGTGTGCGCTCTCGGTGCGCTGCTCGATTACATAGTCGAAACACAAAAGACCGATATAACGTATATAAAGGAACTCAACATATACGAGAACGGCCAGTATATGCAGATAGACCTTAATACAAGGCGTAATCTTGAACTTTCGGAGACGATGCGCTCTAAAGACCGCAAAGGCTCGCTTCTCGGCGTTCTTGACAAAACGTCGTCTGCTGCCGGCGCGAGACTTCTTCGCCAGTGGGTCGAGCATCCGTTGCTCAGTATAAGTGCAATAACGCGCAGGCAGGCTGCAATAGGCGAGCTTTTTGATGATTTTATGCTGCGCGAGGATCTGAGCGACCGCATGAGATCTGTTCTTGATATTGAAAGGCTTGTCACCAGAATCGTGTACGGGACGGCAAATGCGCGGGATCTGCGCGCCGTGTCGTCCACATTGTCCGTGCTGCCGGATGTACGCGAGCTGATATCAAAGTGCAAAAGTGAAGAGCTTTCTGCAATATACAGCGCGCTTGATACGCTGGAGGATATTGTTGAGCTGATAAACAAGGCTATTGTCGAATCCCCGCCGAACACTGTGAGAGAAGGCGGTATGATAGTTGACGGTTACAGCGATGATGTGGACAAGCTGCGCGCTATCGTATCGGACGGAAAAGGCTGGATCGGAAAATTTGCCGAAAAGGAACGCGAGGCTACCGGTATAAAGACGCTCAAAGTTGGCTACAATCGCGTGTTCGGTTATTATATAGAGGTCACCCGTTCGCTGACTGATCAGGTGCCGGCGGACAGGTATATCCGCAAGCAGACGCTTGCGAACTGCGAGCGGTATATCACCGAAGAGCTGAAAAACACCGAAGCGGCTGTTCTCGGCGCAGGCGACCGGCTTTGCTCACTGGAATATGATATTTTTTCGGATGTCAGAAGCAAGGTGGCTGAAAACTCCACGCGCATACAGCGCGCGGCGGCATTGCTTGCGCGTCTTGATGCGTATATATCTCTTGCATCGGTCGCAGCGAAGAATAATTATACATGTCCGCATCTCAATGTGCGCGGTGTGATCGAAATAAAGGATGGGCGTCATCCGGTTGTCGAACAGTTCGTAAAAAACAGTTATTTTGTGCCGAATGACACCTCACTTGACATGAAAAAAAGCCGCGTGATGATCATCACGGGACCCAATATGGCAGGAAAATCGACATATATGCGACAGGTCGCGCTTATTGCAGTTATGACGCAGATAGGTTCGTTTGTTCCTGCCGCGGATGCCGATATGTGCATTACCGACCGTGTATTCACGCGTGTTGGAGCTTCTGATGATCTGGCATCGGGGCAGTCAACATTCATGCTTGAGATGAATGAGGTCGCAAATATATTGAACAACGCCACCAAGAACAGCCTTGTCATATATGATGAGGTCGGGCGCGGCACATCCACATTTGACGGAATGAGCATTGCGCGTGCAATCGTTGAATACACGCAAAGCCGTAAGGTAGGGTGCAAGACCTTATTTGCCACGCATTATCATGAGCTTACCGTGCTTGAGGATGAGCTTGAAGGCGTTGTGAACTACAACGTTGCCGCGCGCAAGCGCGGAGACAGCGTGATATTTTTGAGAAAGATCGTGCGCGGTTCTACCGATGACAGCTACGGTATAGAAGTTGCGAAGCTCGCCGGCTTGCCGTCAGAGGTCATAAAGCGTGCCAAAGAGGTGTTGGCTGAGGTCGAGGCGCGTGCGCGCGTTGCCGCAGATGCCGATGCATCCAAGCTTCCGGAGCCGGATGACGGCGGTATAATATCAATTGAAGACTGTATGCGCGAGCAGGTAATTGATGACCTTAAGGCAGTCGATGTGAACACGCTTTCTCCGATAGAAGCGATGAACTTTTTATTTGAACTCCAGAAGAAGCTTAAGTAAAATAAACGAAAGGAAAAACGTGCACAATGGGAAAGATCAATGTTCTTAGCTTTGCGGTTGCTAACCTTATTGCCGCCGGTGAGGTGGTTGACAGACCGTCATCGGTTATAAAAGAACTGGTCGAAAATTCAATAGATTCCGGTGCAGATCGCATTACCGTTGAGATCATGCGCGGCGGCATCAGCTTTATGCGTGTCAGCGACAACGGATGCGGTATGATCCCGGACGATCTGCCCATTGCGGTAAGACGTCACGCAACGAGTAAAATCAGGTCGGCAGAGGATCTGAACGGGATCAGAACCCTCGGTTTTCGCGGTGAAGCATTGGCTGCCATATGCTCGGTCGCCGATGTGAGGATAATCTCCAAGGTTCGTGAAAACGAAATGGGTGCAATTTATGAAATTCACGGCGGCAACGGCGGCGAGCTGAGCGAACGCGGCGCATCCGACGGAACGTCGGTCATTGTTGAAAACCTGTTTGCAAATGTCCCCGCAAGACTCAAATTCCTGAAAAAAGACGCAACGGAAGCGCTTGCAGTGGGCGCGGTGGTTGAAAAAGAAGCACTTGCGCACCCGGAGATCGCTTTCAGATATATTTCCGATGGAGTTGTGAAGCTTGAAACATCGGGAAACGGGGAACTGCGCAGCACTATACGTTCCGTTTTCGGAAAGGCATACTGCGATGGGATGCTTGCCGTAGATGACACGCGCGAAGGAATACGTGTGTCCGGCTACATCTGTGCCCCTATGCAGGTCAAGGCAAACCGCAACTATGAAAACTTTTTTATAAACGGCAGATATGTAAAGTCCAAAACAGCCATGTCCGCTATTGAACAGGCGTATAAATCGTATATTCCGCCGGAAAAATTTCCGGGGTGTGTTTTGACTATTGAGATCGCGCCCGAAACTGTTGACGTAAACGTTCATCCTTCAAAGCTTGAAGTCAAATTTTCCAACGAAAGACCGGTCTTTGACGCCGTTTATTACGCCGTGCGCCGAGCGCTTACCACCGATGAACGGCGTCCGGAGCTTGGGTTTGGAGCAGAAGGCAGCGCTCCGGTGGTTTCGTTTGCTCCACAGCGCGCATCGGACGCTTTTGTGCCTGTGCCGGGAGCGTCGCGTGATGCCGCAAAGCAGCTTGATATCAAATCACCTGCATCAGGTCCGGAAACAGTTCCGGTTGCGGTCGGGAGCATTGCACCGCAAGCTTCTCCGGACACGGCGCGGCGCATAAAAGACGATCCGGCTGTGGCAGGCAAGCCCTACCTCAACGGAACGCGTCCGCCGGAGAATATAAAGGAATATGCGGAATATCTCAGATATCGCGGCGATAATTATGAGGTCGGGCTTGATGATGAGATCACCGGATTTGAAGGTTATGTATCACCGGGGACCAATTATGTTGAGCCGGAGATAATCAGACAAATATACGGAGATGAGTCGGAAGTAAAAGCCAAGCAGACGCAGGCTGCGTCTGCGGTGAACTTTGATGATGCGGAAACTAACGCGGCGAATGCTGCTTCGTGCGAGACCTCGCAGAGTGACGGAACGGCTGAAGCGTCCGCACTGCAGCCCGGAATCGACTACCGCATTGTAGGCGAGCTGTTCAATTCATATATAATTGTGGAAAAGGGTGATGTCTGTCTTATCGTCGACAAGCACGCGGCACATGAGAGACAGAACTTTGAACGCTTCAGAACGCGTCTTATGCACTCCGAACGTGCTACGGTGCTTCTTGCCGTTCCGCGCGAGATCATGCTGATGAGCGGCGAGGTTGCCGCTGTGGAAAGCTATCGCAACGAGATAGAAAAAATCGGTTTCGATTTCACGACATCACGCAATTCCGTGAATTTGACCGCGATCCCCGAAGGTCTTGAAATGGATGACGCGGTTGCGATGATAGAGACCTTTGCCGGAGAGCTGTCTGATAGTGAGGCAAATATTGAGCTTACGCGGGATCTGATATTTGAAAAGGCACTTTATCAGGCATCGTGCAAGGCTTCAATAAAGGCGGGCAGAGTTTATCAGCCGGAATACATCGAAAAGCTGATCGCCGATCTTGTCAGCAACCCGGAGATAACATACTGTCCGCATGGACGTCCCGTGGCGTTTGAAATGAAAAAATCAGCACTTGACCATCGTTTCAAACGCACATAAAAATGAAAGGAATGACCAATCACTGATGTTTGAAATCAAATGCACGGAGGACCGCGCGCGTCGCGGTGTGCTTCACACTGTCCACGGTGATATCGAGACCCCCGTCTTTATGAATGTCGGCACTTGCGCCGCGATCAAGGGCGGCGTTGCCACATATGAACTCAAGGAGATAGGTTGTCAGGTTGAACTTTCCAATACCTATCACCTGCATATTCGCCCGGGAGACAAGCTTATCCACGATATGGGCGGTATCAGAAAATTTATGAATTGGGATGGACCTGTTCTTACGGACAGCGGCGGATTTCAGGTTTTTTCACTTGCGCAGCTTCGTAAAATAACAGAAGAAGGCGTTCGCTTTGCTTCGCATATAGACGGCAAGCGCATATTTATGGGACCGGAGGAAAGTATGCAGATACAGTCGAATCTTGCGTCCACGATCGCAATGGCATTTGACGAATGCATAGAGAATCCCGCGCCTTACAACTATGTCAAGGCATCGACCGAAAGGACATACCGTTGGCTTGTAAGATGCAAAAATGAAATGGAGCGTTTGAATTCGCTTCCGGATACCATAAACCCGCATCAGATGCTTTTCGGTATCAATCAGGGAAGCACATATGAGGACCTGCGTATCGAACATATGCTGAAAATTGCCGAGCTTGACCTTGACGGTTACGCCATCGGTGGTCTTGCGGTCGGTGAAGAGACTGAAGAGATGTATCGCATAATCGATGCCGTTGAGCCTTATATGCCCAAAAACAAACCGCGCTATCTCATGGGCGTAGGAACTCCCGTCAATATACTTGAGGCTGTTCATCGCGGTGTTGATTTCTTTGACTGTGTTATGCCGAGCCGCAACGCCAGACACGGAAATGTGTTTACCTGGAAGGGCAAGATCAATATACTGAACGAAAAGTACGCAAGAGATCCGCGGCCGATCGACGAAGGCTGCGGCTGCCCCGCGTGTACGAGATACAGCCGTTCGTATATACGCCATCTGATAAAAGCCAAGGAATCGCTCGGAATGCGGCTGGCGGTTGTTCATAACCTTTATTTCTACAATGAGCTTATGAAAAAGATCCGCGAGTCGCTTGATGAGGGCTATTTTGAAAATTTCTATCAGAAATACCGTGTGACTCTTGCGGAGCGTGCACCGGATTGATCAATGCTCGGTTTATTTGTTAAGAAACACTTAATATGCACGCTGTTGCAAAATGAAGCCGATGGGTGTATAATTACACGTGTCGCGCCGGAGCATATGTGCGTGATGCAATACAGACAGAAAGGAAATACAGTGCCATGTTATCTGCAGTAAAAAATTTTGCACTGACATTTGTTATATCGCTGCTGGTGTTTTCGCTTCTGGCGTATTTTATCGTGGGTTATGTACTGACCAATCTGTCGAGTATAACAGGTGGGACAACCGATTCGACCGAGACGACAACATCGCCGGCTCCTGTTATAACAGATGATAACGGCGGAATAATTGATATTGAAATCCCCGACACGGGAACTTCCTTCAATTTGCTGATAGCACTTACAGACTACGACCCTGCGCTTTATGTTTACGATCCCGCTGTCCTTGATATCATAGCCGGAAGACAGCCCAAGACCGTTCACGAGCCTTTACCAGTGCCATCGGATCTGGCTGCGCCGCGTTCTGTGTCGCTTGTGCCCGATTCCGATCCTGAAGACGGTGACGGTTCGGTTACCGATACGGGCGACCCGTTTATTCCCGGCGGCTTTTACACCGGGAATTACCAGAAGCTGCGTACGACCCTGCTGGTCCTTATGCGGTTTGACCGCGAACGGTCTCAGGTCACATTCACGGCGTTTTCCGACGAAGCAGTGACTGTCATGGACGGCAGGTATATTGAACTCGGAGATATTTACGCCACCTACGGCAAGGATATTCTGTGCGATGCAATACATTCGATGACCGGGTGCATGGTTGACGGGTATGTGATAGTTGACCCTGAAAACTTCAAATCATTGATATCAACGCTCGGCGGTATTTATTTCAATGTCCCGTGCGAAATGAACTTCGGCGATGTTGTTATAGGCAGCGGCAGCCAGGGGCTGGACGGTGAGACCGCACTGCGTGTTCTCGGATACGGTCTTTATGTGGAAAACGGCGAGTCGCGTGAGAAAACCGCAGTTGATTTTCTGCGCACAGTGCTTTCAAATATTACTCAGATCACAAATTATCCCAATGCGGAGTCACTTTTCGACTCATTGTCCGCATGTGTTGATACAAACTACACAAAGGACAAACTTATGGCAAACCGCGATTTCATATTCAGGTATTCGCAGCTGCCGAATGAAACGAGGGATCCGGCGATGCGTACGATGCAGGTAGGCGACCGGAAGGTAAGTGTTATTGACACTCAGGCGACACTCTCCAAGTTTGCGGATTACAGACGTATTCTGCCCGAAGACACAACGAAGCAATAAATTTTATTTTATAAAGGAATTCTGATATGGACAACAAAGAAAAAACAATGGACAAAATAGTCGCGCTGTGCAAAAATCGCGGCTTCGTTTTTCCCGGCTCTGAAATATACGGCGGTCTTGCCAATACGTGGGATTACGGTCCTCTTGGCGTTGAACTTAAAAACAACGTAAAGCGCGCCTGGTGGAAGAAATTTATTCAGGAAAATCCCTACAATGTCGGGCAGGATGCCGCTATCCTCATGAATCCTCAGACATGGGTTGCATCCGGACACCTCGGCGGCTTTTCCGATCCCCTTATGGACTGCCGTGAGTGCAAGGAACGCTTCCGTGCCGACAAGCTTATTGAGGATTGGTGCGCCGAGACCGGTCATACTCTTGAAAAGCCCATCGATGCGTTCACACAGGCTGAGATGAAGGCTTTTATTGAAGACAACAATATCCCGTGTCCTACCTGCGGAAAGCACAATTTTACCGATATAAGACAGTTTAACCTTATGTTCAAAACATTCCAGGGCGTTACCGAGGATGCCAAGAACACGGTTTATCTGCGTCCCGAAACAGCACAGGGCATATTCGTGAACTTTGTCAACGTTCAGCGCACAACACGCCGCAAAATACCTTTCGGTATAGGTCAGATCGGTAAGTCCTTCAGAAATGAGATCACGCCCGGCAACTTTATTTTCCGTGTGCGCGAGTTTGAGCAGATGGAGCTGGAGTTCTTCTGCGAACCCGGCACCGACCTTGAGTGGTTCGCATACTGGCGCGGATTTTGCCGTGATTGGCTCCTTTCGCTTGGTATGCGCGAGGAAAACCTGCGTCTGCGCGATCATGATCCCGAGGAACTTTGCTTCTATTCGAAGGCGACGACAGACTTCGAGTTCCTTTTCCCGTTTGGTTGGGGCGAGCTTTGGGGCGTTGCCGACCGCACCGATTACGATCTGACGCAGCATCAGAATACATCCGGCAAGGATCTCAGCTACTTTGATCAGGAAAAGAATGCAAGATACATCCCGTACGTTATCGAGCCATCACTCGGTGTTGAGCGTTCATTCCTTGCATTCCTTGTTGATGCATACGACGAAGAGGTCGTGTCAAAGGATGAAAAGACAGGCAAAGAGGACATTCGTGTCATCCTGCGTCTGCATCCCGCGCTTGCACCGTTCAAGGCGGCAGTTCTTCCTCTTTCCAAAAAACTTTCGCCCGAGGCAGAGAAGATATTCCATGAGCTTGGCAAAGAATTCATGGTTGATTTTGACGATGCGGGTTCTATAGGCAAGAGATATCGCCGCGAGGATGAGATCGGTACACCTCTTTGCATCACATATGACTTCGATTCACAGACCGACAGTTGCGTGACTGTACGTGACAGAGATACGATGCAGCAGGTCCGTATCCCGATCGACGGACTGCGCGATTATATCGCGGAAAAGATCAAATTCTGATTCGGATCATCGAAATGAATTTCGAGGAACTTGCGCCGAAGGCTCATGTACCCTGCGAATCTGTAAGCGCGGATGATGCGCTGAGGTTGGCGCTCGACATTGCCGAGCACATTCTTGAGAATGGCGGGGAAATAAGCAGGGTGGAAAACACCATTGAACGCATAGGTTATGCGTTGGGAGCGGCACATGTTGAGTCATTTGCGGTCACAACGCTTATAACCGCTTCGATGCGGATGAAAAACGGTTCATATTCGCAGCAGATGCGGCGCGTTAAAAACACGGATGTGAATCTTTATCGTGTTGAAAAGCTGAATGCGGTCTCGCGTGATATCTGCTCCGGCGCTATTGATATTGAAACCGCTCATAAGCAAATTGCCGAGGTAAAACATTCGCACCAGTTCAAGCGGTGGGTGATGTCCCTGGGGCACGCCATGATCGCAATAGGCTTTGTGCTCTATTTTGGCGGAAATTTTCGTGACGGTCTTGTGGCTGCACTGATAGGCGTTCCGATGATGTTTATTCACGGCGGACCGGACGGAGCTTTCAACACTGTATCGCAAACCGCGCTTCGTTCGTTTGCTGCCGGTGCTGCGGCGATAATCCTTACCCGTGTGGGTATCGGAACAAATGCAAGCAGTATAATGATAGGTACGATAATGTTGATGATCCCCGGAATGGCAGTCGGGACATCGATCGGCGATATGTTGGGTAAAAACATCATATCCGGTACCATGCGCCTGACACAGGCGATTACACAGGCGGTTATTATAGCACTTGGGTATGCAGCTGCGATCCTTGTTATGGGAGGCGTGGCATGAGAGAGCTTATTATCAGGTCTGTCGGCGGCGCGATAGGGGCATTGGGCTTTGTAATTTTTTTCGAGGTCAAGACAAACAGGATAATTGCTTCACTTTTGGGAAGCATAATAGGAACTACCGTATATCTGCTGTTTGAACAGTTCGGTATGCACGCTTTTGTGTCCAACACCATCGCGGCATTTGTGATAACGATATACTCCGAGGTATCGGCTCGTATACTGCGTTCTCCGGCTGTCGTTTTCCAGATGCCGGGAGTAATAGTTCTTGTTCCGGGAAAATCACTGTATTATACAATGAGCGATCTTATCTCCGGAAATTTCGCCGGAGCGGGACAGAACGCAATTGCCACACTGCAGGTAGGAGCAGGTATCGTTGACGGTATAATATGCGGTACATTACTTTTCGGAATTATAAAACTTATTATCGACTCTGCGAGAGGTTGGATGAAGAAACGCCGTAAAGCAAAGTGAAAAAAGCTGTGGCTGTCGCGCATTGGCGCGACAGCCACAGCTTTTTGTACAATACTTATTCTGATTTTATCCGCGGGTTTTGCCGCCGGCAACATTGATGGTGGTGCCGTGTATATAGCCTGCCTGGTCGGATGAAAGAAATGCAACGGTTGATGCTACTTCGGAAAGTTTTCCGGAACGTCCGAGCGGGGTAGTGCTTGTCTTGCTGTAACCGGCGCGAAGCTGTTCCACGGTGATTCCGCGGGTATATGACAGTGCTTCTTCGTAAGACTGAGTGCGAAGACCGGTGGCTTCAAGTATGCCGGGGGCGACACCGACAACTCTTATGTGATGGCGGCCGAGTTCTTTTGCCCACGAACGGGTGAGTCCGTTTACCGCAGCCTTGGATGCAGCATATACGCTCTGACCCTCGGAACCTTCAAGTCCGCATTCTGACGACATATTGATTATAACGCCGGACTGTTTTTTTACCATAATGCGGGCAACTGCCTGGGAGCAGAAGAACAGTCCTTTGACGTTTACATTCATAACCTTGTCCCATATTTGCTCGGAAAGCTCCTGCACTCCCGCAGGGTCAACGAGCAGGCGCGGAATGTTGATTCCGGCATTGTTTACAAGTACGTCTATTGTGCCGAATTCTGAAAATACGGTATTCACCATTGCATTTACGCTTTCGAGACTTGTTACGTCGCAGCGAACATAAATGAATTTACCGCCGTTGTTTCCGGCATCGAGCTTCGGAGGCTCGGGGTTTATGTCGCAAACCGCAACATAAGCACCATCGTTGAGAAATTCATGTACACAGGCGAGACCGATACCTGATGCTCCGCCTGTTACGATTACTGACTTGCCCTTGAGTCCAAGCCATGTGTTGTCCATTTTTAATACCATACCTTTCCGGTTTTTTGATAATAAAATTTATTCTGTCTGCTTTGCGGGCTTTTTCAGCAAGCCGATGAAGCGAGCGCAAAACAGCAAAACAAAAGCAAAAATGAGAATTCCGCCGACAACGTCGGAGGTGTAGCCAACGACCATCTGAATAATTTGCGAGGTGTTGTCCGGCGCACCGTAATTAAGGTCGTATATCAGGCGGCTGGCTATCTTGAGAAACATGAATATTGCGGCACTTACGGCAGCGCACATCTGTACGGGATTGCTTTTTGAAATTATTCCGTGATATGGACATATCTCTGACGTCCAGTCATATTCGGTGTCGCCAAGTCTGCGTGATGCCGTGCGTAACATTGAGAAACGCTTTACTGCCGCGAGGCAGAACAGCGAGGCAACAAACACGACAGCGTAAAATTCAAGCACTTCCAAGATCAGATACAGCAGCGTGATTCTGAGTCCCGATATGAAGTCCGTGCCGTCGGTGAGCGATTCAACGGCCTGATTGAGTATACGGTAAGTTACAGTGGCTCCAATACATATCAGCCTTACGGCGCGGCGATATGACACCGCACCGAAAAGCAAAAACGAAACGATAACTGCCGAATACTGTGCAGCTGCGAATATTATATCAAGTAGGTTCACGGCATATCCGAGAATGTCCGGCAAGAACGAGTTGGCATACAGGATGTCACTTGACACCTGAATATATATCGGAGATATGAAGCATGACGACAGTATTGCCGCCGCAAGCGGAACGACCGAGGCGAAGGTGCACAGTCGCCGCAGCATTGATTGTGACAGTGTTTTGTTATCGAGCATGTTTTTTAGTTGGCTGAGTAAATGAGACCATAGTCCTGAAGCGGATACGGGGACACCGGAACGCCGTTTGCCGTTATCATGATGTGTAGGCGGTGGGTGGGGATAAAGCCGGTTTTTCCGACCTTGCCGAGTGTCTGTCCTTTGGTCACGGTATCTCCGACGGCTACCGATGTTTCGCTGAGATGTGCGTACCAGCTCTTGAGTCCCCAACCGTGGTCAACTACAACAAATTTGCCGAGCACATTGCACGCACCGACATAAACGACCTTGCCGCTGTTCATCGCAGGAGCTTCCGCACCGAGTGCAAACATATAGTCAACACCCTCATGACGGAAATCGTCGCCGTATTTCATGAGCATCATCTTTCCGAATCCGACGGCAATTCCTATCTTGTCATCCTCATAGTTTACAAACTTACCGCTGAAATATTTAGTATCTTCGTTTTTGGAGCAGATCTCTTTCATGAGTGTGCGGTATTCTTCGATGCAGGATGCCGAATAATTCTGCTCGACCAGAGCTTTGGGGACATCGGTATATGCATAGCTTCCATCGAATTTCTTAGATTTTACGGTGAGTTCAAGTGTCTGAGTGGTAAGACCGTAAGAGACTGTAAATTTATATGTACCGGCAGAAAGATCTGCGTTGATGGGAACAAGTGCGCGTACATAGTCACCGTCGGCGAAGAACACCGGCGAACAACCGATAGACGGCTCGCTTTTAAATGTTATCTTTGACGGATCGGTAACATTTATACCGCTGAGGACTGCAAGCGTACCGAGTTCGATCTTGCTTTCGCCGAGATTGAACACGGCGGGTGCAGTCACCTTGGCATAAAAGCTGTATGATGCGTCACCGTAGTATTCGCATCCGTCGGTATGCGGCCATGTAGCGCTTACATTGAACGTCAGAGTGTCGTTTCGCTCGATCTTCAGACCTGAAAGGTTGTCCGGCGTGCCTTCAAAGAGAAGGTCGGTACCGCTGTAAACCTTTATGCTGCACTCGGCGGGAACAATACTGAATGTAAGACCGAGATCATTGGTAAGGTCGAATGTCTGCGGTGTGGATGTTGTTGCCGGATCCGCGACCTTGCGGTATATTCCGCCGACAAGGTAATTCCAGTTTATCGTGCCGGGAGTGACCGTGCTGCCTCCGAGAACAGTGAGGACCGGTGCGGCAGCAGATTCAAACAGATAAAGGGAATATTTTGAGTCAAAAAACTTGAGCGCATCGCTTTTTGCTATCTTGAAGATCTTTCCGTCGGGATCGGCAAAATAACATTTGTCAGCATCAGCGGAAAAATAATACTTGTAGCTTACGGTATCGCCGCTTTCGCGTTTGAAGGTACCAAGCAGAAATGATTCGCCGTTGTAGTCGGAGGGAAGAGCGTCTACCGCGGTGCCAGCTTTGTTCATTTCTCCGAATGCGGCAAGCATTCCGTCGGAGTCGTTGTCCTTCGTAAATGTTGCGGTTGTGCCGTCTGGTATTTTGAGCACAAGCTCGGAGTAGTCCTTGGTGCGAGGCTGTTTCTGATTAGCGTAATAGCTGCCGATAGCAAGATATGTTGGTATGAAAAGAACCACCATAGCAAGTATCAGTATAACAAACTTTTTAAAGTCAATGTGAAATTTCATTTATCACGACCATGCCTTTCCGGATATAATGAAGCATCCCGAGTGGATGCACTGTAGCCTTAAAATAATTATACGACAAATCTATCGTCCGGTCAAGTGCCGAAAAAAGAATAATCGTCAATTTTCATCATCGGAGAAGATTTTAAGCTGTGTATCGGTGCGGTTGGAGGTATCGTTGCGCGGATCATACGGTTTCCCGAGATGCGCATAAGCAAGCTTGGTAGCGCATCTGCCGCGCGGAGTGCGGGCGATGAAGCCTATCTGGATGAGATACGGCTCGTACACATCCTCAAGCGTTACAGCTTCCTCGCCGACAGTTGCCGCAAGCGTTTCAAGTCCGACGGGACCGCCGCCGTAAAATTCAATAATGGCATCGAGCATTCTACGGTCGATGTTATCAAGCCCCAGTTCATCGATCTCGAGCTTTGCCAGTGCATAGGATGCTATATCCGAATTGATCTCATCAAGACCAGCCACCTGTGCAAAATCACGCACGCGCTTGAGAAGTCTGTTTGCAATACGCGGAGTGCCGCGCGAGCGTGCGGCGATCTCATGCGCTCCGTCGTCATTTATATTGTAGCCGAGTATCCCAGCGCTACGACGCACGATCCCGGTAAGCTCCTCGGGTGTGTAAAGCTCAAGACGCGATATAACGCCGAAGCGGTCGCGTAAGGGTGTTGAAAGCTGACCTGCGCGAGTGGTCGCGCCTATCAGGGTGAAGGGTGCAAGATCTATCCGCAGACTGCGTGCCGCGGGACCTTTACCTATTATAATGTCAAGCGCAAAATCCTCCATGGCGGGGTAGAGGATCTCCTCCACAGTCCGCGGCAGGCGGTGTATCTCATCGATGAACAAAACATCGCCCTTTTGCAGGTTTGTGAGCAACGCCGCGAGGTCGCCCTGCTTTTCGATAGCGGGACCGGATGTTACCCTGAAATTAACGCCCAGCTCGGCAGCGATTATTCCCGCAAGAGTGGTTTTTCCAAGTCCCGGAGGACCGTAAAGCAGTACGTGATCGAGCGCATCACCGCGCATTTTGGCAGCCTCTATATATACGCGAAGGTTTTCTTTGGCTTTTTCCTGTCCGATGTAATCGGACAGTCTTCGCGGACGAAGCGAGGTGTCAAATTCCTCGTCTCCGGCTGTATATGAGGAGGTAACTATCCGGTTTTCAAAATCCAACTCGTCGTCAGTCATAATGCCTCCTTGTTTATTTCATGAGTTTTTTGAGCGCCGCGCGTATGATGTCTTCGAGTTCTGTGTTCTCAACATCTATGCTGCGCAGAGCATCAAGAGCAGCTGCGCGGTTGAAGCCGAGAACGAGCAGCGCGTCAAGAGCCTCGGCGGACTTGCTTCCTACGCCGGCTTCCGGCAGTCCGGTATCGGTGGCAGGGCCGGCTTCTCCCACCTCGGCGCTTGCCTTCAGTTTGTCCTTCAGTTCGAGGATTATCCTTGCTGCGGTTTTGGGACCGACTCCGGGGGCTTTTGATATTTGTTTTTTATCCTCGGTGCAGACAGCCAGCGCGAGTTTTTCGGGTGATAGCTGTGTGAGTATTGCCATTGCCGCTTTGGGGCCGACACCGGATACGGATATCAGAAGCCGGAAAATATTAAGTTCTTCAAGCGTTGCAAAGCCGAAAAGCTCAATGCCGTCCTCACGCACGGAAAGATGCGAATAAAGCTTTACCTCGGGCAGCTCCTTTCCCGCAGTATGGGGAAGAGCCGAATACGTTGTTCCGCTGATAGTCAGCTTATACCCGACACCGCCTGCGTCAACGACTGCGAAACTTTGATCGAGCAGGGCGAGTCCGCCTTTGATATAGTAAAACATCAGTCTCCTCCGTCCTTGTCATCTCCGCCGGCAGTGTCGTTGGGGTCCTTGTGTTCTTCTGCCTCGTGGTAATTGTTCGGGTCGTCGTCCGGAAATGCATCCGGTTCTTCGAATACGTCGCTTTCGCACTCTTCGGCGTAGTCGTCATAGTCGTCTGGAATATCCTGTTCGGCAACAGTGTCGTTGCTGCTGTCGGCGCATACTCGTGCCAGCATTGCTTTGAGCTGTTTTTCAAATATAATGATAAGGGCGAAGATGAGTATAGAGACTATCGAAACTGCCAGTCCGAGCGTAAGTGCGCGGGGACGGTATTTCATCATCACAGTGTGTTCGCCTTTTCCATTGATCCTGAACGCAACAACGCCGTCAAGCACTTCAAATGTGTCGACGCGCTTGCCGTCAACGGTTACTTTCCAACCGGCGTCGTAAGCTATCGTTGTCATAATAAGCTGAGAATCCTCATTTGTGGTGATCGTGCCGGGAAGACGCGAGTCCGTCCACTTTTCGTCAACTGTAAGCTGTGTTTGAGCGATGCGTTCGATGGATTTTGCAAACACATCCATGTCAATGTAGTAAAACGGTTCGATATTCTGCTTTACATAAAGAACGTCTGCCTTGAGCGTCATTGAGAGTGTCAGTGTGTCGCCTGCCGAGAAGTTGCCGAGCGACACTATGCGATCGCTTTCGCCGCCGTAGAAGGTGTCTGAATCGGGAGTTTTCTGACCGTTGACCTTTATTTTGACCTCTCGCGGGTAGTCGGAAGGAAGGTAGAAGTATACCTCGCCATCTTGGGCGACATCCACGGTATAGGACACAGTGCAGTCATATGAGCTGCTCTCCGGAGCATATTTGTAGTGTCCCGCAATGGTGGATACATCACAGTTGGTGGTTTCAATATTGCTGTTTTCAAGATGGAGCGGCTTGAAAATCTCGGGAGCTTCGTCATCACCGAGTATTGCGCCGTAAAGTCCGTTGAGGCGCACGAACGGGTTGTCTCCGCGGGAGAGATCAAAGTCGATCAGATCCTCAGATGCACCATATGCTATCGATAGTGCATAGGGGTTGCGGTAATAGGAGTAATCCTTTGAATTATAGGTCGTTACCGAACCGCCGGTATTTTCATAGTACAAGGTCTGATAGTCGTTTTCGTTTGCCAGAACATACTTGATGCCGAGCAGCGAGTCGTTGACGGGGTTCCCGCCGAGGTATTTGGACCAGTGCGACTTCGAGGCATAGCCCAACTGATGCAGGAAGGTTATAGTTGATTTGTTGAGCGTTGAGGTGGAGTTGGTGAGTCCGCGTATGCGGAGAGCCATGTTGTCGCAGTACTTACGGTGCGCATTCTTTTCAAATCTGTAGAAGGACTGATCCGCGTCAAGAAGTTCATTGGTGACGGGGCGGACCGCTCCGATGAAGTCGTTGTACGATGAATACGAGGAGTAAATGACATCATCGCCGAATTCAACGCAGCTGCAAATGCCGTTGCAGAATACCTCAAGGCATACGAAAATGCAGAGAATGAGTGAAACGTTCCGACGCGCCTTTGATTTTATAGCAAGGCACAGTATTATCATAAATGCGACAAAGCATATGGCGGAGAACCATACGGTCTCAACTTCTTTGAGCTTTTGGTCGAATTCGATGGTGCCTTCGATACGTTCAACATACGAGTGGAACTCAAACTTCTGTGCCACGCATATGAACAGAAGCCAAAGCGTACCGGTGGTAATTATCGTTCCTGCGGATGCGCGCCGTATTTCCTGATAGCCGCGGTAGGCGAGAACGATAAGGAAAAAGCAGAGCATAAAGCTGTACCGGTAGTTGAGCCAGTTGGGCTTCTGAAATCCGTGCCAGATGAGATCAAATGTGCTTATGAAGAAACTCAGCACGAAAAACATGATGAATGCGCCGGAATGTGCTTTTTCGCGGGATGATATCCTTTTTGAAAGAAAATACACCGGAATGAGAAGAAGCGTTACGACGCCGCAGTAAACGAAAGGCAGCCCCTCGGGACGTACGGTGTCGTACGAACCCGGCAGGAACTTTGTAAGAAAATCCATAAATTCAAACCGAAGAGACGGCATGAAATTGGGATTTGAAAAGGTGTTTTTGCCGAACTGCAATGAATAATACGCAGTAGCAACAACGACCATCGATATACCGATACCGAGAGCAGACGCGCCGGCGATGCGCAGAAATGAACGGCGGAAGTGGTGCGGCTCGTGATTCGGGTTGTTGCGCCAACCCTCGTTGCGTGAAAAATAGTAGTAAAAGAAGTATGCCGCGATATAGATGCAGACCATGTATCCGATATAAAAGTTGCTCATCATGGTCAGCGCGAGCAGTATCACAAAACGCTTGTATTTGTAATTTTTGATGAGATCCTCTATTGACAGTGTGATAAGAGGCAGCCACATCATTGCGTCTATCCACATTGAATTGTGCTGATGGATCACCGCGTACGTTGTGAGAGAATAAAGCACCGAAAAGGTTATGACTGTCAGCTTATCAACCTTTTTGCTTGTTTTATGAAGATAAAAACCGAAATTGAAGCCGGTTATACCTGTTTTGAGCAGGAATATCACAAGAAGTGCATCGAGGATCCTCGATTGCGGGAAAAGCGATACAAGATATGAAAAAGGGCTTGCGACATAGTATGCGTATATTCCCATGAACTCGCCGCCCATTGCGCGGCAGAAGGAATATATCATTGACATCTGACCGTAAACGGCGTTACGGAGCGCTTCGTAAAAGTAAACATACTGACCGTTGAGGTCAAGTACCAGCACCGAGCCGTTGCCGAACGGATGTATCTCAAGAGCGAGATAGATGATATAATTCAGAATGACCGGGATGATAAATGCATAAATGAGATAAGACGTGGGCCTCTTTTTGAGATCGTTGATGAGCGGACGCAATTTTTTTACGCGGTGCTGCGCACCTGCTTCCGTATTTGCCGCTTCTGCCGATACTGCGGTAGCGGCATTGTCCGCCTCGACTTCAGGCATGGCGTCTGACGGAGTGATGCCGTTATTGAATTCGTTCATTGTCCTTGTGTTCCATCCTTTCGGTTTGTGTCCGGATCGGTCGCGCCTTGAGAGGTCTTGCCCTCTGCCGCGATCACCTTTTTTATTGCGCGGTCAAGCTTTTCACGTCCGACCGTCATATCTCTGCCGCATCCGAGACAGATTATCCTGACCTCGCTGCCGGTCCTTACGACCGAAAAACGGGCGCATCCGCACGGATGTGCTTTTTTCAGTTCAAGTGTGTCTCCAACACTGAAATGTACAATGCGCTGCATGGCTTCTCCTCGGGTGCATATTTAATCACATTATATTATATCATACTTTTTACTCTATGTAAAGAAATATCTTCCGCATTATCGTGATTTAACTTTTACGAAGCACAAAATTTATAAATTACCGTCCGTTTTATTTGACTTTAAGTGAATATAGTGATATAATCTATAATGGTGTTTTGTTGAATCAATTGATTGGTATCCGATCCTGAGTATGGAGGTGCGGAAGAATGAGAATTCTCGGCGTTGACCCGGGACTTGCCACGATAGGGTGGGGAGTTATAGAATCGGACGCCTATCGCCCGCGTGCCGTTGCTTACGGATCTATCATTACTCCGCCTCGCATACCGACAGAAAGGCGGCTTGCAATGATATATTCCGACCTTGCCGCTATAATAAAAGAGCACCGTCCGGAGGAGATGGCAGTCGAGGAGCTCTTCTGGAACACGAACCAGACCACGGGAATACGCGTTGCCGAAGCGCGCGGAGTTATTCTTTTGTGCGGAGAAAAAAACGGCATAGGTATATCGGAATATACGCCGCTTCAGGTAAAGCAGGCTGTCGTAGGCTACGGCAGAGCCGAAAAAAAGCAGGTCATAACGATGGTCACTATGCTTCTTAATTTACCTGCGCCGCCGAAGCCGGACGATACCGCAGATGCTCTGGCGATAGCAATATGCCATTCGTTCTGCGGCACGTCAAGGATAGCAAAGTACTATAACAATAAATAAAGGATCTTATCTTATGTGGACAGCTGACAACTGGAAGGAATACGAGCTGCTTGACGCTTCGGACGGAGAACGTCTTGAACGTTGGGGCAAATATATACTTGTGCGACCGGACCCGCAGGTAATATGGCACGGCGAGCGCAAAAACGCCGCGTGGCGGCGCGCCGATGGTGTATATCGCCGTTCAAAGAGCGGAGGCGGAGAGTGGACCGTGAACAGGCTTCCGAAAGAGTGGGAGATACACTACGGCAAGCTCGGCTTTGTGCTTAAGCCGATGGGCTTCAAACATACGGGGCTTTTTCCCGAACAGGCGGCAAACTGGGACTGGTTCTCGGAGCTTATCCGTGACGCAGTGAACGGAGGACGCAAGATCAGGGTGCTGAATCTTTTTGCATATACCGGCGGTGCGACGGTTGCCGCTGCGGCTGCGGGAGCATCGGTATGCCATGTGGATGCGTCCAAGGGGATGGTGGCTCAGGCAAAGCAGAACGCCGTGCTTTCCGGTCTTGCCGATGCACCGATAAGGTATATCGTGGATGACTGCCAGAAGTTCGTAGAGCGCGAGATACGTCGCGGAAACAAATACGACGGGATAATCATGGACCCTCCGTCATACGGTCGCGGACCGACCGGAGAGGTATGGAAGATAGAGGACTCGGTCGACGGTCTCATCCGTCTTTCGGCATCTATCATGTCCGACACGCCGCTGTTCTTTCTTATAAATTCATATACAACGGGGCTTTCGCCGCTCACGATGAAGTATATTCTGGACAGATATGTCAGCGACAGATGCGGCGGATATTCAGATGCGGCAGAAATTGCACTGCCTGTCACGAGCACCGGCGGACTTCTCCCGTGCGGCGCCAGTGCGCGGTGGCAGACAAAATAAACGAAAGCGAAAAACTCCGAAATGGCTGAAAAGGCATTGAAAACAGAGCACAACGACATATTGAATAAAGAAAAAAGCGGCATCATCGTAGAGGCACGAGGGCTGTCGTTCATGTATGATCCGGAGTCGCGGCATCCTGATTTTGCTCTCAAGGATCTCAGCGTAAGTATAAAGCACGGTGAATACGTTGCTGTCGTAGGCAGAAACGGCTCGGGCAAATCCACATTTGCCAAGCTGCTCAACATGATACTTGAACCTACGTCCGGAGAGCTGTATATCGACGGCGTAAAAATAGGTGACGAGCTGACGGACGAACAGCTTATTGAGCTGCGACGCCGTGTGGGAATGGTGTTCCAGAACCCCGATAATCAGCTTGTTGCCACCGTGGTTGAAGAAGATGTAGCGTTCGGACCCGAAAACTTAGGCATTGCACCGGACGAGATAAGACGCCGTGTCGACGGCGCGCTTGCCGCTGTCGGTATGAGCGAGTATGCAAAGCATGAGCCGCACCGTCTTTCCGGAGGGCAGAAGCAGCGTGTCGCAATAGCAGGCATTATTGCAATGATGCCGGAATGCATGATATTTGACGAATCAACGGCAATGCTCGACCCTTCCGGACGCGCCGAGGTTGTATCGCTTATGGAAAAGCTTAACCGCGAGCACGGCATTACCGTTATAAATATCACTCATCTTATGAGTGAGGCTGCACGGGCTGACCGCATACTTGTTATAAATCAGGGTGAGCTTATAGGTGAGGGAACGCCGCGCGAAATATTTTCAAATGCCGCTCTTGTGGCGCGTGCGGGACTTGAGCTGCCGCAGTCATCTTTGCTTCTTCACGCACTTCACGATGCGGGAGTGAATATTGACGTTGATGGCATAACGCCGGGCGAATGTGCGGACAGGATCATAGCATCCATTGAAAAACAGAAGTGAACTTTGGAATTTTATAATGACAGCAAAAATAGAACTTGAAAATGTGACATATATATACGGCAAGGGGACGCCGTTTGAGGTCACGGCTCTCGACTCGGTGGATCTTGAGATACGCGCCGGTCTTATAACCGGTATCATAGGACACACCGGGTCCGGAAAATCCACACTTGTGAGGCTGTTCAACGGGCTTGAAAAGCCGGAGGCGGGCAGGGTCCTGCTTGACGGTGCGGATATATGGGAAAAACCGCGCGAGATAGGGAAGATCCGTTTTCGGGTCGGACTTGTGATGCAGTACCCGGAATATCAGCTGTTTGAGGAAACTGTTGCTGCCGACATTGCGTTCGGTCCGCGTAATATGGGGCTTGATGACGAAGAAATAAAAAGGCGTGTCACCGAATATGCGTCACTTACGGGAATAAGCGGGGCGGAGCTTGAAAAATCGCCGTTTGATCTTTCGGGCGGTCAGAAGAGACGCGCGGCAATTGCCGGTGTAATGGCTATGGAACCAGAGGTGCTCGTGCTTGACGAGCCGGCGGCGGGGCTTGACCCGGAGGGAAAGAGATTGATACTCGGCGCCGTGCGTGAATACGCTTCGCGGCGCGGTGCTACGGTCATTATTGTGTCGCACAGCATGGAGGACATGGCTGAACTTTGCGACCGTGTGGTGGTCGTTGCCGACGGCAGGATACTGTGCGACGGCACAAGGGACGAGGTTTTCGGCAAGGCGGAGCTGCTCATCGGAGCCGGGCTTGATATTCCGGAACTTACGCGCGTTGCCCTCATGCTTTCCGAGCGCGGATACAGGACGGAACGGACGGTGTATACGCTCAAGGATGCTGTATCCGAAATACTTAAATTATACGACCGGAGAACGATCAGATGAAAAATATCGCTCTCGGACAGTATTACCCGTCCGATTCTGTCATACACCGTCTTGACGGGCGGGTCAAAATATTATTGTCGCTTGTTTTTATTGTTTGCTCGTTCCTTTGCAAAAGCGCGATCTCTTTCTGCTTTTTGCTGATCGGAACACTTGCGTTGATATTTATATCAAAAATACCGTTGAAAATCATTCTGCGGTCGGTGCGCGGGATAGCATTTATACTTTTGTTCACGTTTCTGATAAATATGTTTTTTACCAAAGGGGCGGGTGAGCCGCTGTTTGAATGGCGGTTTATCGTACTTTACCGCGAGGGAATATGGAATGCCGGCTTTACTGCGCTCAGAATACTTGCTCTGATCGTTGGCAGCAGTATTTTCATGTCATACACCACAACACCGATAGAACTGACCGATTCACTGGAAAGCCTTCTTGCTCCGCTCAAAAAGCTTCACCTGCCGGTGCATGAGTTTTCCATGATGATGTCGATCGCGCTCAGGTTTATTCCTACGCTTGCCGAGGAGACGGACAGGATAATGTCGGCTCAGAAGGCTCGCGGCGCGGATTTTACCAACGGAAGCATTATAAAACGCATAAAGATGCTTATGCCTGTTCTGATACCGCTTTTCGCTTCGGCACTGAGGCGAGCCGATGAACTTGCAACAGCCATGGAATGCCGCTGCTATCACGGCGGAGACGGGCGCACACGCATGAACATTCCGCATATTCACGCGCGTGATATTGCGGCGTTGATAGTTTCACTGATATTCGGCGCATCGCTTCTGGCGCTTAACTGCCTGAAGTACGGATACGTTATGAGATGACCGGCATGAAGGTACTTATAAAAGTCAGGTACGATGGCACGGGCTTTTCCGGCTATCAGGTACAAAAGGGCAGGCGTACCGTGCAGGGCGAGCTTTGTCGGGCTGCGTGCGAACTTTTCGGTCATGAGTGCAATGTCACAGGGTGCAGCAGGACAGATGCGGGCGTACACGCCGAATGCTTTTGCGCTACGGTGTCGGATGCCGATATCATGGGCCGTGCCGGGCTTGACACAACGATACCTGCCGAAAAGATCCCCGAGGCGCTCAACGCGCACCTTCCGTATGATATTGCGGTATTCGATGCCGTATATGTTGCCGATGACTTTCATCCGCGCTACGCGGTGAAGGAAAAAACGTATATATACAGGATCATCAATACACGGATGCGCGATCCGTTTTACGAAAACAGAGCGTGGTTCATTCCCGGCACACTCTTTGATGACGCCGCTGTCGCAAGAATGGACCGGGCTGCCGCGTTTCTTGTAGGGACGCATGATTTTTCATCATTTATGGCAGCCGGGTCTAAAATAACCGACCCGGTTAGAACAGTCACGCATACGGCGGTAGCGGCACACGGCGATCTTGTCGAATTTGAGATATCGGCGGACGGCTTCCTTTACAACATGGTGCGTATAATCGTCGGAACTCTTTCTGCTGTAGGCAGAGGAAAAATCGAGCCGTCCGGGATGACGGAAATAATCGAAGCACATGATCGCGCGCGCGCCGGAGTTACTGCGCCGCCGCACGGGCTTTATCTGAATAAAGTGATATATCGGTAATTTTAACGAAGAAGGGAGGCGGCGGTATGAAGAATAATCCGGGCGGAGGCTTCCGCCGGGTGCGCGTGAAACGACTTTCAAGGTCGGAGGAACGCGAGGTTATAACAGACATATTCGGCGCGGGGATAGCGTATAATAAGTTTTACGATGCGGTCTCCGGCATTTACCGCATAGCGGAATTTGTTTTTCTCGCAGCTGCACTTTTCTTTGGCGTTATATATATTGCTGTAAATGCCGATAAAATACGCTATTCTCAACTTGAGTATCTGGTGCAGAATTTCGCATATACACTTGAAGAAAACAGCGAAAAACGGACATATATGACGTATGAGCATGATGGAGATGTGCTGCCTGCCGCGTTCAGGGGTGGTCTTGCGGTATGCGGCGACAGCAGAGTCACGATATTTTCGGCAACAGGAACACAAACCGCACATCTCGCACATGGTTTCCATGCGCCGGTTCCCGTAGGCTCTGAAAGGTATCTGCTTGTTTATGATCAGGGCGGCACGGGGTACAAGATTTTCAGCTCTTTTTCAGAAATGCATTCCGGAAATGCCGAAAACAAAATATACGGAGCCGGGATCGGCAAGGATGGCTCGTTTGCTCTCATCACCGGCAGCAATGACGGTGCATCGGTCGTTCTGCTGTATAACAAAAACTTCAAGCTTATAAATAAATATACGAAATACGGTCACGTAATGTCTGTGGCAATCAGTGACGACGGAGGCAGAATAGCAATACTTACTTCCGATGTCGATGCTTCGGGCGTTTTCAGCACCGAAATAATGTTCGCTGTCGCAGGCAGCGACAGTGCTGAGCGGACGGTCGGGCTTTCCGGAGTTCTTCCGCTTGACTGTGCTTTTGGCGATGGTTCGTTCGTTCTGCTCGGTGACAGCGCAGCGTTTTTTTACAACGGGGACGGCAGCTGTGTCGGGACAATACCGCTCGGCGCATATGATTTTGCCGCTGTTGACGGCAGCGGGGTTATAGCTGTAACGCGTCGGCGCGGCGGCAGAGACGGTTTTACCGTTTTGTTAGCGGACAGTAACGGAAAAATCGTATTTTCCGATGAGCTCGATGGGAATCCGATAGCGACGTCAACGGCGAATGGCAGTGGGTTCATCATGACCGATAATGCTGTTGTGTGTATAAAAGAAGGAAATACCCGGTCGCGTGAAGTGAGCGGCGTTTATACGGGAGATGCACTTTGCGCCGTTTCGGCGAGTGAGGTTTATGTATGCACAGCATCGCACGCGGTATCACTGCGATTTGATTGAGAAACGTGGTTTTGCGCGTAAATTCGTTTTGTAAAATGGAAAGAAGGGATAATGACCGTGAATTGGATAGTTGACATCATACTTGTATCGATTTTTGTACTTACCGTTGTCGTTTGCGCCGCGCGAGGATTCGTTAAATCGATCTGGTGGCTTTTACGTGCTGTTCTTTCGCTCGGTGCGGCGTTTTTGTTCGGGCATAATTTCGGCAGCTGGCTGATGGATAGATTTCTGCTCGAAAAATTCACCGATGCTGCGCGCAGCTCGCTTAGCGGTATCGTAAAGGAAAGCAACGGCAGCTATGATATTTCCGAATTGTTTGAGTCGATGCCGGAAAGCTTTCGTTCGCTGCTGGAACGTTTCGGGGCTGATGCTTCGGAGCTGGGCAACACGTATGGCGCATCCGCAAATGCGTCTGCCGGCGATATAAATTCCATGGCTGCCGATATAGCAACGCCGATTGCACGTGTGGTGTCGGAGGCTCTTGGTTATGTTGCCGTGTTTTTTGCCGCTTTCCTGATAATTACGATCGTCGGATGGGTCATAAGGCTGATTGCCGAATTGCCCGTTCTGCGCAGCGTGAATCATCTGCTGGGGGGCATGTTCGGAGTTATCTGCGGCTTTATTTATCTTTGGGTGATCTGTCTGGCGATATCCGCATTTGTTGAAAGCGGAATTGCCGAAAATGAAAGCCGCGCACTCAGGGAATTGGCGGAAAAATCATATCTTTTCAGATTTTTCTGCGGATTTTCACCGTTTGATTATATCAATATATCGAAAATAGTAGGGGCATTCAGCCGATGATGTGCAAAGAAAGAACTTTGCGAAAACGGATCGGAAAGGTACGGTATTTTACCATATGATGAAATGTTCGAGATGTAAAAAAAGGCTCGCCGTTATTTTTGTCACGAAAATGGAGGGCGGCGAGAAGAAGACCGAGGGGTATTGCCTGCATTGCGCAAGCGAGCTGGGGCTGCCGATAAAGGGAGTGCTTGGTCCTAATGCTGAAAAGCTTGGGCTTTCGCCGGACCAGCTTATCGAAATGGAAGATGAAATGAACAGCGCTGTCAGCGGTCTTATGACAGACGGCGATGAAAATGGCGACGAGCCCGCTCTCGGCGATGACGGCGGGGCGCCGTCGCTCGACTTTATGAAGCTGTTCGGTGAGATGAACGGCAGTGGTGCGGCAGAAAACGCCGATGGTCCGGATGGCAAGACTGCAGAAGGACGGGACGGCAAAAAAAGCGAAGGAACGCCTCCAAAACGCGATTTTCTCAATCAGTATTGCAAAAACCTCACCGAGCTTGCACGGCGCGGAAGGCTCGACAGAATAGTCGGCCGCAAAAATGAACTTGCACGCATAATACAGATACTCTGTCGCCGCCAAAAAAACAATCCTTGTCTTATTGGCGAGCCGGGAGTCGGAAAGACCGCTATTGCCGAAGCACTGGCACAGCGTATAGCCGACGGCGATGTGCCGTACAGACTCAAGGGGAAAGAGCTTTATCTTGTTGATATGACCGCTATAATTGCGGGAACGCAGTTCCGCGGTCAGTTTGAACAGAGAATGCAGACTCTTCTTCGCGAGGTACGTGCGGCAGGGAACGTCATACTTGTTATAGATGAGGTGCACAACATTGTCGGCGCGGGTGATGCCGAGGGCAGCATGAATGCAGCCAACATAATGAAGCCGGCTCTTTCGCGCGGCGAAATTCAGGTAATAGGCGCAACCACGCTCAAGGAGTACCGCAAGTATATCGAAAAGGATGCAGCGCTGGAACGCAGATTCCAGCCCGTTACGGTAAACGAACCGTCTGTTGCCGAAGCTGTTGAAATGCTTCGCGGCATAAAGCATTACTACGAGGAATTTCACGGGATAAAAATATCGGACCGTTTGCTTGAATCGGCTGTCGTCATGTCGGAACGTTATATAACGGAGAGATATCTTCCCGATAAGGCAATTGATCTGCTTGATGAAGCCGCTGCGAGAAGATCGCTCTCAAGCGGTGTGGTCAACGAGACATATGAGCTGCGTGACAGACTGCTGAAGCTCAAAAACGAGCGCGAGGAAGCGGAAAACAATGCGGGAAAGGGAAGCGAAAAAGAGACTGAAAAGCAATACGAGAAGATAGCAAAGATACGTTCGGAGGAGCTTGCGATTTCCGATAAGCTTCACAGTCTTGAGGCTGAATGCGAGAAGGTATCTCTGACAGCCGATGATCTTGCATCCGTCATAGAGGTTTGGACCGGCGTGCCGGCATCTACGATAAGTGAAAACGAATTCAAACGCATAGAGGGACTTGAAGACAGACTGCGCGCGCGCGTTGTCGGGCAGGATGAGGCTATAGCAGCGGTATGTCGTGCGGTAAAACGCTCACGCGCCGGAATAAGCTATAAGCGCAAGCCGATATCGTTTATATTCGCGGGACCGACCGGGGTCGGCAAAACGGAACTGGTAAAGGTTCTGGCGGCAGATCTTTTCCGGACGCCGGAGACTCTGATACGCATCGATATGTCCGAATATATGGAAAAATATTCGGTGTCAAGGCTTATCGGATCGCCTCCCGGATATGTCGGTTATGATGAGGCAGGGCAGCTTACCGAGAAAATACGCCGCAGACCATATTCGGTCGTACTGTTTGATGAGATCGAAAAGGCGCATCCCGATGTGCTCAATATTCTTTTGCAGATACTTGATGACGGAAGGATAACCGACGGTCAGGGCAGAACTGTAAACTTCGAAAATGCAATAATCGTGATGACGACCAATGCCGGTTCTGAAAAATCGGCAGCAAGTGTCGGATTTGTCGAATCGGAGGGCGGTATTGCATCCGCGCGCACCGAAAAGGCACTTTCGACATTTTTGCGTCCGGAATTTCTTAACCGTGTTGACGAGATAATTGTTTTCAAACCTCTTACGCGTGACAATTTCAGATCTATTGCACGTATAATGCTCGGTGATCTTGCCACCGTTCTTGCCGAGAAGGGTATATCGTTCGAATATTCCGATGAAGCTGCGGCGCTCGTGGCGGAACGCTCATTCTCTGTAAAATACGGCGCACGCAATATGCGCAGGTTCATTCAGAGGGAGATCGAGGATAAGCTGGCAGAAGAGATAATTGCCGATCACGATGGCAAACTGACACGCGCGACACTTTCAGTTTCGGATGGAGAATTTGAGGTAGAAGTCAGCTGATATATCTTGACGGGGGGAAATGCGAATATGCCGAATGTTTTTGACTATTTGAAATGGCGCGGCGATCTGAAGCTGTGGCAGGCAGGTTTTTGCGATGTTGATGCGCTTATAATGACCGAGCTTACGTATATCAATCACGATGGGATAGTTATGCAGGACTTCGGACGGTTGGTCACGCTCTCGGACGAGGTGCGGAGATACAATGTGATGCACCGCGGCGAAAAGCTGACTCTCGGAGCGATAGTTCCGGTCCAGCTTATTGATCTGTTTTTTGCAGCGGCGGAAACTTCGAGGTTTGCCGAAATAGGAGTTTGCGGATATACAAATATTGTTGACGACAATGCTGTGGAACAGTTTTCGGCAATGACTTTCAAGCTGAGCGATGGTACGGTGTTTGTCGGATTCCGCGGAACCGATGACAGTATCGCGGGATGGAAGGAAAATTTTCAGATGTCCTTCAAGTCTCCGGTGCCCGCGCAGCACCGCGCAGCCGAATACCTGAACCGCGCGGCAGACTATTTCAGCACAGTGCCGATCCGGGTGGGCGGACACAGCAAAGGCGGAAATCTTGCCATGTGGGCTGCCGCAAACTGCCGCGGCGACGTTGCCGAACGCATCACGAGCGTTTACAATATGGACGGTCCGGGTTTCCTTAAAAGCTTTCATGAGAGCGCGGGCTACCTCAGGGTCAAGGACAAAATAAAAACCATTGTTCCCGAAAAGTCGGTCGTAGGTATGCTTTTGGATCACGAGGGGAATTATCTCACGGTCAAAAGCTCCGAACATGGCATATTCCAGCACAATGCACTGTCGTGGCAGGTCATCGGACGTGATTTTGAATTCCTTGACGACATGTCTCCCGACACAAAGCGCATGAATAAGCTGATGAGCGATTGGATAGCCGGAATGGACGATGAATTCAGAGAAAAGTTCACAGAGGCTTTCTTCGGTATTTTGTATGCGACAAAATCTACGACGCTCAGCGACCTGATGAGTGATAAACCGGCGCTTTTGCGGGCGTTTTCGTCCGCTGACGCGGAAACGCGCCAGGCGCTTTCGGAGGGGTTCCGTATGCTGCTCGGAGAGAGTGGAAAAAACATTGTCGAATGGTTGAAGCTTCACAAAAATGATGCCGAATAACAATATGGCGTTGCGCTTTTGCGCAACGCCATATTGTTATTCGGCGGATCCCGTCTCCGTACACTGAGCCGCTTCTTTTTGTGTACTTTTTTTACCTGTTGTTTGCACAATGCCTATGATCTGTCCCGAAAGAATAACGGTAAGCAGGGAATAGGCTATTCTTTTCAACGGTATGTAACTCAGTGAAAGAAGCAGAACGATCAGGTCGCTGACAAGGTAGACAGTCTGTATCTTTGTATACAAAATACGCGAAAGACTCATGGCAAGTGCATCGTCGCCTCCCGGCGCACCGCCGGTGCGCACGCACAGACCGGCGCCCACGCCGACAAAAACGGCTCCGACAAGTGACGCTGCAAGCGGCATATCGGCTATTCCCGGAAAAACAGGCGGGAACAGCTCGCATATCTTGTAGGTCAGTGAAAAACCGCCGGATGCTATTATTGAATAAGCGATAAAGCTGCGTCCGAGCGATCTCCAGCCCATGAGATAGCAGGCGGCGTTAAGAACCAAACCCGAAACGGACGGTGAAATGTTCAGCCATTGCTTTAAAAGCAAGGTGAGCCCGAGAACACCGCCCTCGGTCACGCCCGAGAGCGAGTGTATGTTGTAAAGTCCGAATGCAAGTATTGCGCTGCCGAGGAGGTCGATTGCGCACGCTGACGGGGTGAGTCTGAAGGTGCGAGCAAACTTTTTCAGTCCGTCCATGCTGATTTTTTTTAAAATTTTTATGTCATTCCTTTCCGATGCCTGTATTTGAAGCACTGCTTCATCGGCATGACCGCTATATTATATCATATTGTCGGAGAAAAGTCAAATTCTCAGTAGCCGGCAAGCAATTGCGCTGCATTCCGGTCGCATATCACGCGCCAGTGTTCGTGTATGTACGGACTTACTGTCTCGCCGTATTCCTGTCTGCCGAATTCGGAAAGCAGACGTGAGGCGATACTGTCCGGTTTTTGCCCAAGCACCAGAAACGCGCCGCCGCTGTCGCTCACATATGCGGTCGTGGGCGTGTCGGCGGTAATGAACGGCGCGGCGGCACGGCATGCCGCAGTAAGATCGGAGATACGGTCAAAACCGTATATTACCCCGCGTATGCGGCAAAGGTCGGTGGTGCCGATTTCACCGAGACTGATGGTGTCGGATGACGTTGGGGCTGTGCTGTGAGGCGGTTCGTCAATTACGGTCACGTAGAGCTCGCATCCGCCGCCGTGACACGGATAAAGCTGTATGTACATTTTTTCGCCGCCGGTGTTGAAGCCCGTTTGCTGTTGTATTTCGCTCATCATGCCGCGCAGCGATGAATGAATGCCGCTATCTGTGCGGTTTGCGAGGCAGTCAAGGTCGTATTTGATCATTTCCTCTCCGGAAAGCATGACCTTGAGCTTTTTTTCGTTTATAATAATCAGTTCCATATCAGCCGGAGCATCCTTTCTGTATTTCGTAAATAAAGTGTTCCTGCTAATATTATAATCCTTTTCTTCGGATTATGTAACCCCTAAAATACTGGAAGCCGGTGCGGGAGGCGTTTTATTCGATGTAAAGTCTGCCCTGCCAGGTGTTTTTTGCGAACATCATTTTATCAATATCGTTTATTACCGCTATTTTGCGCAGACTCCATAACGGCGCTTCAAGCGACTCTGCCATGCCGTCGCCGGTGAGACGCGCTATTACAGTGTCCGGCGGCAAAAGCTCAAGCGCCGACACAACGAGCGACACATAATGTTCCTGTGTGAGCGGCTGATATTCATCTTTTGCATACATTTCGGAAAGAGGAGTCCCTTTCAGCACGTGTAGCAGGTGCAGCTTTACAATGTCCGGATGAAGCGCGGCAACATCGCGTACGGTATGCATCATGGTGGCGTCATCTTCACCGGGAAGTCCGAGTATTATATGAATACAAACAGAAATGCGGGACGATGCCGATCTCAGACGACTGTACCCATCGCAAAAGGTCGCAAAATCATGACCGCGCCCTATAAGCCGCGCGGTATCGTCATCGGAGCTTTGCAGACCGAGCTCAACGGTGAGATCGGTCTTGCCGGCGATCTCAGCAAGAAGGGAGCACACATCTTCCGGGAGGCAGTCGGCGCGTGTTGCAATGTCAAGCCCTGCCGCGCCGTCAAATGTCAGCGCATCATAAAACAGCTCTCTGAGTACATAAACAGGGGCGTATGTGTTCGTGTGCGCCTGAAAGTATGGGATCGCGCGGCTGATTTTCCATTTTGACGACAGTGAACGATACCCGCTTTCATACTGTTCGCGTATCGTTGTGTTGCATGGGATCGAGTCTCCGCTGCCGCGCGAAGAGCAATAAATGCAGCCGCCGTACCCGCAGCGACCGTCAATGTTGGGACAGGTGAATCCGGCATCGAGTGGGATCTTAACGCACCGTCCGCCGTATTTTCGGCGGCAGAAATATTCAAAAGTGTAATATCGCTTATTTGAGTCGCTGTTAGGGAACGGATTTTGCAGTCGTTGAGGCGTCTTTTTCATTTGCTTTCGTATTAAAGGAACTGCCGCGTAGCTGCGGCAGTTCCTTCGTGTTTTCAGTTTGTTTTCAGATTTCTTTCGGAGAGTATCTTTTCGATCGCGGTCATTCTAACGCAACATGTAAGAACGTTCATCGCACTTTCAAGTTCTTCGTTCGACGGGAATGTCGGTGCAAGTCTGATGTTTGCATCGTGCAGGTCATTGCCGTATGGGTAAGTGGCTCCTGCGGTTGTCAGCTTCACACCTGCTTCAAGGCAAAGATTATATGTTCTTTTGGCGCAGCCGTCAAGCGTATAAAGGCTTATAAAATATCCGCCGCGCGGACGTGTCCAGCGTGCCGCACCGGTGCCCTCAAGGTCTCGGGCGAGAGTGTTGAGAGTTATTTCAAATTTCGGACGTATGAGCCCCGCCAGAACTTTCATGTGGTGACGTATGTTTTCGGCTGTCCCGAAGTATTTGACGTGACGTATCTGATTTATCTTGTCAAACCCAATGGTCTGCACACCGAGGATGGGTTTTATCTGGGCAAGGTTGTTATCCGAAGCGGCAAATATTGCAACCCCGGAGCCCGGGAAGGATATTTTTGATGTTGAGGCAAAGTAGAAAACATAATCCTCGGTGCCGTGCTTTTTGCATTCGGTAAATATATCAAGCAGGGTATCGGCATCATCGTAGAGATCATGGACTGCATACGCATTATCCCAGAATATTCTGAAATCGCTTGCGGCAGGCTTCAGCGCAGCAAATCTGCGCACTGTCTCGTCCGAATAGGTTATCCCATCCGGGTTTGAGTATTTAGGGCAGCACCATACTCCCTTTATCTGAGGGTCTTTGCTGACAAGAGCCTCGATCGCATCCATGTCGGGACCGGTCGGCGTCATTGCCACCGTGATCATTTCGATACCGAGTGACTGGCATATGGCAAAATGACGGTCATATCCCGGGGAGGGGCAGACGAATTTTATCTTGCCCTGCTTCACCCACGGTATTTCGGTACCTGCAACACCGTAGAGCATGGCGCGCGCCACAGTATCGTACATGAGATTAAGTGATGAGTTGCCGCATACGATAATATTTTTCTCCGGTATTGACAGAAGATCCGAAAAAAGCTTTTTGGCTTCCGGAATGCCTTCAAGCAGACCGTAGTTGCGGTAATCAAAACCATCGGCAGAGCGGCAGTCCTCTGTTTTGGAAATGCAGTCAAGCATTCCGGTGAGCAGATCGAGCTGAGCCATGCTGGGCTTGCCGCGTGACAGATCAAGCTTCAAGCCCTGTGCTTTGTAGTTCTCATACTGCGCTTTCAGAGAATCGTATATTTCGGCGAGCCGGGAGTCGGGCATTTCGATATATTTCATTGATAATCAACCTTTCAGATGGATCGAAGAGGTGCTCCCGATCCGTATCGTATTTATATAGCATTCCGCCTCCCGTGCCGGGGAGGAATATCAGAAATCGGCGCTGCCTGTTGTGCGCGGGAATGCCTCAACATCGCGTATGTTGGATATGCCTGTCACATACATTATCATTCGCTCAAAGCCGAGACCGAAGCCGGCGTGCTTGGTTCCGCCGTAACGGCGGAGATCGCAGTACCAACTGTATTGTTCGGGGTCAAGACCAAATCTGTTTATGGCTTCTTCAAGTTTGTCAAGACGCTCCTCGCGCTGCGAGCCGCCTATCAGCTCGCCGACGCCGGGAACGAGCATATCTGCGGCGGCAACTGTCTTTCCGTCATCGTTCTGACGCATATAAAACGCTTTGATCTCGCGCGGATAATCTGTAACGAATACAGGCTTTTTGAATATCTGCTCGGTAAGGTATCTTTCATGTTCTGTCTGAAGATCGATGCCCCATTTGACGGGGTAATCGAATTTTTGTCCGCTTTTAAGCAGTAAATCGACAGCCTCGGTGTAGCTTACTCTGCCGAAATCGCTTGAAACCAATGCATTCAGACGGTCAAGCAGGGTATTGTCGATGAATTTGTTGAAGAATTCGACCTCTGCGGGGCATTCTTTGAGAACGGCTTTGATAACGTATTTCACCATTGCCTCTGCCGTGTCCATGTAATCGTTGAGATCGGCAAAAGCCATTTCGGGTTCCACCATCCAGAATTCTGCGGCATGGCGCTGCGTGTATGAGCGTTCTGCGCGGAACGTAGGTCCGAAGGTGTAAACATTGGCAAACGCCATGGCAAATGTTTCGACATTGAGCTGACCGGAAACGGTGAGTCCGGTTTTTTTGCCGAAAAAGTCCTTGGAATAGTCAACGTTACCGTCGGGCGTGCGCGGCGGATCGTTTATGTCAAGAGTCGTCACCTGGAACATTTCTCCCGCACCCTCGCAGTCGGAGCCGGTTATGAGCGGGGTATGAACGTACACGAATCCGCGCTCGTGGAAAAAGCTGTGTATGGCATATGCCACGCAGGAACGGACGCGGAAAACTGCATTGAAGGTGTTGCTCCTGGGGCGGAGATGCGCTATGGTGCGCAGATATTCAAAGCTGTGTTTTTTCTTCTGAAGCGGGTAATCGGGAGATGATGCGCCCTCAAGCTCCACGCTGTTCGCTTTGAGTTCAAACGGCTGCTTTGCCTCGGGGGTCAGCACAAGCATTCCTTTGATGACAAAGGATGCGCCGACATTCTGTTTTATTATTTCGCGGTAGTTTGCGAGCTTTGATTCCTCTATGACGACCTGAAGGTTTTTGAAGTACGATCCGTCATTGAGTTCGATAAAGCCGAATAAATTACTTGAACGTATTGTTCTTGCCCAACCTGCGACGGTGAGCTCTTCGGCGGTAAATGCGGCGGGATCGTTGTAAAGCTGTTTGATTTCAGTGCGTTTCATTTTTTATGTCCTTTCTTTTGCTTGACACAGCGTTTTGTTTTTTTTAATCAATATATGCCGTGCAATTCCGGACTGTGCATTTTGCAACCATGCGCGATGCAACAACCGATATTATAGCATATATCTACTCGATAAGCAAGATTAAAAATCAAAAATTGCAAAAATGTTTGCGATTATTTCAAATTTAAAGTCCGCAAGTGCTATTGTTCCGTGCGCTTCCAGAATTCGCGAAGCATTTGAGGCAGGTCTTTTATGTCATCGACCCGTTTTATCCGCTCCCAATGCGGGGGATAAAGTCCGGTGTAAGGAGGGGATGTGTATCTGTCATCGGCGAGTATGACGACGCCGCGGTCATCGGGACGTCTTATGACACGTCCCGCTGCCTGGAGCACGCGGTTCATACCTGGGTAGGTGTATGCATAATTGTATCCGTCCTCGACTTTGTTTTCATAGTAATCGCGAATGAGATTCCTTTCAAACGAAAGACCGGGAAGCCCTACGCCTGCGATTATCACACCGATAAGGCGGTTGCCGGGAAGATCGACACCCTCCGAAAAGCTTCCGCCGAGTACGCAAAAGCCTATCCGCAGTGTGTCGGAATCATCGCCGAAGAAGGCGATGAAGCTCTCTCTCTCTGCCGGTGACATATGGAGCGTTTGTTTTATCACTTTGACTGACGGATGCTTTTTTGTAAACCGTTCGAATACGGCGTCAAGATATCTGTATGACGGAAAGTAAACAATGTAGTTTCCTTTTCGTGCCGACACCGTGGCGGCGATCAACGTTGCCATGCGCCCTGCCGATTTCTCTCTGTCATCGTACCGCGTACTTATTGAGGATATAGCGGCGAGGAAAAGGTTTTCGGTTGGGAACGGTGAGGAAAGGCAAAGAGACATTGGATTTTTTCCGCCGCCGAGAATGTCCTGAAAATATTCGAACGGAGCAAGTGTTGCCGAAAAGAAAACTGCGGAACGTACACGGCTCATCGCAGAGTCAAGCGCAGCCGCAGGATCGAGGCAGTACTGCCGGACGAGCACGTTGCCGCCCGATACATCGATATAAGTGCGGTATCTGTCGTCATATCTGTCTGATGCCGAACGCCATTTGCGGCATATACGCGCCATCCCTGAGCAGGCACTTATGGCAGGCGAAGCTTCGGGCGTTGCACCGCCGGCGTTAGTCCGCAAAAATGCGTCGCATGCCTCACCGAGTGAATTTATTCTGTCGCCGGCGCCGCGCGGTATATCGCGTCCGACATAGTAGCCGATATCGGTGCCGTCGTCATTCTTGTAAAGATTGTCTGCGCACAGCTTTTTCAGTTTTTCGAGGTATTCTGAAAGCTCACCCGTGCTTTTTGATATTTTTTCTCCCAATACCGGAAGATATGCCGAAAACGCAGTAAGGTATGCCGTGCTGAAGTCTGCGGAGTAGATATCGCGAGCGCGTTCGGGCAGGTTGTGCGCTTCATCCACCAACATGATCGGATCGACCGTTGAGTCATCCGAAAAATATCTGCGTAGCCTCACGGAAGGGTCAAAAACGTAATTGTAGTCACAGATTATTATGTCGCAAAGCTCGGAAAGGTCAAGCGACAGCTCGTACGGACAAACGCCGGCGGCGGTGGCTGCCGCCATTATGACCGAACGTGTAAAGCCGTGATATTTTTCGGTGAGTGCCGCTATTACGTTTTCGCAACGCGAGTAATATCCTCGTGCAAACGGACAGGCATCCGGATGGCAGTAAAGGCTGCCGCACCCGCCGCCGGACGTAAGGGTCATTGGATTGATACAGCATTGCTCGCGCGAAAACAGAGTGACGGTCCGCAGCATAAGTCCCGCGCCCGACAGTGCGGCGGCTGCGCGGAATGCCTCGCGCCGTGTACTCGCCTTGGCTGTAAGATAGAATATTCTGTCGCCGAAGCCTTTGCCGACAGCGCGTACCGCGCCGTATAATGCAGAAACTGTTTTTCCAATCCCTGTTGGGGCGGAAGCAAACAGCCGGCGCCGCGACTTTATTGCAGTGTAGACCGAATTTATCAGTTCCTCCTGCCCCGGTCGAAGTCCGGTGTAGGGAAAACGCATAGTTTCTATCGATGCGCGGCGTATCAGGGTTCTGTCCCGCTCATCGCACAAACGGAACTTTGCGCGTTCAAGTGTTGCATTGAGGTAAAACCAAAGGTCGTCCGCCGGATGTGTTTTTACAAATGAACGCCTTTTTGCTCCATCCGGAGAAACATACGTAAGTCTGCACACGACTTGCCGTATATTTGTTTCTTCTGCCAACATACAGGCATACAGCTTCATCTGAGCGAGATGTATTTCCGCCGGAGCACCGCCAAGCATTTGCGGAGGAACGGTCTTTACTTCTTCAACCTCAGGCGGCAGTGATTTTTCGCCGTCGCTTACAGCCGGATGAACTATATCGGCTCTTCCTTGCAGCTTTATTTCAAAGCCGCAAAACGGTAATGTGATCTCAAGCTTGCGTTCGATTTCGGCGGCTTCACCTGCGGCGGATTGGATCGCTCCGTGATTATCGGCAAATGATTCGGGAGCCGGACGGCGGACATCAATGTCCCCGGACGTATATGCAATTCTGCAAAGCTCGCGCACACCGATGAAAAGTGTGTTTTTATCGCGGTCAAATCTCACTCGATCCCTCCTACGCGGCAGTAAAGCAGCTTCACAGCGTTTTCAGACGCACTTTGCGAGCATCTTCTTGTATTTGCAGATAAACAGTATTCCGCATATCGTTGCGGCTACGGCGTCGGCTATAGGCTCGGAAAGGTATATTCCGAATGCACCGAGCCCGAGTCGCGGAAGGATTACCGCAAGCGGGACAAGCAGTATCACTTTGCGCAGCAGAGCAACGATAAGCGATGATCCGGCTTGTTCAAGCGCTACGAATACGGTCTGGCAGCTTCGTTGAATGCCGAAAATAAGCATGCCGGACATGAATACAGGCATTGACTTTACCGTAAGCTCGATAAGTGCTTCCTTGTCGGTGAATATCCTTGCAAAGAAGCCGGGGAAGAGCATTGACGAAAGTACGATAACAAAGTTGTATGCAACCATGACAGAGAAGATGATCTTCATCCCTTTTACTACGCGGTCGCGTTTTCCTGCGCCGTAATTGTAGCTGAGCACCGGAGTTACGCCCTGCGTGAATCCGCTCATGGGAACGCTTACGAACTGCATGACGCTTTGCATTACCGTAAGGCAGCCGACATATACGTCACCGCCATAGCTTTGAAGCCCGCGGTTCATTACAAATCCTATAAGGCTTTCGGTGCTTGACATAACGAATGGTGAAACACCGAGTGCGGCGATAGAACCGAGTATACGTGTATTGAGCCTGAGGTTGGCGGGCTTGAGTACGATCGAGTCAGCCTTCCGGCAAAGAAAGAGCAAAAACCACACGGCGCTTATTGTCTGCGATGCTACGGTAGCGATCGCGGCTCCGCGCACACCCCATGACAGGACGCTTACAAAGATCCAGTCAAGCACGATATTTGCCGTCGCAGATGCTACGGTGGCGATCATGACGAGCCGAGAGCGTCCTTGTGCGACAATGAACGGCGCAAGTCCCATGGTGAGCAGCACCGAGATCGTACCGAGAAGATATATCGAAAGATAATCTGTAGCAAATCCGAAAGTCGCTTCACTGGCGCCTATTGCGTAAAGCAGCGGTTTCATGAATATAAAAACCAGTGTTGGCAGCAGAAATGAAAGCACGGTAAGCATGGTCACGCAGTTGCCGAGTATTTTCTCTGCGCGTTCGCGGTCACCTTTCCCGAGAGCTATGGCTGCAAGCGGCGCGCCGCCGTTGCCGAAAAACGCACTGAATGCCGATATAATAACAATGATCGGGTGGACTACTCCGACGCCTGTCAGCGCAGTGTCGCCCACAAGCGGCATATGACCGATAAATATGCGGTCAACAATGTTATAAAGGAGGTTTACGAGCTGTGCCGTTACCGTGGGCAGCGTTATTCTGAAAATGAGCCGCCCCATCGGTTCTTTGCCGAGTTTATCGCTTTCCATGCCAAAAATGAATTCCTTAATGTATAATTAATGCATTATAATATTATAACACTTTGCACCGAATAAGTCAATACAAAAACCGCAGCTTCCGTGCAACGGCACGGAAGCTGCGGTTTTTGTATTGCAGAATCAGAGAAAACTTGAAATAAGTATCCAGCTCTTGCGGTCAAGAGACGCGAGACTTTCTATTTCATATCTGTTATCACTCGAATCGCGTATTATCACGCGGTCCTCGGGATATATTTTCATATCGCTGTGACGGTTGCGGATGCGGAATTCAACATATCCGTGGTCGGTATCGACTTTCATTATCAAAGCGCCGGTGGCATCGGAGCATTCGTGAATCTTTGTGATCTTCGGGATCAGATAATAATCGTTGAAGCACGCCTTTACGGCTGCGGCGGATTCCGGCGTCAGGTCGTCATAGCTGCGTATCATGGCGATCTGTTTTTCATCCTTGTCTATGAGGGATATATAATGATCTCTGTCTGAAATCGGAAACAGGCGGCGAAGCTCCACCTCGGTGTATTTGGTTCCGTCGCCGAGAGTTAGGGACACGTTAAAAACGTCTGTCAGACGTATTTTTGCTGTCTTATCAAGAAATTTCATTGCCATGGATATCGCCTCCTCAATCAAAACGGCTTTCCGCTTTGGCGCGGGTCAGCTTGTCCGACATGGACTGGATCTCAACCAGACGGTAGTATTTTCCCTTGGCGGCAAGCAGCTCCTCGGGCGAGCCGCATTCGATTATCTCTCCGTTGTCAACGACCACGATCTTGTTCGCCTTACTGAGCGTTGAGAGACGGTGAGCTATCATTATAGTCGTTCTGCCGGAGATCAGCCGCTCGATAGCCTCCTGGATCAGGTGCTCTGTCTCGGAGTCGACCGATGCGGTCGCTTCGTCAAAAACAAGAATACTCGGATTTTTGAGCATTGCGCGTGCGATAGAAACACGCTGCCTTTCGCCGCCGGAAAGACCGACACCGCGCTCTCCGAGAACAGCGTCATAGCCGTCCGGCTGACGCACGATAAATTCGTGTGCGTTTGCGATATCGGCTGCCTGGAGCACGCGCTCAACGGGGCAGTTTTCGATCCCGTATGCAATATTGTTGAATATCGTATCGTGGAACATGAGCGGCTCCTGTTGAACAAAGCCTATCTGCCCACGGTAATAATGCATATCGATATCCTTGATGTTCACGCCGTCGACCAGAATATCTCCGTCATAGTGATCGTAATACCTCATGAAGAGGTTGATGAGCGTTGACTTTCCGGAGCCTGTCGTTCCGACGATTCCGACGATATCGCCGGGTTCAATGGTCAGATTTATGTTTTTGAGGGTCTTCTTGGTGCGGTCGAACGAAAAGCTGACATTTTTGAATTCGATCTTGCCCTTCATTTCGGGCAGGACGTGTCCTTTTCCGAAATCGTGTTCGGGCTCCGCATCGAGTATGTCAAGTATACGCTCGGACGATGCCAACGCGGACTGATACGAATCGTAAAGATTGGCGAAGAAGTTTACCGGACCGTAAAACATCGACGCATAGGAAATGAAGGAAACGAGAAGACCGGGTGTCAGCTCCGAACTGCCGTTTATGACCATTCTTCCGCCGAAAGCCCATATCATGACGGATCCTATGCTTATGAGTGTGTTGACGATGGCGGGAAAAGCATTGAGTATAGCTGATGCCTTGGCGTCGGTCTCATACCAATCCTGATTCTCTTTTTTGAAGCGGTTTGTAGTGCCTTCTTCATTGGTGAAGGACTTGACAACGCGTATTCCGGGAATCGTATCGGTAAGAACGGATGCTACGGCGGTCCAACGACGCCAGATGCGCAGATAGAAGGGTCTGATCTTTTTACCGAAAACTCTGGCGAATATGACCACGAGCGGTACGGGGATTAGAGAGAGCAGGGTAAGGCGCGGGTTCATTATAAGCATTACGACAATAATGCCTATCATTTTGAAGAACTCAACAACGACTTCCTGCGTGATACGCAGCATGAAGCCGAGAAGTGTGTTGCTGTCGCCGCTTATCCGGTTTATCACGGCGCCTGTCGAGGTCTTATCGTAAAAACGCATGGGAAGATACTGCGCTTTTTCGTAAACGTCGTTTCGCAGCGAAAGAATGATTCTGTCGCCTGCCTTACGCAGTACTGTGCCGCGGATCGCGCCGATAAGATGCGTGATTATGTGCAGCGAAATAAGTCCGATCGCGACATATGTAAGCTTTTGAGCATTCTTGTTGGGCAAAATGTCGTCAACAAGGCTTTTGGTCAGCATCGGGGGAATGAGCGAAAGAGCAGTGGACGTCACGGCAAGCAATATTGAGAATATAAGCTGTTTCACCTCTGGAACGAGGTATTTGCCGAGCTTTGCAACTACCTTCTTCTTGCTCGCGCAGTGGATACAGGTCGCTCCCGGAGAAGAGAGCGTTCTGCCGCATTTCGGGCAAACGGAAAGCTGCTTTTCGTACACGGCTTTCATGCACTCATAAGCCTCATCGATATCTTCGCCGCCGGAAACATTGACAATGAAGCCGGCTGCCGCCTCGCAGAGCGCGTTAACACTGAATGTGTAGCGGAAGATGTTTACCGTTTCACCGCTCTTCATCGTAAGGCGGAGAATGGCGTTTCCGTACATGCGTTTGTTTTGCGCGGAGTCGATGTCTGCAATGTTTACGGAAGTTCCGAAATGGTTGCTGTCGAGCTCGTATGTGTCGATCTTTTTTTCGCTTACGAGCAGAACGCTGCGGCAATATTCCGATTTTACCGAAATATCGCCTACGATGGCAAATAAATAGGGGAATGCCGGGTCTTCACGGGAACGAAGCTTTTTCATCTCTTCGTCGTTCAAAACCGTGTTGATTAAGAGTTCTTTCATTTCTCTGTTTTACGGCGTGTCGTGCCGGCATGACACGAGCTGCGCCGGCGGGAGGCCTCACCGCACCAAAGATGTGAAGTCGCGAAGCCGCATCCTCCCTTGGAGACTGCCTCGGAGACCTTATTCATGATGTCGTTGCGGCGGCATTGTTGTCCGATATTTGCATAAAATATCAACTTATTTTATCATCAAAAATATCGGGTGTCAACAAAAACCGCGAATTATAGTCAAAATGACCAATAATTCATGCACACGCAACAAGAAAATGATGCGATCAACATGGATTATTGGTCATTGCATACAACAAATTGTGCACGACTCAGCGTGCGGCACGACGTTTTATTGCATGACGTACATTTTTTGATGTGCGCTTTCGCGGTCTTGCGGCAAGTGCGCCGATCATGAAAGCCGCGAATATGCCTGCGTGAAGCAAAAGCTTTGCCCACAGGGGATATGCATTGTGTGCTCCGATGAACGCAGATACGGCGAGCATTAAAGCATTAGTGGCGGTTGCCGCCACTGCTGATTCAGCGATTGCCGCTTTTTTACTTATGCGCGAGGCGGCAACGCCTCCCACGAACATTCCGCAATAAAGTGCCGCAACGGAAAGCGGAAAGGACAGCGGATCCGGATCGGAAGTTGAATAAGCCGCTGCGGCGGCAATGAGCAGAAGCAGCATTCCCGCCGCTATGCCGCCAATAAAGCCGGTGAGAGAGGCTGCGGCGAATCCCACGCCTTCGCTCTGCCTTTTTGCAGCCGATGGTGTGACAGCTCTTACGCTTTTGTTATCTGTTGATTTCATCACGGTGTATCCTCCGCGCACATATCGTTACGTTTGAATATATGCGCGTAAATACAACAATATTCCCGGAGACACACATTGTATGGCGTATGTCTCCGGGAATGTCGTTTTGAGATTTATTTCTTATCGGCGGAATCGGCTGCGGCGTCATCCTTGTCCTTGTTGTCTTTTTTCTTGTCGGACTTTTCGGGTTTGGCGTCGGTTTTCTCCTTTTTGTCATCGGCAGTGCCGTTTACGGGAACCGTGACGCGGGAGATTGCGCTTTTGAGAATGTGAAGACGGGTACGGTCGCGGCTCGTAACTATCGTCACGGTATCTTCGCTGCTTATCGCAATGATTATACCGATAATGCCGCCTATGGTGACTATTTCATCACCCACGGCGAGGTTGTTTCGCATTTCGTTTGTCTCTTTTTCCTGCTTGCGCTGCGGACGGATAAAAAAGAAGTAAAAAACCGCCAGCATGGCAACGATCATGATGACCGTTCCCCATGTGCTTGCAGTTGTTGCACCGCCGGCGTCTGCTGTTAAAATTACAGGCATTGTGTGATCCTCCGGATGAAATTTTACCCATATTATACACCGCATACTTCGCTGTTTCAATAACGAATTGTAAATTATTAAACCCAAAGCGCGAAAAACGCCATTGAATATTGAAAATAATGTGTTATTGTGATATACTATTGATAATGTAAACAGGGAAGTATACCCACATGAGGTGCTTATGTGTTCCGAAATAAACAATACAGCAAAGGCTGTTTCCGGATATCTTGAATGCGGAAAAATAATCAACATACACGGACTTGACGGTACCGTCAAGCTTGAGTCGTGGTGCGATACGCCCGATGTCCTCGCATCGCTCGGTTGTCTTTATTTTAAAAACGGCGATGAATTTCTTCCGCGCGGAGTCAGGCGGGCATCTGTTCAAAAACGTTTTGTACTTATGAAGCTTGAAGGCATAGAAAGTCCCGAGGCGGCGGATGCATTGCGTGAAACCGTGGTATATGCCGCACGAAGGGATCTGCCTCTGGCTCCCGGTGCTCATTTTATTGCCGACCTTATCGGGCTGCCCGTCATTGACGCCGACAGCGGAAAAAAATACGGAACACTGACATATGTGTTCAACGCCGGCGCATCGGATATTTACACCGTTGAAACACCGGACGGTGAGCGGATGATGCCTGCGGTGCCCGAATTTGTTATATCCATAGATCTTGAAAAAGGAATTTTCATAAGACCTATCGAGGGGATGTTTGACTGATGATGAGGTTTGACATTATGACGCTTTTTCCGGAGTTCGTCGAATATGTGCTTTCGGAAAGCATCATAGGCAGGGCGCGAAAAAGCGGAGCCATAGAGGTAAACACTTACAATATAAGGGATTACAGCGAAGATAAAAACCGTCGCGTTGATGACACTCCGTACGGAGGCGGCAAGGGGATGCTTATGGCGGCTCCGCCGATATTCAATTGCTACCGCGCGGTCCTCGCTTCTGCTCCGGAGGCTGAAAAGCTTCGTACGCGCGTTATTTTTATGTCGCCGAAAGGAAACGTCCTCAAACAGAAGCGCGCGCGGGAACTTTCCGCCGGGTACAACAGGCTTATTATCCTTTGCGGGCACTATGAGGGCGTTGACCAGCGGATCATCGACGAGATCATCGATGAGGAGATATCGATAGGCGACTATGTGCTTACGGGAGGCGAAATACCTGCCTGCATTCTCGTTGATGCGGTGTCACGCACGGTGGAAGGCGTTTTGTCGGCGCCGGAATGCTTTGAAAGCGAGAGCCTGTCGGACGGAACGCTCGAATATCCGCAGTATACAAGACCATATGAATTTCACGGAGTCAGGGTGCCCGATGTTCTGATATCGGGACATCATGCCAACATTGATAAATGGAGAGCGGAACAGTCGCGGCGTATAACGGCTGAAATGCGCCCGGATCTTACCGCCGAAGGCGACAAAAACGCCTGAAGGACGAGTCTTATCGGAAAGGAGAGAATGTCATGCTATCCGAAAGCAAAAAACAGGACGATATACGGAACAGCACCGGCGATCCCGAAAGCATCAGCTGCTTTGAGGCGATGTGCGATAAATGTGTCGAAAAGCTTGAAAGCGGCAGGACAGGGGAGATTCTGAATGCATATTCGCGTGAAAAGGCAGCGTTTGAAAGATCGGCGATAGCGACCGTTGTGCGGAACGCCGATTGCGGCAACGGGGTTGTCCGCAGAATCAAAAGATCTGTTGCGCGGGTATTTGAGGAATCACTGTTTATGAGCCTTTGCGGTCGTGCGCGAGCCGCCGCGCTCGGCTGTCATATGAAGACATACGGAGTGTTTTTCACAACATTCGGTATATATACATCTCTTATATTCCTCATAAAAAAATATGCACTTTATACCGGCGGCACATCATGGACCGATCTCTTCATCGGTATTGTTATGATGGTTCTGTCGTTGCCCCTTCTGTTCAGTTCGAAAACACTGGCGGAATCTCTGGGGACCAGTGTGCTTCTGCACTCTGTGCTTTCGGATGCATGCGGCATCACGCCGGATAAACTCGCATCTGAAAAATCGGGCGTGTCGGCTGTTCAGAGTTGGGCGGTGATTGCCGGCATTGCGGCAGGGATGCTGACTTATTTTGTTTCGCCGGCACGGTTTCTTACCGCTTTGTTCGGCGTAGTGTTTGCTGCTGTTCTGCTCTGCTTTCCGGAGGCGGGCGTATCGGTATCGCTGGTTCTCGCGCCGTTTATGCGCGTTTTTAAACGTCCGTCTATGATGCTCGCATCGATCCTTTTGCTCGCCGCACTCGGTTTTGCCGTAAAGTATTTTCGCGGCAAACGAACCGTTGTCTGCGGACCGGCAGAGGCGGCGGTCGCAGCCTTTATGCTGCTTACGCTTTGCGGAGGTATTTTTGTGTCCGGCAGCAGCGATCCCAAACCGGCTGTACTGCGCGCGGTTCTGATGCTTGTGTACTTTCTTATTGTAAATACCGTGAATGACCGTCGCAGACTGAGCGCGTGCGTCGATCTGCTTCTTATATCGGCAACGATAGTGGCATTTGCCGGTGTGTGCGAGTATCTGTTAGGCAGGTCCGCATATAACTGGCTCGATGTAAATCTTTTTTCGGCGATAACCGGACGGAGCACATCAGTTTTTTTAAATCCAAATTCGCTTGCGTATTATGTCGCATCGGTGTTTCCGTTTGCTTTGGCGGGTGCTGTTTTGGGAAGATCCCGCCGTGAAAGATTTCTTGCCGGTTTTTCGGCGGTCACGATGCTTTTTTGTGCTGTATTCACATGGTCGCGCGGCGCATGGATAGGCATGGCGTGCTCGGCAATGATCTTTCTGCTGATAATTACGCCGCGTGCTGTAACGGTAGTTCCTGTTGCGGTCGCGGGGGGCAGTGCGCTTTGTATGGTCTTTCCGCAGACATTCGGAGCAAGGATAGACAATATGTTTTCACTTGCCGATAGCGCGAACTATTACCGTGTCAGAGTGTGGAACGGCGCATCGCGGATGATCGGAAAATATTTTGCCGGCGGTATCGGTATCGGCGAGAAGCTGTTTGGCAGTGTGTATATGCGTTTTGCCGACCCCGAGGTGTGGCGCGCGTCCCACGCGCACAGTCTGTGGCTGGGCACTCTTGTCGAACTCGGTATTCCGGGGCTTATAATGCTTCTGCTGACACTGTTCCTGCTTGTACAGAAGTGCGCAGGGTGTATCCGTCAGGGCGGTGACAAAAAACTGCTGCTTACCTGCGGCGCCGGAATATGCGGAGTGACGGCAATGATATTTTCGGGATTCTTTGATTTTGTCTGGTACAATTACACGGTGTTCTTTATATTCTGGGCGGTTGCGGGTGTTGCCTCTGCCGCTGCCGAAATAAGAACGCGCGAGATCAGTGCATTTTCTGCCGAAAGCATTTCCGCAGTCGGTGATGAAAGGTCGGCTGACATTATGATCGCTCTCGGATGAGCACTATCAAAAAAACATTCCTGAGCGCGAAAGGAGTCATGACATGAAAACAACAGAGAGACCTGCGGAAAACGAGCACCGCAAGGGTTACCGCTTCAATATACTCGATGCGTTTATTGCGGTGGTGATCGCCGCCGTGGTGATCGTTACGCTACTTGCATACTTACCTTCGGGGATCTTTAAAAAATCCTCTGAAAAAAACAGTATCAGCGTGACCTATACTATTGAAATAAAAAATGTAAAAAGAGAACTGGCATCCGGAATTGCCGTAGGCGACCCGGTTACCGAAAAAGGCACTGCCGTAAGACTCGGAAATGTCGGCGCGGAGGTCGAGGTCGCACCTCACAGTCAGGTGAGATATGATGCAGCATCCGGCGAGGTCGTGCTTGATGAGTTGGCGGATTATTCGGATCTGCTCATAACGATAACGGCGTCTGCGGCATACAACGCATCGAGCGGGTACACCGTAAACGGTAAAAGAATTGCCGTAGGTGCAACATACCGACTCAGCATGCCCGGCTTTGAAGGCACCGGTAAATGCATAAGCATTACGGAAGTGGCAGAAAACGGAGGTACAAAATGAAGCGTACCGATAATGCGGGATCCGCAGAAAAGAAAAAAAGCAATATCAGATTCGGAGCGGCGGATGTCGTAATAATTCTGCTCGTACTCATATCCGTTGCTTCTGTCGTTATACGCAGTGTGTCCGACAATTCCTCATTCCGCAGCAAAACAGATGAATGCAGACTCGAATTTGCTGCCACCGAGGTAAGATACACGACATTTGATTATCTTGAACCCGAAACCGATGTTTATATCGGGAACGAACTCGTGGGGCGTCTTGCGGCGCAGCCAACGTTTTCACCTTCCGTGCTTCATACTGCGGGAGCCGACGGAGCACCGATAGATGTTCATTATCCCGAAAATACATTCATTGACATAAGCGGTGCGGTATCCTGTAGCCTTGTACCTACCGAGGGCGGATATTTGACGCCTGCCGGAGTTCATCTTGCACCCGGTTCTGTCATTACGCTCAGGCTGAGAACCGTTGATATCACCGTTACCGTCACATCGCTTACAAAAGTGGATGCTGTTAAATGATTTTTGATGCGATGGAGCTGAGCCATCCGGAAGTGTATTCCGGTGCAAATTTCGGAAATAATTAAAAAATTAACGAATTGATGCGCCAAAGAGGTTGAAATATCATCATTTTGTCTATTGATTTTGCTGTTTGACTAAGTTATAATATTAAATAAGTATAAAAGTGGGCCTGAAATGGCTTTATAAGGAGTCGGATATGATATCACGCGAAGTTACAATAAATAATAACGGCGGACTGCATGCAAGACCCGCTACTTATTTCATTCAGAAAGCCAATTCATACAATTGCTCGATTTGGATCCAGAAGGATGATCGCAAAATGAACGCGAAGAGTCTTTTGGGCGTTCTTTCGATCGGCATCGCCAAGGGAATGACTGTTACGCTTATTGCCGATGGTCAGGATGAAAAAGAAGCTCTTGACGGTCTTGAAGAGCTTATCAACAGCGGTTTTGCCGAATAAAATCAATGCTTTTACGGTTTGTCTTTCCCGAAAAAAGGCAATATTTGTGTCAGTGCTTTTGCGCAGGTCTGTCGAGGCGGCGCATGACTCCGGCATGATCTTTTATGGGGGGTGTCGTTTGCTCGGCAGCCCCCGATATTGTTTTTGAAAGGAGCGCGTTTATGGACGAAAGCAAACTTGCATTGTCGCAAACGCGGGAGACTCCGGAAGCTGTGCGCAAACGTCTTCTTTCTGAAGCGTGCGCACTGCCGCTGTGTCCCGGTGTTTATATAATGAAGGACGTACGCGGCAAGGTCATATATGTCGGCAAATCGAGAAAGCTGCGCGACAGAGTGTCACAATATTTCCGCAACGGTGAGAAAAACCTGAAAACTGCCAGAATGGTGGCTTCTGTTTACAGGTTTGAATATATACTCTGCGATACCGAGATCGAAGCCCTGACGCTTGAAAACACGCTGATAAAGCAGTACACGCCGAGGTATAATATCAGACTGAAGGATGCAAAATCCTATCCTTATATAAAAATCACATCGGATGAATACCCACGACTGGTTATGAGCCGCAAGCGCGAAGATGACGGCGCGAAATATTTCGGACCGTACTCTGGCACAGGAACGGTTTTTTCCGTGATATCGCTTGTAAACAAAACGTTCGGTCTGCCGTCTTGCAAAAAGAAATTTCCCGCCGATATAGGAAAGGAGCGCCCCTGCCTTTATTATCGCATAGGGCAGTGCCGCGGAGTCTGCACGGGGAGAGTGAGTCGCGATGAATACTGCGGGCTGATCGACTGTGCGGGCGAAGTGCTGCGCGGCAACACGGCTGCTGCGCGGCGCAGCCTTGAAAAGGATATGACAGAGTACGCAGAAAAAGAAGAGTTTGAAGCAGCTGCACGCTGCCGCGACACCATTCGCGCTCTTGAATCACTGTCGGAAAAGCAAAAGGTAGTTGCGTCTCCGGACTGCGAACAGGATGTGTGCGGCGCTTATGCGGATGATTCAATATCTGTTCTTTCGCTGCTTTCGATACGCGGCGGTGCTCTGGTCGATAAAATCGATTTTCCGATATCGGGCGATGCGATAGCAGATCCGAAAGCGTTCTGTCAGCTGCTTTGCAGCCATTACCGCGAAAGCGGCTATGCTCCGCGCAGGCTCCTTGTCGGATTTGATTGTGAGGATGACGATATAGCCCTTCTTTCGGATTACCTTTCGGATATTGCAGGGCGGCGGGTCCAGGTCGCTGTGCCCGTTATCGGCGATAACCGCAAGCTTTGTGATATGGCTGCCGAAAATGCACGGGAAGCAGCAGCGAGGCTGAACCGTGATACGGCACGCTCCGAGGACGTGGCGGTACGGCTTGCCGGGTTGCTTTGTTTGGAGGTTGTGCCTGAGCGCATTGAAGCATACGATATTTCCAACATAGGCGATGAGCACATCACCGCAGGCATGATAGTTACCGACCACGGACGGTTCTTGAAACGCGACTATCGCAGTTTTACAATAAAAACAACTTCCGGAGCAAATGACTACGGTGCAATGCGCGAGGCGCTTGAACGGCGTTTTGCCCATCTTGACGATACTGCAGGGGCGTTTTCGGTGATTCCCGACCTTATTTTGCTTGACGGCGGCGCGGAGCATCTGAATGTCGCTCTTGATGTTATGCGAAAGTGCGGAGTGGACATTCCGGCTGCGGGCATGGTAAAGGATGACTACCATAAGACGCGCGCGCTCGTTACCGCAGGCGGCGAGGTGAGCATTGCCCGGGAAAGGGATGTTTACGGGTTTATCTACCGTATTCAGGAGGAAGTCCACAGATTTACTGTTTCAAAGATGACGCACGCCAAACGTAAAACATACAAAACGTCATCCCTTGAGAAGATAAACGGCATAGGACCTGTCAAGGCGAAATTGCTTTTATCGGCGCTCGGTGGTCTTTCCGCTGTAAAAAACGCCGATCTTTCGACGCTTGACGCGGTGAATGGGCTGTCGCACGCCGAGGCGTTTGCGGTATACAGTTATTTTCATCCCGACGATATAGACAATGGCTTGGCGGAGGACAAACGTAAATGATGAGAATAATCACGGGCACGGCTCGCGGCACGAAGCTGGAAACGCCCGAAGGAATGGCAACACGACCGACATCCGAACGCGCCAAGGAGGCTATTTTTTCAAGTCTTCAATTTGAAATAAGGGGAAAACGCGTACTCGATCTGTTTGCGGGCTCGGGGCAGATGGGACTTGAGGCATTGAGCCGTGGGGCGGAATGTGCTGTTTTCTGCGATATGTCTCAAGCGGCAATCACGGCAGTAAAGAGAAATGCAGCCAAGACCCACCTTGAGGATCGTTGCCGCATAATACGCGGTGATTCGTTGGCTTTTCTTGATTCGGCTGCGGGGGGCGATGTGTTTGATATTGTATTTATCGATCCGCCGTATGCCGCGGGTCTGGTTCCGGCGTGCATTGAAAAGCTTGTGAAAAAAAGAAGACTTGCCCCTGGAGCGATACTTGTTTGTGAAACCGCCAAGGGGGATCATCCGATGCAGGGCATCGGTGCGGCATCTGAGATCTTTTCCGTTTTAAGAGAAACGGTCTACGGCGCGGCTCTTGTAACTATGTTGAGATGCAGCATGGAGGCGGTAGAATGAAAACGGCTATAATTCCAGGCAGCTTTGACCCAATGACAGTGGGGCACCGCGACCTTGTGAAGCGCGCGAGGCGGCTGTTTGATACTGTTGTGGTCGCTATAATGGTCAACCCGGACAAAAAATACATTTTTGATTTTTCCGAACGCAGAAGGATAGCCGAGCTTACCCTCGATGGCATCGACGGTGTTGAGATAGTAACATCGGAAGGAATGCTTGCCGATCTTGCTTCCGGGATAGGTGCTGTTGCGATCGTAAAGGGCGTAAGAAATACGCGCGATTTTGTGTACGAGCAGGAGATGGCGATTTTTAATCACTCGCTTGCGCCCGATTGCGAAACTGTGTATTTGCCGTCATACGGAAAAATGACAGACATAAGCTCTACCGCGGTGCGCCGCGCGCTTGAGGAAAACACGGATACGGAAGGCTTACTTGACAGCCGTGCGGCTGAATATATAAAAAGAATCTACGCAGACAAAAGGAGTAAAAATATATGAAGGACGGATTTGTAAAGGTTGCCGCTGCGGTCCCCGAACTCAGGGTCGCCGATTGCACATTCAATGCCGACAAAACCATTGAGCTGGCGCACTCGACTGCCGCCGAAGGTGCGGCGATAATCGTTTTCCCGGAGCTTGGAATGACCGGGTATACGTGTCAGGATCTTTTCTTTCACGATACGCTGCTCGCCGCAGCAGAACGTGAGGTCGCACGCGTTGCCGCAAGCACCTCCGACATCGGGTCGCTCGTTTTCATAGGTACGCCTGTGCGCCGGCTCGGCAAAATATACAATGCCGCCGTTGCAATATGGCGCGGCAAGATCCTCGGAATGATACCGAAAAGTCTCATTCCGAATTACTGCGAGTTTTATGAGGCGAGGCAGTTCACTCCGGCGGGCAACGGAGTTGAGACCGTTGATTTTGCCGGGACCGCCTGCCCGTTCGGCACGAAGCTGCTTTTCTGTCACACGATGCTCCGCGAACTCGTGGTGGCTGCGGAGATCTGTGAAGATGTGTGGGGGCAGAATCCTCCTTCCGTTTCGCACTGTGCTGCCGGAGCGACTGTTGTTGTAAATCTTTCGGCATCCAATGAACTGATAGGAAAGCCGGAGTACCGCCGCAGCCTTGTAAAGCAGAATTCCGCACACAATATCTGCGGATACGTGTACACATCGGCAGGACCGGACGAATCCACCACAGATCTGGTGTTCTCGGGCCATTCAATGATATGTGAGGATGGTTCGCTTCTCGCAGAGAGGCTCCCGTTTTCGGATAAACCTGTTTTGACCGGTGATATTGACGTCAAAAAAATCACCTATTCGCGCTCACAGAACAATGTTTTCAGATGCCGCGATGATGCCGATTATATAAAGATCCCATTCGGCGGCTCTCTTGACGAAACGAAGCTTGAAAGAAAATTTGCACGCCGCCCGTTCGTGCCGGATAACGATGATGTCCGCGGCTCACGATGCGGACTCATCCTGGATATGCAGTCCGCGGCACTTGCCAAACGCATAAAGCACACCGGGGCGAAAAAAGCTGTTGTCGGTATATCCGGCGGACTTGATTCAACGCTTGCTCTTATTGTTGCCGTGCGTGCAATGAAGCGCCTCGGGCGTCCTGCGTCCGATGTTCTTACCGTGACGATGCCTTGCTTCGGTACCGGAGCGCGTACGCGCGGGAATGCCGAGGATCTGTCGCTTCTGCTCGGCACAGATTTTCGCTGCGTTGACATTGCCGCATCGGCAGAACAGCATCTCAAAGATATCGGACATCCGCTTGATGTATACGATGTGACGTATGAAAATGCACAGGCACGCGAACGCACGCAGGTGCTTATGGATCTTGCCAATCAGACCGGCGGTATCGTAATAGGTACCGGAGACCTTTCGGAGGTCGCGCTCGGTTGGTCGACCTATAACGGCGACCATATGTCGATGTACGGCGTAAACTGCACCGTGCCGAAAACACTGGTGCGTTTTGTGGTCCGCCACTATGCCGAGAACTGCAATGACGAAAAGCTTGCCGCGGTTCTTTACGATATACTGGATACTCCCGTCTCACCTGAGCTTGTCCCTTCAAAACCCGGCGAAATAGAGCAGCGTACCGAGGATATTCTCGGTACGTACGAGCTGCATGATTTCTTCCTTTACTACATGATACGCGGCGGATATTCGCCGGACAAACTTTTCCGTGTGGCAAAGCTCAGCTTTGCCGGCAGCTATGATGATGAGTATATAAGAAAAACGCTTGTGCTGTTCTGCCGCCGGTTCTTTGCGCAGCAGTTCAAACGTTCGTGCATTCCGGACGGCGTAAAGGTAGGCACCGTTGCGCTTTCACCCCGCGGAGACTGGCGCATGTCGTCGGATTCTTCAGCTGCAGAATGGCTTGCGAGGATCACAGACTGATGAACGGTCAGACAGGCAGAAACAATGCATTTGCCGACAAAGTGCGCGCGGCTGTTGCGTCTATCCCGTGCGGATCGGTCGCGTCGTATGCCGCCGTTGCGGCGGCTGCGGGGAGTCCGCGCGCAGTGAGGGCGGTGGGGAATATCCTGCATAAAAACCGCGATCCGGTATCCTTACCCTGCCACAGGGTGGTTAACTGTCGCGGCAGACTTGCCCCGTGCTTCGGAATGGGCGGAGCGGTGATCCAGAAGGAACGCCTTGAAGCGGAGGGCGTGACAGTGACACGCGTTGAGAGCGAATATTATGTTGATATGAAAAAATACGGCTATCATTTTGAGCTTGACACATGAGTTTCTATTACGGATGGTGTTTGAATGGCTTATATCAGTTTTGAAAATGTCTCCAAATATTATAAAATGGGACAAAATGTTATAGCGGCTGCTGACGAGTTGAATTTTACTGTTGAAAAGGGCGAATTCACTGTTGTTGTCGGTCCGTCGGGGGCGGGAAAAACCACGCTTCTGAATATTCTCGGCGGCATGGATGTATGCGATAAAGGCAAAATAATGCTTGACGGCGAAGAAATAAGTGCGTTCAGCAAAAAAAGACTGACAGACTACCGCAGATATGACGTAGGCTTTGTCTTTCAGTTTTACAACCTTGTACCGAATCTTACGGCGCTTGAAAATGTGGAGTTGGCAAGCGAGATAAGTCATACAAAGCTCGATGCTTTTGATGTTCTGTGTTCTGTGGGGCTGAAGGACCGCGTCGGGAATTTTCCCGCGCAGCTTTCGGGCGGTGAACAGCAGCGCGTTTCGATCGCACGCGCACTCGCCAAGGAGCCAAAGCTGCTGCTTTGCGATGAACCGACAGGCGCACTCGACTATCAGACAGGTAAGAATATTCTCGACCTTTTGCATGATACCTGCCGTAAAAGCGGCATGACAGTTATAGTCATAACGCATAACAGCGCACTTACAAAAATGGCTGACAGGGTGATAAGAATAAAGAACGGCAGTATAGTTTCGTGCGAAAAGAATCCCTCTCCGGTTCCGGTGAGCGAGATAGAGTGGTAATCGCAGTATGAGAAAAACATATTTTCTTATGATCCTGCGAAGTGTCAGGCGCACTGCTTCGCGGTTTGTCTCGATCATGGCAATCGTGGCTGTCGGAGTCGGTTTTCTCGGCGGACTTATGTCCACCGCGCCGGATATGCAGCTCACCGTTGACAAGTATTATGACGATTATAACTTTTTCGATGTTGACATAAAGGGAACGCTCGGACTCAGCGAGGACGATTTGAGTGCCGTCGGTGCGCTCGATAATGTCGAAGAGGTCATGCCGGCACGTGTTTACGATGTTAACCTTGACTGTGACGGTGAAGCATATGTTACACGTGTTTATGGCGTTGATCTTGACCAGCGCGGAGGCGACGGCTTTATAAACGACTTTGAACTTGTTGAAGGCAGAATGCCCGAAAGCACGGGGGAATGCATCATTGCATTCCCAAACGGATATACATCGGATCACAGGGTCGGGGAAAAATTCACCGTTTCCGGATCCAACCGTGATATTGACGGTGTGTTTGACTTTGACGAGCTTACGGTCGTGGGGATCGTTCGGTGTCCGCAATATATGTCGATAGAGCGCGAGCCGTCGACTGTCGGTACGGGCAGAGTCGGGGTGATAATGTTTGTTTATCCGGAATGCTTTGCATTGGATCCGTATACCGATATTTTTGTCAGGCTTGACGGGTCACGGATGCTGAATACTTTCTCCGATGAGTATTTTGCGCTTATAGATGATTTTATCAGCGGGCTTGAAAAATTCGGAAAAGAGAGAAGCGATATCAGATACGAGGTGCTTCGCGGCGATGCCGAAAAACAGATATCCGATGCAAAGCTTGAATATGAAAATGCCAAGGGTGAAGCGGAGCGCAGGCTTGCCGAAGCCGCACAAAATATAACCGATGCGGCTGCTGCCATAGCGGATGCCGAAAAGGCTGTTGCTGTATCGCAGGAGAAATTTGCGGAAAACGAAGCCGCGATCAAGGCTACGCGCGAAAAACTTGATGCGGCGTATGATGCGGTTGATCGCGGTATCGCTGCGTCACGCGCAAATGCGGAACGCAAATATTCCGGTAATGCAGCTGCGCTTGCTGCGGCTATGGCTGCGATAGACAAAGCGGAGAGCGAGCAGAAAGCTCCGCTCGATGCTGCCGATGCAGAGCTGAAAAAGAACGAGTCGGAGCTTGAAGCCGCACGTGTGAAGATCGACGATGCACGCCAAAAGATAGCAACGGAAAAGGAAGAGCTTGCGGCAGCTGAATCCGAATACGCGCAGTCGGAAAAAAGAGCGGAAGATGAACTGGCGGACTCGGCAAAACGCATAAGCAATGCGGAGGATGCTCTCTCGCAGCTTGAAGTCCCTTCATGGTTTATCACCGACAGACGTGATAATATAAGCTTTAACAGCTATCGCGGAAATTCCGACAAAATAAATGCCATAGCCAAGGTTTTTCCGGTGTTTTTCTTCTTTGTTGCCGCACTTGTGGCGCTCACTACCATGACGCGCATGGTTGAGGAAGAACGCACGCAGATGGGAACGCTGAAAGCGCTCGGATATTCCGGCAGAGTCATAATGGCGTATTACCTTGTGTATTCGCTGCTTGCCAGTGCCCTCGGCAGTCTTGCGGGTGCCGCTGTGGGGTTCCGCTCACTACCGAAGGTTATTGCCGGTGCATATTCAATGCTTTACGATGTACCAGCGACACTGACACCGTTCAGATGGAATTACTTTGCCATAATAACTCCGATAGCGATAGTATGCACTTCCGCCGCAACCGTGGCGGCGTGCATTTCGGAATTGCGTGAACGCCCCGCATCGCTCATGCGCCAGCGTGCGCCGAAGGCGGGCAAGCCTGTTTTTATCGAACGCATCCCATTTATATGGAAGCGTCTCAGCTTTAATACCAAGGTGACCGTGCGCAACCTTTTCAGATACAAAAAACGCTTTTTCATGACTGTTTTCGGTATAGCGGGATGCACTGCATTGCTGCTTACCGCCTTCGGTCTGCGTGACTCGATACACGACATCGTTGATAAGCAGTTCGGAGAAATATACAAATATGACCTGACAGCATATATATCTTCCGGCTCGGATATTGAAAGGGACGAAGAGCTTTCCGGCTTTCTGGCATCCGACCGGGTCGACGGATATATCGGTCTGCATACCGAGTCCGGGAAGGCAGGGAATGAGAGCGTCACTATCCAGGTCACCGACGATCCCGCGTCGTTTTACGGATTTGTCGATCTGCACGAGCGTAAAAGCGGGAATAAGATATCGTTCCGTGATTCCGCAGACAGCGTTATAATGACCGAAAAGCTTTGCGAAACGTTGGGAATAAACGTCGGAGACAGTGTTGAAATTTCCGATGCAGATGGTAAGACTGCTGTGTTCCGCGTTGACGCAATATCGGAAAACTATGTTTCGGGTTATTGCTATATGACCGACACTGCGTATGAAGCCGCTTTCGGAAGAAAAGCCGACGTTAATATGCTGCTTGTGTCTCTCTCGGCAGATGACGCTGCGGCGCGCGATGCTGCCGCAGGCGAAATACTGAAAAGCGGAAATATCCTTATGATAACGTTTTCGGAGACGATTCGGGAAAGCTTTGCAAACACTGTCGGAAAGATCGACTATATCGTTCTTGTACTGATCTTCTCGGCGGGACTGCTTGCGGTCATAGTTGTGTATAATCTTACAAATATCAACATCTGCGAACGCAGGCGGGAGCTTGCCACGCTTCGGGTGCTCGGATTTCATAATTCGGAGACCGCAGCGTATATTTACCGCGAGACCGGCGTACTGACGCTGATAGGAATAATTGCCGGTTCGCTGTTCGGCATATGGCTGCACTCGTTCGTTGTCCGCACGGCAGAGGTGGATTCGATAATGTTCGGGCGAAGCATTTATCCTGCCAGTTTCCTGTGGGCGGCACTCGTGACGCTTGTGTTCACGGCAGCTGTCGACCTTATAATGTATCCCATGATCAGAAAAACAGATATGGTCGAAGCAATGAAGGCTAATGAGTAAGGCGGAGCAAATCTGCCCGCGCTCAGCTTAAGAGAAGCCACAGCGCGTTGACAGCTATCGTAAGGATAGATCCGGCGAGCGTTGGGAGGATGGCGGCAAGTGCCATCCATCTGACGCTCCCGGTTTCCTTTTTTATTGTTAACAGGGTGGTTGAGCAGGGCCAGTGCATCAGGGAAAAGATCACAAAGCATACGGCGGTGCGTATTGTCCAGCCGTTTGATATAAGCAGAGCGTGTATTGCGGCGTTTCCGCCGAGTTCCGGCAGGGTTCCCGATGACAGATATATCATCATCGTTACCGGCAGAACTATCTCATTTGCCGGCAGACCGAGAATAAAACCGAGCAATATCGCGCCGTCAAGTCCCATAAGTCTGCCGACAGGATCCATGAAATCCGCCATATGCGCCAGAATGCATACTCCGCCCGGTCTTACGTTGGCAAGCAGCCATATAATAAGCCCCGCAGGTGCTGCAATTGCAGCAGATCTGCCGAGCACGAACAGTGTGCGGTCCAAAAGCGATCGCACTATGACGCGTCCGACATCAGGCTTGCGGTACGGCGGCAGTTCAAGCGTGAAGGCTGATGCTTCACCGCGAAGCAGTGTTTTTGACAGCAAGGCGGTGGATAGAAAGGTCATGAGTGTGCCGAGCAGTATAACAAGAGCAAGCATAAGCGCCGAGAGGACCGATGACATCATGCCGCCGGCGGCAAAAAGCGTTATCGCGGTTATCATTCCCGGGAAACGTCCGTTACACGGCATAAAACTGTTTGTCAGTATTGCAAGCAGACGCTCACGCGGTGAGTCGATTATGCGGCACCCGACAACACCTGCCGCGTTGCATCCAAGCCCCATGCACATGGTCAGAGCCTGCTTTCCGCAGGCGCGGCAGCGGCAGAAGGGACGGTCAAGGTTGTAGGCTATACGCGGAAGATATCCCGAATCCTCAAGCAGTGTAAAAAGAGGAAAGAATATTGCCATCGGCGGCAGCATTACCGCCACGACCCAGCTGAGCACACGGAATATCCCGGAAACCACAGCCCCCGTGAGCCATTCGGGGGCTCCGATGTACCGCATGAAATTTTCAAGCATCGCGCCGAGTGTGCCGAAAAGTCTGCTCAACAGCTCGGATGGGTAGTTGGCTCCTTTTATTGTTATCCAGAATGTGAGAGCCAGCAAAAACAGCATAGCTGGGTATCCCGCCGCTTTGCCGGTCAGCAGTCGGTCGATGGATCGGTCGCGCCGCGAGTAGCCTCCGCCGGATCTTTCCGATACGGTTACCGCTCCGCGGCATATTTCCTCGGCACGGCGAACGGTCGCGGCGGCGATTTCGTCAGAAAAACGGCTTTTTTCGTAACCTGCAGAGGAAAGAAGCTCCCATGCCCTGTCAACAGTTTTTTTCATTGCGGAAATATTGTCGCCGGGCAAATAAGGTTCTGCACACTCTGCGCCATGTTCGATCATTGCAATGCTCAGTCGGCGTGTGCCGTACGGGATGTGGCAACTTGCGTTATCCAGTTCCGTTTCAACGAGGGAGATTGCTTTTTCTATCGCATCGGGGAATACAAGCGGAATCGGGAAACTCCCCGGAGGCGATCCCAACGACTTTTTTATACATTGCATAACGGTCGTCATGTCGCGCCGCTTGCGCGCCGATATACCTATCACCGGAACACCGAGCCTTTCGGATATCAGCCCGAGGTCGCAGTGAATTCCTTTTTTCTCCGCTTCGTCGATGAGATTCACGCACACGATCACCCGGCGGGATATCTCAAGTGTCTGAATGACGAGTCCCATGTTGCGTTCAAGACATCCGGCATCGCAAACGACCATACAGATATCCGGCGGTGTGCCGTCCCTGCCGAGGTATATGAAATCGCGCGCAGTCTCTTCCTCCGGCGAATGCGCGGAAAGAGAGTATGTTCCGGGCAGATCTGTGATAAGATATGTACATCCCTCAAATGTAAAACATCCCTCTGCGGTGAGTACCGTCTTGCCGGGCCAGTTGCCCGTGTGCTGATTCATTCCTGTCAGGTTGTTGAAAAGCGTGCTTTTGCCGACATTGGGGTTGCCCGCGAGCGCAACCTCGGCTTTGCATTCACCGTATGCGGGCTTTCTGCGGCACGCTGAAGCTCTTCTGCCGGTTGAACTGAATGTAAGTCCCATTTTGTTTATAACGGTTTGACGGCTATTCCGCCGCAGTCTTTTTTGCGCAGGGCAATTACTGCCCCGCGGATAAGATAGGCAGACGGGTCGCCGGCGGGACTTGAGCCGACGCACTCAACGACCGTGCCCGGTATCATACCGAGATCAAATAATCTTCGTCTTATGCCGTCTGACGCCGAAACGCTTGTGATGCGCACAGACTGCCCCGGTCTTATTTCGTTAAGATAATGCATTTTTCTCCAGCTTTCGTTTGTTTTTTCGCCCGGTAACAGCATATGCCGAAAGTAAACGATGTGTTAAAAAGGCGGTATCGCCACGTTGTTTGCCACGAGATGTCGAAAAAGTTTTTTTGATAAACTGATTGATTTCGGTTGCTTTATTTTTTATATTGTGGTATAATGTCATATTGCTCGCTTGAAAACATGAAAAGAAAGGAAGGTATTTTATGATCAAACGACTTTATGCGTGCGTGCGAGAATACAGGCTCGCTGCATGGCTGACTCCGCTGTTTATTCTCGGCGAAGCAGTTGTTGAGTGCCTTATTCCGTACCGTATTGCCAACCTTATCAACAACCTCAATAACAACGGCGTTGTTCTTGAAAGCATAATAAAAGACGGGCTTATTCTTGCCGCAATGGCATGCGCATCGCTGGTATGCGGTACGCTCGCAGCGATAACGGCATCAAAGGCAGGGGCGGGATTTGCAAAGAATCTGCGTCATGATATGTATGAATGCATATGCAGATATTCTTTTGCCAACATCGACCGTTTTTCGTCATCCTCGCTCGTTACACGTATGACCACCGATGTCGGGTATGTTCAGATGGCATTTATGATAATCATACGTATGGCAATACGCTGTCCGCTCATGCTCATTTTTTCAATTATAATGGCGTATATCATGGGAGGCAGTCTCTCCACAATGTTTGTCATCGTTGTTCCCGTGCTTGCGACAGGTCTTTTTCTTATTGCCAGAAAAGCAATGCCTGCATTCAGGAGCGTTTTCCGCAAATACGACAAGCTCAATGAGTCGATAGAGGAAAATGTTTCGGCAATGCGTGCCGTAAAGAGCTTTGTGCGCGAGGACTACGAAAAAGAAAAGTTCACGCGCGCATCCGAAGATATCCGCCGCGATTTTACGCATGCCGAGAGGATAGTCGCTCTCAACTCGCCGCTCATGCAGATATGCCTGTATTTCAATATGGCATTTGTGCTTTATATCGGATCGCGTCTGATCATACGAAGCAACGGTACGTATATCGATGTCGGTCAGCTTTCCGCTATGCTTACCTACGGTTTCCAAATACTGTCCTCACTTATGATGGTGGCTATGGTCTGCGTTATGCTTACTCTTTCCGCGGAATCCGCGCACCGTATCTATGAAGTGTTGAAAGAGGAGTCATCGCTGAACAACCCCGAAAAACCTGTCACCGAGGTGAAAAACGGTGATATAGACTTTGACGGTGTGAGCTTCAGATACTCCGAAAAAGCCGAAAAAAATTCTCTTGAGGGCGTTGACCTTCATATTGCCTCGGGTCAGACAGTAGGTATTCTCGGCGGCACCGGCTCGGGCAAGTCAACGCTTGTTCAGCTCATCCCGCGCCTTTACGATGTAAGCGAAGGACGCGTCAGAGTCGGCGATGTTGATGTGCGTGATTACGATATCGAGACCCTGCGAGACCAGGTGGCAATGGTGCTTCAGAAAAATCTGCTTTTTGCCGGCACTATCAGCGAAAACCTCAGGTGGGGCAACGAAAATGCCACCGATGATGAAATACGTGAGGCTTGCAGACTTGCTCAGGCAGATGAATTTATAAATCAGTTCCCCGATGGCTACGAGACCAGAATAGAGCAGGGAGGAGCCAATGTATCCGGCGGTCAGAAGCAGCGTCTTTGCATTGCGCGCGCACTGCTCAAAAAACCGAAAATACTGATCCTTGACGATTCCACGAGTGCTGTCGATATGAAGACCGATGCGCTCATACGTATGGGCTTCAAGCAGTATATACCGGAAACAACAAAAATAATTATTGCGCAGCGAGTAGCTTCGGTAATGGATGCCGACATTATTGTTGTTATGGAAGGCGGAAAAATAAGCGACGCCGGAACTCACGATGAGCTTATGTCGCGCTGTGAGATCTACCGCGATATTTACAATCAGCAGACGAGGGGAGGCGGAAATGATGAAAACTGAAAAGAAAACATCATCAGGCGCCGTTAAAGAAGGCATGCCGGGGCGTCCGAAGGTCGATCCGCGCGTGCTCGGACGTGTGATAAAGCTCCTTTACAAAAGCTATCCCGCGCTTGTTATCATAACTGCCGTATGCATTGTTTTCTCGGCTGTCGTGTCATCGATACCCGCTCTTTTTCTGCAGCAGGTCATTGAGGTGGTTGGCGAATATACCGCTTCCGGCGACTGGGACAGTGCACGTGCGGTGATCGTGCCGAAAATACTTCTTCTTGTATGCTTTTACCTGCTTTCAATAGCTTCGATCTTTGCGTATACTCAGCTCATGGCGTATATTACGCAGGGCTTCCTGTCAAAACTGCGCTGCAGTATGTTTGACGGTATGCAGGATCTGCCGATCAAATATTTCGATACGCATAAGCACGGCGATATAATGAGCTACTATACCAACGATATTGACGCGCTGCGTGAGCTGGTATCTTCATCGCTCCCGCAGATGATTTCGTCCGGAGTCATAGTGCTTACGGTCCTGATCATCATGCTCTATTTCAGTCTGTGGCTGACATTGCTTGTGCTCCTCGGCGTTGTTCTGATGATAATAATCTCGCAAAAGGTAGGCGGCGGCTCGGCCAAATTCTTTGTAAAGCAGCAGGAATCTATGGGTAAGGCTGAGGGCTTTATTCAGGAAATGATGAACGGCATGAAGGTCGTTAAGGTCTTCTGCCACGAAAAAAAGAGTGAAGCGGATTTTGACAGGATCAACAGCGAGCTCTGTGATGACAGCCGCCGTGCACATACCTACGCGAGCATGCTCGGACCTGTCATCATGAACGTCGGTAATATCCTTTATGTTCTCACGGCGATAATCGGCGGCGTGCTCATTCTGAACGGCATTCCAAATGTGAGCTTTTCCATGAAGCCGCTGGGTATCAGCATTCTGGTGCCTTTCCTCAATATGACAAAGCAGTTTACCGGCAACGTCAACCAGCTTTCGCAGCAGATAAACAGTATCGTTATGGCAATGGCGGGAGCGGGAAGAGTATTTTCGCTCATGGATGAAAAGCCGGAGGTCGATGACGGATATGTTACTCTGGTCAATGCCAAGATCGACGGAAACGGAAACATCACAGAAACAGATGAGCGTACCGGTATGTGGGCGTGGAAGCATCCGCACGGTGACGGCTCGCTGACATACACGCGTCTTTGCGGAGATGTGCGGCTGGTGGATGTGGATTTTGCGTACGAGGAGGGCAAGGATGTACTGCATGACGTCACTGTTTATGCGGAACCCGGTCAGAAAGTCGCTTTTGTCGGTGCGACCGGTGCGGGCAAGACCACGATAACCAACCTTATCAACAGGTTTTACGATATTGCGGACGGCAAGATAAGATATGACGGTATCAACATCAACAAGATAAAAAAGGCAGACCTGCGCCGTTCGCTCGGTATAGTTCTTCAGGATACCAATCTGTTTACGGGATCGGTGATGGACAATATCCGCTACGGCAGACTTGACGCCACAGACGATGAATGCAGGGCGGCAGCAAAGCTTGCAGGCGCAGATGATTTTATAACCCGTCTGCCCGAGGGCTATTCCACTCAGCTCACAAACAACGGCGCGAATCTTTCGCAGGGACAGCGGCAGCTTATTGCCATAGCGCGTGCGGCAGTTGCCGACCCGCCTGTTATGATCCTCGATGAGGCGACGTCATCGATAGACACGCGTACCGAAGCTATCGTACAGCGCGGCATGGATAAGCTCATGGAAGGCAGAACGGTGTTCGTTATTGCGCACAGACTTTCCACAGTAATGAATTCCGATGTTATCATGGTGCTTGACCACGGACGTATCATTGAGCGCGGAAGCCATGATAAGCTCATTGCCGAGCGCGGTACCTACTACCGACTCTACACCGGCGCATTTGAGCTTGAATAAATATCGGGCGGTAAAAAGGATCAAAAAGATTTTTTTCAACATCTACAGGAATTTTTGATTCATGTAAGATGTGCGCGGGTGCAAAAAACTCAATTTGAGTTTTTTTGCACCCGCTTTTTTGGTTTAAACCAATTATTTCACGCTGTTTTTTTCATTGCATCGGAAATAATATTACTTGAAACGACCCGTCATATTCCGCATCGGGTCAAAATCAAAACAGAGGAAAATGAAATGATATATAGAAAAATTGCATCGCTGGTGTTGACGGCGGTATTTCTTTTGGGCTGTACGCTTGGGGTATGCGGTGCACCGGAAACTGCGTACAACTGGTATTGCATACGCACGCCCGGAAACAAACGTCCGCCATGTCCTGCCGAGCTTTCATTCATTCAACGGCAAAGCGGCTATTTTATTGACGAAAACAAGACCGACTCTGACTCCGACCGTGTTGTTTATCTGACTTTTGACGCGGGATATGAGAACGGCAATGTGGCTCGCATACTGGATACGCTGAAAGAAAAAAATGTCCCCGGGGCCTTTTTCATACTCGGGAACCTTGTAACTTCCTCGCCTGAGCTTGTCAAACGTATGGGCGATGAAGGGCATCTTGTTTGCAACCACACATATCACCACCGTGATATGAGCCGATACACCGACAGAGCCGAATTTGCGGCGGAGCTTTCATCACTCGAGGACGTTTACCGCAAAACAACGGGAAGGGAAATGTCAAAGTATTACCGTCCGCCGGAGGGACGTTTTTCAGAGCTGAATCTTGAATTTGCGGCATCGCTCGGATATTCAACTGTTTTTTGGAGTTTTGCATACGCCGACTGGGACAACGCAAAGCAACCCGGGGAGGAGTATGCCGTGAATAAGATAATGTCAAATGTTCACAACGGCGCCGTGATGCTGCTGCATCCGACATCGTCAACCAATGCAGCCGTACTGCCGCGCGTGATAGATCTTTTACGCAAGGAAGGATACAGGTTCGGTACTCTTGACGAGCTGTGCTCGGTTGAAAACGGTGGTGAGCTGGTAGAATGAAACGGGCATCTGCTCTGGCTTTGGGTATTGCGTTCGCTTCAATTTTTGTTCTTTGCCCGTTCGCCGCAGCTCCGGAGTGCCGCGTTTTTTCGCACGGCAAACCGGGCTGCGGACGCATAGCAATCACATTTGACGACGGTCCCGACCCGCATCTTACGCCCGCAATACTTGACATTCTCGATGAATACAGTGTCAAAGCGACATTTTTTGTGGTTGGAAAAAACGCAAAAGCGTATCCTGATCTGATCGACCGCGAGATCGCAGCCGGACACGAGATAGGAAACCACACCTACAGTCATAAATATCTCGGTGGGGCGGGATGCGAGTTGACAAAGAGCGAAATATCGGCGTGCGATTCCATGATATTCGAACACGATGAATACTGTACAAAACTGTTCAGACCGCCCGGAGGGATAATGAACGATGATATTCCCGGAATATGCACCTCAATGGGGTACAGCGTGGTGCTCTGGAGCGTGGACACGCGCGACTGGAGCGGCAGAAGCGCCCCTGATATCATAAACGAAATTATGAAGCATGTGACCGACGGTGCGGTGATACTGATGCACGATGGTGTGCGCGGTCACACAGCCGAAGCTCTCATTAGGGTCATCCCGGAGCTGAAGCGTAGTGGGTATGAATTCGTTACGGTCTCCGAACTGATAAAATAAGCGGCTGTCAAAAAACTCAAACTGAGTTTTTTAACAGCCGCGTAACGTCGGGCTGTCACTCGTTAGCGTGACAGTCCCTTATTATTTTTCATCATCGTATTCGTATTCGATCTCCGGTTTGTCCGGGTCATCATCCGCCGGAACCATTTTTATCATGTATTTTTCAATTATCGGATAAGCGCCGTAGGTCGTGAGCAATGTAATGCTCGGCAGCAGGTAAAACACGGGAAGAACCGCGGGGACCACTATGTTCAGCGGTCTCAGCATAATAAACAGCAGTACGTTCACTCCGATCAGCGCGGCAATGCCGAGCACCGACATAAGATTGCGCTTTATGCCGAGGATCGTGAAGATCAGTGCGTTTTTATATATCTTTCCGATGCTGAGGTCAAATGTGACGAGCATGAGATAAATGTAAAAGCGCATAAAGAAATAAATAATGCATAGGGTGCACACCGCAAAAAACATAAAATCAAGCCAGAAAGTTCCTCCGACCTGTATGCAATAAAGAAGATCCACTGTCAGTATGGTGACCACAAGAGCATCGATGATACCCATTATAAGTCCTTGCTTCCAGTTTCGTTTCACGGCATAAAAGAAGTCGCTGAATATAAACACGGGTTCGCGTCTGAACATACTGCGTGTACAGTAGGTGGCGCCAACGTGAACCTCTCCCCAGATGAGAAGCAGGAGGATCGCAAGTCCGACGATCGAGTATATCCCTGCTGCGCCGAGTACGTGCAGATCGAGCTGCTGACCGAATATACCGATAAGTGCCGCAACCGATGCCGACGGGTGCAGTATGTGCGCGCCGTAAAGGGAAGTGTATATCGTGCTTTCCTGCGACGGTGTTGTCGATGTATTGGTATAAATATAAATAACGATCACGATCGGTATAAAAAGCGTGATCATAAGCACGTTGAGCGACAAAAGCCGGCTGAAATTGCGAAAATAGAATTTCGGCATACTTTTGAGATCAGGTACGAACGGCTTTTCGTTTTTTGACACACCCTTGCCGTCCTTGTTCGGGTTAAAAAACTCAAACAGTTTACGGCTGAAGGATCTTTTTTCGTCTTTCATTTGTGACTATCCTTTCTTGCGTATTTGCGGCTGTTAATGATACAGCGGAAACCGCAAAACGCGGACCGGAAGATCGATATTCCGATCGTGATTACTTCCTTTATTGACACCGGCTTTCATGCCGTAAGCATATGTATGAGAATAAGATATAGCGACCGAAGAATTATCACTGCGCCCGATGATGCGGCAGCGGCAATAAAATAAGCTCCGAAACGTGCCGTGAAGATCATGTTGGAGGTACGCTCCGAAAGTCCGCGGAAAAGAGTTGATGCCCGTTCGGCAAAATGCGACAGAAAGACCAGTAGGAGCGAAATGACGGCTGAATGCAGAATATAGACAAATGAGCATATTACCGGATGCGGACATTCGATGGTACCGCCCGAAGCGGATACAGCAAGTATTCCGGTGGAAAGTCCTAGAAAAACGCCGCGCAGAATAATGAGGAGCGAGCAGCTCTGACGGCAGATATAAGTCAGTCCGAAAAGAAATACGAGCAAAACGAGAACAACGTCCGTTCCTGCGGCATATATAACGATTCCGAATATTCCGAAAAAACCGGAAACGCCGTCAAACGGAGGCGTAAAACAAAAGCGCACATGATCGGTGAGAGCAAAGCTGTATTCATAGCCGCACGCGGCGTTGAAAATCAGTCCGATAGCTACACCGCTTATCAGAAGAGCGAAAAAGCGGATAAGCTCGGCATGCTCCGCTGCGGCTTTTCTTATTTTTGATATCTTGCCCTCACCGGTGTCCATGCAAGTACCGCCTTTCCGAACAGTATATTAAAATATACTGTTGAGGCGGCGGAGATATTACCGAACGTTCTATCCTTTTGAATTTCGCAAAACTTCAAAAGCAAGTACCGAGACGGCACAAGCGGTCGAAAGGGAACCCATAAAATCACGCCCGTAGCCTATGCTGACGTTACCGTCGCACTCCGCAATTACAGATGATGATATACCGCGTTTTTCGCCGCCCATTACAATCACAAGCGGGCGGCAAAGGTGCGCGTCAAGATAAGATACCGATCTGCGTATTTCCGAGCAGAGTATGCGGTATCCGGCTTGACGAAAGCTGCGTATTGCATTTACGGTCCCGCCGTCGGCGAAATATACCGGCAAAAGCTCGTATGCGCCGGCTGACGAGCGTGAGATAACACCGTCATTGTTTATGAAATGTCCCGACGGAAGTATCACGCCGTCCGCCCCGGCGGCGTATAGGGAGCGCAGGGAATAGCCAAAGCTGTAAGGGTCCTCAATGCCGTCAAAGATCATGTAGAACCCGTTTTTCTTTATATTTGTAATATCCAAAGACGCGATTGCTCGCGGGCTGACACGTGCCGCAATGCCGCCGTGCGTGTTTCCGCTCGTAAGCGCGTTGATCTCCGCTGCATCGCAAAGCCGGAGCGTAAAACCGTGCTCAGCCGATTTGGCGCGCAGGTATGAAAGCCTGCGCCTGAAGCGGTCGCTGCCGCCGGACAGCTTTGAACTGTCTGCCAGCACCTCGTATATTGTGCGCGATGCCGGCTTTTCGTCAAGCGCCTTGATGCAGGCTGAGACCGAAGTCATGCCTTCAAGAATTATATTTTCATCATTTCCGGAAGCGTTGGAACTCATTTTTTACCTGTTGTCCTTCCTGACCGGCAGTATATTTGTAATTTCGGGCATACCGAGATTCATATATTATAGCATAAATATATTTTGCGCAGGTGAACTATTTTCGACTGCGCAAAAAACAAAACGGGAGACGGCAACAGTTATGTACATAAATAATGATATCAAGGAACGCTGCGTGGCACTTGCGGAATATATGCTTGAAAACAATGCAACCGTGCGAAGCACCGCAGCGTATTTCGGAATAAGCAAAAGCACCGTGCACAAGGATGTGACCGTAACTCTTGAAAAAGTCAATACGACTCTTCACGGATGTGTGTGCGAGCTGCTTGACACAAACAAGCGTGAACGTCATCTGCGCGGCGGAGAAGCCACAAGACGCAAATATGAGGACATAAGAAAAAGAGCGCATCCGGAGAACAGATAAGATCAATGATGATATTTCGGCGGACGGCAGAAATTACTGACGGAAAGCATAAGTGCGTCAAAGTCGTTGTCGCCGAGATAACGACGCAGCAGTTTAAAATGCGGTTCCATTTCGGTTTCATAACGGCCAACGCGGTGCGCACCGGTGCCGAAAACAACGGTTTTGCCGGCATCTATCAGTGAAATAACATATTTGACCATATGCTTGCTGTCAAGCGACCTTACGTTGAAATGAAATGCTGCGCGCGGAACTTTTTCAATCTTTTTGATTTCGTCAAAAGGATATACAATGAGAAATCTGTCAAAATTAGTAAAGATGGGTTTGTACTTCGTGTGATACGTAAGACGGTTGATGTCTTTCCATACCTCATCGGAATAAATCGGAAAAGGGAGCAGCACGGGCAGATAACCCGAAATATCTATCATAAGTCTGCATATGTCGGGATCATCGAAGCAACCGGGAACGATCGCGATCTCTGCGGCAAGAGTGTAGCTTATGCCGTGCGGAAGATGCGGGCGAAGCGCTTTGAATGCAATGTTTCTTTGATTAATAAAATGCGCAATGCTGCCGGCGGCGCCGGATCTGCCGTGACAGTATAAAGGTGTGAAGATAACTCTGCCGATCCTGTCTTCGCGAAGCCGCGACAGCACTGCAGATGCCATCGATGCATTCGATGGACCTTCCGACGGCATCGGCAGTGCTTTGCACAGAAAATCGGTGTAAATGCCTTTGTGCATGGCGTGTCGGTTCCTTTGGCTGGTTTTATTAATTGCACCGGTTGCCTGGTGACGCAACCGATGCTTTTGTGTTTTTATTGTAAATCGCCGTACGGCGGGGCATTGAGCGAAAAAATGATCTGCATCATGCGCACCGGCAGAGGATAAAGCCGATTCGATAAAACGTTCAATTTCGCAAAATTGAAGTTTTGCGAAATTGGGGGAAGGGGTATACATAAAAAATCGGGCGAAATTTCATGATACAATGGCAATTTGCAAAACTGCTTGAGTGCGCTGCTTTAACGGATCCGCTCAGCGGCGGTTTAACAAGTCATCCTGTGTTTGCTTTGCGCTTCTGCGTATCGGCTGTTATCCCGCGGCAGTCTCGAGACAGCTGAAATACGATTCGTCGGTTATTGTTATCGTTCCGGATGAAGTTTCTTTCAGCGTCAGATAAATTCTTCTTATTGCATCGCTGCCCATGTCGTTACGCAGAGTTCCGTTATTGTTTTTTATCATATAGTCAATGCCTATGTTGTAGTATCTCAAGGCTTCGGAGCCTGCATCGTCATACCATGTGTCAACTGTTGTGAGCTTTATTGCGTACAGTTTTTGCATGGTGAAATTTTCTTTGGGCTTGCGGCCGCTTTTGTAATACTCGGAGGCATGGCACGAATTGTAAGTCTCAACGTCTCCGTTTACGATAGCATCTATATAGTCCATCATAAAAAGTATCGGGCGGCGGTATGATTCCGACACATCATCCATGTTTTCGCGGTCTATCGTTACCGTCATATACGAGTTTATGCTTGTGTAGTATATATTCCGGTCGTAGCTCATGTATTCTTTATCGCGAAAAATGTCCTCATCGTAGTTGGCATAGTCAAAAGTGTAATTATTTGGTAACGTTTCGTCGCCATTTCCGTGCCGATTGACAGCCCATATTATACAATAAAATACAATTATGAGCATACAGACCGCGCAAAGGACAACTATTATCGCTTTTTTTGCCGCATTACGCTGCTTTTTTTCTGTTCCGGCGGCTTTCATTTATTGTCTCCGATCATATTTTTTTATTATTTTAGCATATCAGACACCGAAATTCAAGTCTGTTGTGTGAATTCTCGGAATGTACGATTAATTTTTATTTTTTCTTGCGTACAGACGTTTTTTGTGATATAATAAAATGAAAAAATATTGTAAGACACTGAAAGGTGATTATCTGATGAAATATCTTGTACTTATACCCGACGGCATGGCTGACGAGCCTGTGCCCGAGCTTGGTAATATGACACCCATGGAGGCAGCCCGTAAGCCTATGATGGACAGGCTTGCCGCCATATCAAAGGTCGGTACCGTTCTGAATGTTCCCGAAGGCATGGTGCCGGAATCCGACACTGCAAACATGGCGATACTTTCATTTGATCCCAAGGTGTATTCAAAAGGACGTTCTCCCCTTGAGGCTGTCAGCATGGGAATCGACATGAAGCCCGGAGATGTTGCCGTGAGATGCAATACCGTTACGCTGTCGGACGCTGTCGAAGGTCAGCCGTATGAAGAACGCGTTATGCTCGATCACAGCGCGGATGAAATTTCGACCGCAGAGGCGGCCGAGCTTATAAAAACTCTCAACGAAAATCTTTCCGATGAAGCCCGGCATTTTTACACCGGGGTCAGCTACCGTCACTGCCTTATATGGAACGGAGCTGATGACAGCTATGATTTTGCGCGCCCGCACAATATAATCGGCAAAAAAATCGGTGAATATCTGCCCGATGCGACACTTGCGGGCGGATATCGGCAGCTTATGAAGGAGGGCACGGCGCTTCTCGAGCATCATCCGGTAAACGAAGCCCGCCGTGCACACGGACTCAAGCCCGCCAACGCCATATGGCTGTGGAGCGCGGGAAAGAAGCCGGCACTTCCCTCTTTCCGCGAGAAATTCGGACTTGACGCCACGGTCGTTTCTGCCGTCGATCTTATCAAAGGCATAGGGATCTGCGCCGGAATGAACGTTGTCGATGTTGAAGGTGCTACCGGCAATATACACACCAACTTCACCGGAAAGGCGGAGGCGGCTGTCAATGCCTTCCGCAATGGTTCGGACCTTGTGTATGTTCATGTTGAGGCGCCCGATGAGTGCGGGCACCGTGCGGAGATCGAAAATAAAGTACGATCTGTCGAGCTTATTGACGAAAAGATACTCACGCCGGTGTTTGAGTACCTTGAAGGCTGCGGAGACGATTTCGGCATCCTTGTGCTCCCCGACCATCCCACGCCGCTCCGCCTGCGCACACATACATCCGATCCTGTGCCGTACTTTATGTACAGCAGCCGTAAGAAGGAAAAAGGCGTGAATGTATTTACCGAAGAGACCGCACGCGAAAAGAACTGCTATCTTCCCCGCGGTTCTGAGCTTATGCAGTCATTTATAGATTATTGCCGAATCAAATGATCGGTACCGATCACCGAAAGGAAAGAAAAAATGTCCGACGAAATAAAAAACGTTGAAAACAATAACGGCGACATTCCTGTCGCACCGGATAACAACAAAGAAAAAAAAGAAGAAAAGCAGTCTATCGTTGCGGAAATATTCGACTATTACGAGCTGTGCATATTTTCACTTTGCGCTGTGATAGTTATATTCAGCTTTTTTGTGAGACTTTGCCGCGTTGACGGACATTCGATGGACTATACGCTCAGTGATGGTGAAATGCTATTGGTCTCGGATGCTTTTTATAGACCTCAACGAGAAGATATAATTGTTTTTCATGATCCCGAAATGGTTAATTTTACAGGAGAAAAAGGCATGACGCTTGTAAAGCGTGTAATAGCCACAGGCGGAGAATGGGTAGACATGGAGATTGTTGACCAACGACTGAAAATTACAATTTATGACAAGAACATGGAAAATCCTATTGTATTGGATGATAGTGAATATGCAACATACAAAGTAAACGAACGCGCTCTTTCGATTGGAATGCTACAATATCCACTACAGGTACCCGAAGGAAGTGTTTTTGTTTTGGGAGATAATAGGCGCGGTTCGACTGATAGTCGCTACTTTGGCTGCGTAATTGTTGATCGCATTCTCGGTCATGCGCTAATGCGCCTCACGCCGTTTGACAAGATCGGAGCGGTAGACTGATGGGCATACAATCGAAACAGATCCAGTGGTTTCCGGGACATATGGCGAAAACGCGCCGTATGATCGGCGAAAACCTCGGCTCCGTTGATGCTGTTATAGAAATACTTGATGCACGCATTCCCGCGAGCTCGCGCAATCCCGATATCGACCGTATATGCGGCGAGAAGCCGAGGCTCGTTCTGCTCAACAAATCCGGACTCGCCGATGAAGCGATAACGGCGGACTGGATCGTAAAATATACTAAAAACGGCATTGTGTGTCTTTCCTGCGATTGCAGGAGCGGCGCCGGGATCTCGCGTATTGCCCCTACGCTGCGCGAGCTTTGCGCCGAAAAGCTTGAGAGGTACCGTGACCGCGGCATGAGCGGCAGGAAGCTGAGGACCATGGTGCTCGGGATCCCGAATGTTGGCAAATCCTCTCTTATAAATAAACTCACAGGTGCAAAAAAAGCCAAGGTTGAAAACCGCCCCGGCGTTACGCTGGACAAACAGTGGGTCGCAACGAGTATCGGTATTGACCTGCTTGATATGCCGGGTGTCCTCTGGCCGAAGTTCGATGACAGGCGTGTTGCCGAAAATCTTGCGATCACCGGAGCGATAAAGGACGCGATCCTCGACCCCGAGGAGCTTGCCTCGGCACTGTGCGCGAGACTGTATGCACTCTGCCCCGCCCTGCTTTGCGAACGTTACAAACTCGTGGAGCCGGAAAAACTGGCGGAGCTGAAAAGCTACGAAATACTTGAGCTTGTCGGCAGGCGGCGCGGATATCTTGTTTCCGGCGGCGAGGTCGATCTTGAAAGAGCCGCAAAGATGATGCTTGACGAGTTCAGAAATGCCAAAATAGGGCGTATTTCGCTTGAAGCACCGCGAAAATAAACAGCGGAGGATCGGAAAATGCCGAAAAAAGTAATAAAAGAGCTTGATTTCAGTATTGAAGATGAGCTTGTGGCGCAAGGCTATTCCCGCATTTGCGGTATAGATGAAGCCGGGCGGGGACCGCTTTGCGGTCCGGTGGTGGCTGCTGCGTGCGTGTTGCCCGATGATGCGCACATCGACGGGCTCAATGATTCAAAAAAATTGACTCCGCACAGGCGTGACATTCTTTTTGACGTTATAAAGGCTACGGCTCTCGACTATGCCATTGCCGAAGCATCGGTCGCCGAGATCGATGAGCTGAATATTTTGGGAGCGACATTGCTTGCAATGCGGCGTGCGGTGTCGCTGCTTGCAATAAAACCCGATTATCTGCTGGTTGACGGCAATGTCTTTCGCGGATTTGATATTCCCGGCAAATCGGTCGTAAAAGGTGACAGCAAATCTCCGTCAATTGCTGCCGCATCGATTCTTGCAAAGGTCGCGCGTGACCGTATTTGCGCTGAGCTTGACGCCGAATACCCCGAATACGGCATTGCCAAGCACAAGGGATACTGCACGCCGGAGCATCGTGCCGCTCTTGAACGGTACGGCGTTGCACCGATATACCGCAGGCAATTCATACGGTTTCTGAAGAAGTAATGAAAAAAGACAAGCTGACAGATCGCATTGACGGCTGTGGCACTGCTTCCCGGAAGGATGATCGTGCCATCGCTCCCGCCTCGCGCGCGGCGCACGGCAGATTCGGCGAGGATGCCGCGGCGGAATATCTCATCAGAAACGGATATAAAATAAAAGGCAGGAATGTGCGCCTCGGAAGGCATGAGCTTGATATAATCGCCGAAGATGACGAATATCTTGTTTTTGTCGAGGTAAAAACGCGCACGGAGGCTCCGCGCGGATGCCTTTATACATACGGTCGTCCGGCAGCGGCGGTCAATTACGAAAAAAAACAAAACACTGTGGCTGCTGCAAACGAATATCTGCGCACAGTCCGTTCAGCCGGCGAGGCTGCGTCAAAACGCGTAAGGATCGACGTTATTGAGATCTGTCTTGCACGCGGAGAGATAGACCCGCCGGTAATAACCGAAATTAATCATATTCGAAACGCATTCGGCGCACGTTGACCGTGCCGGATGTATGGAAAGGTAAAAGGTATAATACAATGCAACTTTTCGATCTTCACTGCGACACCCCGTACAGGCTTCTTTCACGTAAACAGCATCTTTCCGAAAACAATCTTCACATTTCGCTCGGAAAAGTCGAAAAATATGAAAACTACGGTCAGGTAGCTGCGGTCTGTGCAGAGTACAAAAAGGACGATGCGACCGCGTTTGCGCGTTTTCTTGAGATATCGGATAATTTTTTCCGCGAACTTGACGAAAACAGCGACCGCGCCGTTCTTTGCCGAAACGGAGCTGACATAAAAGCGGCGTGGAACGCCGGCAAGGCTGCGTATATACTCAGTGTTGAGGATGCGCGTATACTTGAGGGCGACATTTCAAGGCTTGACTTTCTTTATGAACGCGGAGTGCGCGTCATCACTCTTATGTGGGCGGGCTCCACAATAATCGGAGGATCGCACAACACCGAGGACGGTCTTACCGAATTCGGCAAGCGCGTGGTCGCACGCTGCTGCGAGCTGGGGATCATTCCGGATGTTTCACACGCAAGCGCTGCCTCTGTCGATGATACAGCCGCGATCGTTGCGGAATACAAAAGGCCGTTCATAGCATCTCATTCATGCGCGTATTCCCTTTACGGTCATACCAGAAACCTGCGCGACAGACATATTGACGCCGTGATCGCCGCGGGAGGGCTTATAGGTCAGAGCCTTTGCCGCTCTCACCTCGCTCCGGATGGCGCCGGCGTTGAGGATGTCGTGAAGCACATCGAATACTATCTCTCGCGCGGTGCGGGCAACAATCTTGCCCTCGGCTGTGACCTTGACGGTACCGATCTGCCGGATGGGATAGAGGATGTGCGCGATCTTATGAAGATAGTTGATCCGCTTCTCCTCGACGGCGTGACCGAAGAACAGATCGAAAAGATATTCTGGCGCAATGCGTATGATTTTGCGGTCGGAAACATAGGTTGCGGAGCAAAAAAAGACTGAAAAACAAATGAAAAAAACGTTCAGAACGTTTTTAGATCCGCAAAGAAAGATGGTTGTAAAAAATGAAGTATATCAGTACACGCGATACACGCAACGAACCCGAAAGAATAAGCTCAGCCGAGGCGATAAAGCGCGGACTTGCACCGGACGGCGGTCTTTACCTGCCTGAGACGATACCGACAACCGACAGCGATTTTATACGGTCGCTTGCCGGTCTGTCATACAGTGACGCGGCGGTAAAGATACTCTCGCTTTTTCTTGACGATTACAGCGAACAGGAGTTGCGCGAGGATTGCCGCAATGCGTACGGTGCGGCATTCGGCGATGATCCCGCACCGATAAAAAAAGCGGGCGACAACGTATGGTGCCTTGAGCTTTGGCACGGTCCCACATGCGCTTTCAAGGATATGGCGCTTCAGCTAATGCCTCGCCTGCTTTCGCGCGCTCTCCGAAAGACCGGAGAAAAACGTACCGCTCTTGTGCTTGTTGCAACATCCGGAGATACGGGCAAGGCGGCGCTTGAAGGATACAAGAATGTTCCGGGTGTTGCTATAAAGGTATTTTACCCCGTTGACGGTGTTAGCCGCGTGCAGAAGCTCCAGATGATGACGCAGGATGGCAGCAATGTTGACGTTTGCGCCATAAGAGGTAATTTTGACGATGCCCAGAGCGGTGTCAAAAAGATATTTGCCGATCCCGCTATGCGTGAAGAGCTCGACCGGCGCGGATACTTTCTTTCAAGCGCCAATTCAATAAACTGGGGCAGGCTCGTTCCGCAGATAGCATATTATTATGTAGGTTATTCGAAGCTCGCGGCATCGGGAGCCGTAAAGTGGGGCGAGGAGATCGATATTGCTGTTCCGACAGGCAATTTCGGCAACATATTCGCTGCATATATGGCAAGCCGTATGGGACTGCCGGTGCGTAGGCTGATATGCGCGTCCAATTCAAATAACATTCTTACCGATTTTCTTTCAACAGGCGTTTACGATCGCAACAGGAAGTTCTATACTACCATGTCGCCGTCGATGGATATCCTTATCTCAAGCAATCTTGAGAGGCTTATTTATCTTATGACCGACGCCGAAACAACCGCCGCGCTTATGAAGCAGCTCGCCGAGAACGGTAAATACGAGCTGCCGCGCGATGTGCTCGGTAAGATCCGTGAGAAATTTACGGGCTGTTACGCTGACGAAAATGCGACCGCAGCGGCAATAAAACATCATTTTGAAAAGTACGGGTATCTTTGTGATACGCACACTGCCGTCGCGCTGTCTTGCGTTGACTCGGATCACGCAAACAACGCATCGCGCACCGTACCTATGCTTGTTGCATCGACCGCCAGCCCCTACAAATTTGCAGGCGACGTTTTTGCTTCTCTGACCGGCAAGAGTCCGGCTGACGGCTGCGCGGCTCTCGGCGAACTCTCGAAGCTTACAGGGACGGATATTCCGGCACCCCTCAAAGGACTTGACCGACGCAGAGTGATCTTTGACCGCGTTTGCGATGTTGCCGGTATGCCGCAGGACGTTCTCGGACAACTTAAGTAAAAAAAGAGGGGCTGTCGCGCTTACGCGCGATACCCCCCGCGAAGAATTCAGTCGTTTGTTCTGGGCTTGAAGGTGGAGCACTCTGTGGCGTCACTTGTGGCGGCGTTTGTGGGACCGACAACGATCTGATTGGCGGTGCAGTAGCACTCGCCGTTATGATGTGCGCAGTTTTTTACGTCGCAAACTATGCCTTCGATGTGCTTGCAGCCGCATTTTTCGTGATTTACAAACTTTTCGTCCATTTTATTACCTTCCTTGGATCGCGTATTTCCGGATCGCGGAATAACGCGGAATTTACCGCATACCTGCGCGGTACAGCTTTATTCTTTCCGTTTTTTCGGAATTTATTCGTTATGTACGCCTTGAGCGTCCGGAGGATTTCATATGTCATTATATACAATAGCTGACCTTCATCTTCCGGGTGCCGAAGGGAAAGCTAAATCAATGGAGGTGTTCGGCAGCCGGTGGGCGGATGCTCAGAACCGCCTTGAACGCAACTGGCGCGCGGTCGTGGGACCGGGCGATTCGATCGTTATACCCGGAGATATAACCTGGGCTATGAATCTCGATGAGGCGCGCGGGGACTTCGCATTCATCGATTCGCTTCCCGGCATAAAATATATCGGCAAGGGCAATCATGATTTCTGGTGGACAACGGCATCAAAAATGAACGCATTTTTTGCGGAAAACGGATTTTCGACGCTCAGAATCCTTTATAACAATGCGTATATTGCCGACGGCGCGGTGATCTCGGGGTCGCGCGGCTGGTTTTTTGACGAGATATCGCAGAAAACGGTCGGTGAGGTCAGCTGGGAAAAAATAAACAACCGTGAATCGGTACGTCTTGAAATGAGCCTGCGGGCGGCATGCAAGATGCGCGCCGAAGATGGGCGTGAGCTTCCGATAATTACATTTCTTCACTTTCCGCCGGTGTGGAACGGGGCAATTGCGCGCGGACTTGTTGACCTCCTGCACAGCTACGGAGTCGGGCGGTGTTATTTCGGACATGTCCACAGCGGTTATGTCGGGCGTCAGCCGTTTGTGTTTGAGGATATAGAGTTCCGTCTGATAGCTGCAGATCATCTTGCATTTTGTCCTCTCTATATTCCCACGCGAGTATAAACGCGCGAAAAAACATTATTTTTGGCGCAAAATCGGTTGAATTTCGATTTTAGGTCTTGACATATAATTATTTTATAGTAAAATATATTAATGTGAAAAGTTGTGCCCGCACGTTTAAATGCAGCGGGCACGTTGTAAGAAAGGTATGGTCACCATGACAATCAGAAAAACAGAGATCAATGAAAAGAATCTTTGCACAGTGGAATTTTCCGAGGATGCAGCAACTCTTGAGGCTGAGAAGTCAAAGGTATTTCATGAGAAATCCAAAAACTTCAACATTCCCGGTTTCCGCCGTGGCAAAGCTCCCCGCAGCATTATCGAAAAAATGTACGGTACCGGCGTGTTCCTTGAGGACGCCATCAACAACATCATCAACGCTCATTACAGCGAAATAGTTGATGCGGCGGGCAAGCAGATAGTATCACGTCCCGAGTTTGACGTTGTTTCCATGGATGAGAACGAGATCGTTCTCAAGGCGGAAATGTACGTAAAGCCCGAAGTCTCCATTGAAGGCTACAAGGGCATAGAGGCATCGGTGGTCCTCTCCCCCGTCACCGACGAGGAGGTCGACCGCGAGATCATGACCGTGCGTGAAAGAAACGCACGTGAGATCGAAATCACTGACCGTCCCGCCGAGATGGGCGACACCGCTGTTATAGATTACGAAGGCTTTGTTGACGGAGTTGCATTTGACGGCGGCAAGGATTCCGGTCATCACCTTAAGCTCGGTTCCGGTCAGTTCATTCCCGGCTTCGAGGAAGGTATTGTTGGCAAAAATATCGGCGAAGAGTTTGATGTCAATGTCACATTCCCGGAGCAGTACGGAGCATCCGAGCTTGCCGGAAAGGCAGCTGTTTTCAAGGTAAAGCTCAACGCGCTTGAAAAGACCGAGCTGCCCGAAGCTGATGACGATTTCGCAGTGGATGTTTCCGAATTCAACACCTTTGCTGAATACCGCACCGACCTCGTGGCAAAAATCGAAAAGAGACACAAAGATGCTGCCGACAATGAGCTTGCTGAAAAGGTCGAAGATGCTCTTGCCGAAAAGCTTGTAGCCGAGATCCCCGAAAGCATGGTCGATTCCGAAGTTGAAGCTCAGGTCAGAGAGAGCGAATCGAGAATGCAGATGCAGGGTCTGCAGCTTTCCATGTATCTCAAATACTTCAACATGACCCTTGATCAGTATAAGGAGCAGATCCGTCCTTCCGCTCTCAAACACGTAAAGACCGAGCTGGCTCTTGAAAAGATAGCTGAGCTTGAAAATGTTGAAGTTTCCGAAGATGAGATCAATGCAGAGTATGAAACCATAGCAAAGGCATACAGCGTTGAACTTGACTATGCCAAGGAGAATCTGCCTGCCGAGGAGATTAAGCACACGCTTATCATGCGCAAGACGCTTGCTCTTGTCAAGGATGCCGCTGTGGTAACATATCTTGATAAGGCCCCCGAGGCAGCACCTGCCGACGCTGAGTGATTCCCGTATTTCATAAAGTGGCTGATGCTCAGGCATCAGCCACATAAAGAAAGGTTGGTATTTTAAATGATAAACGGCAAAAACAGTTCTGATATTATCCGTGCGGCAAGTATGCCGTATGTAATTGAGCAGGACGGACGCGGTGAACGTTCGTACGATATATTTTCACGGCTGCTCAATGACCGTATAATATTTCTTTCGGACGAAGTAAACGACCTTACCTCATCCCTCATTGTGGCTCAGATGCTTTATCTTGAGTCGGTTGATCCGGATAAGGACATTTCATTTTATATCAACAGTCCCGGCGGATCTGTCACGGCAGGTATGGCAATATATGATACGATGCAGTTCGTTAAATGCGATGTTACGACGATTTGCATAGGCATGGCAGCCAGCATGGGAGCTTTTTTGCTTGCGGCGGGAACAAAAGGAAAGAGACTTGCCCTTCCCCACAGTGAGATAATGATACACCAGCCTTCTGGCGGTGCACAGGGTCAGTGTAGCGATATAAAGATACGCGCTGATCTTCTTCTGCGGACCCGTGACACTCTCAACCGTATACTTGCCGATCGCACCGGTAAACCCGTCGAGGTGATTGAGCGCGATACGGAAAGAGACAACTTTATGACTGCCGACCAGGCACTTGAATACGGTCTTATCGACCGCATTATTGACCGTCACGCCTGATTACAGAACGTGATCGGACGTTCCGGCAGAGCTGCGTGGAAAATGGGGTCAGTAAAGTAAGACTCTAAATACACTTTTTCACGTTGTGGCTTGCCACGCAAGCCTTTGGGAAAGGCATGGATCAGTATGCCAACAAAGAAAAATGATATTATTCACCGCTGCTCATTTTGCGGAAGATCTGAAGATGACTGCAATTTTCTGATCCCCGCAACCAACGGTCTTTATATATGCGACTTCTGTGTTCGCGCGTGTGATGAAATAATCGAAGAAAACGAGGTTGATATTGCACGTGCCGGCGAGGATGATCTCAGCTATGAAAAGCTGCCGAAGCCTCGTGAGATCAAGGAGGCGCTTGACCAGTATGTTATCGGTCAGGATGAAGCCAAGGTCGCGCTTTCGGTCGCCGTTTACAATCATTACAAGCGTATTCTGAGCAAGTCGCAGGATCGCAGCACACGCGGAAGACGTAAAGCAAAAAAAGACAGCGCCGAGACCCAGGATGTAGAGATACAGAAAAGCAATGTCCTTTTAATCGGACCTACGGGTGTGGGAAAAACATATCTTGCACAAACACTGGCAAAAACGCTCAAGGTGCCGTTTGCAATAGCCGACGCAACGACGCTTACCGAGGCGGGATATGTCGGTGAGGATGTTGAGAATATCCTTCTCAGACTCATACAGGCAGCTGATTACGACATCGAACGCGCCGAAAAAGGTATAATCTATATCGATGAGATAGATAAAATATCGCGAAAGAGCGAAAATCGCTCAATTACGCGCGATGTTTCCGGAGAAGGCGTGCAGCAGGCGTTGCTCAAAATTCTTGAAGGGACGGTTTCAAATGTCCCCCCTCAGGGCGGCAGAAAGCACCCCAATCAGGAGTTTATACAGATAAATACCGAAAACATTCTGTTTATCTGCGGCGGTGCATTTGACGGGCTGGATAAGATAATCGAAAAACGCCACGGCAAACAGCTGATAGGCTTCAAGAGCGAGCTTGAAGCAAAAGCCGAAGATGAGAAGCCGGGTATGATTTTTGAGGATGTGACACCGCACGATATCGTCAAATACGGTCTTATTCCCGAGCTTGTGGGACGTTTGCCCGTGATAGTACCGCTTTCAAAGCTTGACCGCGATGCGCTTGTCAGGATTATAAGTGAACCGAAAAATGCACTTATCAAACAATATGCCAAGCTTTTTTCGCTTGACGGCATAAAACTTGAATTTGCACCCGGTGCGATCGAAGCGATTGCCGAGCTGGCACTTGAACGCAATATAGGTGCGCGCGGTTTGCGCTCTATACTTGAGTCGATTATGACGGAGCTTATGTACGACCTACCGTCGCGCGATGATGTGGAGGCTGTAACGATTACTGCCGACTTTGTGCGCGGTAAGGGTGATGCCGAGCTAACGCTGAAAGCGGATAATGCGGCAAAATCAGAATAAAATACGCTGAAGCTGCCAACCGCCGGTATAATAACAAAACAAGGGCTGTAAAAAACTCAATGCTTTTTTACAGCCCATGAAAAATACCGGTTTGAATTCGGTTTTTGATGCAAATTTGGGCGGTTAACTTTTCTGGTGACAAAGCCATCAATGCCGACGGGGTGTTAAAAACTCAAAACGAGTTTTTAACACCCCGCTTTTTTCAATATATGAAGCGGAATACCGCCGGTTTCATCCGCAATGACCTCTGTCGCACGGAGCCTGCGGCGTCAGCGGCGGGTTGAATTCGTTCACCGGGAATGACATCGTGCGGAATATCGCACACGGGTTTTCTTCCTTTGGCATAACACATTCTTTATCCGGGACCGCATATTCTGTAGCATTGATAAGAAGCTGCGCCGGGCGCACGAGCCTTATGACCGAGAAAATACCCACCGACACGGCAAGATATCTTCCGCCGTCGGTTTCGCGTTGCGTTATGTTTCCGTCAATTCTTGCGGCTACCTGTGCCGGTATTTCGCAGCAGCAACAGCAGCATGGATTGCCCGGGGCACGTTCAAATACAGCGGCGCTCAGGATGATGGGATCCACAGCCTCCACGACCGCCTCGGGAATATTGCGTACCGATTCGCACTTTTCATCCGTGCGGCAGAAATCGTATGCAGTGTCGCCGGAACGGAACACGTTTACATTGCTTTCTCCGCCATACAGAACAACATGCTTGTCGAGAACGGCAACGCCTTCGAATTCCTGTGGCTTGCAACCGCCGGTGCACGCCTCAAATGTAATTTTTATAAAGAAACGAATATTTACCGTGTAAAAGCCCCTGTTGAAGCGAACGGGGTCAATACCGATATATGTCCATGCAATGCTTGCATCTTTTGCACGTATGTTTCCGGTGCGGTTTATAATATCACAGCCGCAGTCTGTAAGACTTACGCGTATATTTTCGTAGCAGTCGCGGTCGCGACAGCTGTCGAATATGCGGCCTGTTTCAATGCAGCAGGTCTCGCGCCCTGCACCGCTGCCCGAACAGCCGAATCTGTTTTCAGCCATTTCTGTTACCTCCGTTTGTGATTGAGCTGCGGCTGTCAATGCTCACATACCGCGCCCTCAATTACATTGTATGCAAAATTACATAATGTGACAATTATTTTGCCGTACAGCATGAAAAACGTTTCGTCACGGTTAGCGGGCGAATGATGGCATATGTCAATACATAAATATTACAAAAGGACTTGAAAACTATGGTTTTATGTGATATAATAAATACATGATTGGCGTTATTGTGTCAATCGGAATACAATTATACTATATGAAAGGTATGGTTTATGATCATGAAAAAAATCTCACTTGTCATTTCCGCTCTGATGATCGCGCTTCTTTTTGCTATGCCGGCTTCGGCAACAGGCGCGGCAGCTTTTGCTCCCGGCGAAATCATATATTGCGAGAACTTCAACAGTGTACCGGACACCGAAGATCTTGCCGTTATCGAATCATCACTTGAATACCGTGTAGTTGCTGTGGATACTTCCGCGCTTGACTACAAGATCACTGAGAAAAATATCAGCGAAACCATCAAGTACTTTGTAAAAGACGGCAAGCTGTATATCGACAACTCGGCTGACGGCGGCGCCTACAGCTACCTGATGATTTATGACAAGGATGTTATGCAGGATCTTGTTAAAACTACATATACTATCCAGTATGAGATCACATATCTTGCGGGTCCCACTTCTTACTGCAGCCCGATATTCAACTGGAACGGTGAGTTTGATTTTCAGGTCCCGATGCTCAGAGGAAACGGGACTTACCGCAACCAGGTGAGATATACCAACACCGAAAAGTCAAATAAATGGTTTGACTGGGATGGTATGAGCGACTCGTGGTTCCCGTCTCCCGTTACCGAGAATGACACTGCTCTTCTCCAGAGTGTTGTTGTGAGAATGGTCTCGGTTCCCGATGAGGGCGTTTATATTTACGCAAATGAATTCCTTGTTTCCGCTCCCAATGAAATAGCCACTGCGCCGAAGGACGCTCTTCCCGGCGCCATGGCAGGATACGCCGTTGGTTTCCGTTCCCAGAAGGGTGCAAGCGTTGCGATAGACAATGTGGCTATCTATGCCGGCGACGGATCCAAGATAACCCCCGATTTTTCGGCTTACGGATTCAAGGGACTTGATCCCGTTGTTATGACGACCGATGCTCCCGAGACTTCCGCGCCGGAAACCAAGGCTCCCGACACGACCAAAGCTCCGGATGCTACCAAGGCTCCCGATACGACCAAAGCTCCCGATGCAACAAAGGCTCCTGACGCTACCAAGGCTCCCGAAACAACGGCTCCCGAGACCAAGAAAGGTTGCGGCTCATCTGTTGCTGCCGGTATCGTGATCATTGCTACGCTCATTCCCGCGGCTGTTATTACCAAGAAAAGAAAGTAATTTAACCAAGCTGCCGACCGGCGTCGGTAAGGTAGCGTAATATTACGGGGCGGTCTCAAATTGATTTTGGCGACTGCCCCGTAATACGGACTAAACCGATCGTTTAGTACATATTTTGTAATAGGTATTGAATTTACAGCAGATCCGTGGTATAATAATACAGATGACAAATGAAAGGAGGTACGCGTCATGCCGTCCAAAGGCGGAACAAAGCTGATAGCTACAAACAAGAAAGCATTTCACGAATATTTCGTTGATGACAGGTATGAGGCGGGTATTGCTCTTTTCGGTACAGAGGTCAAAAGCGTAAGGCTCGGTCAGGTCAATCTGAAGGACTGCTACTGTTCGATAAAAAACAACGAAATTTTTGTAAACGGTATGCATATCAGCCCTTATGAAAAGGGTAATATCTTCAATCGCGATCCCATAAGGCAGCGCAAGCTGCTTATGCATAAGCGAGAGATAATAAAGTTGGCTGCACTTGCATCGCAGAAGGGATTTTCGCTTATTCCCCTTTCGCTTTATTTCAAGGATTCGCGCGTAAAGGTCGAACTTGGTCTCTGCAGAGGCAAAAAATTGTATGACAAACGCGAGACCGATGCCAAAAACGAAGCAAAGCGCGAAATGGAACGCGCTGAAAAATCATCACGTGAAAAATGGTAAGCAACACTGCTGACCGTTTTAATACGGGGGCGTAAAGGTTTCGACGGGGATTTTGAGGTATGGTAAGCGGGTAGAGCCGGGTAAACTCTTTAAACTGCTCAACTTAAAAATAAACGCTAACGATAATTTAGCATACGCAGCCTAAGGCTGTGACGCAGTCCTGCGGGACTGCCCGTTCCACCCATGAGTACCGCGGCTTGGGATGGGGCGTCATTCAGCGGTGCACGTGCATTGCCCTTTTGCTTTTGAGGCAGTCATGAAGAAAAAAGCTACCCGTGACGGTAGAGTGACGGTTCCCGACCGCCATGGGGAAATCTAAATAACCGCCTGCACCCGGAGAAAGCCATATCAAGAGATTTTCGGACAGGGGTTCGACTCCCCTCGCCTCCACCAAAAACAAAAGGACGGTTTTAGCCGTCCTTTTGCTTTTGAAGAAGCACTGTGCGAGTCGGACCCCCTCAAGACCGCCGCGGGGCGGGCTTGATCAGGTTTGCGCTACCGCTTACTATAAATTTTGTACAAACAGACGCGCAAACCCGGGTTCAGACTCCCCTCGCCTCCACCAATAAAATAAAGGACAGCGCATGCTGTCCTTTATTTTATTGAAGAAGTACTGTGCGAGTCGGACCCAATAAGCCGTTACAGCAGTTTTATGTTTCGCCGCTTTGTTTACATTTTTTCTTCGTGAATGCGTACAAATTCAATAAGCTTGTGCCAGTCCTCACGACTGAAATAGTGTTGTCCGTGCCTCAGATGATAACCGACATCACCTTCAAGAAATGAATCGCCGGTATGCGGAAGACGGTCCGGGCACACAATGCCGTTATTGAATGCGGGCGATGCTGCGACTGCACATAAAAATTCGGACATCGGATCGGACCATACGTCCTCAACAGCACTGCCAATAAGTACGCGACGTGGTGCGGTTGAGGCAACAAGAAAATGCTGATCGAAGGGCATTTTTTCCTCGTTGTCAACATATTTGCGGTAATTCTCGCAGAACCAGTGCGGAAATTTGCTGTAGATATCCTTTACGGTCTCGCCGTTTTTTTCGCGTGTTATTGCCGCACCGGCACATCCCGAATCATTTGAGTATGCATACCGAAAGCGTACGTCTTCGGCGGCGGCAAGAAGCGCGGTCTTGCCGAGACGTGAATGACCGCACACTACCGCAAGGTCGAGGTCAAGCACATCGCTGCGCGTGACTGCGTAGTCCATGATCCGGCTTGCCGCCCATGCCCACATAGCAATTTTTCCGGCATCATCGGGACGTTGGCGGTCGTGGGGGTACAACACACCTGCCAATCCGTCTGCAAAGTCGGCGTTATCGCGTGTTATGTCGTTGTAACAAAACGCCAGCACCGAAAAACCGTTGTCTATCAATTCTTCGGTCGGCATGTACCTGTCGGGGACGTCGGCACGAAAGTTGATGTGAACAAAAAACGGGTGTTTTTTGCCATCGCATATCAGCGCTTCTGTGAACGGAAATGAGAATTCCCTGCCCTCTATCAGACATTTGGCGGTGATTTTGTTAAGTACAGCCTTTCCCGCACAAAAGCGCGGTATTGTATTTCTCTTTATCTCAAAAACAGTTGACGCGTCAGAAGTGCGAATGTATCCGTATACCTCGCGGCAAAGAATATCAAGCATATCCTCGCGTGAGCGAAGAGCCGGCAACGAGCGTCCGGCAATAAGTCTTTCGAGCATTGGCATCACATCACTTTCTGTTGCGGTTATTCTATTATACCATTTTATAAGGAATAAATCAATTGAAAATTCATATAAACCTGTTGACACACAAACAGAATAATGGTACAATACTGAATATTCTAATATTAGAAAGTGAGAAAGAATAATGTCCGCACTTAAAATGATAGCGATAGGAAGAAAGCTTGCCAATATTTATGCGGAACTGTCCGCACCTATATGCCGCAGATACGGTTTGAATCAGACCTGTTTTGATGTTTTGCTTTTTTGCGCGAATAATCCCGAAAACAATACAGCGCGTGATATTTGTGCCGTCCGGGGCATAAAAAGCGGTATTGCTTCTGTCGCCGTAGAAACACTGATACAAAACGGATATATGACGAGAGAAAGCGACCCGGCGGACAGGCGGATACGCCGTCTTATACCTACCGAAAAGGCTATTCCCCTGATAGATGAAGGACGAACAATGCAAAAGCGTTTTGCCGACACGCTGCGTAGCGGTATAACGCAGGATGAGCTGGCTTCTTTCATGACCATGACAGATAAGCTCGAAAAAAATATTATGATGCTTGAATGTAAGGAGTTTGCCGATGATAATAATTAAAATTATTGTTTGCACAGTTGCCGGTATAGGTGCCGGACTGGGAACCGGTTTTGCCGGTATGAGTGCCGCCGCTGTAATAAGTCCCATGCTTATAACATTCCTTGATATGGATCCGTATATGGCTGTCGGAATAGCATTGGCAAGTGATGTGCTTGCCAGTTCCGCATCCGCTGTTACATACGGAAAAAACAAAAATCTTGATATACGCAACGGCATCATAATGATGATATCGGTACTTTGCTTCACTGCTGTGGGCAGTTATGTAGCCAGTGTAGTGCCGAAAACAACGATGGGCAGCTTTTCGGTGTTTATGACGCTGCTTCTCGGTATTAAGTTTATTGTAAAGCCGGTGGTAGAGCCAAAAAAGCGTTTTGAAAACGCAACAAAAAAGCAGAAAGCGGTTCGTTCCGTAATCTGCGGTGCGATTGTGGGCTTTGTGTGCGGATTTGTGGGCGCAGGCGGCGGAATGATGATGCTTCTCGTGCTTACATCCGTTCTCGGGTATGAAATTAAAACCGCTGTTGGGACCAGCGTGTTTATAATGAGCGCTACGGCGCTTACGGGGGCTGTAAGTCATTTTGCAATCGGAGGAGCGCCGGATACACTTTCATTGGTCGTGTGCGTTCTCAGTACGCTGGCATTTGCACAGCTTGCAGCCGTTTTTGCCAATAAAGCCAGTCCCAAGACGCTTAATCGCATAACAGGGGCGATTCTTGTTGTGCTCGGTGTTGTGATACTTGTTGTAAACCGGTTGTGATATTACATGTTTGGCGGCGTTAAGAAACTTCAGAAGAGTTTCTTGACGCCGCCAAACTGTAAGAATTATTCTATTCCGGTCACCTTATATCCCTTGGACTCCACGGCTTTTTTTAACACCTTGTCGTTCACATCATTTTTCAGGGTAATGTGTGCCGTTCCGCTTTCGTGGCTGACATCGGCTGATTCTACCGCAGGTATTTCCTCGAGTGCTTTTTTTACGGTCGCTTCGCAATGGGAACACATCATTCCCGTGATTTTCAGTGTTTTTATCATTTTTTCGTTTCCTTGTATATTTTCTTTTTTGGCACGTCCGGCGTGCTTGTGGTCATGGCGCGGGTCGCGCAATTTGAACCAATTCAAACACAATGCATTTGAAACCACGCAAAAGCTCGAAAGACTCATTGCGGCTGCACCGAACATGGGGTTGAGTGTTAGTCCCAGCGGGATAAACACGCCTGCCGCAAGCGGAATTCCTATTGTGTTGTAGAAAAACGCCCAAAAGAGATTTTCGTGAATATTTCTGAGCGTTGCGCGGCTAAGACGGATCGCAGCCGGGACGTCCGAAAGTCGGCTCTTCATCAGAACAACATCAGCAGCATCGATCGCAACGTCGGTTCCGGCTCCGATGGCTATGCCTATATCGGCGCGTGTAAGTGCCGGAGCATCGTTTATTCCGTCTCCGACCATTGCCACTTTGCCGCGGGTGCGCAAACGTTTTATTTCGTTTTCCTTACCGTCAGGCAGAACACCCGCTATAACTTCGTCCACACCCGCTTCGGCGGCAATTGCACGCGCGGTGCGCTCATTGTCGCCGGTGAGCATTACAACGTGTATGCCCATACCATGAAGCTCGCGTATTGCCTGCGGACTGTCCTGTTTTATTGTATCGGCAACTGCGATTATTCCAAGCAGTTTTTTGCCGCAGCTGAAATACAGCGGAGTTTTACCGGATGCGGCAAGCTCTTCTGCGCGGTTTATCATTTCATCCGAGACCGCAATGCCCGAGCTTTCGCTTATGAATCCGATATTGCCGCCGCGAAGTGTTTCGCCGTTTCTCCGTGCGATCAGTCCGTTGCCGGGAAGTACTTCAAAATCGGTAACTTCGTCTGCCGTAATGCCGTCCTCGGCAGCTTTTTGCAGTATGGCGCGTGCAAGAGGATGTTCGCTTTTTTGCTCAAGGGCAAGTGCGCCGCGCAAAAGCTCGCCTCTGTCTGTTCCTTCATTGGGAACGATATCGGTAACGCGCGGTTCGCCCGAAGTTATGGTTCCCGTCTTGTCAAGAGCGACGATCCCAACGCGCCCCGTTTCCTCAAGCGACGCGGCAGTTTTGAAAAGAATACCGTTCTTTGCTCCGAGACCGTTGCCGACCATTATTGCGACAGGGGTTGCCAGTCCGAGCGCGCACGGGCAACTGATCACAAGTACAGATATCCCTCGTGCCAGGGAGTATCCCACAGGATGTCCAAGGAGCAGCCACACGATAGTTGTGACTGCAGCGATCGATATAACCGCCGGAACGAACACGCCCGAAACACGGTCGGCTATTTTGGCGATAGGAGCCTTTGTGGCAGCTGCATCGCTTACCATTTTGATTATCTGTGATAGTGTAGTGTCCTCGCCGACACGTGTTGCGCGGCAACGCAGAAACCCTGTGAGATTTACGGTTGCGGCAGATACCGTGTCGCCGGCTGCTTTGTCTGCGGGAATGCTTTCGCCGGTGAGGGCAGCTTCATTGACAGCACTTGTTCCGTCAAGCACTACGCCGTCAACCGGTATCGATTCTCCAGGACGCACTGTGAAAATATCATCCTTAACAACACTGCCAACAGGGATAGTAAGCTCTTTGTCGCCACGTATGACTGTGGCAGTCTTGGGGGCAAGATTCATAAGTCCCTTGAGTGCATCGGTAGTTTTGCCTTTTGAACGCGCCTCAAGCGTTTTACCTACGGTTATCAGTGTGAGTATCATTGCTGCGGATTCAAAGTAAAAGTCCATCATATAATTCATGACAGCCTCTGAGTCTCCGCGCACTTCGGCTCCGGTCATTGCAAAAAGCGCATATGTGCTGTACACAAACGCAGCGGTCGCACCCAAGGCTACAAGCGTGTCCATGTTCGGCGCGCGATGCCAGAGACTCTTGAAGCCGCTTATGAAAAACCGTTGATTTATTACCATTATTATAACGGTAAGCAAAAGCTGGGTCAGCCCCATTGCAACATGGTTGTTGTCGTAAAATGATGGGAGCGGCCAGTTCCACATCATGTGACCCATTGAAAAATACATGAGTATGGCAAGAAATCCTACTGACCACCATAATCTGCGGCGCAGCTTCGGCGTTTCATGGTCTTCGAGGGATTCGCCGGCTTCGTCTGCGTTTTTTGCGCTGTTGTCACCTTTCAGGGATGCTCCGTATCCCACTTTGGTCACGGCTTCGATAACATCCGACGGAGCCGCATTGCCTTCGACTCCCATCGAGTTGGTAAGCAGGCTTACAGAACAGGATGTAACCCCATTGACCTTGGATACCGCCTTTTCGACTCTGGCAGAGCAGGCGGCGCAGCTCATGCCTGTAACATTATACTGTGTCATTTTGTTCCACCTCCGGCGCCGAAATGCGCCGTAAAGATATTATCATCCGTTTGTGAGTATTTATTTCATTAGTTTTTGCAAAGTTGCCACGAGCTCATCTATTACATCGTCATTGCCTTCTCTTATGTCATTGGCAACGCACGTGCGTATATGGCTGGCGAGCAATTCTTTGTTGAATGCGTTTACCGCTGCATTTACAGCTGCGGACTGCACAAGAATATCGGGGCAATATGCACCGTCCTCTACCATCCTTCGTATGCCTCGGATCTGTCCTTCGATACGGTTCAATCTGTGTATGAGTTTTTTGTATTCCTCCGGAGTGCGCTCTTTTTTTCGCTGTGAACAGCAACAGCACTTTTCATTATTCATTTTTGCACCTCACATACCCCTATCGGGTATATATATTATATACCCGATAGGGGTATGTGTCAAGCGTTTTTTCGCAAAAAAGCGGCTTTAAAAACTCTTTTTGAGTTTTTAAAGCCGTCGGGAGATCAGAGTATGAAACAACAGACAAGAGTCATTATGATCAGAAAAGCAAAATTGAATGCGCTGAACCATGCAATATACTTCCCTGCTTGCCCCGGTTCTGCGGCACAGTACTGTCTGAATGTAATAAGACTCGCCAGTGAAGCAATAAGTGTTCCGGTTCCGCCGATATTGACGCCGTAGAGCAGAGCTTTGTAATTATCGGTAAAACCCGAAAGGAGTATAGCAGACGGTACATTGCTTATGAACTGACATGATATCACACTCACAAGCAGAGTGCTTTTTTGAAGCAACGATGAAATGAACCTGTTCACGAAGTCGATGCGCGACATATTTCCGGAAAAAATGAAGAAACACATAAAGGTCAAAAGCAGCCCGTAATCCACCTGCCGCAATGCCTTGCGGTCGACAGCGAGCAGAACAGCCGGGATCACGATAAGTCCCCAATAGTATGGTACTACGCGAAAAACGATTATGATCGAAAACGCAAACAAAAGCAGGTAGAGGAGCGTTTTCCACCCCGGCAGACTGTCGCCGGCTTCTTTTTCAACCGAGATTTTCTCCGGGCAGACAAAAATAAAACAGCATATAAGGATCAGCGCGATCGCCGAGACGAACGGCAGAGCCATTATCCTTACAAATTTACCGCTCGGAATGCTGAATTTATTGTACAGGTAGAGGTTTTGAGGGTTGCCGAACGGCGTGAGCATTCCACCGAGGTTTGCTCCGATGTTCTGCATCACGAAGGTAAAGATCATGTATTTTTTCTTTCCCGATGACCGCAGAACATGGTAGCCGAGCGGCAGAAAGGTAAGCAGAGCCATGTCGTTGGCGATAAGCATTGAACCGACAAATGTGATCACGACGATCGCTATGATGGCGCGGCGTATGTTGCCGGTCAGAGCAACGATCCTGTGCGCAATTATAGTAAAGAAACGTATGTCCTTCAGGGCGCATATGACAGCCAATGTGCAGAAAAGACAGGTCAGCGTTTTGAAATCAAAATACCCGATGTACTGTCTGTCGGGCGGCACTGCAACAGATGTTATGAGTGCAGCTGCGATGGCTGCGACAAGGACCGCATTTGTTTTGCAAAACGAAATGATCTTTTGTGCCGCCGCGTTTTGCCTGCGATGTTCTATGTGTGTTATGTGTGTTATCATTAATAGTTCCCCGCTTGGGTGAAAAATCAAAATACCGGGTCATTATACACCCAAACGGTCTTTTTTTCAATAGCTTTTGTGAAAAAAGTTAATTTACGCGTGCGTTATATTTATCAGTCTTCCGCCTGTATGCTCGAAAAGTCTGTGCGAGATCGAAAGTACTGTGCGGTTGGCGGATGCTTTGCGCAATGCAGCAAGCACCTTTTCCTCCGTTTCGGCATCAAGATTCGCGGTTATTTCGTCAAGCAGCAGTATCTCCGGATCGGCGGCGACAGCGCGCGCTATCGAAAGCAGCTGCCATTGCCCCTGTGATAGGAGCGCTGAAGTACACGGCGTGTCGTATCCGTTCGGAAAAGAACGTATTGTTTCATCAAGCCCCACGGCGCGTGCCGCTTTTACCGCATCGTCGCGTGACAGCAACGGATTGGAAAGCGTGATCTGGTCCAATATGCTTCCCGGTACGCGGTGGAACGACTGCTCAACGCACCCGAATATTTTGCGCTTCTGCTCATCAGGTATCCGGTTTGCATCGTTGCCGCAGATAAGCACTCTGCCTTTTTGCGGAAGATAAAGACCGAGGATCAGCTTGAAGACAGTGCTTTTCCCCGCCCCGGTGCGCCCCGCGAGCGTGACCTGTTCACCGTCGGATACCGTGAATGACAGGTCGGTAAGTACGGTTTTTTCATCGTATCCGAAAGATACATTTTCAAGCTCAACGCACGGACAATCATTTGCTTTTTTGACCGCACCGTGAAAAATTTCTCTTTCCGGCAATGACAGGAACTCGTTTATACGTTTCAGTCCCGCCATAGCGGATTGAACCGTCTGGATCTCCATTCCGAGGCTTTCGATCGGTGAAAAAATCTGCGATATGTAATTTATAATTGCTACCGCAGTACCGACGGACATACCGAACAGCCGAAGCACACCGGCGTTTCCTGAAGCAGACAGCACCATGACTGCTGCCACCGTCACCGCATTGAGTATCTGTATGACAGGCGAATATATTGCATCGTAGAAATTGGTTTTCTCGATCGCCGCGTAGCCTTTGTCAATGTACTCGGCGTAGCGTTTTTTCATGTATTCTTCTTTGCCCAGCATATGAATTGTTCTGAGGCACCGTATCGTTTCTGGAACGTGCCCGGCAACGCGTGCCGCTGATGCGCGGTTTTCAAGCTGTGAGCGCAGCATTTTTTTCTGCACCGTACGTGTGAAGAGATAGATCATCGGTACGATCGCAAACAGCAACAGCGCAAGTCCGGAGCTTTTGATAAAAACTATTGCAAGAATACTTATCACACGGCAAACATCGGCGAACATACTGATAACGCCGGAGGTAAACAGCGTTTCGACTGTATCGACATCTCCGGTAAAGCGTGACACCACAGCTCCGGGATCGGCAGCACTCAGTTCGCCGGCAGTCATACGCGCGAGCTTGGCTTCAAGGCTTTCACGCAGCTTATGTGTGATTTTCTGACCGAAAACAGTCAGAAGCGATTCTCGCAATGATTCAAAAACGCCGTCAAGGGCTATTGCGGCAAAGTAAAGCAACGCCGGAACCATGCCCACATAATTGCCGCCGGCAAGATTGTTCACTATGGATTCGAGCACCAACGGCGGCAGAAGTGAAGCGGCGACTGCTCCCATGACAGCAAGCAGAACAAATACGGTGAGCAGTTTTTTCTCTTTTATGGCTTGCAAGACAACGCCGGAAACATTATTTGCCTTCATCGCTTTCACTTTCTTTCTGGATATTATAGAGTTCGGCATATTCGGGAATACTCTGCATAAGTTCATCGTGCGTGCCGCACACCGTTTTTCCATTGCTCATCCACACGATCCTGTCGGTATGCGGGAACATATAAAGCCGATGTGAAATAAGAAATATCACCGAGTCTGAACAAGTTTTGCGCAGATTCTTGAATATCTCGGTTTCGGTCTTTCTGTCAAGAGCCGAAAACGGGTCATCCAGGATCATGATCGGCCTTTTGTGATAAAGTGTCCGAGCAAGTGCAAGCCGCTGCGCCTGACCGCCCGAAAGGCGCACACCGCTGCTTCCAACGCGGGTCGCGACACCTTCAGGCATATCGGATACCTCGCGATCAAGACATACGGCGCGAAGAACATCGTCAACAGGGCGCGTGTCTCCGAGCCTGATGTTGTTTTCTATACTGTCGCTTTGAAGCTCTGTGTCGTGCCCCAGATAGCCCACCAAGCCGCGCCGTTTATCTTTGGGCATATTCATAAGCTCGGTCCCGCCGACTGACAACGAACCGCTGTACGGATGTTCGCACAGAAATACTTTGCCAAGCGTTGACTTGCCGCATGCGACCGGTCCTGTGATACCGATGATCTGCCCGGGGGCGGTATCAAGTGAAAGACCCGAAAATATATTTCCTTCACCGGGGTATGCAAATGAGAGATCCTTCAGGCTTACCGTCGATGGGGACATTTCCGGCAACTGACGGTGATCATCGGGATCGTGCATGAGCGGTTTTATCCTTTTCCACGAAACCTGCGCCTTGTGTACGGAATTGAACAGCTTAGCCGCCTTTGAAGATTTTACGGACAGCTTTGTAAAGCACGACAGAAAGGTCGTGAATGCGGCAATGTCCCATGCGCCGATATTCCGGTGCATATTTGCGGCGCCGATGTAAATGATGAACAGAACGCTTACCATTGACATGACACGGTAAAGAGGAGGAAGCGCCGCGCCCCATATGTTTGCCAGCACGGCTTTATTCTCGTAGTTTGAGAGGTGCTTATCATAACTCAGACTGCGCTGCTTTTCGCAGCCGTAAATGCGGTATGTGACCGCATTTTCTGCTCTGTCGAGAGTGGCAGCGTTCAATTCAGCCGATGCCGCCTTGTACTCGGCGCCGGTCCGCTGAACGGTGAATTTCATTTTTTCTGCTATCAGATATGACAGCGGCGGAAAAACAAGACACAAAAGAGCCAGCTTCCAGTCGTAATATATCAGCATTATGACATATCCGAGCAGAGCTATGCCGGTGTCGAATATCTCGGTCGTGAATTTTCTCATTCCCTCGGCGCAATCATCAACATCAGATATAGCCTTGGTCATAGTGTCGCCCGTGCCGCTTTTTTCAAGTTCCGAACGTTCGAGGTCGATAAGGTTGGCATAAAGTACATTTTTCATGCTGCGGTTCACATTATTTGCAAACCTGCGCACGTAAAATCTTTTTATGTATCTTGCGACCTGAACCGTGCATATGGTCGCAACATAAAACAGCGCAAGTGTCAGCATTGAAGCAAATTCGGCATTTCCATTCAATATGTCCATCAGACATCCTGCCAGTTTTCCTTCAAACCACGGTCCCGCGAGCAGACCGAAGTTATAAATGAGCCCCGAGACAGCGGTGGCAAGCAATACCGCCCACTCCGCTCTGAAGTATGATGTTATGCGATCGGGATGACCATCCATATGTTCAGCTTTCATGATCTTCTGCACTCGCCGCATTTGTAAGATGAACAAATCCGGCTTTTCTTTCTTCCTTTGCCTTGTTGTATAATTTGTCGAGCGTAGCACAGAATGTTTTCTTCTCTTCATCGCATAGGTCACGTGTGAGCCACTCATAAAATGCCGATTCAACGTTTGCTTTTGAATTTTTCAGTTTTTCCGCCTTTTCTGTAGCGTACAGAATACGGCTCCGTCCGTCGCAAGGATTTATCTCGCGCTTGAGATATCCCTTTGCCTCAAGATTCGCCGCACGCCGCGCACCGGCGCCTTTGTCGGTTCCGGTCGCCTCGCATACCTCTGACTGGGTTGCGCCCGGGTGATGTCTTACATAGTGAATAAAATCAAATTCAGCGGTTCCAACGCCGTTCTCGCGCATTGCCTGCACCGTGAATCTGTTGACATCACGCGCTATTTTCGTTATTTGTCTTTGCGTTAAATCCATAATGCTGCCTCCAAATTGGTTGATGTATCAACTAAAATATATGATATTACAACCAATTGATTTTGTCAAGTCCTTTTATTTAAAAAGTGATTATTGATATCGCGCATCATGGTGAGGGGATCAGCCTTACAATGACAGGTGGTGCCGCCGTGCACAGCACGGCAGCACCACCTGTCATAAGATCAGAAATATGAGCCGAAGATCTCGCTTTCGATCGCAAATATATCGTCCATTCGGATCTTTGTTCCATCGGACATAACGATGATGCGCTCATATTCATCGATTTTGGAGATCGTGCCGACAAGGTCCCTGTATTCTCCGCCCGATTTGCGCTCATCCGGTACAAAGTATGTTACTGTCACCTCGGGATCATCGTCTGCCGCGCCTTGCAGGATGCGCAGCTTGGAATCGAGCAGTGCCAGCTCGTATTCATCAAGAACAGTACGGGTCCCCGTCAGACGTGATGCTTCGGTTATGTCCGATCCGTAACCGGAAAGTGCGGCAAAAGGCGCAAACTGTGCCGCGCGGTCGTGAAGCGACATATGCTTGCGGTTTTTCGAGACGTAATGCGGCAGATCGATTATGTCGTCATACTTGCCGGTCATGCCTTGTGCCCTCCTATCTGGCCGTTGCGTTCGATCGATGTAGCTCCTTCTTCGAGGTCAAGTCCTTTTATGATCGCATTCTTTCCGAATCTTCTTTTGATATCTATAACGGTATGCTGTATGCGGCGTTCGCGCTCAAGAGCAGCTTCCTCATCGGCTTTTTTGCGTTCAATGGCTGTGTTGTCGGCAAAAATGTCAAGTTGCTCGTAAGAGGAGGCTTTTTTTACGGCTTCTTTTTCGTCGATCAGATTGTTGAGCGTCAGGGATAGCCGTCTGACGAGCAGTGTGCTGTCAACATTTTTTTCAAATACAGATACGACAGCATCGGTTATAAGTTTGGTCGATGAGGTGAACCGACCTATATTGCCCGTGCCGTTTACCGGCTTGGGAACCTTCCTTCCATACCGGTCGCTGACCGTATCGCCCGAAGTGGGATCGGTACTTTCAACGTCATAGCCCACATAAAGCACTATCTGATTTGTAAGCTGACCGCGTTCCACAAGTTCAAGTGCGGAAAGCTCTGCCATTTCCTTGACAATTATAAGGGCTTTTTCATATGCATACGGTGAGCTTAATACCTGCCCGTGACTTGTACTGCTTGTTTGCGGACGGTATTCCTTTATTTCTTTGATCGAACACGGTTCCCACCCCCATGCGTGATCAATGAGCAGCTCCGCATTCACGCCGAAAAGACTGTAAAGCAGTGCTTCGTTTTTCAATGAACAGCGCGCGATGTCGCCCATTGTGTTCATGCCGTACCGTCGCAGTTTTTCGGAGTACCCTTTGCCGATGCGCCAGAAATCGGTTATCGGCCGATGATCCCAAAGTATACGGCGGTATGACATTTCGTCAAGCTCGGCTATGCGCACTCCGTATTTATCTGCGTGAACGTGCTTTGCCATTATATCCAGTGCTACCTTGCAAAGATAAAGATTAGTCCCTATCCCCGCCGTTGCCGTGATCCCCGTAGTTTCAAGAACATCGCGTATCATTGTGCGCGTAAGCTCTTTTGCACTCATTCCGTAAAAAGCAAGATACTTGGTCGCATCTATAAAAACCTCATCCACGCTGTAAACATGAATGTCCTCAGGGGCGACATACCTCAGATATACCTGATATATCGCAACGCTCGTTTCCTTGTACAGAGCCATGCGCGGCTTTGCAACGATATAATCGAGCGACATCTCCGGATGCGCCGCAAGTTCTCCGGCATTACAGGATGAACCGCTGAATTTTCTGCACGGTGCGCGGGAAAGCCGCTCGCGATTGATTTCATTCACGCGCGCTATCACTTCAAACATACGGGCTCTTCCAGGTATTCCGTAAGCTTTTAGCGACGGAGTCACCGCAAGGCATATGGTTTTTTCGGTCCGCGAAGCGTCGGCGACCACAAGGTTGGTCTTGAGCGGATCGAGCGCACGGCGTGTGCACTCAACAGACGCGAAAAAAGATTTCAGATCAATGGCGATGTATGTTTTTTCCGCCATGCGCTCACCTCACTTTGTGTTTTCGTATTACGAGGCGCGGGTCCGGTCCTTCTTGCCCCAACACATATATTATACATCAGTTGTCAAGCGTAATAAAGCAGAAATATTCCGGGGACTGCCACCGATATGCTTTGGTGGCAGTCCCCTTGCGATTCATGAATGCTTATTATGCTTTTCCGGCGCAGCCGAAAAGTCTCATTTTTCGTTCAGCCTCGGCGCTTATTTCTTCGACCTTGCAGTTTCTGATATCAAGATATCCCTTCCCTGCGGCAATGCCGTTGCGCATTCCGCGCTCTCCGGCAAGACAAAGGTCGGTAAATATATTTATCTTGGCGATACCATCGCGTATCGTGTTACGGAAATCGTCATCGGAAAGGCCGCTTCCGCCGTGAAGTACAAGCGGCAGATCAATACGCTCACGTATGGCACGCAGCCTGCCGAGATCAAGATGAGGACGCGTCTTGTAAGCGCCGTGCGCCGTTCCGATGGCTACGGCAAGCGCATCAACTCCGGTCTTTTCAACAAATTCGGCAGCCTCCTCGGGCGTTGTGTACATATCGCTTACCGCTCCGTCATTGTTGGCAGCCTCGCCGACATGACCGATCTCGCCCTCGACCGTGGCGCCGCGCAGATGAGCTATGCGGACTGACTCGCAGGTCATGTTTATGTTTTCCTCGCGGGTTGGACGTGCGCTTCCGTCAAACATTATTGAGGAAAAGCCGAGCTCCAGCGCCTCAAGGCAACGTTCAAGAGTAAGGCCGTGATCGTAATGCAGCACTACCGGCACACTTGCGCGTTTGGCGGCGGCAAGAAGCGACGGCGCTATGAGCTTCAGCTCGCCGTAAGGAAGCAGCACCTCGGCTGTTCCGATTATTACAGGCGACATGGTGCGCTCTGCGGCAGATATGACCGCTTCAAGCATATCCGTATCTGTGGTATTAAAAAGACCGACTGCGTACCCGCCGCGACTCGCGGGGAGAAGCACATCATTCAAGTTTGCAAGCATTTGCTGTTACCTCCTCAAACTATTTCAACGGGAAGTCCCATGACCTCGCCGAAAAATCTCATTTCATCAAGGGATGCCCCCATAACGAGCGCGCTGTGATGTATTGCACCGCGTCTGCCGAGAGCCTCAAGATACGATGCAACATCAAGGCTGTCATGACGCATCCATCCGCGCACTCTTGACCCAAAATTGTCTTTTTCGGCGGGAATGTCAAGCAGTGTCACGGAAGACAAAATGAAACGAAATCCCCCATCTCCTCCGCGGCTGAGATTGACATATACCGCGCGGCCTCCGCGATAGCAATCATATGACACAAGCGGATTTTTTGCATCGCCGTATATGAAGTTCATTTCTTTGACCGTAGTTCTGCCGACGGTAAGGCGCGGATTGTATTCGCCCATATGTGAAAGCAGTATGGCATTGTTCTTCCAGTCCGGGCAGAATATTTCGACAAATGATGTGTCGGGATAGCCTGTCATTAGCGCGCCGACAAGCGAGGCTGTGAGTGCGTCGCCTTCGCCGGCATATCCACGACCTTGCGACATCTGATAGCAGGCTTCGGTAAAAGGCATGAGCTCAAGCCCGCACCCGGGTCTGATCTCTCTGAAATTTACGGTAAAAGCGTCAACAGAATTTTTATCCATCCAGTTTCTCAGAGCCAGCGAATTGCGTGCAGTGTCAAGATAGACATTCGGCGTTACCGGTTCAAGCTCACGCACTCCGTACGAAAGACGCAATACCTCGCCATCGACCTCGGCATCGCTCAGGGCGGCTCGTTCGCTTTCGAGTGCTTCTCCCGCGGGATATACCATTTCGACTCCGAAGATATCCTTCATTTCTTTATCGCTGACAAGAAAATCCCCCATGCCGTCAAAGCACCCGCCGACAGAGGCTGTTCTGCTGCCGCGTATTGAGCGCGCGGACGCAGCAGCCCTTATATATCCGGCGGCGCGATTTATTACATTGGAATGCTCTGCGTGCCCTGCCGCCACGGCAAACGGAATATGCGAACGGAGCATAAGATTTGAAAGATCCATAACGCCGTGGATACCATGGCAGTAGCTGATCTCGCCCGGATCCTGCGTACTTGAAAAATCGTATGTTTCGGTGGTATCGAGCATAACGACAGGCAGTCCGCAGTCGTGAAGCGCACCGATGCTTTCGAGCGAAGGAGAATATGCCGCATGCCATGTTACGATGACTTCGGCTCCCGCCGACTTGAAGCGTTCTGTTTCACGGCGGAATTCCTCATCTATCCGGCAGAACGGAGCTCGCATGACTTCAAATCCTGCGTTTTCAAGCCCGGCGGCAAGCTTTTCATAAAACGGTTCAAGACGCGGACGCGCTTTGGCACCGCTTCCGCTGTCATCGTAAAGCTTTATGTAAAGTGGTAAAAATCCTATTTTGATTTTAGACATTGAAATCCCTCCCTGTCAGTTCAGCCCGAAGAACCGTGCTGCGTTTCCGTGCATGATGCGCTCAATATCGGATCGTGTAAGTCCGAGCTTTTCCGCAGTAGCGCGAAGGGCAAGCAGCTCCTCGTACATGAAGGTCGTTATGTCTTTTTCATCCGACTCGCGCATGTGCGGATCGCTGTCAACTCCGCCGTAAAGACCGCGCGGCACAATGTTTACATATTTTCCGCCATCGTCTATGCGGTACATGCGCATTCCCGTAAACGGCATATCCGAACCGAACATTATGCGGCTGATATCAATATTTGTAAACAGCGCTTCCATTGCATCATGTGAACAGTTGGCTGAAAAATCAAAGTACAGATTTTTTGAATGCTTCAGCGTTTCAAAGGCGTTCCCGAGGTCTTCCGGAACATATGCACGGCCGATATGAGCAATTATGACCTTTGCATTCGGGTATTTTTCATCGATCTCCATCATCTGGTGCAGATTGATCGGATCGCGCAGGCGCAGACTGCGCGGAATGTGCAGCATTACGATACCGCCTATGCGGTCCATGAGCTCAAGCTGGCGCGGAGTCAGAAAATCAAATATGCGCACATCGGCGGCAGGTATCCATGAAGGCGAATTGTTCTGGTATGGCTTTATACCTATAAATCCGTCCTTCAGGGCTCCGAGTATCTCTTCTTCATCGCTGTCCCAATTGGTGCAATAATATGCAGCCAACCCATGTTTTTTGGCTTCTTCAAGAGCATATTTGTTTCCAATATCAAGATAGCAGCTCGGAGATGCCATAACAACAGGTGTTACTTCCTTGCCGGGAAAGAAGCGACGGTATGACTCGGCAAGTTCGTCGTAAGTCTGATACGGCGCGACGGTCGCGGTCCATGTAACGCAGCCCTTGTCGCCCACCTTGCGTGTACCCGGCTGCCATATATGCGTGTGGCAGTCAATAAATCTGTCCGGCAAAAAGTCGGCAAGCCGCTCATTGTACACCTTGCGGTCGTAGTCGGTGATTTCAATTATCGGCATTAGTATCTTCCTCGATTCATTTGATTAAAATTTTTTCTTTCCATATGTCAAAAGCGTGTCCCATATACTCTGCGTATTTTTCATCCGGAACAACGCGATTTGTCCGGCAGACATCCGAAATGTCTTTACCGCATGATGCTGCGGCGATCAAAGCGGCGCCGAATGCGGGAGCATCCCGTTCAGATGTTACTTCAAGGCTCCATCCGCGCGTGGCTGCCGCCGATGCAACAATACGGCTCCACAGCCCGGATCTTGCAGCTCCGCCGGACATGATCACGGATACGTTGTTTCCGCATTTCATTTTTTCGGCAACGGAGAGCACTTCAAACGCCGCTCCTTCCAACAGTGCGAGGTAGCACTCGGCATATGACTTTCCCGGCGTGCACCTGAATTCAATGCCGCTACCCGGTCGGTGAGGTAAAAATCCGCGTCCGTCTTCGCACGGTGTGAGTGCAAAGTAATCGTCGCCGTGGTGACCGCGCCGCGCGAGAAGCATACTCGCTTCCGCATCGGAGTCAGCCGGAGTCCGACCGTGCGCCGATGCAAACCGATCGACCGATGCACCGATTCCGGAAAGCGAAGCTATTGCCCCGTATGCGATGTCGCATGTGCTTCTTCCGATGCTCGGAAAAACGCCGGGGGCAATATGCAGAGGTGAAAACCCCGGCTCTTTGGTGACTCCGAACAGCACCCATGCCGTTCCTGTGGCGATCAGCAGATCGCCGGGCTTACCGACACCGCTTCCTATTGCGGCGCAATACTGATCGTGCGCGCCGCAATAAACCGGAATACCAGTATCTATACCGAAGATCTCGGCTGCTTCGCATCCTGTTGTACCTATGGCGGCACCGCACGGCATGATGTCGGAAAGCTGAGATCTGTTTATTTCGATATACTTCATAAGCGCATCGTTATAATCCGCTTTTGCAATATCATAAAGGCGTGTTATTGCCGACGACGTCGGATCGTAAACGTATCTGCCGCAAAGCCTGCCGGTAATGTAATCCGCCGTTGTCATAAAGTATTCCGCATCGGAGAAGACGGACGGAGCATTTTTTCTGAGCCACAGAAGCTTTGACGCATCGTCAAGCGGAGAAAGCCTCCATCCGCACGAATTGTATATTTTCTCACCGAATCTGCGGTACAGCTCATCAGCTTCAGCCGAAGCACGGCTGTCCATCCAGCTTACCGCATCGGATATCGGACAGTGATGCTTATCGGCTGCGAAAATACTCCCGCCCTGCGCCGATACCGATATTGCCGCAATGTGAGTATCAGGTCGCTGTGTCACAGCATCTTTTACTGCACACGCAGCAGCCGACACCCAGTCATCCGGAGACTGCGTTACAAATCCGTTTTCGCGCTTTGTGGGATATACGCAGCTGCTGCGCACGAGCGGAGAAAGCGTTTCACTGTCGATCAGAATAGCTTTTACGGCTGTTGAACCTATGTCTATGCCAAGAAAACTTGCTTCCATTTTTCAGGTCATACTGTGCCGCACTCAAGTGCCTCGTCGGCTTCGCGCAGAATCTTGTTGAGCACGGTCTCGGTTGCTGTCACGGGCGGTTTGAAAAGTACGGCTGGAACGCAGTTCTTCTTATAAAGCTGCGCACTGGCATCGATACACCTTTTGTGAAGCTCGGCTGTAAACGCCGCGGCTTCTTCTACGGTGTGGAAGTAAAGGGCTGCTTCGTGACCGAGCCCTTCGGCTGCGGTCAGTTTGCCCGCGTGCTTTTTTACAAGCTCTTTCATGCCTTGCTCAAATATTGACCCGAGACGCTCGGTCTCAGCGCCGTTTTTGCCGCAGAATGTCATTGTGATAAGGTAAGCAAGCGAGGCAAGCTCTTCCTGCCCGTTTGTTACCAATGCGCCGAATTGATCGAGATTATCGTACTCTGCTGTCGTTACAATCCTGCTGGCAGGAAACTCTCCGCCGGGAAAGCCTTTTCCTATAACGGCAAAATCGGGAGAAAGACCGTATTTGCGGAAAAGGAACAAACCGTCGTACCACATGCCGGTCTGTATCTCGTCAACCAGAACGGGTGTGTCGTTGGCGCGGCAAAGCTCATATGCGCGACTCAGATATTCGCGCGTGAGTTTAAGCGCACCGTAATTCATCATTATTATCTCATGCAGGAAGCCGGCTGTTTTGAAGCATCCGCTGTTGTATTCGCGTATTTTTGCCTCAAAATCTTCGATATCGTTGGGTTTTACCGGAACGACCCGGTAAAGTCCCGCTTTTTCGATTGCTTCATAAAATTCGCTCCAAAGACCGCGGAAAGTCTGGGTAAGGACCGTAGTGCCGTGGTAATTTCCCGTTTTGCCGCCGGAGGTATCCGACATAACAAGAAAAACGGGAGTCTTTCCGGCATATGCGGGGGCTTCGGCAACCGGTGAGCAGCGATAAAAGCGGCGCAGCATCATCTTTACACCGGCTTCAACGCCGAGAGAGCCGGTTTCAAGGTTTATTACACGGTTAAGAACATGCGGTTCCTTTGATTCCGAAACAGAATCAAAACGCATATCGGCATCCGCCGCATCGGGGGATATACCGTTTGCATACTCAACTATTCTTTTTTCGCACAGTCTCGTTATAAATCCGCGTGTATTGTTGTGTGTTGCATTGGGAATCCCGAGACGCCTTGCAATGTCTATAAGACGGTATCCGGGAAAAGAATGCCCGAGAGACGCATGATAATGCTCACTTTTGCCTATAAGGTAAAGTTTTCCGTCCTCGCCGAGTCTGAAACAGCCGAATGCGCCGAGCGGAGCCGCCGCGCGGTTCTCCGCATGACGGAAAGCATCGGTGGGCGCGCCGCCGTTTTTATCTGTAACCGGCGCAACTACCTGTACACCGGTCATTGCTGCAAGCTCATTGTTGCAGAGCTGAGCTTCGACCGGGTAAAAATCCACCTTTTCATGAGCCAGTGCGTTCGCTTCATCATGTGACAGCGTGCCGAAGAAGGCACAGCCATCGACTATTCCGCGTATATATTCCTCACCGGTGATATCTGCCAGCGAGAGTGAAATGTTTTCAAACATTTTTTACGATCCTTTCCGAATAATTATACGTTTACCTTACCTCGTCAAGTCTGACGCTGCGGTGCTCGCGGTGTGAGATGAGAGCTGCCGTCTGGAGTCTGTGCGACAAAAGCGTTTCCTCGGGGCGAACGCAGCCGAACGGAGCTGCCTCGGGCTTTCCCGCGATTTCCGCAATGAACGAAGCCCACATCTGCAATATGGCATCTGTGAAGCCGAACTCGAATATTCCCCCGGTTATTGTCTGGATCATAGGCTTATACCCTATATTCAGGCGACACCACGCCTGCTCGCGTCCGACGGCTTGTGTGTACATAAACGCACCAGGGTCATCTGTTGAAAAGCGCGCGGAGCACTCAAGACCGTCTACCTCTATGCTCCAACGGTTTGTTGCGCCGGGGCAAAGTCGTTTGGTTTCAAGATACATAGGGAAGCTTTCACCGTCACCGCACGGTACACGGCAGGAAAGACGTGCGTTGTCCCATGTAAGACAATCAGCAAAGCCTCCGTTGCCATCCGGACGGCGTGTGATTATATTTGACAGATCGGCATAAACGCTTTCCGGTATCCATCCTACGCGGAAAGGAATATGCTCGGTGTGAAGCCCGAGATCCCCCATGCATCCGTACTCACCGTTGATCTCCACGCGGCGTTTCCAGTTGATCGGTTTTTGCGGGTCCATGTCGCTTGAGTGGCAGAAGGAAGAGCGCACCTCGATTATTCTGCCGAACTTCCCTTCACCGATCATTTTTATAATTTCTTTGACGGCGGGATAATACGGGAATTCACTCGAACAGCGCACTACCGAACCGGGATGCGCATTTATTGCGGCAAGAATAGACCGGTTTGCGGCAAGATCGATGCCGAACGGCTTCTCGCCCATGAGATGTTTTCCCGAGTTTATGATATCGACATAAAATTTTTCGTGCAGATTGTGCGGAACAGCACAGTATACCGCTTCGACCTCGGGGTCAGCGAGAAGCTCGCCTATATTTGCGGTAGAAAGTCTGACCGACGGAAAATTGTCGGTAAACCATGCGCGTGCGCTGTCGTTCAGATCACACACGGCAACGATTTCGGGACGCGGCAGATCGGCGACAAGATGGCACCATCTTGCCGCGGCAGATGCAAATTCCCTGCCCATCAGTCCACATCCGACAACTCCGAATTTGATCGTTTTACGTTCTGTCATCATTTTTTTACCACATTGCTTTCGCCAAAGCTGCGGGATTCCGCCTCAATTTCAGATTCTGTCTTCCCCTCGGCAGCGGGTGCCTCGTGTGCGATTATGTTATTCAGCACGTCAGCCGATACCGGAACGGATGTGTAAGGTATCATATTGGGTCTTCCCGATGCGGGAAAGGGGGACAGATCGTCCGCCTCCCATTCTATACGCTCCGACTCTTTTGAAAAATCTGGTATGGTGTATTCTTTTGACCCGTCAAGCACCGAACGCCAGCCGAGAATGCCGACAGCAGCCATTGCCGCCGCGTGATAAACATTGAGAAATCCCGTCTTTCCGGTCCTTACGGAGTCAAAAAACGCCCGAAGCACCCAGTAGTCGCCGCCGCCGTGACCGCAGGCATCAGCCTTTTCGGCATCAAACTGCCACTGCGCCTCGTAGGTCACATCATGCTCGGCGCCTTCCGGTATCGACCATTTGTTATATGCAAGACGCACCATTTTTGACTGTCCGCGCACGGTCTCGCAGGCTCCCTCCTCGCATGAGAGGCGGTACCAGTTGCCGTGCGGAGCCATATACGACGAACCGTTCACGCGGAAGAGTGCGCCGCCATCGGTTTCAACAAGCATGACACCAACAGCGTCCGCACGTATACGGCCGTATTTTTCAAGTTGCTCGTCGGTTGACTTTACCGTTTTTCCGATGACCTTCCGGGGCATTTCTCCGGTCATATACATAAGCGGTGCCAGAGCATGTGAGCAATAATATGTGGCGGGCAGATATCTGCGCCAGTGGAATTCGCCGTTTGTGGCAACACCTGTGTACTGACGCGTTTCGGAAGGACTCATCGGGTGAACGTATTCACCCTCGGCAAAAATGACCTTGCCGAGAGTTCCGCCCTCGTAAAGGCGTTTCATTTCAAGAGTGCCGCGCGTGAACGGATAATTCTCCGCAAGCTGATATATCGCACTGCTCTTCTCTGCCGCGCGGCAAAGAGCAACACACTCTGCCATTGTTGCTGCCGCTATTGTTTCGCTGAACACATGAATGCCCATTCCGAGCGCACGTATGGCAACGGCTGCATGTTCATTGAAATAATTGCAGAGTATGAGCGCATCAAAAAGTCCCGATGAAATAAAGTCCTCGTAATTATCAAATATAACAGGCTTTACGTCCGTCTGGAATTCAAGTGCTGCCACGGCATCGTTTCTTCTTTTCTCTTCTTTGTCGCATACAGCGGTAACTCTGACGTTATCAATGTATTTCAGGCATTTTATGTACGAGCATCCGCGGCGGCTGCCGAATACGCCTACTCTTATTATCTGTTCTTCCATAGTTTATAGACTCCTTTTTGCCCGGTCATCAGCCAAGCTCGCTGATCTTCTGGTAAAATACGCTTATTGCAGCGTCAATTGATTTCTTATTCTGCGACCACATCGAGGAGAGGTTGCCGGATGTATAACCCTTCCATATCGTTGATGTTATCGCGGTCTGGAAAAGCTCGCTCACGTCATAGCGTATCGAGCCCTTGATTATGTCAAGCATTTCATGTGCATCGGGATCGCTCGCGCGGCGGAACTTGATCACCACTTCATAAAATGCAGGCATTACGGTGCGTGAGGATTGATATGCCCAGTACTCCATGACAACGCCCACACGTTCAACATCAAGATTCTTTGAGTTGGGAATTGCCCAGATGAGCGAATACTTATCCATCTTGTGATAATAGTTTTCCTGCTCCGAATCGTACTTAGGGTTGGGAGCTATGCCGAATCCCTTGGACATATCCTTGAACTGATCGGAAACAAGCATACCGTTCTGAACAAACAGGAAGTGGTCTGTGGCAAACAGCGAACGACCGTAATTGTATATGTTGGCATATCCCGAGGTGTCAGCACCGCTGGCGCATTTGTTGTATGTAAGCGTGGCAGTGCTGTTTTCAAATACCTCATATACCTTTTCAACGACCGAGAGGGTCTTTTCGCTGTATGCATTGCTTACAATGGATCCGTCCTCGGCTCTTTCCGTGTACTTGATGCCGCAGCCGACAAGAAGATGAATGACCGTGCCGTTGCCCTCGCCGGTTTCGGCGAGATATCCGTATACATCCTGACCGTCCCATACGCCGTCGCCGTTATCGGTGTTTACCGATTTGACCATTTCAAGCATTTTGTCGAGCGTCCATTGGTTGGAACGCACAAGAGCGTACGGACTTTCAAGCTGATAATTTTCAATAAGGGATTTGTTGAAATAAAGGAATCTTGTTCCCGCAAGGTTGCTGACGCTTACGTCATTCACCATAAAAAACAGTTTTCCGGCAACATCGTAGCCCTCGGCGCAGTTGGAATCCCACCAGGGTTTTGAAAAATCAACGTGCTCAAGGGTGTTGAAATCTTTGAGATAGCCGCTTTGCGCCAGCGAGCTGAGGTATGAACGACGGTCCAGAATGAGATCGAAATTCGCATCTCCCGCATCGATCAGCTTTCCTATATTTTTATACGGTGTGGGATCGCGCATAAAGTCAATGTCGATGTTGTACTTCTGCTCAACGACCGAGTTGCGTTCACGCACTTTTTGCCCCATATTGTCGGTAACATCATCGGTGTCGATGTAAACTCCCGGGTAGCTTGATTCGCCCTCACCTCTGCCGTATACGGTAAATACGGTCTTTCCGTAATCGGCTTCAAAGAATACGGGCTCAGTCTCCTGATCCGTCGGTTTTACGGTCGATGCGGACGGCGCAGCGGTCGTTCCGCCGCCTTCTTCATGCTGCTGAGAGCATCCCGCAAATGCTGCGAGTATCATCGGTACCGCAAGCAGCACCGCTGTGATTTTCCGATTGATCTTCATGGTTGTTCCTGCCTTTCGCATTTTTATATAGTTTAATTATACCCCCAACAGACGCCCGTGTCAATAGAAAAATGACCGCAATATTCATTTTTGACGTTAAAAATGCGCGTTTCTGTCGCTGACAAACGTAAAAAGAAGCTTGTCTGCCAAACCGACCTTGACAAAACCATATCCGACAGGTATAATAATGAAGAAAGAATTTTCAAGCGGAAAGGAACTCTCGGCAATTGAAAAGCAATGACATAAGAAAGCAAAGTGTTATGAGAATGCTGCAAACATCAAAAAAACTCACAGTTGAGGAAGCCATGAAGGCTTTCGGAGTTTCGGAATCGACCGTGCGCCGGCTTTTTGCGCAGCTTGAAGCAGACGGCGATGTTATCCGCGCATACGGCGGGATATGCTGCGCCGGGCGCAGCGATGATGAAAGAAACTATTTTTTTGAGCGTGTACAGCTTGAAAATCCACGTGAAAAAGCCGCGATCGGCAGGGCAGCGCTTCCGCTTATAAAAAACGGAGATGTGATCTATCTTGATTCCGGAACAACGGTCATGTCGCTCGGTGCCGCCATGGCTGACATATTCCGCGATGAAAAAAAACATGAGGACGCCGAACGCCTCGCGTCATGTACGGTCGTCACACATTCGCTTGTGAATCTCGAATTGCTCAAGGGACATATGCGTGTGATACTTCTCGGCGGCGAGTACAGAGACGCTCAACGCGATTTTTGCGGATATCTTACCGAACGCGCGATATCGACACTGCGTTTTTCAAGGTGTTTTATAGGCGTTGACGGTTACTCTGCGGATGACGGCCTTCTTGCCGGCGACTTCAGCACTGCGGGAATAAACCGGCTTGTAACACAAAACTCTTCGTACCGCGTACTGCTTGCCGATTCATCAAAATACCGCCGTCCGTCGGGTGTGAGCTATGCTCCTCTATCGGAGGTCGATTGTATCGTGACAGATGCGGGACTTGACGACGAAGCCTGCCACGCTCTTGAAACCGCCGGAATAAAAGTAATAACGGCAGCAGTTGAAACAATATAAAAAGGAATAATATCATCATATTATGCAGAACAATTCAAACGATATCAATTCATATCATTTCAGACACCTTACAACATCAACATCAGACCTTGACCAATACAATGCCCTTCTTCGGTACGCTTTTCAGGTGACCGAGCAGGACCTTTCGGAATCCGGCTGGCGCGATGATGAAATAAAGCAGTCAAAGTTTCCGGTATTACAGCGCGCAAACGTTCTCGGGTGCTTTGACGGCAACAAGCTTATTTCGCAATTTGCCGTTTACCCGCTTGACATGAACATATACGGCGCGGTTTTTCCGGTCGGATTTGTAACAAGTGTTTGCACATATCCGGAGTATTCCGGCCACGGCATAATGAAGCGTCTTATGGTTCAGAGTCTTGCCAATATGCGCAGCAGCGGGCGTTCTTTTGCTCTTCTTTATCCGTACTCGATTCCTCTCTATCACAGGCTCGGGTGGGAAATAGTCTCCAATAAAATTTCATACGTTGTCAAAGACCGCCAGCTTCCGCGCAAGTCTGTGGTAGACGGATACGTAAGACGCGTTGATTGGGATAACGAGGACTTTCACAAGCTGCATTCCGACTTTGCTTCCGTGACGCACGGCTGTCTTTTCCGCAATGCGCTCGCATGGGAGGAATACTGGCGGTGGGATGAAGATGACACATATGTAGCCGTGTATTACAGCAAGGACGGAAAACCGTGCGGATACATGGTCTATCTGATAAAGTCGGACGTCATGCATATAAAGGAAATGATCTACCTGAACCGCGAAGCTCACAACGGACTTTGGGAATATATCCGCGCTCATGAGTCAATGATCGATGAAATAAGGGGAAATACCTATTTCAGCGAACCGATAGCATTTGAAATGGATGACGGCGATATCAAAGAAATGATAAGACCGTATTGCATGGGAAGAATAACGGATATCGAGCAGTTTTTCCGTAAATACCCGTGCGAGCCCGACGAAAAGCCCGTGGTCGTCGGATTTGACATTTCCGATGAACTCCTACCGTGGAACAACAAAAAAATAAACGTTCTTTTCAAAAACGGCAGATGCATCGTCACCGATGACGCCGCAGACATAAATGTCGGTATGTCGATAGCGTCCCTGACAACGCTCCTTCTCGGGTATAAAACAGCCGAACGTCTCTATGATGTCGAGCGGATAACCGGAAAACGCGAAGACGCGGAACGCCTTGACGATCTTCTCTTACACAAAATACCGTACATATCGGATTATATTTGATGCAAAAATGCAAGTGAGCTTGCAAAAATCGCAAAAAAACATAAAAAACGCGCCCGGATATGCAACTTTGTATTGACAAGTTGCAAAAAACGATGTATAATAGTGTGACATTGAGGAGATCACACTCATTCAATGCAAATTATTCTGTTCGGGAGTAAAAAATGAAAAACACAGCAAAAAAAATCATGTCGGTAGCACTGGCACTTGTATTTACGGTGTTTTGCTTTGCCGGCTGTGAAACAAAAAAAAATGACGCATATGTCGTAGGTATATGTCAGCTTGCGCAACACGATGCGCTTGATGCCGCCACCGAAGGCTTTATGAAGGCACTCAAAGACAAGCTCGGCGACAAAGTGAAGTTTGATCTTCAGAACGCATCCGGTGAGGCTACGAACTGCACCACAATATGCGCCAAGTTCGTTTCGGATAAAGTAGACCTTATCATGGCAAACGCCTCCGGTGCGCTCAGCGCGGCTGCTCAGGCGACCGACACGATACCGATAGTTGCCACATCCATAACGGATTATGCCACTGCGCTTGACATAAAAAACTGGAACGGTACTACCGGGTTCAATGTCACCGGCACATCGGATCTTGCTCCGCTGGATCAGCAGGCTGAAATGATAAAAGAGCTTGTCCCCGGCGCAAAAACGGTTGGCATTCTCTACTGCTCATCCGAACCGAACTCAAAATATCAGTCCACGGTGATTCAGGAAAAACTTAAAGCGCTCGGATTCGAGTGCCGTGAATTCACATTCGTTGATACAAACGATGTAACGTCCGTAACTCAACAGGCGGCTGCGGAATGCGATGTGCTCTTTGCTCCTACCGATAACACGGTAGCATCCAACGGTCCGGCTATAAACAATGTTCTTGAACCCGCAAAAATTCCGCTTGTTGCAGGCGAACAGGGCATCTGCGAGAAATGCGGGATAGCCACTCTTTCGATAAGCTATTATGACATTGGCTACAAAGCCGGTGAAATGGCGTATGAAATACTTGTGAACGGCGCCGATCCTGCAAAAATGGAAATAGTGTTTTCTAAGAATCTAACCAAAAAGTACATGGCTGACCGTTGCCGCGAGCTCGGGATCGCCGTGCCCGATGGCTACACCGCGATAACATCCAACTGACGAACAAACTATAAGGCGGCGGCAGGACTCCGAAAATGGGCTGCCGCTGCCATGACAGGAAACGGAGCACAACGATGCTTGAATTCATACAGTCACTGCCCTCCCCCATTGCCCAGGGGATGATATGGGGCATTATGGCGATAGGGCTCTACATTACATTCAAAATACTTGATTTATCCGACCTGACGGTTGACGGTTCATTTGCCACCGGAGGGGCGGTTCTTGTTGTTCTCACGACATCGGGCGTAAACATTTATATTGCAACGCTGGCTGCTTTTCTCGCGGGATGCATTGCAGGGCTGGTGACCGGTATCTTCCACACGCGATTCGGTATACCTGCCATACTTGCGGGCATTCTCACTCAGCTCGGTCTTTATTCGGTAAACCTTCGTATCATGTCCGGACGCGCCAATGTGCCGATAAACTGGCGCAATTACAGCCTTATAGTTTCCTCCAAGACCGATGTTCTTCCGCGCACGATACTTATATGCGCCCTGATAATCGCGGCACTTATAGGTATTCTTTATTGGTTTTTCGGTACCGAGCTCGGCTTTTCAATCCGTTCGACCGGCTGCAACCAGGCTATGTCACGTGCGAACGGAATAAACACCGATTCGCGCAAAATAATAGGTCTTGTTCTGTCAAACGGTATCGTTGCGCTTTCCGGCGCGCTTCTGGCGCAATTTCAGGGCAACGCCGATGTCAATATGGGGCGCGGCGCCATAGTTATAGGACTTGCGGCGGTCATAATCGGAGAAGTGATTTTCTCAAAAATCTTCACAAACTTTGCTTTGCGCCTTGTTTCGGCTGTGGTGGGGGCAATAGTGTACTATATTGTCATAGCCGCAGTGCTGAAGCTCGGACTTAACGCCAATGACCTCAAACTTCTCTCTGCACTTATAGTTGCCGTTTTCCTTGCCGTACCGCATTGGAAAGGAAAGCTGTTCCGCAAAAAAGACAAGTCTGCAAGATCCGGGAAGGAGGACACGGCAAATGTCTGAATCAAAACCCATGCTTGAAATAAAAGGCGTACACAAAACCTTCAACGCTGGAACGATTAACGAAAAAAAGGCTCTTTGCGGCGTGGATCTTACCCTCAACCGGGGGGATTTTGTAACCGTTATCGGCGGTAATGGCGCAGGAAAGTCCACTATACTGAATCTGATAACAGGCGTCTTCCCTGCCGACAGCGGCTCGATCGTAATAGACGGGGTGGACGTAACCAAGCTGCCCGAGCATAAGCGCGCCGAATACCTCGGACGTGTTTTTCAGGACCCTATGACCGGCACGGCGGCAGATATGCAGATCGAAGAAAACCTTGCGCTCGCCGCAAGACGCGGAAAACGCCGTACACTTCTCAACGGCATAACCAAAAAAGAAAAGGAGCACTACCGCGAGCTTGTCAAAATGCTTGATCTCGGCTTGGAAAACCGCCTGACCGCCAAGGTCGGCTTGCTTTCCGGCGGTCAGAGGCAGGCGATAACGCTGCTGATGGCAACGATGAACCACCCGAAGATCCTCCTGCTCGATGAGCATACTGCCGCGCTTGATCCGCAGACAGCGTCCAAGGTGCTGAAGCTGACAGATGAGCTGGTCCGGGACGGAAATATCACAACGCTCATGATAACACATAACATGAAGGATGCGATAAGGCTCGGCAACCGTCTTATTATGATGTATGACGGAAAAATCATTTACGATGTTTCCGGCGAGGACAAAAAGAATCTGAAGGTATCAGATCTGCTTGCGATGTTTGAGATCGCAAGCGACAGAATGCTTTTGTCATAAAAATACGACCCGCACGTGCGCTTGACAACGCGTGCGGGTCAATTTTATTTATCGGTTATTCGTTTGTTTATTTCATCAGAAAGACGAACAAAATCTTCCGTTGAGAGACGTTCACCGCGTATATCAGCGCTAAAGCCCGCGCTGATGACAGCTTCGGCAAGCTCCGGTTTTGTAAGTTCTCCGAATCCGGCGGCAAGAGCATTGGGCAGCGTTTTGCGACGCTGTCCGAATGCCGCACGCATGGTACGGAAAAAAACTTCCTCATTTTTCGGAACGTAAGGCTTTTCACGGTAAAGGTCGATACGCACAACAGTGGAATCTACCTTCGGCGGCGGAAGAAATCTGTCAGCCGTGACGTCAAACAATTTATGAGTGATCCCGAAATAACCGAGGTAAGCGGTTATGGAGCCGTATTCGGGCGTTCCGGGCGCGGCAACAAGCCTGTCGGCGACCTCGGACTGTATCATGACAGTTATCGACCCGAACGGCAGGCGGCTGTCAAGCAGTTCGAGCAGTATAGGAGTAGTGATATAATACGGCAGATTTGCGCAGACGGACACGGCACCTCGTTCAAACGATGGCGCGAGCAGTTCCCCGAGGTCGGTTTTCATTATATCACCGCATACAAGCTCAACGTTTTTGCAATCGTCAAGCACGTACCTGAGTAGCGGTATCAGCCCGCGGTCTATTTCGACGGCAACAACATTTTCGTATCTTGCGGCAAGCTCGCGCGTCAGCGCGCCGGCGCCCGCTCCTATTTCAAGGATTGTTGAGGGACCACCTGCACCGCAGGCTTCGGCAATATGCTCAACGGCACTGTGATCGGTAAGAAAATTCTGGCCCCACTCTTTTCTGAACGCAAGCCCGAATGTGGACATAAGCTCCCGTACATATCTGGCGTCACAAAGATTCATGTAAAATACCTTTTTTCGTATGTTTTGCGGTGCGGTGACCGACTTTTTTTATATTATATCACCAAACAAATTATTATTCAAGTGGTATTGCTGTTTCTACGCCCTAAACTCCGTTTTTCAGCGCAATGTTTATCTTGACAGGACACAAAGTGATTGAAAAAAATGCTTGTTTATGGTATAATAATTACCGGAAGAGCTTGCGGACTTTATTAATTACTAAGGCAAGCCTATTGTGAGGTGTGTAAAATGGATCATACGAATCGTTTTGACGGTAAAGGCGATATATATGCAAAAGCAAGGCCAAAATACGCCACAGCGCTTTTTGACCACCTGAGGAACACTTTGAGCATACCGGCAGAAAGTATATTTGCCGACATTGGTTCCGGCACGGGGATATTTACCGGACAGCTGTTGGGGTGCGGCTATAAGGTATATGCCATAGAGCCGAACGACGACATGCGCAGAAAAGCGGAAGAAAAACTGTCGGGTGACAAAAATTTTATTTCCGTTGACGGCAACGATGCCGCTATGGCCATTCCCGACCACAGCGTTGATTACATAACCGCCGCACAGGCATTTCACTGGTTTGACGCTTCGGCTTTTGCAAAAGAATGCAGGCGCGTCCTGAAGCCCGGCGGAAAGGTCATTATCGTTTATAATTCACGCGACGAAAAAGCCGCATGCACACGTGCGCTTGCCGAACTGAGGCAAAAGTACAATCCCGAATTTCACGGATTTTCAAACGGAATAAGCGATGAAAAATGCATTGCATTCTTTGACGGAGGGTGCGACGTATTCCGCGCCGACAACACGCAGGTCTATGACAGGCGGGGCTACGTCAACCGCGTGTTGTCCTCGTCATATTCACTGAAAGAGGGAGACGACAGGTACTGCGAGTATCTGGAGGATGTCAATGATATCTTTGACAGGTTCTCTACGGACGGTCAAATTGCAGTGCCGACCGAGACTGTCGCATATATCGGCGAGCTCTGACCTTTAGCGATCTGTAAAGACAACGTTATGATAAGAAAATTACGCAAGGCTGATGTCGCGGAGGTTGCCGCGCTGTGGCTCGACACCAATCTGAAGGCGCACAGCTTTATTCCAAGGAATACTGGATCGCCAATTTTGAGTCCGTGAAGTGACATCCGATTCACCACGTGGGAAGATTATGCGATCATAGCGACGGCGGAAAAAGAACCGGGCATCGGCATCCTTCCCGACCTGATCTTGCGGCGTGTTCCCTATCGCATTGAGACACGCCCGCTCTCGGAGCCGTATTACCGCACGATCGGACTTGCCATGAAAAGCCGGAAGCACCTGACGCCCGCTGTCCGGAAGTTCATCTGTACCAAAAGTCGTGGAAGCGGACACGGTTCAGCTGTTATCCGATTTGCTTTTCGACCAAAATATTGCAATAACCGCGCCTCATTCGAGGTGCGGTTGCTTCATGTTCAATGCTTTTTCCGCTGCTGAACGATTGAAACACATTTGCATTTGTGATATAATAAAAAATGGCAAATCGGATTTTTCAATGCGGGGCGCGTATAATTATGATCAATAAAAGATATTATAAAAAACTCGGCGGCTTCTCTTATCTTCTGAGTGAGCTGTCAAATAGAAACGGCAAGGAGCAGACCGATGATCTGGTCGATGATGCAGTAAATCTTTGCAACGAATTGTGTGGCAAATATAAGGGGCTTCCCAAAAATGAAAGGATACATACCGAACGGATGAACTTCCCGCGGGCGGCTATTTATCTGCAAATGATTAAATACATCTCGCGTGAAGACGCCATAGCATTGATAGAAGAATCCGTAAGAATAGGTGTGGAGCCTGACAGAAAACGTCTGCATATTGCAACGAAAATACCGTTTGTCCGCTCTCTTTTCTTTAGGATTTTCCGCAGGATGATCGGCACTATGTTCAACGGAGAAGCCGGCTTCAGATTCTTGGAAATCGAAGCTGACAGCAAACATTACAGGGTCGATGTTCTGCAATGCCCCTATATGAAGTATTGCGAATTACTGGGATGCCGGAAGCTGACAAGCACCTTCTGCCTTAGCGATGACCGTGTCTACGGAAATATGTGCGGCATCACATTTCGTCGGCATGGCACGATAGGACGAGGCAGCGGCAAATGTGATTTTTATTTTTACATGGATTAGAGGTGAAAGCCTGATTAGTCGATTTATTTATTCTTGTATTCGATCCGGTCGCAAACAAGATTTGCTGATGATATGTTTCCACTGCATTCGATTTTATCAGCTTCGATCTTATAACAATCGGTTATGTTTTGACAGATTATTTTATGTCCGGTCAGTTGCTTTACATCAATGTTCCCATCACTTCTGACATCTCCGTTGATCGTACTGCTGTTGATGCTCTGGTGACAAACCACATCGCCGTTTATAGAGCCGTCAGCGATAATATGACCGAAAACCTCTACTTTAAAATACTGCGTTCTGTCATTGCAGTCGTGTGGGAATGCTATTTCTATGGGCGGTTCATCCGGGGAAAATGTTGAAGAAACCTTTATTATTTTTCGCCTTCTTATTTGAACTACGCGAATGACATCATCATCCCTCATAAAAGAGCCGATGTCGGGGCAGCCTGCAATTTCGCCGGTAAACAGTGAATCAATGTATACCCCGAACATATCCGCTATTTTCGGCAGCAACATAATATCGGGCGTGTTTGCATTGTTTTCCCATTTTGAAACCGCCTGACATGATACGCCCAATTTTAATGCCACCTGTTCCTGTGTCAGATCAAGTTGCTGTCTTAATCGCTTTATATTGCTTCCTATTTTCTGTTTATTCATATTTTCTGCTCCTTTCTGGTTGCAATTATTATATCATTTATAAATTTAAATATCAATAGAGCAAGTCTCTTTTTTCTCAACCATCGCTTTAGCGTAATACTCATCAGCAAGCAAAGTCTGATCGGATACCTTGCCACGCCGGATGGTGTGAGGAAAGTTACGACAGTACAGATGAAAAAACTACTTGCGGGGTACAAGCAGGTAGGAAAGCAATAAAAAGCAAAGGAATGGTCTCAAGATGTGCTTGAGGCTCTTCCTTTGCTCTTTTAGGTTATGTCTCCAAATAAAAAGCCGAAAAGTGGTTTGCGTTACAAGCATAATACAAACCACTTTTCAGTAACTCACTTCATAACTTTTTCAAAGCGGAACATTTCATCCGGCCCCTCGCCGGGAAATGATGGTTCGTCTTTCTCCGGCGGATTCGGATCCGGGTGCATGGCGGAGAAAAACTCAACGGCATGAAAACCGCATTTGTTGATATAAAAATGGATATTGCGCTTTTCAAAATATGGCGTGCAGGTCTCCCAGACCTCGGTTTCGGGGTGCAGAGCTTCCACGGCAAGCCAAGCGCCATAGCCGATGCCTTTGCTGTGTTCCTTCGGCGAAACGAAAAGAAGCTCCAGCTCATTGTGATGTGTCTCTTTGTCGATTTTCAGCACCACACCGCCAACCTTTCTGCCTTCATACAGAATCCGGTATTCTTCGCTGTCGGGTGCATCAATGCTTTGCTCAATGGTTGCGCGGGAAATGATCTCTCCATCCTCCTCAAAATGATCGTCCCGCACCCCGAATTCTTCCACTGCGCCATACTTGAAAGACGCTTGATTATCAAGGATGAACTGCTCGCGGTCGCCCGCTTCCAGCGGGGCAAGGGTTACTTTTGTGTTGTTCATATGTACCTCCCAAAAAATAAAAAATACCCGGTCATTACTAAGTAATAACCGAGCGCACTCGACACCTAATCCGGTATGCGGCCTGCAAGGCTTGCGCCTTACGATCCCCGAGCGTTACGACGCTCTACCTCCGGTGACATGATATGAATCAGTCGAACCCGGAAAACCGGAATCCGGCTGATTATTTGGCGGAGAGGAAGGGATTCGCTCTCGCCTGCGGGCTCGGTCAGGTTTGGCTCCGGCCTGCCACCGGCAGGCCATTCACTACCGACCCGTTCGAATCCCCCCGGATGAAAAACAAAGCAGACGCCCGTTGGCGTCTGCTTGTTTTTGGCGGAGAGGAAGGGATTCGAACCCTTGTGCGCTTTCGCGCAAACTGATTTCGAGTGTCATCGCTTCCCGATACCTTGCGGTATTTTATGAGAAGATAAAAGAACCTGAAATCCCCCGCCAAAGACGAATTGACCGGGCATTTTGATTGCTTTTGCGAAAAATTCCGAAAAAAGCTGATGTCGCGGTACTTTTCGACATCGACCGACTTCTAACGAAAATCTAACGGCTTTTTTAGAAATTCCATTAGAAGTCCGCGAAAAAAGCCTTTTGGAATGGCGATTTGGCAGTCCGCCGACTGTGCCTGCGCAGAGCGATACAAAAGCATAAATCATCTGTATCTCTGCGCATACAGTCCGAAGTTCAGACTGCTTTTTGCGAATTACAGCTGCTCCGAAAGCAGAAAATCCGCCAGATGAACGATGCGGATGCCGTTCTCAATGCCCGTGTCCATTTCGTTCAGCGTCACCACATATTTCGGATAATGATCTTTGAGCTCCATCAGGTTCCCGACCTCACGGTCGGAATTTTCAGGTAGCTGCACACAGACCTGCACATACACCCGTTCGTCGCGGCGGTTGGCAACGAAGTCGATCTCTTTCGTGTTGTTCTTCCCGATGAACACCTCATATCCACGCCGTTTCAGCTCCAGATAAACAATGTTCTCCAGCACCCCGTCCAACATTTTTCTATTGTATCCGAGCAGAGCGTATTTGAGAGACACATCCGAAAGGTAATACTTTTCCTGCGTTTTCAGAATGCTTTTTCCCTGCAGATCATACCGTTCGCACGGATAGATGATAAACGCCTGCTCCAGCCAGCGCAGATAGTTATAAATGCTTTCCACCGAAATCGTGCGATGCTCGCTTTTCAGGAAGGTCGAGATAGAGTTGGCGGAAAAGGTCTTGCCCATGTTCTCCACAACAAATTTCACCACGCGGTCGAACAAGTCCTGTCGGTTGATACGATGGCGTTTGACAATATCGCGCGACACCACCGTATGATAAATGCCGTCTACAATCTGATAGGCAGACTGCGCCTCGTAGTTGCCGAGAGCAACAATCGGAAACCCGCCAAAGCGGATATATTCGTCCAATAACTCATTCCGTGACAGCTTACTGTCTGTCTTAAAATCAAGATATTCGCGGAATGACAAGGTATAGACCGGAATCAGAATATACCGCCCGGTCAGATAGGTGGAGATCTCGCTTGACATCAGCTTGGAGTTGGAACCGGTCACATAAATATCGGCGCGACCGCTCTCCAATAGACTGTTGACCGCCTTCTCCCAGCCGGGAACCTCCTGAATCTCGTCAAGCAACAGGTAATAATGCTCCTCGCCGGTCATTGCAAAAGTCAGCTCGTCGTACATCTGCTTTGCCGTGATATTTTCGGGGATATCCATTTCGGTGTATTTTTTCAAAATGATGCGGTCGTCGCCGACACCGCGCTGTTTAAGCTCTGCGCGAATCATCTCAAAAATCGTGGATTTCCCGCTGCGGCGCACCCCCGGAAGAATTTTTACAAGCGGCTGATCGATAAAAGGTCTTACCGCTTCCACATAATCGGGTCTGAATATCATATAATCGCCCCCTTTCTTTTATAGTAAACCATAAAAAACGAAGATAATCAAGCAGTTTTTCGGTTCTGACCTTAAAAACTTATAAACCAATGTACTTTATAACATTCCCGATTTTTTTGCGGTTTGCCGCAAAAATTTCAGATACACATTGACAACCTTCGGTTTTTATGCTATAATTAATACACGAAATTTTTGCGGCACGCCGCATTTATATCTCGCAGGAGGTGCTTTGACCATGAAAATCATGCGCTCGCAGTACTTGAATCAGCTTATCAAAAAAATGCACAACGGTCGTGTAAAAATCATCACTGGCATCCGCAGGTGTGGGAAGTCCTATCTTCTGTTTGAATTATTCGGAAAGTATTTACGCGAAAACGGAGTGCAGGACGAACAGATCGTTGAATTGGCTCTGGACGAAATTCAATATTTCCAATATCGCAACCCCTTCGAACTGGACGCTTATATTCGCCGGCAAATAACCGACAAAACAAAGCAGTATTATGTGATGATTGACGAAATACAATTCGTCAGCGAAGTACCTAATCCTTATGTAAATGATGATTCTGCCAAAATCGGCTTTTCCGATGTTCTGCTCGGGTTGATGAAAATCAAGAATGCAGACATCTATGTAACCGGAAGCAATTCTAAAATGCTCTCTTCGGATGTTCTTACGCAATTTCGGGACAGGGGCGATGAAATCCGCGTCTATCCGCTGTCCTATGCCGAATTCTGCTCTGCATACTCCGGAAAGCCGCAGAACGCGTGGCGCGAATACTACACTTACGGGGGAATGCCACTTGTTCTCTCCTTTGATACACACGAAGAAAAAAGCAAGTATCTAAAGGATCTGTTCACCAAAACTTATATCAAGGATGTTGTCGAACGCCACGATATCCGCAATGAAACTGAGGTTCTGGAAGATCTTCTGAATGTAATCTCTTCATCCATCGGATCACTGACCAATCCATCAAAGCTTGCAAATACATTCGCAACTGAAAAACAGGTACGCATTTCCTCCGATACCGTTGAAACCTATCTTTCGTATTTTGAAGATGCTTTTTTGCTGCAAAAATCCCTGCGGTATGATGTCAAGGGGAAAAAATATATCAAAACGCCCTTCAAATATTACTTCTCCGATGTCGGACTTCGCAATGCACGGTTGAACTTCCGCCAGCAGGAAGAAAATCACATTATGGAAAATATCATCTACAATGATCTGATTCGCCGTGGATTTGATGTTGATGTTGGTGTTGTCGAATATAATACACGGGATGAGGACGATAAAAAAATACGCAAACAGCTTGAAGTGGATTTTGTCATCAACCGCGGAAATCAGCGATACTATATTCAGTCAGCGCTTACGATTGACGACCCGGACAAACGCAGACAAGAAACCGAATCCCTGATCCAGATTCCCGATTTCTTCAAAAAAATCGTTGTTGTAAAGGACAACATTGAACCGTGGCGCGATGATAGCGGAATCCTATATATTGGTGTCGAGCAATTCCTGCTTGAAGAGGACGCACTTATAAACTTATAAAACAAATTTCTTTTGAAACATGGGTGTAAAAAAACTCAAAATGAGTTTTTTTACACCCAATTTTACTTTGACATATCTACAACAGAAATAAGATGAACCAATACAGCCCCTTGATTCAAAAAGGATCAAGGGGCTGTTGCTGTCTCGCCACACGCCCCAAATTCGGGCGCGTGACGGCTTTCTGATTTGCGTGCGGGAAAAATCCTCCTCCGAGCCATTCAAAGCGGACACAGGCGATTCCGGCGGGCGTGCGAGGGGGATGCGGCACGAAGTATGATTTCAGGGCGTTACACCTCAGAATTGAAGCGATTATCGGCAGTTATACAATGGATTTCACGAGCATTTTCGATGGTCGATTTTCAAGCGGGAGAAAGGCAGTGCGTCAAACGCCCTGCCGGATTCACGGCGGACGGCAGAGCCGACCGCATTTCCTCGCGTTTTGACCGCATTTGCTCGTTTTTTCGCGCCTGTCGGCAGGAAAAAGGCAGTGTGTCAAGTATGCGTATAATCGCGGAATCGGTGTGTCAGCCATACGCATGATTCCGCCAAACAGGCGGATTTTTTCGCCTGTTTGCGGGCATTTCCCGTGTGTCAGGCGTACACACCGAAAAAATCAATATCTCTGCAACCAAGGGGGTAGTGTTTGTATCAGGTGAACCATGGGTGGGTTCACCATGAACCCCCAATGTGAACTATACAAGAGAAAGAA
>CAKRTQ010000002.1 GCA_934402395.1 uncultured Eubacteriales bacterium | reverse complement strand
TAGAGGACTCCGGCTGCTCTGACGTCGGCAAAGTAGTGTTTACAGCAGAAGAGCTTGTAGACGGCGGAATCAAGACTTCGTACTATCAGTTCGTGTTCAACGACGGCAGAACGCAGTGGAGCTACCGCATCGACGCGGTGCTCGGAGGAATTCTCGAAAAGAATGCGGAATCGCTGTTCGTGCCGCTGGAAAAGGCGAAGGAAATCGCGCTGGCGGACGCCGGAATCATCGATGCGGAGAGACCGGTCTTTACCAAAGAGGAGCTGAGCCGCAACCAGGGCCGCCCCTGCTGGGTGCTGGAGTTTTACACGGCGAAATATCAGTACGTCTACATGATCGATGCAAAGACGGGGGAGATCATCTACAACCGGCGCTACATCAACATGGAGGTCGCCAGAGAAACCGCGCGGGCGGATTCCGGCTGTCCCGCAGAGGGCAGAATTGAATTCACCGTAGAAGAGCTGATCCACGGCGGAGTCAGAACACCGTACTACCTCTTCATGTTCAACGACGGCAGAACGCAGTGGACCTACCTCATTGACGCGGTGCTCGGAACGATTCTTGGCAAGAATGCAGAATCGCTGTTCGTGCCGCTGGAAAAGGCGAAGGAAATCGCGCTGGCGGACGCCGGAATCACCGATGCGGAGAGACCGGTCTTTACCAAAGAGGAGCTGAACCGCAACCAGGGCCGCCCCTGCTGGGTACTGGAATTTTATACGGCAAAGTATCAGTACAGCTACAAGGTCGACGCGAAGACGGGCGAGATCATCTACAACCGCCGCTATATCCACATAGATGTTGCAAGGAAAACCGCATTAGAGGACTCCGGCTGCTCTGACGTCGGCAAAGTAGTGTTTACAGCAGAAGAGCTTGTAGACGGCGGAATCAAGACTCCGTACTATCAGTTCGTGTTCAACGACGGCAGAACGCAGTGGACCTATCGCATAAATGCTGTATCCGGAGGCATTCTCAGTAAGAGTGAGGAGCCGCTGTTCATACCGCTGCAAAAGGCGAAGGAGATTGCACTGGCAGATGCCGAAATTTCCGGATCGGAAAAGGTTGTCTTTACCAAGGAAGAATTGAACCGCAATCAGGGTCGTCCCTGCTGGGTACTGGAATTTTACACGGCAAAGTATCAGTACAGCTACAAGGTCGACGCAAAGACGGGCGAGATCATTTACAACCGCAGATATATTCATATGGAAATCGCAAGGGAAACGGCATTGAAGGATTCGGGCTGTTCCGACGTCGGCAAAGTAGTGTTTACAGCAGAAGAGCCTGTAGACGGCGGAATCAAGACACCGTACGATGATGAACTGCTTAACAACTGCAATTATCTCAATAAATACAACATTCAACGGTTCGGATATACTCGCATATGGGCAACCCAAAATAAGCCGGAAATGAGGCTTTCCGCCCCGTTTTCGGCTGATTTTTATAATCACAATTTTTTTTAAAAAACCTATTGACTCTCCCCCCAACTGTAATGATAGACTTGAAGTGCAAGGAAGAAATAGCGCTGTTTCTTCCATTGCAAAATCAATAGAAAGGAAGACGCTATGTATAAGATCGGTGAATTATCAAAGCTGTGCAACATATCGGTGAAGACTCTGCGTTATTACGACTCAATGGGATTGCTTGTGCCGGACAACATTGACAAATTCACAGGGTATCGGTACTATTCCGCTTCAAAGCTGGCGGATTGTTATCGTATTATTGCTTTGAAAGAGCTTGGTTTTTCTCTTGACGAGATACGCAGACAGCTGACCGTCGGCGATAATGAAAAAATCATCGGAATATTGAATGACAAGCTCGACGAACTGAATTTGCTCATCGAAAACACACAGAACCGCTTGAAAAAGATCGAGTCTGTCAAAAACAGTCTTACGGAAGGAGAAACTAAAATGTTTAATATCATTATCAGAGAAACGGATGAGATCCGTGTTGCCTTTGTTCGTAAATTTTACAAATCAAAATCGGATGCACTGCTCAAAGCATCTGAAATTGCGGAAAAACTGCCGAAAAGCATTGTCGGCAAACGCAGAATAGTTATAAACTATGAAACCGAATACAAGGAGTCCGATTTCGACCTTGCCGCCTGCACAGAAATCACAGGCAAACTGCCGAAAGAAAGCGGTTATGACGAGAAAATCATCACTTTCGGAAGCGATGTTGCCTCACTTTGCTGTAACGAAGGCGAGCTTGACGATGCTTATAAAGCTATTATAAAACATCTTGACGACTCAAATTATAAGGTGTGCGGAGCTTATTATGAAATCTACCACGGAGACGGAACCGTTGAGCTCAAAGTCCCGGTAAGCGGAAAAACAAAAGAGCCGATTTATGTCAGCAAAAACGCAGATGCGCCTTTTACAGACGACCCCGAGGTTTGCGGAAAGTGGGAAATGGTAGATATCGTCCCTACGCGCGAACATTTTATTTATGGGAAACCGAAATGCAGCCATCTTGCATGGCTTCATGAGCTGTACTTCATCGATGGTGGCAGACCCTATTGGGCAGTTGACGGCTGGACCAAAGGAGCACTGTTCACAAACGGACCGAAACCGAATACGCTGTATATAAATCGTTATACAATTGAAAACGCCGACGGACACACGCTTCTTTTTCTTGAGATGACCGACTATTGTGACGGCAGCGGCATCGGATTCGGTGCTCCTGAGGTGTGGGTGTATGAAAAGACAGACGACAGGCACTATGCTTCGCAAGAAGAGTTCAGAAGATGTGACAATATCGACTATCCGTTTGTAAACGATGAAAAAGTCCTCGGCAAATGGAAAGCGCGGGATTTTGTCATACACAAAGAGGACTTTGATCCCGATAAACAGAACATGAAGCGGGAAGATCTGTTTGTTCTTTCGGCAGAATTCAGAGAAAACGGAGTGTATATATCAACTACCCAAAACGGAATGAACAGCAGCACCTCCGTATGGACAAATGGGTTTATTCTGAACGGACGTGAAAAAACCGCATCGGCATATGAAATAAAGATGATCGACGGGAAGGAATATCTCTTTAAAGAATGGAAGTCCGGTGATTATTCGTTTGGCGGCGGAAGAGTTTATTTTTATGTATTTACCCGCGCATAATTGAAAAATCGGCTTATATAAGCCAATTTCCGCAGGGCTGTTAAAAAACTCAATTTGAGTTTTTTAACAGCCCTGCATCGCTTTTCACGAAAGGCTTTTTATTTGCACTCAAAAGTGCAATTTTAGTTGTTTGCATTCGCCGGTATATTCTTTCCATAGCAAATCAAAAATCAACTGCGGTTTGTTTTATGTAAATGGTGCATCCATTGAAATCAACCGATGCTTGTGCTATAATTAAGACAGTGAAAGTAAGACAGTGAAAGCGGCTTTCAACGAAGAACATCAAAGGAGATTTTTATATGAGTATTGAAGCGATAGGAAAACAAATTGCGTCACTGCGCAAAGAAAAAGGCGCGAGGCAGGAAGAACTCGCAAAATACGTCGGTGTCAGCGCGCAGGCTGTATCAAAATGGGAGAACGGCGGCGTGCCGGATATTGAATTACTGCCGAAAATTGCGGATTTCTTTTCTGTTTCCATTGACAGTCTTTTTAACAGAAACGCTTCCGATGGCAATCTTCAATCTGCCCTGATGAAAAAGATAATCGAGATTCCGGATGATCAAAAGATCAAAACCGCTTTCGATCTTTGCTGGGCCATAGAACGCGCACTTATGCCGTTTCCCCAATATACCGACAACGACAGTATTGAGGATTATGAAAAAGCAATCGGATGCAGCGATCAACGCTATTCATCGGTTATGCGCAACGATGGCTTTACACTCATGGGAATTGCCAATCGCAGTCAATACTTTTTGCTTGTTCCAAATCCCCACAGCACAAACGACGCTTACTTCAAGGGCGTGGATTATCCCGCATTTTTCAAAGACATGTCAGACAAAACTTTTTTCAATGCCTGTGTTTTTCTGAATCACCGCGACACGAATAAAGCCTTCACGCCGATGCTGCTTGTCAAAAATCTCGGCATAGATGTCCAAAAAGCGGATGAAATACTGAAAATACTCAAAAAATATCATCTTGTTTCATCGTCTCAGATCGAAATGGACGATGAAGTGAAAACGGTATATCAATTCCGTCCGACACCGTCATTTGTTGCTTTGCTGATTTTTGCAAGAGAAATTATCAATAAACCTGAGAACTTTGTATATTATAGCGGGGGAAGAACGGAACCGTATTTCAAACAAGACTGAATCAAACTGCGAACTTTTGACAGGCAGCCTCATTCCGGCTATATCTTATCGGAACAGCAGTGCGGGTGAACCGATCTTTGAACAACCGTTGCAGCTGCTGGTGCGTCGGACGTACGTCGGCGGAAGCACCGCCGTCAAAGTGAATTTCTATGTTATATTCAACAAAGACAATGTTGACGACAGCTATATCGGAGGATATGAGGAACAGGGGCTTTCAAAAGTAATAAAAGGCGTGACGGTGCACCTGTCGGAAATATTCGATGGGGCAAACCATGCTCAGGCGAAATTTATTTATTGCGGCGATCTGTATGTTGTCGATGCGGTCTCCGCCGGGAAGATCGATATCGAATATTTCCTGAATGAAATACTGAAAAGTCACAGAGAGTGTGCGGTAACGATACCTGAGTGAGAAACCGGAACAAAAAATGCTTTTGCTGCGCTCTGACGGAGGAGGGAAAAAGTTAATGAAAAAGCTTGCTGCGATCGTGGTTATATTGTTATGCCTTTATATTTGCGCCTGCGGTAATGCCGAAGCTCCGCCCGAGCCTGCGGATGCCAATGTATTGCCGGAGTATGCTTATCCTTTTTGTTATGCCTCGCTCGGCGATTTCAAAAAGTCAATAAGTAAAGAAAAAGAACTGTACGCCGAGCTTTCGGAAAAAGGTGCAAAAAAAGAAACGATTGACGACTTCGGGGTCTTTGTCGAAAAATATAAGTCGCAGAATTTTATCGTTCCGTATATAAACGGCAAGGCGATAGAACTCTGCAATAAAGAAGGCTATGCCGGAATTTCGGTTTTTCCGTCCGAAGCTTACGGGCTTCCGTGGGTGTTTTTTTATCCGAAAACAAATGCAGGGGAGAACTTTTACATAAAGATGGCCTATCTGCCGGACGAAATTATAAAAGCGCCAAACGCCCCGACCGCTTCTGGAGTGATCAAAATGATATCGCCGGATTCTCCGAATATCAACAACCCCGGTAAACAGCACGAAAAAATATATGACCGTGTAATAGAGCTTGAAGATCGCAATGTCACGGCTATGGTGATCGAATATAAGGCCGATAACAGAAGCAGTGCTTTCTTTGTTTACGGCGATCTGCTCGTGGAAATAAAAAGCGATCCGGATGTATGGAATGCGGAGTGGTTTTCGTCTTTGTCATTTTCGGGGCTTCAATAGATACCGATGCACCGGTAAGAACGGGAATCGATCAATAGCAGATAAGTCGATTCCGGCATAACAAAAATGGAGCTGTTAAAAACCAATGTTTTTAACAGCTCCATGATTATATGTCGATTGATGCTGTCACACGGCTTTGGGCAGCTTTGCTTTTTTGTTACTTTAATTTGTGTTGTGATAAATATAGCACAAGAACATACGAAAATCGAGCCGCTTTGCTTGATTTTAAGTTTTTATTTTTTTTGACAAAAAGGTAAAATCACATTACCTTTTTGTGTTGACACTGTTGGAAAATAAGTATATAATAATAGCAGTACAGGTATAACACTTTTATATTTACACAGGCAGTATAATTTTGATAATAAAGATCCAGGCTTATATCGTTTAAATTGAACCAAAGGAGAATAGCATGGGAGTGATCTACATATTGACGAATCCGTCGTTCCCGGAGTTCGTAAAAATCGGATATGCAGATAACATTGAAAAAAGGCTTCAGCAGTTGAACCGGAGCGAATGCATTCCTTTTGCATTTCGCGTTTATGCCACTTATGAGGTCAACTCGCGTTTGTCTGATATAAAGATTCATTCGATTATTGATAAATTGAACCCTAACCTTCGCTCGATAGAAAAAAACGATGGAAAACAGCGGGTTCGCGAATTTTATGCTATGCCGCCCGAAGATGCATATGCAATTCTTGAGGCTATAGCTGAGATTCATGGTTGTGCAGATAAATTGAAGCTTGTGCGGATGAATCCGGACGAAAAACGTGACGAGGAAATTGCCGAGGACATAAAAGAAGAACGTGTGGAAAGACTATCTCCGTTTTCGTTCGAAAAATGCGGTATTCCCGTCGGAGCTGAATTGGAGTTTTACCTTACCGTGACAAATGCGACCGGAATTATGTGCACAGTAGTTGATGAAAAACACGTAAGTTATCAAGGAGATATCACGTCATTGTCCGCGTTGGCATCAAAATTAAGTGGTAAGAGGTTCGTTGCCGGTCCGCGATATTTCAAATACAATGGTGAATGGTTGAATGACATAAGACGACGTTTGGGGGTATAACGGAAAATGCCGGTCCAAATTGTTGTAGCGCAAAAAACAGTATAATTTTATCGGAGCAAGTCCTCTACGGGACTTGCTCCGTTTTTGTGCTTAAATAATTATGAAGCGAAAACAAGAATCGAAATTAACTTATCGATAAATCGGCACGTCTATCATCATCCTTTTTGAAATCCGAATACGGAAAGCATTTTTACCTCCGGCGACAGCGCCGATTATTCCGGCATACAGAGTGATCTCCGATATATCCCCATGAGTCCGTAGTAATTCATAATGTCAGGGTACTGATTGGCGGGGTGCCAGTAATCCAGCACGGGCACGCGGCGCCCGTTGAGCGTAATGCCGTACAGCTGATCCCTGTTTTGCGTCTTGCGTATTTTTACACCCATGATGATGTCAAGCGCGCTCGCCGTATAGCCGCAGATAATGACAGTGGGGTCGCAAAGACCAAGCTGACGCCGAAGGTATTCACGGTCAAACTCCGCATAAGCCATGATCTCCGACATATCAGAGCCGGAATTTCCGTTGCTCTTTTTTATGTTCATCACGGCAATTTTTCTGAGGTATTCGTTCCCGTAGCGGTCAAATACCGGCAGAGCTCCATACGGCGGCGTGTATTCAGCCGTTGTATGCATTATCCCGTATGTCCATTCCGACACGCGCTGCCACATGCGGCTTTTGGTTATTTTTTTCGAGGTGAGAAGATGGTCTGCGCCGAGATCCCAGTCGCCGTTGCCGTAAGCTTCCTTCAGCAGATACAGCGGACGCACATCGGATGAAAACCATTCCTCGGGGCAGACAACACCGTCGCGTATGAACGAACCTGCCGAATGGTCGATACCGACCGGGGAGGCTCCGTCCGCGTCAACACTGCCGCTCCGGCGTGACCACTCATCGAAAAGTGCCGCCGACCGCAGCCTGTATTTCTCAGCTTCAGTCATCCAGCAGAATCATATCTCCGTTGTCATCAAGCCCTATACGAGCAAGAGAGTGCAGATTTACATTCATGGCTCTTATGCGTTCACCGCCGGGTTGAAAGGCTTTTTCTATGCATATACCCGCGCCGACAACGGTTGCGCCCGCCTGATTCACAATGTCGATAAGTCCGCGCAGAGCCTCGCCGTCGGCGAGGAAATCGTCGATAAGAAGAACGCGGTCGCCGGGGGCGATGCAGCTCTTGTCCACGCGGACCTCAAAAACAGTCCCGCGCGTGAATGAGCGTACAAGAGAGGAATATGTATTGCCGGTCAGATTTTTTGACTGCGATTTTTTTGCAAATACAACGTCAACGCCGAAATATCTGGCTGTCAGACAGGCGATTCCGATCCCCGATGCTTCCACCGTGAGTATGAGGGTGGGAGCTTCATCCTTGAATATTCGGTAAAATTCCTCACCGATGCTGTCGATGAGCCTGGTGTCCATGCGGTGATTGAGAAATCCCGATACAATAACAACGCCGCCGGGACGAAGTTCACCGCGTTCTTTTATCATCTTTTTTAAAAGTTCCATTCAAGACCTCCGGAGCAGATCAATAAATTTGCCGTTAGCTAATTATACTATATTATACACCAAAAAAACGTTCGGGTAAATAGTTCGGGCAAAAAAAGTGCTCTTTTGTCGTTTTTTGATGGCGGAGTGAGAATTTTTTCTGTTTTTTTGCGGAAAAATCAAAAAAATAATTGATTAGTCGGGCACTTTGTGGTAAAATGTAGAGTGATAGAATGCGTATTATATTTAATATCTGAAAGGGATCACCGGATATGAAAAAAGTAATGTTCCGCAGTGCTGTGGCAGGCTACAACAAAAAAGATGTAAACGAGTATATAGCTTCCGCCGATGCCCACCATGCCGAGGAGACGGCTGAAGCCGAGCGTCGCATTACGGGGCTTGAGGCTGAGCTTGAAACAAACAAGAACGTATATGAAATGAAGATATCCGGGTTGGAGGAGGCTGCCAAGTCCGCGCAGAAAAGGATAACCGAACTTGAAGGTCAGATTTCCGAGGCGCGTGCAAATGCGGCGCGCGATATGGCGGCGGTGCGCGATGAGCTGCGCGCGGCAAAAGCGGGACGCGCCGATGCCGAGGGGCTCGCTGCGCGTCAGAACGATGAGCTTTCACGCCTCAGGACCGCACTGGCAGCCGCCAAAGGTTCTGCTGTCGGAGCCGATGAGCTGGCAGATCTGCGCCGCCGTGCGGCAGCATACGATGAACTTGAAGCGCGTCGGCTGACAGTTCCGCAGGCGGGAGCCGAAGCGGAAGCTGACAATGTGATACAGTCGGCACGCACCGAGGCTGAGGTCATAAGACGCGAGGCGCGTCTCGGCGGCGCGGCGGCTCTTGAAGAAACCAAAAAACAGGTGAGCGGCGAGCTTGCCGAAATATACGAAATGATAAACCGCGCAGCCGCCGAGAGCGTTGAGGACATACTTGCAAATATGCGCGCGGCTGAGAGCGGCGTGGGGAAGATAGGCGAGCAGCTGCACAGCCAGAATCTTGATGCGGTGGCTCGTGTCGAGAGCGTCCGCGCGGAGATCGAAAAGCTGATCGAAAAGAAGTTTGACGAAGCCCGTTCAAACGTTGAAAAGGCTGATGGCGTTGCTGCCCCCAATGAAAAGCCGGCGGTGCAAAGCGACAGAACCGCAACTGTGTCCCGCAATACCGAGCGCAGGACAGAAAGACAGTCCGGACGCCGTCAGGAGTCGCACGACAGAGCGCAGCAAAAGGGACGGCGCGACGGCGCGGGCGAAGGGCTGTTCCGCTTCGGACGCAGAAAATGAATATAGGTGAAAGAATACGCGCGCTCCGTAACGCCAAAATGATGACGCAAAGCGAGCTTGCAGGCGACTGCATAACACGCAACATGCTCTCATGCATCGAAAACGGAAGTGCAATGCCGTCGCTTTCGACGGTGACATACCTTGCGTCGCGTCTGGGAGTTCCGGCAGGTTTTTTGCTTGCCGAAGACGGCGATGAGTTCTATTATAAAAAAATGAACGCAATGCCGAACATCAAACGCGCATATCTTGCGGGCGACTACCGTATATGCCGTGATATCTGTATGTCGCTCGGCAGCTCCGATGATGAAATAAGCGCGCTTTCCTGCCTTTGCTCGTTTTACCTGGCGCGCGAAAAATTCAGCGCGGGAAAGCTGAATGACGCCGTTGCGCTTTTTGATGAATCTGCGGCGCACAGAGAAGCGTCAATGTACCCGCTCGGCGGAATATCCGCGATGGCATCCGTATATCTTGCCTATATGCATGATATTTCACCATCGATCTACTCCGAACTGCCCGATGCGAATGCTCATGTGCCGCCGGAGGCACTTCAGGACCCGTTTTGCAGATATTACGCGGTCCTGCGCGCTCTTGCTGACGGAGAAAAGGGGCTGCCGATAGCCGAAATGTATTTTGAAGGCGTTGAAGATCCTGAACGTCAGTATGCCGCGCATATACGCGCGCGCATTGCAATAGGAAAGCGCAATTATCATGAAGCTTATTCTGAGCTTCGCTCTCTTCTCACGGGCGAGACGGCGGTCGAGGCGCCGGTGATGTATTTTGTGTTTTCCGATCTTGAGCGGTGCTGCAGCGCGATGGCTGATTATCGCGGTGCTTATGAGTATTCAAGCGACAAAATGGGGCTGCTTGAAAAGTTTTTGCGCTGAACGGTATGAGAAGATCGGAATTACTCGCCGCGCTGCTTGCGCTCGGCATATTGCTTTCGGGTACAGCCTGCTCGTCATATTCGGCGGAAGGTCCGGGATTTTACACAGGTGAGACGCTGACGCCCGAGGGGCTTGAGTCGATCCTTGCAGCCGTATCGGAAAAAGAAGCGGAGATTACCGACAGGTACACGCCATTGACCGATGAAAACGGTGCAGAGGTGCTTTTCTGGACCGGATCGGGCAAGGTGTGGCATATAAGCCGGGAATGTCCGGCGCTTAAGAGATCAGTAAACATTTTAACCGGGAATATAACCGCCGCCACCGAAGCTGGCAAGGAAAGAGCCTGCTCGGTATGCGGCAAGGGAGGACAAAGTGACAAAGGATAACGTTGTGATAAAGAAAGCGACTCTGCGCGACACCGATGATATAATGGTGGTAATAGAGGAAGCGCGCGAAAGCATAGGAAGACTCGGGATCGACCAGTGGCAATACGGATATCCGAACCGCGAGGTCGTGCTGCGCGATATTGAGGCTGGGATATCCTATGTCGTGCGCGATCGGGACAGCGGCGCGCTTTGCGGCACTTTTGCTGCCATTGACTCCGGCGATCCGACATATGACCGTATATTTGAGGGAGCGTGGCTAACGGAAGGACCGTATATCGCTCTGCACAGGTTCTGCGTGGCAAAAGATGCGCGCGGCAAGGGTGTAAGTGACTGCATTATCGAATATCTCAAAAAATACTGCGCCGGGCACGGTATTGCCAGCCTCAGAATTGATACGCACCACGGAAATTATCCCATGATACGTATGCTTGAACGCACGGGATTTACACGTTGCGGCGTGGTGTATCTTAAAAACGGAGAACACCGTGTGGCATACGAGCTTCCCGTGGAGGGTCAATGATGGAGCGTGGATCATGGCGCGGTAAACGCGTCTGCTTTCTCGGCGATTCTATCACCGACGGCGTGGGTGTGGTGCACGGTGAAAGATATCTTGATCTTCTTGCGGATGAGATCGGTATCGAAGCTGTCGGCATGGGAGTTAACGGAGCGCAGCTTTCCGGCGTCAGAAAGCAGGCTGAGCATATGTACGCGACATACGGCGCATCGGTCGATGCTGTGTTCATATTTGCGGGAACAAATGATTTTTACGGAAATATTCCGCTCGGCGAATGGTTCCGCGAGCGGCGGGAAACAGTGACGATACTCCGCGATGATGACGGAAATGCCCTCGGCGTAGAGGAGCGGCGTGTGCGTGACTTCCGCATGGACGGCACGACCGTGCGCGGACGGCTCAACTGCGTCATGTCGTATCTGAGGCAGATGTATCCGTCGGCTGTAGTTTTCCTTATGACACCCATACACCGCGCATATGCCGCGTTCGGCAATCACAATATCCAGTACAGCGAGCTTTATGCCAACAGTCTCGGTGTATTTTTTGAGGATTATGTGAATGCGGTGCGCGAGGCGGCTGATATCTGGTCGGCGCCGCTGATAGATCTTTACCGTGAGGGCGGACTTTCACCACTCGTTGATGAAAGCGCGGCGGAGTTCTTTGTGAATACCGAAACAGACAGGCTGCACCTGAACCCCAATGGGCACAGACGGCTTGCCGGCATCATAGCGGGACATATGAGAAATTTTGAGTACATTATATAAAGCGATTCCGGCTGCCGTGCATTTGCACGGCAGCCGGAATCGCTCGGTGCGGCGGCAGAAAGTATTTTATCTGCCGTCCGCTTTCCGCCAGTGGCGGAGCTTCGGAAGCTGAGCTTCAAAATATGCTCTTGCCTGTTCGGGCGGGAAATTTTCATTCGACATGTGTTCCACAAGAAAATCCGTGAGCTGCCCGAGATCGGTGTATACGAATCTGCCGTCGTTGTAGCACCACTTGCAATAGTCCTCGTTGAAGCTGCCGTCGGGTTCGCGCGATAGCGTCGTATCATCCAGCGGCATTCCGCAGCACTGGCATATCAGCCGGCGCGGGGAGCCGAGCAGGGTATTGATGGAAACATCAAAAAAGCCCGAAAGAAGCTTCAATGTTTCGGTGTTCGGCACCGTATCTCCGTTTTCCCACCGTGATACTGCCTGCCTTGTAACGAACAGCTTTTCGGCGAGCTCATCCTGTGACAGTCCCGCTTTTGTACGCAGTTCAAGTATTATGTCTTTTGTCTCCATTTCGATAAACCTCATATTTCAGTCTTTGACGGAATTATATCACTCCCGAGCCGAAAAAGCAAGCAACCCGCTGTTGCTTTTTTATGTAATTACAAGATATAAGGCGATATAAAAGGGAAAATGATAATTCAATAACAAAATTCCGCACATTTTTGCCGGGCGGGGGCGATTTTCTCTTGAAAAACGGTCCGGATAATGGTATAATATTCACCGTAGTAAAAATTACAGCCGGATATCCGGAAAACAAAGGAGCCTTACATGAGCATCAAGTATTGCGAAAAGTGCAAATCATTCTTTCTCTCTGGCAAACGTTTCTCATACATTATGAGGATCACGCCCGAGGGATACCTTTATCACGCCTATTACGGCGAGCTTCTGCCTATGCAGGATCTTTCCTATTATAAACCCGATGTTGCATCATCCTGTAACACGAACATCCCCGGCGCAAAGGTGAAAAACTGTGCCGTTATGCAGGAATATGCCACGCCTTACCGCGGCGATTTCCGCGAGCCCGCTCTTTCTCCCGTGGACGAACGCGGAAACCGCGTGTTTGACCTCAGGTACGATTCATATGAGATACTGTCCGAAAAGCCGGCGATCCGCTCGGAAATCCCCACGGCGCGCGGCGGCGAAACGCTTAAGATAACCCTTAAGGACGGAATATCCGGACTGCTCGTTCACCTTTTCTACACCGTTTATGCCGATGAGGATATCATAACACGCCGCGCCGAGATCGTGAACGCCACATCGGGCAATATCCACCTTGAGCGCGCACTTTCCGTAACGCTTGATTTTTATGATTGCGACTATGAAATGGTCACTTTCCAGGGACGTCACAACGGTGAGCGTTACCCGCAGGTCAGCAATCTGATACAGGGCAGAGTATCGGTCGGCAACATACGCGGCACATCCAGCCACCACCATGCGCCGCTGGTCATCCTGCGCCGCCCCGGAGCCAATGAGGAGAACGGCGAGATTTTTGCCGCCAGCCTTACATACAGCGGTTCGCACTACGACAGTGTTGAAGTGGATGAATCCTTCCGCGCCCGCCTTTCGATGGGTATAAATCCCGAAAGCTTCAACTGGAAGCTTGAGCCGGGCGAGAGCTTTGAAACTCCCGAGGCGGTACTTTGCTACAGCCGCGAGGGAATGGGAGGAATGACACGCCGCTATCATGACTTCATGCGCAAATACATTATTAACCCGCGTTGGGTCAACGCACGCCGTCCCGTGGTACTCAACAGCTGGGAGGGAATGCACTTTACATTCGACCGCGACCGCCTGTTTGATACCATCGACCGCATAGAGGGACTCGGTATCGACACATTCGTGCTTGATGACGGCTGGTTCGGAGCGCGTAACAGCGACCGCGCGGGACTCGGTGACTGGTTTGTAAACGAAACAAAGCTGCCGGGCGGGCTCGGAGCAATTGCCGAACGCTGCCACCAAAGAGGAATGAAATTCGGTCTCTGGATAGAGCCCGAAATGGTAAACCCGGATTCCGATCTTTACCGTGCGCATCCCGACTGGGCGATTACTGCACCCGACGGCACGCCGCTTGAGGCGCGCAATCAGCTCGTTCTTGATTTTGCACGTCCCGATGTGGTCGAATACATCAAAAAGGTCATGCATGACGTTATCGCAAAAAGCGGCGCGGACTACATCAAGTGGGATATGAACCGTTCGCTTTGCGAAAACTGGTCGCACGCGCTTCCCGCAGACCGTCAGGGCGAGGTCCAGCACCGCTATGTGCTCGGCGTTTACGAGCTTGCGCGCTACCTTACCGAGTCCTTCCCCGAGATATTCTTTGAGGGTTGCTGCGGCGGCGGCGGACGTTTCGATGCTGCTGTTCTTACGTTCTTCCCGCAGATCTGGACTTCGGATAACACCGACGCATACGACCGTGTGCGCATCCAGTACGGTACCGAACTTATCTACCCGATCTCCGCGTCATCTAACCATGTTTCGCTTTCACCCAACATCCGCAACGGACGCATCATCAACGCCGATACGAGAAGAAACATCGCATACTTCGGCGCATACGGCTATGAGTTCGATGTAAACAAGGTCCCCGCCGCCGAGCTTGAGCGCATTCCCGCCGATATTGAAAAATACCGTTCGATCGAAGAACTTATGCAGACCGGTGATCTCTATCGCGGAAAGACAACATTTGACGGCGATTGCAACGAGATGATCCAGACGGTCGTTTCCAAAGACAAACGCCGCGCCGTGACTGTCTACTTCCAGGCACTCAACCCGCTTACCGTAGCCCCGCGCTTCAAGGTGCCGGGACTTGCCGATGACATCACCTACCGTGTTGAAGAGCTCGGTCTGACTCTTCCCGGAGCGGTGCTCCGCAATGTCGGGATCACACTGCCGCGCTTCAAATTCGACTTTGCTTCGATCCTCCTTACCTTCACTGCGGTAGACTGAGGCAATACACCGAAAAATAGTCTGTTAAAAACTAATCGTGGTGTTAAAAAACTCGTTTGGAGTTTTTTAACACCACGATTTTTCATCTGATCTTTTCCGCATTGTTTTCGCGTATACGTGCGGTGAGCGAAAGTTTATCTGCGCGGCGTTTCATATCTTCGGTGAATTTTGCCGTATATGCGGTAAATATCAGGTAAATATACGGCATTCCGAGGTTGGTCTCAAGCAGGGAATTGACAGTGAGCGTGCGCAGCTTTTCCGCAAGTGTTGCAAATCCCGCCGAACGGATATCGCCGATAAGCAGTCCGGCTTCCCAGCCGAACTGTACGAGTATCCCGATGGCGAGCAGCCACGGAATATTCACGCGCAGAGTGCGGTCGGTCTGCTTCAGATTCCATATTATAAGCCCGAGATATCCTACAATGAGGATTGCCGCCATGTAGCCGTGGTATTCGCCGGTGGTGCGCTGAATAATTATATCCGGCACGCCGTCCGGGGCGAATGTCCCGGTAAGCAGAGGGCAGACGAACCACCAAAGAAGGATCAGAAATGACCACTCAAAAAGATGTCGGTCCTTTGACATCCAGAGCCATATCCATGCAAAGTTCGTAAAGCCGTAGCTCATCGACATCCAGAGCAGTACCCAGAAAAGACTGTAACCGTCTGATATGCTGCGCGAGTGGCATACAAGATGGAATATACCGAAATCAACGATCATGTAAAGTATTCCGGCAAGCGCTCCGACAAGCAGGGTCATGTACTTTTTCTTCCAAAGCAACAGCAGTGCAAATACCAGAAGAAACGCAATGTCAAGTCCTATGTAAAGCGGTGAAAACTCACGCCGCGCAATTATTTCCGTCATTTCAGATTTCCTTTTTGTTGTTTTTGCGGCACTGCGGGGGCATCAAATGCCGGCATGCCTTTTGCTGTATTTTTTATTTCAGTACAAGACGTATTATCCGGAACTGCAGGCAATGAGGCAAGGCGTTAAGCATGAGAAGCAGAGAGTTGCGGTTGATGCTGTATGCAAATTTCGGATGTTTCCGTTCAAGCACGGATACCGCCTTGGCTGCAAGCTTTTGCGGTGGAATGCATTTGGCTTCAACGCTGTCGACTATGCGGTGAAAGCGTTTCGAATTGTATTTGTAAAGCGAGGTGCGCTCGCAGAAACGGTCCAGCGCCGCAGTTGAGGCTCCGAGCATATCGGTCTTTACCGCGCCTGCCCGTATTACCGAAACATCGATACCCAGCAGCTGTAATTCCATACGCAGCGAATAGGCGTATTTGTCAAGCGCGCCCTTGGTAACGGCATAAATTCCGGTAAATGGGAGCGGGTCAAGCGGCGCCAACTCGCTTGTTGTGATAATGATCCGGCTTCCGCTGCCGAGAAAAGGCATAAAAGCCTTGTTTATATTGAAAACTCCGTACACATTGACGCGGCAGATGCGGTCAAAATCCGCCTCGCTCATTTCAACAAGTGAATCGAGCATATATATACCGGCAAAGTGGATCACGGCAAAAAGGCTGTCGGTGACCCCGCGCACTTTTTCGACTGCCCGGCGGATGCTTTCTGTGTCTGTAACATCGGCGTTTATGGGTATCACATTTTGGCGGTCGTCCTCTGCGGCGCGTCTGTCAAGCGCGAAAACGCCGCACCCGCGCGCGGCGAGCATATCAACGGCTGCACGCCCCATGCCGCCGTAAGCGCCGGTTATGAGAATATACTTCATTCCGCTCATGTCCGACGTACCCAAACCTGCATGTCGCTTTCGCCGCGATTGGCAAAGGCAAAGTACGGAATGAACCGCGCAGTGAATGGCATCTTTTCGATCTCACCGGCAGGGAAGTAAAGCTCTGCGTTTTCCGACCTGTCGCGGTATGCCGTCAGCGTGATATCGGGCAGTCCGCAGAAGTCGGTGGTTCCGACGCGGGCGGAGGCTGCCGACGACGGATCGACCGACACACCGTTGAGTCTCTTTCCGTTGTCAACACCTTCGATGCAGTAGACCACGGGACCGCGCATAAGCGCGACTCTTCCCGCATTGGCTCTCACGAGCGGGTCAGATGCCACAAATACGGGAGTCACGGTGAAGTCTGCCTCAAGCACGAACCGACTGCCAACGGAAAAATACGCGTAGCCATCCTTTATTACCGGCACTGTCGGTGCGCCGTCAAGCGTGAATGCGTACTCTTTGCACCATTCGGGAAGGCGCACAGCCAACGTGTCCGATGCATAATCGCCCGACGACAGCGTGACTTTCCCATCGACAGCGTAGTTGCCCGAGATGTCAAGCGTACCGAGGCAGCTGTGTATCGCAGCGGGAATATACTGCTCAACGGTCAGGTGTCCGTCCTCTGCGAGACATATATAGCTGCCGAACTCGGCAAAGAAGCGGTTGATGTTCGGCGGGCAGCAGGAACACCCGAACACCTCAAGGCGTTCGGTAATCGGCAGCTTTTCGCGGTCTGCGGGGCATACGGCAGTTTCGCGTCCGTAGTCCTCGAGCGCGATCTCAAGCGGATTTACATAGAAGAATGCTTTTCCGTCAAGGGATGTGGATGAGAGGGCGGCGTTGTAAAGCACGCGCTCAATGATATTGCCGTAGCGGGCGTTTTTGTCCAGCTCGCGCATACGTGCCGCGAAAAACACCATTGCTATGGCAGCGCAGCTTTCGGAGTATGCCGTGAAATTCGGAAGGTCGTACGGAGCTGTGAAGCTTTCGGTGCGGTATGTTGACCCGACACCGCCGGTGATGTACATTTTGCGGCTGATCATGTCTTCAAAAACAGCTCTGAGGTTTGCGACGAGCCGGCTGTCGCCGGTTTCGGCGGCGAGATCGGCAATACCGCAGTAATAGTAAAGCGCACGGACGCAGTGACCGTTGGCTTCCTTTAAGTTATATATGTCGGTATCGTCCTGGAAATATTTTGGGTTACCGCCCTGAAAATATTTATCGCTTTCTGCCTTTGAACGGTTCTCAAGGAAAAAACGAGCCATGTCAAGATATTTTTCCTTACCCGTGTGACGGTAGAGTCTGATAAGAGCAAGCTCTATTTCTTCATGTCCCGGCGTAGTGAACGCCGCTGTTTTTTCGGTTATGAAAGCGCGCTCTATGCAGTCGCAACAGCGTTCCATTATGCGGAGAAAACGCGCTCTGCCGGTTGCCCGGTGGTAAGCTATTGCGGCTTCGATGAGATGTCCGGCGCAGTAGAGCTCGTGATCGTTGCGCTTTTGAAAAACAGTTTCCGGCGAGATCTGCTGATGGGCGGAGTTAAGGTAACCGTCCGCACGCTGCGCGCGTTCCATGCAGTCGATAAGCTCCTCGCAAAGCGCGATGTTGTCGCGCATGGAATTGCGGTCCTTGACATAAAGGTAAGCCACCGCTTCCATCCATTTCGCAACGTCGGAATCGTAAAAAATGTGCGGGCGGCGTCCGTTCTTCAGAAAATTGAATCTCAGTGCGTCAAAGCGCCCGGTCTCCTCAAACCGTTCTTTTACCGATTCGAGCGATGTAAGACGGTTAAGTTCATATCTGTCGTGCCAGAAGCCTGGGGCAAGGTCAACGTTTTCAAATTGCACAAAGCAGTTTCTTTTCATTTTTTCTCCTTTGTCTGTCATCGGTGCCGTCATTGTCAGCATCAGCGACAGCCGTTTTTGTTTTTTTGTTATTGGCGGAATATTTTCGGATGGCCGTCAGCTTACCGATGTGCCGAACGGCATCAGCGAAAGCCGGGCGAGCTTGAAGCATTGCTTGCCGAACGGGATCCCCATGATCGTTATGCACCATACGAGTCCGAGCGCAAGATACCCGAGCGCAAGTTCCCACCCGAAAAGGGCGATCCATATTATGTTTACAATAAACGAAAAACCGCCGCCGCCGTAGTTTACGTTCCTGCCGAACGGAAAAAATACAAGTCCGGCCAGCTTGAAGCACTGAATGCCTACGGGTATGCCGATTATGGTCAGACACCACAAGCACCCGATCATGGTGTAGGAGATTCCGCCGATAAGTCCGCCGAATAAAAACCAGAGTATGTTACCGAGAGTTTTCATGTTTTGCCTTCTGTTTTTTCAATAATGGAATTACCTACATTATAGCAAAAACAAAGTGACATATCAAGATATAAAAGCACATTTTGTGCGCGTCGGGTTACTCTGTTGCGTGATAGAGCTTTGTTTTTTTTAATTTGCTATTGAAAAACGCGGCGTCATACTGTATAATTAAAATGAAGACAGGATCCCCCGCAAAAGGCTGCCCGAGGAGGAAACGATGAGTGTGATAAAGTGCGGAGAAACAGACCTTTGCAGATTCAGAATAGTCCTGCCCGGTGATCCCGATGTCTTTGAAGCCAACACTGCCAACGAACTGCGCTTTTACCTTTCCGAAAAATTCGGAGCGGCACCCGACATCGTATGCGGCGGAGATCTCAATCGCAGATAATTAAGCGGCTTCGTAAAGAGGCTGACGTAAGGCGGCATTCTGCGCTTCGCGCGGGATGAAGCCGAGTTAAAAAACGACAGCGGCGTACACCATGCCTTTGTAATGGAAGACGTGCGGGTCACGCTCTTTCACACGGTCACGGACCGTTATGCGCTGATAGCTTCGGATCACTGTCCCGTGTCCGTTGATATAAAACAATAATTCCGTGCCGCCGTGCCGCGGCGGCAAAGAACAGCACACAGAAAATTGAAAAATGAAAAGGAGAAACCGAAAATGATGGTTCCGAGAAACGAATATCCGCGCCCCCAGCTTGCGCGCACAGACTGGCTCTGCCTTAACGGAGAATGGCAGTTTGAAATCGACAATGCCAAAAGCGGCATGGAGCGCAGGCTCTATGAAAACGGCTGTGAGCTCAGCGGAAAAATAATTGTTCCTTTTTGCCCCGAAAGCAAGCTTTCCGGTGTGGAAAACCGCGATTTCATGGCGTGCGTCTGGTACAAGCGGACGGTTGACATTCCCGCCGGATGGAAGGAAAAGAGGATCATCCTTAATTTCGGCGCGGTCGATTATCACGCGATAGTTTTTGTAAACGGAGTGCGCGTATGCGAGCACCGCGGCGGATATACACCCTTTTCCGTTGATATAACCGACAAACTGAGCGGAAGCGGCGATGTTATCGCGCTTTGTGCTTACGATGATGTAAGGGCGCATAAGCAGCCCGCCGGAAAACAAAGCTCGAGGTATGATTCGTACGGCTGCTTTTACACGCGAACGACAGGTATATGGCAGACCGTCTGGCTTGAGGCGGTCGGCAGCTGCTATGTGAAGAATATCAGAATCACTCCCACTCCCGATCGGCTGTCGCCGTCGGTTGAGCTCGGTGTTACGCTTGAAGGCGATTTCTGCGGTACGTGGCTTTGGCTGCGTGTGCTTCTTGACGGCGAAGAGGTCGGCTTGGGATGCGTGGATGGGAGGATATCGTCCCGCGCCGTGAATCTTTCGGTGCCGCTTACCGAACTTCGGCTTTGGGATGTCGGACAGGGCAATCTTTACGATGTTGAGATCGAGGTGCGGCGCGGCAAAGACACGCTCGATCGTGTTGCAAGTTATTTCGGAATGCGAAGCGTGGCTCTTGACGGACGCGCATTCCGGCTGAACGGGCGGACCGTGTTCGGCAGATGGGTGCTTGACCAGGGCTTCTACCCGGATGGAGTATATACCGCTCCTACCGATGACGATCTGAAAAATGACATTCTGAGATCGATGGAGCTTGGCTTCAACGGCGCAAGACTGCACGAAAAAGTATTTGAACCGCGCTTTTTGTACTGGGCTGACAAACTCGGCTACCTTTGCTGGGGCGAACACGCCAACTGGGGACTTGACGTAAGCACGGCGGGCAATATTCAGTATTTCCTTCCCGAATGGGTAGAGGCGGTGGAGCGCGATTACAGCCACCCTTCGATAATAGGCTGGTGTCCTTTCAACGAAACATGGGATTTTGCCGGCAGGGCGCAGGATAACAGCGTGCTTACCACCGTCTACCGCGTTACAAAGGCGCTTGACCCGACGCGTCCCGTGATAGATACGAGCGGAAACTACCATGTTGAAACAGATATTTTCGACGTTCATGATTACGAGCAGAATCCGGAGCTTTTCCGCACGTATTACGATAAGATCCCGGAGGGAATAATAAACGATCAGATCCAGCGAAATGCGGCGCGCCGCGGAAGACAGAAATATGACGGCAAGCTGCCTGTTTTCGTCAGTGAATACGGCGGCATAGGCTGGATGCCCGAGGGCAAAGCCGGTTGGGGCTACGGAAAGGGACCGGCGACCGAGGAAGAATTCATTGCGCGTTATCGCGGACTTACCGATGCGCTGCTTGACAACGAGTATATTCTCGGCTTCTGCTACACTCAGCTTTACGATGTAGAGCAGGAGAAAAACGGACTTATGACCTACGACCGCAAGTTCAAATTCGACCCTGCGATCTTCCGTGAAATAAACAGCCGCAGAGCCGCTATCGAGGAAGAAAAAAGAAATGAAAAATAAGACCTTTGAAGAGAAACTTCCGCCGGAATACACGGCTGCGTTTGTTTTCGATGCAAAGGACAACAAAAAGACGGTGCTTTGCATGAACATTGCCGCGATCGCCGTGACCGTTGTTTTATTTGCGCTCTTCTGGATGATCATCCGCCCGTTCGACGGCATTGGCTCCGGGGAGGTGCAGATGTCGGATCTGCTCGGCGAAATGCTTCCGTGGTATCTGACACTTATCGTTTCGATGATTGCCTATATGATATTGCATGAGCTGGTTCACGGCGCGGCGTATTGGCTTATGACACATCACAAGCTGAAGTTCGGTCTTACACTTTCGGTCGCGTATTGCGGCGTACCGGATATCTTTGTGTACCGGCGTGCGGCTCTCATTGCGCTGCTTGCGCCGTTCTGTGTGTTCATTCCGGTGTTCCTGATCCCTATGCTCACGCTTTCGGCACCGCTTTACCGGCTGCTCGCGGGGCTTATGCTGGCAATACATATCGGCGGCTGCGCGGGAGATCTTTACGATACGTATCTGTTCGTTTTCAGATTCCGCTCGCCGGATACACTTATGAACGATACCGGTCCGCGCCAGACATTTTACACAAAATAAAAACGGGAGGTGCAAAAACTCATTTTGAGTTTTTTGCACCTCTGTCGGCATTGGCGGCAAAACGGCGGCACTTAGCCGCCGAGAACAAGTCAAGGGGCTGTTAAAAAACTCATTTGAGTTTTTTAACAGCCCCTTTGAGATTTTTTAGGTTTACTTTTCTATACTGTCGGTGCGGTAGATGAATTTCACCTGTCCGTCCATGCCATCCGAAAGGCCCGTGAAGGACTTGTAATCGCGCGATACATCGGCGGTCGCGCGTATCCGCGCCATGAGACCGGCAATGTCGCCGTTTACCGCATCGGTGATTTTTTTGATGCCCTGATCGTTGAGATCCTTAAGTCCGTCGGCAAGCTTTGCGGCACCGTTGCTGAGCTCGCTCACGCCGCCCGTCAGAGCAGGCATTCCGTTTTTCACGGTGAGAATGCCATCCGCGAGCGATCCAATGCCTGCATTGAGTTCCAGCGCGCCTTTTTCGACCTCGGCGGCGCCGCCGGAAAGCTTATCGGCGCCCGCCTTGGCGGAATCCACGCCCGCCGTATAGTTGCAAAGTCCGCGGTAAAATTCATTGTAGCTGTCAAGCTGTGCGCGGAGAGATACGATGCTTGCTTTGCCCGCCGCAGCTTTTTCGACCGCTGCATTGATCTCTGCGGCGACGGCATCCGATTTCATGTTGGACTCAACAAGCAATTTTACCTGTTCTTCCGTTTTGGAAGCAATGAGGGCGGTTATTTCTTCGGACTGCATTTTTGCATCGGTATTTGCGGTGATGACGGTGCTCACCTCAGCACTCTGCATCTGTGCTTCGACCGCAGCGTTTATCTGCGCTGCCTGAGCTTCGGATATCACACCTGCGCTTACTCCTGCTTCGTACTGCTCACGTGTCATGCCCATTGCGGCGAGGACTTTTGTCTGTACTTCCGCTTTGACGGCTTCGGTGACTTTGGCATTTATCTCGGTGCGTACGGCAGCAGTGACCTGTGCGGTTATCTCGTCTTTTTGTGCATTCACCGCTTTTTCAACCGCGGCGCGCGCTGCGGAATCAGCCTTCGCTCTGACAGCCGTTTCGTCAAGCGAGGCGATGACGGAAGAGAGCACGGTTTGGTAATTATCGCGCGTCAGCGCGGGAACTTCAAGTCCTGCGGCTTCAAGCTGACTGTTTGCCGCCGCAAGAAGGGAATCAAACACTGTGGCTGCGCCGCCGCGCAGCGCGTTGCTGTTAGAGGAAAGCGCGCCGAGTCCTCCGGCAAGGTCGCGGGTACCGGATGAAAGCGCAGCTGTGCCGTCCGCGAGCTTACCTGCGCCGTCCTTCAGCTTTTCGGTGCCTTCGGCAAGTTGGTCTATCCCTGCTGCCAACTCTCCGGATTTTTCAAGCAGTGTTTTCAGCCCGCCGCAAAGCGCGGATGAACCGTCGGTGAGCTGGGTCATTGCATCGGTGAGCTTGCCCACGGCATCGTTAATGTCGGTGCCGTCAAGTGCGGCGGTATTTATTTTGCCGAAAAGGTCACCCACGGCAACCGTTACCGTGTTGGTCATGCTGAAATCTTTTACATCGGCGGTTATTTCAAAATGATCCGGAATTTCGTATTTGTCAGCCGGGATCCCGAGGTTATTGCCGAGTTCGGGCAGCGCAAGTCCTATAACGAACGTGCGGTCGCCGTCATTTATAAGCTTGCCGTTTGAGACCTCGATGTTTGAAAATTTTTCTCCGTCAAGCAGAACGCCTGTGAGCATTGCAAACGGTACGTAGATCTTTTCCTTTTTACCGTCTATCTCAACGGTTTCATAAAGATTGTTTTTGTAATCGAATCTGATGCCGACTTTGCCGCTTTTTCCCGCAAGGTCCGATGCGCTTATCGGTTTTCCGTCAAGAGTGCAGAAGACTGAAAGTGTTACGGGCAACTCGCGGTCGGTGGTGCCGCTGATGTAGATGTCGTTTCCGCGTGCATCCCACACACGCGCATTGCCGTTTACGGTGTATGTTTCGTCGCCTTTTACATTTACAACGTCATTCAGAGTAGAGCCGTCTGTAATGGTCGCGCTGCCGGAATTGTTCTTTATCCAGTCGCTTACGATTATTTTTCTCACGCTGCCGTCGGCGTCCGCAATTACGTACACGGTTTCGTTTTTGTCGGCGTCGGCAGTGCTGTCGGGTGTGACAATGATCGATGTTTTGTCGTTATTACCGTTATTTTTGTTGTTTTTAGCCGAATTTGCGGCAAATACCGTTACTCCCGCACAGCACGCGGCGAGCATTGCCGCGCATATGATGAGTGACGAGATCTTTGTGATTTTGCTTTTCATTTTTGTATCGTTTCCTTTCTCAGAGTTTATTATCGGGGCATTTGCTCTTTTTGCGGAGCGTGCGCAGATCAAGCGTTGTGGCGCAAACCGCTTTGTCGCAAAGCAGAAGGAGCGCGGGAAGTATGAATATAACACAGAGCATGCTTACTACGGCGCCGCGCGCCATGAGCATGCACATCGAGCTGATGATGTCGATGTCTGAATACACCGCCACGCCGAATGTCGCGGCGAAAAGTCCCATGCCGGACACGATGATCGAAGGGATAGACGTTGCAAGAGCCGTTGTGACGCTTTCGCGTTTGTCATGCCCGCCGAGGCGTTCGGTTTTGTATCTTGTGGTCATGAGTATCGCATAGTCAACTGTTGCGCCGAGCTGTATCGTGCTGATGCAGATAGGCGCGATGAAGGGCAGCGACTGACCGAGGTAGTGGGGAAGTCCGAGATTTATGAATATTGCAAGCTCAATTACCGCTATGAGTATGAAGGGCAGCGATATGCTCTTTTCGACAAGGGCTATTATTATGAATATTGCCACTATTGATACCGCATTTACGACTTTGAAATCGCGGTCGGTCGTTTCTATCATATCCTTCATGCATGGCGCTTCACCTATCAGCATGCCGCTCGGGTCATATTTTTTGAGTATCTTATTGAGGCTGTCTATCTGGGCGTTCACACTGTCGCTTGCGACTTTGTATTCGGAGTTGATGAGGAGCAGTTCCCATTTGTCGCTTTTGAGTATCTTCCGTATGCTGTCGGGCAGTATCTCCCCGGGCACGCGGGAACCGAGGACGGACTCAAGTCCCAGAACATATTTTACTCCGTCAACATCCTCCATTTCGTCGATCATTCCGCGCACCGATCTTGACGGGAGCTTTGAATCGACGAGCACCATATGCGTGGACGCAATGTCGAAATCCTCGGAGAGCTTGGAGTTGGCTATGACGTACTCCATATCCTCCGGCAGGCACTGACCCATGTCATAGTAGACCTCGTTGTTCGTCTCGCGGTAGCCGTAATATGCCGGCGGGATGAGGAGGGCGAAAATGACGAGAAATACCGGGAATATCTTTACGACGCCGCGTGAGAGCTTTGTCATATCGGGTATGAGCGATTTGTGTTTTGTTGCGCGCAGCGGCTTGTCAAAGACAAGTATCATTGCAGGCAGAACGGTAACACAGCCGATGACGCCGAGGATGACACCCTTTGCCATTACGATGCCAAGGTCGCGCCCGAGGGTGAAGGTCATAAAGCAGAGAGCAGCAAAGCCCGCGACCGTTGTGATCGAACTGCCGATGACAGAGGTGAGCGTTTCGTGTATTGCAGCCGCCATTGCTTCGTTTCTGTCGTCGATCCTCTCGCGCTGCTCGTTGTAGCTGTGCCAGAGGAATATGGAATAGTCCATCGTTACGGCAAGCTGAAGCACCGCAGACAGCGCTTTTGTTATATATGAGATCTCGCCGAAGAAATAGTTCGTTCCGAGGTTGAGAAGTATCATCATGCCGATCGAGGCAAGGAAAACGAACGGAACGAGCCAGCCGTCAAGAAGCAGTAGCATTGCAAGGCAGGCAAACAGAACGGCAAGACCGACATATATCGGTTCCTCAGCTTCGCAGAGATCCTTGAGGTCGGTCACGAGTGCCGACATACCGGATACGAAGCACTGCTTGCCCGCGATCCGGCGTATCTCGCGTATGGCATCCATGGTAACGTCCGCCGAGGTCGCCGAGTCAAAGAATACCGCGAGCATTGTTGAGTGGTCGGTGTTGAATTCATTGTATATCCTGTCGGGCAGGATCTCCATCGGGATGCAGAGGTCTGCGAGAGTCGAGTACCAGAGCACTGTTTCAACATGATCGACCGTTTCTATTTTGTCGCAAAGCGCCGCAACGTCCTTTTCGGACATATCCTCAACGATTATAAGCGAGAATGCGCCTTTGCCGAAATCCTCGAGCAGTTCGTTCTGACCGATGACGGTATCCATGTCACCGGGCAGGTAGTCGAGCATATCATAATTGATCCTTGTGCCGAGCATTCCGAATACCGACGGTATCATCAGAATGAGGGTGAGTATCAGAATGGGAATGCGGCATTTTACGACCGCTTTTGAAAAACGCATATTGAATTTGTCCTTTCCTTAAAGTAGTTGACAGCGGGTCACCTTTCGGTCCATTCCGCTTCGATCACATCGGGTTGCTGATGACGAATTATCTTCACGGCGGTCAGTACCGTGGAAAGACTCATTATCCCTTCGGACAGCAGCGAGATGCCGAGAATGACGACCAGAAGCCTGCCGCCGTCGCCGGGGCGTATCAGAAGCAGCAGCCCGCATATGGCGGCGATCACGGCAAAGGCAAGTATCACCCACCATTCACGGATCCCGAAACGCCGTGCTTCAGCCGATATGTGCATTCTGAAGAGGCTGTCTGTCAGGATGTAAAGTCCCGTTGAAATGCAGATGAAAGTAATAAGGCTGTCGGGACGCGTCAGCATGATAACGCCGAGGGCGACAAGAAGTATACCGAGCGGCAGATCATACTGAAATGCCAGCCGGTAGAGATCCTTTGAAAAGTAGCCCACAAGCCTTACGCATCCGAAGACTATTGCTATCGTTCCGCATATGATACCGAGTATTTTTGCCGAAACATCCGGCAGGACGATAAGAACTATACCGAATGCACACAGCGCGAGCGATACGATTATATAGCCCGTTTTTGCTGTTCTCATCGGAGCCGTTGAACGCAGTCGCATTTGAATTCCTCCTTACGTGCGTTCGTTTTTACAACACACAGTATACAGCTGACCGTGCCTTTTGCCAATGGACAAAAAAATCCCGCTGCCGTAAATTCAGACAGCGGGTGCGGTTTTGTCTATTTATTTCGCGGGTGCATATCAGCCCTCGCCGCGTTCGCGGCAGCGGCGTATAAGTTCATCGGAAAGCCCGTGGCAGAGCGAGGTTATGTATTTGATCTCTTCAACGGCATCGTCCTTCATGCCGTTTTCTATCCAGTCGAAGGAAAGCCCGAAGAGCGAACACTTGAGAAAGCGTATCGCGGCGGTTCGGTCGCGTTCACTGACGCCGGTCCTACCGAACACTGTATCAAGATAAGTCTTTATTACGTATTCGCATATGTTCATCATGTACCGCTCGTATATGTCGCGGTTTACCGAATTGTAAATGTGCATAACGGCGCGTTTGTTTTCAAGCGTGAAGCGTAATGCCACGCTGACACATTCGTCTATCGAACTGATAGTGGGGTACTTTGAAACGAGCGCGTCGATCTCTTCCTTCACAATTTCCTCGATCAGAGAGGGAATATCCTGAAAATGATAGTAAAAGGAATTACGGTTTATCCCGCAGTCCTCAACTATGCTGCGTACGCTTATTTTGTTCAGCGGCTGCTCATTCAGCAGTTTTATGAATGATGCCTTTATGGCTTGCTTTGTGAAGTTTGCCACGCCGAATGCCTCCTGCGGAAATATCTTATAGCAGAATTATAGCATTCAAATAAAGATTTAAAATGAATTTAGTTTAATAATTTTATTTCCGATCGATATCGTTTCGTTGCGCGCCGTGCGATGGATGCAAAAAAACACACAGCGCGTATAAAAATACCAACGCCTCGGTTATCGGCATTGCCCACCATATGAAGTCGGCACCGGCAGTTATGGGAAGGAGTATTACAAGCGCGCCGCTTATTACAATTCCGCGTGCGACCGATATGATATTTGAGTACCGCGTCATCATCGTTGCCTGAAAATAGTACGTTGAGAACACATTTATGGGCAAGAGGATGAACGATGAAGCGTATACGCGGATTATACGCGGAGCAATGGCAAGCACGGAGTCGGTCGGCGTCATGAAAAGGCGTATCATGACGCCCGGAAAAGCCTCCGAAAGCACCGTCCACAGTATTCCCATTGCAAGAGAGGTGATGAGGCTGTACCTGAGCGCGGCGCGCGTGCGGTCGTGCAGTCCCGCGCCGAAATTCTGCGAAATTATCGGTTGCGCCGCCTGACCTACGCCGTAGGCACAGCATTGTACGAACGTGCTCACCGTTACGATAACACCGTAAACGGCAAGTGCATCTGAGCCGAGGTATTTCATTATCATGAGATTGAACAGCATCGTCATGACGCCCATTGCAACGTCCACGATGAAAGAAGAAAAACCGCTTGCGGATATTTCGGCTGCAGTGCGGACGAAGCCGCGCGGGGCGGTGAACTTAAGCGTGTTCTTTTTGCCGACAAAGTGCAGAAGCATTATGAGGACGGATATTGATGCGCCGAGAGCGGTGGCGATGCCCGCGCCTTCAATGCCCATATCGAGCGTAAACACAAAAAAGTAGTCGCCGAAGATATTGAAGACGCCGCCTATGATGACGGATGCGGTGGCAAGTCCGGGGTCCGAATCGTTGCGCAGGAACGCCGAGAGAATGCCGGTAAAAACGTATACCGGCACAGTGAGGAGCGGCGCACGCAGATAACGCCGGCAGAGAGGGAGGAGAAGCTCGTCGGCTCCGAACAGGCGGAGCAGCGGGTCCTCGGCTGCAAAAAGAAGCACCCACAGCACTGCCGAAATAATTCCGCCGTATATTACCGAGGTGGTAAAATACCCGTCTGCGCGTTTTTTGTCGCCATCGGCGCCGCACGCGACCGCGTACAGCACCGAGCCACCGATACCGGCAAGAAGCCCGAAGCTGTAAACTATATTCCACACCGGCGATATCACAGCCATTGCAGCCGAGCCGTCGGGACCGTGATACTGTCCCACAATTATCATATCCACAAGCCCGTATATGCTTGTGATCAGCGCGCTCCCGAATGCATTTACAAGATATTTGCGGTACAGCGTGCCTATTTTGTCATTCAGCAGATCCATGTTTTATCCTTTCTCTTTGACAGAAAATATAAAAAGCCGGGTAAGTACAGGCATTTCAGCCTGTCCCTTATCCGGCAAGCCGTTTCAGATGAACGGTCAGCCCTCCGAGCAACGGCTATATTATACACCAAAGCGGCGATTATGTCAACACAAATGTTTTTGCAAACTTGTTTGAATTTTTTTGGAAATATATTTGACAAAAAACATTTTGTATGATATAATGTTAGTACAACGAAATAGTTGTATGATTAGAAGCGAAACCCGACAACCTGAATACTGATGGCCGCCGAGTTTTTCGTGAAGAAATTCTATTTCAAGTGTATAAAAAGCGGTGTGGCGCACGGGTTGATCGGATCTTGCTTCGATCAGGTCTGTGCGCTTTTTGATAACTTCGAAAAAAGTTATCCCGCATTATTTAATGAAGCAATCCAATTTATTTTCAAATTCATATTCAGTAAAGGAGGTTTTGTTATGTCAAAATTTAATTTGCGCGGTTTGTTTCTCGTATTGAGTGTTGTCATCTTACTTATCGTTTCTGTCGGTTGCAGCCATACCGACGACAACATTCCCAATGACACGAAGGATATTCAAAGCAGTGAAGTACAACCGGTGACGACCGAGGATGATGGAGTTATCAGCTTCAGCGCCGAACCTTATATTCAGGAGGGTGCATTATCTTGGGAATATTCGCTTGACATTAAGATCGCGAATGGCAAAATATACATACACGATATATTGTACGATGGATCGACTTCGCCATCACCGGTCATTGAATACAACGAAGGTTTTCTCACTCACGCCCGTCATACCGATGAAACTAAAGGTACAGAAATCGCAAACACATTGACAAAAATCGAAAACAGTGAGACTTGTTACCTCTTGGAAACCAAACAACACAGTCCGGTAGGTGAAAAAATATGTGTGTATGAGATAGACGATGTTTTCTACTTTGTTCGGTTTTATGATAATGGAAAGGTAATGAGAATTCACTATGCACCCATCGCGCAGATCGAAGGATGCACGAATGGCGCATTGATTTTCCCGACCCGTGTGATCAAGTGATCAATTTTTGGGCGGTTAAGCACATTTGTGCTTAACCGCCTTAATATTGTTTGCAGAAACCGGAAAAGTCTTCCGCAAAGACTTCTCAACGCGCAAATAAATAATCTTTCATGGTAATCGAGACCTTTCTGTCAGATTCGTTTTATGGTTGAAACTATTCTATCAGATCTCGATCACTTTTTCTATTCTTTTGAACTTTTTCTTTCTTTCGGTCTCACATCAATTGTAGCACTACGATCAATAAAAATGTTTTTGCATTTTTGGGTTGACAAAGTTGCAAAATCATTATATAATAATATCTAATACTATCACCGCGCAGAACGGCATGAACTGACGGCGGTCACAGGAAAGGTACAAAAATAATATGAAAAAACGACTTACGGTCACCGAGACCGCGGCTGTGGGCAGTATGCTGTTCGGCTTGTTTTTCGGCGCGGGCAATCTGATATTTCCGGTCTTTATGGGGCAATCCGCCGGCGCCAATGTATGGCGCGCGGTCATCGGATTTCTCATAACCGGCGTCGGCATTCCGCTGCTCGGCGTTGCGGCGCTCGGCATGAGCCGCAGCGACGGTCTGTTACAGATGAGCAGCAAGGTCGGACGCGGCTACGGTTACTTCTTTACCGTTTTGCTTTATCTCACGATAGGACCGTTTTTTGCCATACCGCGTTGCGCTTCGACCTCATTTTCGGTCGGAATAAAACCCATGATCGATGATGGCACGGCAAAATGGCTCGTTTGGATATTCTCGCTCCTTTTCTTTGCTGCGGTGCTGTGGTTCTCTCTGCGCCCCGGCAAGATACTTACATGGGTCGGTAAGATACTTACCCCGCTCTTTCTTGTAGCTCTCGGTCTGCTTATCGTCGCGGCGCTTATTTCGCCGATAGGACCGGCCGGAGATGTCGCACCCGAGGCGGCATACGAGAGCGGAGCGGTGTTTCAGGGCTTTATTGACGGCTACGGTACGATGGATGCGCTTGCGGGGCTTGCGTTCGGCATAGTGGTCGTTACGGCGATACGCGGATTGGGCGTTGAAGATCCCGCCGCGATAGCGGGAAATACCATAACCTCCGGACTTTTCGGATGTCTCATTATGGCGGTGATCTACGCTGCACTTGCACTTATCGGCGCGCAGAGCCGCACGGTCTATCCGCTCTCGGCGGACGGCGGCGAGGCTCTTTACGTTATTGCAACGCATTATTTCGGCAAGGTCGGCGGCATCATTCTTGCCGTTATCGTCACACTTGCCTGCCTTAAGACGGCAGTCGGGCTTATCACGAGCTGCGGCGAGATGTTTTGCGAGCTTTTCCCGCGCGGACCGAAATACCGTGTGTGGGCAATAGGCTTCTGCGTTGTTTCCTTCCTTATTTCGACCATGGGGCTCGGCGCGATAATCAACTGGTCGCTGCCGGTGCTCATGTTCCTGTACCCGCTTGCAATGACAATAATCATGCTCGCCCTGTTCGGCAGATTCTTTGCTCATGACCGCCGCGTGTATGCCTGCACAACGGCGCTCACGCTCATTGCGGCGATACCGGACCTTACAAAATCGTTGCCCGGAACACTCCCGAAAGCACCGGTGATCAGAACGATAAACGCACTCGGCGACGCGCTCCCGTTTGCGGATATCGGTCTCGGCTGGGTATGCCCGGCGCTCGTCGGCTTTGCCGCAGGACTCGCGTGGTATCTGATAGCCGTGCACAGGTCAAAACATAAAAGAGCTAAAGTTCAATAAATAACATAAAATGGCACCGGGGGGGGGTAAACCACCTTCTCGGTGCTTTTTCACAATATAATATAGCGTATCAACTTTAAGTTTATTGACATGTGACTGCTTTTATGTTATACTTGGGTTAATAAATACTGATTTTTCGGGAAGAGGTGGACGTCATAGCGGACAAGGACAAAAAAGCGACGCGTGGGGAAAAGACAGCCGCACGTGCGGAGAAAAGAGCCCAGAAGAAAAAGGAAAAGGAGAAAAAGAAAAAAGAAAGGCTCCCGCGCGGGCGAACGCTGTCGAACGTGCTTTTTGCGCTCGGACAGATATGGAGCCTGTCTCCGAGATACTTTATTTTTTATTTCGTAAATACATTCCTTTATGCACCGCTTGATTTTCTCAGCGGCTCTTTTCTGATACGCATGATTGTCAACGGCGTGAAGAGCGGTCAGCCGAGGCAGAATGTAATAATATATCTTTCCGTGATCGCGGCGGCAACGCTCGTTATCAATATGATAAACAACTACTACTGGAATGTCGTGTCTGCGGGAAAGCTTCACGAGATCGACGCCGCTATACAGCGCAAGCTGTTCATTAAGGCGTCGCAGGTCGAGCTCGCCTGTTATGAAACTCCGTCGTTTTACGACAAGTATGTAAAGGCGATGGACGAGGCGTTTAACCGTGTGATGGAGGTCATGAGTACGCTCGATGACCTCATCTGGCGCACGGTCACGCTGCTATGCAACTCATTTTTGCTGTTTGCGATCGATCCGGTGCTGATAATCTTCGGGCTTTTGCCGCTGCTGCTCGGTTTTGTGCGAAGCCGGAAGAACAAGCTCAAGCACGATCATATTACAGCCCGCAAGCCGGTAGAACGGCGGCAGAAGTATGTCCGCCGCACATTTTATCTCAACGAATACGCCAAGGAGATGCGGCTCGGCGATATGCACACGCGCATGCTCGGCGAGCTTGAGCGGACGCGGCGCGATTTCTGCGCGCTGATACGCAAATACGGCTGGAAGCGCGCCGTGGCGGATTACATACTTGATATCGGTATGTCTGTCGTGACGGTGCTCGGCGCAACGCTTTACGCCGTCTGGCGCACGCTTTCGGACGGCGGTATGACCATAGGCGACTGCATAGTCGTTCTCAACTCCATCTCGGTCGTTTCCTACTGCCTCAGCAATCTCGTAACGACCTTTGCCGATTTCGGCGAGCACGCGCTCTTCCTTGAGGACGTGCGGTATTTCCTTGACTACGAGCCGAAGATAAAGGACGCCGAGAATGCTGTGCCCGCACCCGAAAATTGTGCCGATATCGATCTTGAGGACGTCACCTTCCGTTATGAGGGCGCCGAAGATGACACACTGCGCGGGATATCGCTCCACATCGGCGCGGGCGAGAGGATCGCGCTCGTCGGGCAAAACGGCTCCGGCAAGACCACGCTCGTCAAGCTGCTGTTGCGCCTTTACGATCCCACGGGCGGCAGTGTGAAGCTCGGCGGCAGGGACATACGCGACTACACGCTCGACTCCTACCGCGATGAATACGCCTGCGTATTTCAGGATTTCAAAATGTTTTCTATGTCGGTCGCCGACAACGTGCTTTTGCGTATGCCGAAGGAGGGAGATGCGGAGCTTGTCGAGCATTCGCTGCGCGAAAGCGGAGCCTATGAGCGCGTAGCGCGGCTCGATCACGGCATCGAAACAACGCTCACGCGTGAATTCGACGATCACGGTGCCAATCTTTCGGTCGGCGAACAGCAAAAGATAGCCCTGGCGCGCGCCTTTGCCCGCACGTCGCCGGTGATAATACTTGACGAGCCTTCCTCGGCGCTCGACCCGATAGCGGAGCACACCATGTTTGAAAACATGATGAAGGCGGCGGAGGGCAGAACGGTGATATTCATCTCGCACCGTCTTTCGTCCGCGGTTGATGCCGACCGTATCTTCCTTATGGACGGCGGCAGGATAACCGAGGAGGGTAACCACCGCGAGCTGATGGAGAAGGGCGGCAAGTACGCCGAGATGTTCAGGCTGCAAGCCGAGAACTACCTGGGAAAGGGGGCTGATGCGTGATGACAGCGGAAAATGCAAAGAAAGTGAAAATGCGCCGCGACGGAACGCCGAAGCAGTCTTTTGCGCGTATAATAAAAAACAATTTCGGCATCATCTCCAAGGTCGCGCGTCTGGGACCCGATTACCTTATCGGCAATATCCTGATGGGCGTTGTCTACGGTCTCACCAACTCGGCTGATACGGTATTTACCGTAAAGCTGTTCAACGCGCTCGACGAGGGGGCGGAGTTCGGTGATGTCGCATTCCTGATCGCGCTCATGGCTGTTTGGAACCTGACCACAAGTGCGCTCCACTGGATATATTTTTATATTTTCAAGCCGTGGTCAAAGCAAAAGCTGGATGTGCGGCTTCAGCGCGAGCTGTTTCTCAAGGCATACCGCATGGATGTCGCCTGCTATGACGACCCCGAGTTTTACAACGATTTCGTATGGGCGATGGATGAGGCAAACAAGCGCTCCGATGAGGTCATAGACGATATCGGCAAGCTCGTTACGCGCATTGTGAGTATGTCAACGCTCATCACCGTAATGCTTACGATAGACGTTCCGGTGGCGATAGCCATTCTGGCGGCGTCTGTGCTGTGCATTCTGATAAATCAGACAAGAAATCGTTGGAGTTTTGAGCAGGAAAAGTACTGGAAGCCGCTGCACCGTGTGAGAAACTACATAAACCGTGTTTTTCAGCTTCAGGACCATGCAAAGGAAATAAGGACGAGCCGAGTGACCGATCTGCTCATGCGTGATTACGACGAGAATACCGAAAAATCGGTAAAGCTCGCGAAAAAGTACGGCATGAAGTGGTTTTTGCTCTACGGTGTCGGGTGGATGCTCGTTTCCACCGGGCTGCAGTTCGGTGTGCTTTTCTATATGTTCGGCAAGCTGGAGAGCGGGCTGGTTCTCGTCGGCGCGTTCGCCGCGAGCGTCAGCGTTATATGGAGTATCCGCTGGCAGGTGACGGACTTCGTTGAAAAGGCGGCAAAATTCCCGAAGCACTCGCTTTTCCTTGAAAAATACTACGGCTTTCTTGCATACGAGCCGAAGATCAAAACGGGCGAGGCGGAGGTGCCGGAATTTTCGTCGCTTGAGATGCGCAACGTGACGTTTACATACGATTTTTCGGACAAGCCGAAGTACGAGTGGCATAATGCCGACTGGGAAAAGCCTGCGGACGAGTATTCGTCCGCCGAGGCACTGAAAAATGTCTCGCTGTCGCTCTCGCGCGGCGAGAAGGTCGCCATCGTCGGCTACAACGGCGCGGGCAAGACGACGCTCATCAAGCTGCTTATGCGTCTTTACGACCCGACATCGGGGCAGATACTTATGAACGGAAGGGACATACGCGAATATGACCTTGACGCATACCGCGAAAGGATCGGCGTCGTGTTCCAGGATTTCAAGATATACGCCGCAAGCATTGCCGAAAACGTTATGAACGGAGATTACGACCCGGAGCATGACCGTGAGACTGTTATCGCGGCGCTTGACAAGTCGGGATTTTCCGAAAAGCTCGCAACGCTTGAACAGGGTATCGACACGACGCTGACGCGCGAATTCGACAAAAAGGGAACGAACCTTTCCGGCGGCGAGGGACAGAAGGTCGCCATTGCGCGTGTTTTTGCCCGCGATTACGAGCTTATCATCATGGATGAGCCGTCGTCGGCGCTCGATCCCATTGCCGAATACGAGCTTAACCGCTCCATCCTTGAATATGCCGCCGACAAAACGGTCATTTTCATTTCGCACAGGCTTTCGACCACGAGAATGGCTGACCGCATTTATATGTTCGACAGCGGGAGCCTTATCGAATCCGGCTCTCACGACGAGCTTATGGAGGCGGACGGCAAATATGCCGCCATGTTCAGACTCCAGGCGGAGAAATATACCGAATAAAAAATTTTGGGCTGTTAAAAAACTCATGTTGAGTTTTTTTACAGCCCATCTGTTTTTTATTCGTTTTCGTTTTTGCTCTTGTTCGCTTTGTCTGCCGACTGACTGCGGAAGTTCTTTTCCTCTGTCACTGTTTTCTTTATATGCTTTTCAATGAGCGCGTATATGACCATTGCGGCGATGTATATCACAAGCGCAGTCATGAATCCCACGAGCCGCTGACGGCTCTCCATCCCCGCCGGCAGCAGGACGCACAGATATATGCCGAGCATGGTGGCAACGCAGTGCAGGGGATAGCCCAGTCCGCGCGGCAGTGTTTTTGAGGCGAGGGCTGTGTTTGCGGCGGCAAAGCAGAGGCAGAAGGGCAGCAGAAGCAATATTCTTTTTGCCGAAAGAATCGCGCCGTTCTCCTCGCTTGAATACATTGCGTATATCACAAAGCTGTAAAGTCCGGCGGCTGCGGTGTAATATGCGGATGTGCGGGTGAGTATTTTAAGTATAGTTTTTTTCATTTTATAAGTCCGTTCTGTTTGTTGGGACATAGCTCCCTTTCCATATACTTTACCACATTTCGCGCTTTATTGCAATAGATAAAACGAAAATTTTTCAATCCGGCGTTTCGGGATAAATGTAATGAATGCGCGATACGCTCTCGCCCGCCGAAGCGTCTTTGAATGTCGCGGCGCGGCGGTCGGATAAGAACGATGTTATTGCATACATATCGACCCATATCTGATTGTAGCCGTCCTTTTGTTCGGGCTTGAAAATTATTTCAAGCCCGACATGCAGGTGAGGCGTGTCGATATTGTTTTTGTCTTCCTTGGTGCTGTATCCCGTCATCCCGAGATAGCCTATGACCTCTCCTGCGTCAACTATCCTGCCCTCGTATATGTCGCAGTACGGGTGCCCGCTCCGAAGATGTGCGTAGTAGTAATACCTTTTTCCGTCAAACGAGCGAATGCCTATGCGCCAGCCGCCGTAAACGTTCCATCCGCAGCTTTCGACGTAGCCGCTCTCCATTGCAATTATCGGTGTGCCGACGCTGCCGAGCATATCGTGCCCGAGGTGGCGGCGCCGGTAGCCGAAGGAACGCGATGCGCCGAAATCATCATAGTCGTTGTACCATCTGCCGGAAGCGATGGGAGAAAATGCGCGGATGCCGTAGAGACTTTCGGTTGTCTCGCTTCCGTCATCGGCTCGGCTCACGGCGGCGTACTCCCCGAGCATACCGCCGAGCACGGCGCCGTATGCTTCGGAATAATAATCGAAAAGCCGTTCGTTGCCGGCAGCTTTTTTGGCTCCGAGCGAAAGTATGCTCTCGGTGAGCACCGACATCTTTTTTTCACTGAATGCGGAGAAGGAGCCGCCGTTTTTCGCCGCCCATGCCGCGAGGATATCGATCCAGCTTATGAATTTGTCTGTTCCGTGCGTTCTGATATCGTAAGCGGACGCGGCGCGCAGCGCGGCGGCTGTCGGCGTGAATTCGATGTATCTGATATTGCCCTCGGTATAAATGCTGTTTTCCGAGTCGGCGGCAGCGGATGCCGACACGTCAAGGTACGCGTTTATTGCATCGTTGTCCGATTCTGCGGCTGTCGGTGCGGTCTGTTCGCACCACAGATTAAGACCGAGACAGAGGCCCCCCGCAAGAAGGATGCAGATTCGTCGTTTCATTTGTGCTCCTTTTATATTTTCTTGCCATATAATATGCTGTTCTCTGAATAAAAATGATGAATATTCAGAGAAATATTCATTCCGGTGTTGACTTTTATGATTTTTATAAGTATAATATATCAGTATAATGGAGTGGAATGCCCGATAAAGCGTTTGCGGTCGGTCATCCGCCCTGAAAGGAACAAAATGACAAGACGAGAAGCAAGAGAAAACGCGGTGGGACTTCTTTTTGAGTACGGCTTCCGTGCGGATGCCGACGCCGCTGCCATATATGAGACGGCAGAAGAAGTACGCGGACTTCCTGACGATGATTTTGTGCGCGGTCTTTTTTTCGGCACTGTTGAGCATATTGACGATGTAGACGCGGCGATAGGCAAAAATGCACACGGGTGGAAGCTCGAGCGGCTTTCGGGTGTTGCGCGCGCTGTGCTGAGACTCGGCGTGTATGAAATGCTTTTTACCGATGTCCCCGACAGCGTTGCCGTAAACGAGGCTGTGGAGATGATAAAAAAATACGATGACGAAAAAGCGCGCCCGTTTGTAAACGGCATCCTCAACGCCGTTATGAAAAGCAAGTCGGACGAAACTGCGGGAGATAAATAATGCTTTTCTGCGGTGTTGACACCAGCAACTACACAACCTCTCTTGCGCTGTGCACCGGAGATGGAAAGGTAGTGGCAAATTTCAAGGAGCCACTCCCGGTCGGAGCCGGCGAATGCGGGTTGCGCCAGTCGGATGCCGTGTTTGCCCATACACGCAATCTGCCGCTTGTTACCGCGCGGTTGCGCTCTCTGCTTGCGGGCGACCTTGCGGGCGAAAGGGTAGCGGCGTTCGGAGTTTCGTCCGCGCCGCGCGATGCCGAGGGTTCGTATATGCCATGCTTTCTTGCCGGTGTAGCGGCGGCGTCTGCAATGGCGGATCTTGCGTCCGTACCGCTTTACCGGGTATCGCATCAGAGCGGTCATATAATGGCAGCACTGTATTCGTCGGGTGCGGAGTCGCTCATAGGCGGCAGACATATTGCATTTCATGTTTCGGGCGGAACGACCGAGGCGTTGCTTTGCGGTCCCGGTGATGATCCGTCGCGCGTGTTTTCCGTGAAAATAATCGGGGGCACGCAGGATCTCAACGCCGGGCAGGCAATCGACCGCGCCGGCGTTATGCTCGGGCTGCGTTTTCCGTGCGGTCCGGCACTTGAAGAGCTGGCTGCGGCATCGGACAAAAAATATAAATTCTCGCGCGTCCCGGTGAGAGACGGCTGGTGCAATCTTTCCGGCGTGCAGAACCAGACAGAAAAACAGTTTGCGGACGGTATTCCGCCGTGCGACATTGCCGCGTACCTGCTTGACTATATTGCGGCAGTGCTTTTTAAAATGGCTGAGGAGCTTCGCGTTTTATACGGTCGTTTGCCGATAGTTTTTGCCGGTGGAGTTATGAGCAACCGGCGCATACGCCGTCAGCTTGAAGCACTTGGCGATTGCCGTTTTGCGGAGCCGTGTTTTTCAGCCGACAACGCCGCCGGTGTGGCGTTGCTATGCAGGCGCAGATATATTGATGAACACAATGGATAACGCACAGCGCATTGAGGCACTGTCCGTCACGGCTCTCAATGAATATATAAAAACGCTTCTCGACACCGACGATGTGCTTGCTGCCGTTGCGGTGCGCGGGGAAATTTCAAATTTTAAAAATCACTACCAGACGGGACATTTTTACTTCACGCTGAAGGACGATGGCGGCGCCATTGCCGCGGTAATGTTCCGCTCATATGCCTCGCGGCTTGACTTTGTGCCCGAAAACGGCATGAAGGCGGTGCTTTTCGGGCATATTTCGTCCTATGTAAAGAGCGGACAATATCAGATATATGTCACCGATATGATCCCCGACGGCGCGGGTGCGCTTTATCTTCGATATGAACAGCTCAAGGCTCGTCTCGGGGCGGAGGGGCTGTTTGACGAATCACGCAAAAAGCCGATACCGAAATATCCCGAACGGATAGGCGTTGTAACATCGCCCACGGGTGCGGCGATACAGGATATTCTGAATATTCTCGCAAGACGCTTTCCGTATGCCGAGGTGACGCTTTATCCTACGCTCGTACAGGGCGAGGGGGCGGAGGCGTCTGTGTCGGCAGGCATCAGATATTTCAATCGGATGGCAGACGGTGCGCCCGATGTGCTGATAATCGGACGCGGAGGCGGCTCGATGGAAGACCTCTGGGCGTTCAACGGCGAGGGCTTGGCGCGAACGATCGCAGCATCGCATATACCGGTAATAAGCGCGGTCGGTCATGAAACCGACTTTACGATAGCTGATCTTGCCGCCGATCTCCGCGCTCCGACGCCTTCTGCGGCGGCTGAGCTCGCGGTGCCGGATTCGGCAAGACTCGCAACTCAGCTTTCAAATGTAGGCTCGCGGCTGTCATCTTTGCTCGGCGCAAAGCTTGAACGCGAAAAGGCGCGGCTCGCCGCTCTTGCGTCGCGGCGCTCGCTGACCGATCCCGCATTCATGCTCGACACGCGCCGAACGGCACTGCTTATGTGCGAGGAGCGGCTCGGCACGGTATATTCCATGCGCCTTAAAAATGCCCGTTCGCGTTTTGGCGCGGCGGTGGCTTCGCTTGACGCGATGAATCCCCTGAGCGTGCTGGCGCGCGGATATGCCGCAGTGCATTCCGGTGACGGCAGAAGAATAATCGGAGGTGTTGACGGTCTTTGCGTGGGCGATGAGATAAAGCTCACGATGCGGGACGGAGAGGTTGCCGCGACCGTTGACGGAATTATGAGGAAAAACAATGGATAACGATATAATAAACGATAAGGAAGGCACCGCTGCGCCTAAAAAAACGCGCCCTTCAAAGACGGAAAAAACGGTCAAAAAAGAATCTGTGACGTTTGAAGCGGCAATGACGCGCCTTGAAGCCGTTGTGCGTGCTCTTGAAGACGGAAAAACATCGCTTGAGGAGTCCATGAAGCTGTACGAGGAGGGCGTGGCGCTGGTCCGGCTCTGTTCGGGAAAGCTTGAGGAAGCGGAGAGACGTGTCAATATTCTGACCGGTTCGGAAAGCTGAGGATAAAATGTCTTTTGATAAAACAAATGCCGTAATTACCGATGCGCTTGATCTTGCGGCAAAAAAAACCGCTGCGGCGCTTCGCGGGTACTATCCGGAACATGCCGGGAACGATATGCTCTGCGGCGCGGAGCTTTACAGCCTCATGGCAGGCGGAAAGCGGATAAGGCCGTACCTTACGCTTGAATTCTGCCGTCTTTTCGGCGGCAGCGAAGCGGCTGCAATGCCGTTTGCCTGCGCCGTTGAGATGATGCATACATTTTCACTCATCCACGACGACCTTCCGTGTATGGATGACGATGACATGAGACGCGGCAGACCGACCAATCATAAGGTCCACGGAGAGGCAACGGCTTTGCTTGCGGGCGATGCGCTTGAGGTGCGCTCGCTGGTGACGGCTCTTGAAAATCCGTATGCGGTTCCCGCGGATGCTCTTCGCGCGGGGCAGCTGCTCGGCAGAGGCGCGATAGGCATGATAGAAGGGCAGATAATGGATATGGCTGCTGAAACGCGTGCGATATCGCTTGATGAGCTTCGTCTTCTTTACAGCAGAAAAACCGGCGAGCTTATGCGCGTCAGCACCGGACTCGGATGCATAGCCGCCGGTGTGCCGGACGGCGATGAAAGAATGCAGGCGGCGCGCACATATGCGCTTTCAACAGGTATGGCATTTCAGATCATTGACGATGTTCTTGATGCCGAAAGCACAGCGGATGAGCTTGGCAAATCGGTCGGGTCCGATGCAAGAGACGGAAAGACGACATACCTCAGCTTTATGAGCGCGGCAGAAGCGCGTGAAGAGGCACGGCGCGTTACCAATGAGGCAATAAATGCCGTAAAGCACTATCCGGGTAGCGAAATGCTTGTGTCGCTTGCCGAGTGGCTTCTTGTCAGACGCAAGTGAAAGCAAGCTATGAGGGCTGATGTTTTTCTTGTAAAGCGCGGGTTGGCGGCAAGCCGCGAATCCGCAAAAAAATTGATAGAGGGCGGATACGTCGCGGTGAACGGCAGGATTATAGGCAAGCCATCGGCGGATATCCCGGACGAGACAGATGTCTTGACCGTCAACATCACACCGTCGCCCGAAACGAAATATGTAAGCCGCGGCGGGCTCAAGCTTGAAGCGGCGCTTGATACCTTTGGCATTTCGGTGGCTGGCGTGCGCGCGATCGACATAGGAGCGTCGACCGGCGGATTTACCGATTGTCTTCTGGCACACGGTGCCGCGCACGTGACTGCGGTCGATTCCGGTCACGATCAGCTTGCGCCGCGGCTTGCCGGTGATGCGCGCGTCCGTTCGCTTGAAAGGGTCAACGCGCGGTATATTTCGCCGGCGGATGCGGGCGATGGGTATGACATTGCAGTGATGGACGTTTCTTTCATCTCGCAGACGCTTATACTTCCCGCGATCCCCGCGCTTCTTCGATACGGCGGGGAACTTATCAGCCTGATAAAACCTCAGTTCGAGGTCGGAAGAGCTGACGTCGGCAAGGGCGGCATAGTCCGCTCGGCATCAGCACGTGAGCGCGCGGTCAAAAATGTCCGTTATGCTGCGGAGTTGGTCGGATTTGACTGCCTCGGCATTATAGTTTCGCCCATAACGGGCGGAGACGGAAATACGGAATATCTCGCCCGCTTCAGACGCCGTGCGTCCGGAAACGGGATCATGTGACAAATCAAATAAAGAAAAGCCGCAAAATTCGCTGCGGCGTATAATTACGGAGGGATTCGTGCAGTTTTCAAAGGTAGCATTGGTCACAAATTTTAATATACCGGAAAAAGCCGAGGCGGCACGCAGCGTAGCGCGTGCATTTGCGGCGCACGGAGCCGCAATATTGCTCGATCTTTCCGCGCGCGGAAAATGCGGGATAGAAGCTACCGGCATTACGCCGCGCTATATGACTGCGCACACGCTTTATGAGAACGCGGAGCTTGTGGCGGTCGTAGGCGGCGACGGCTCGGTGCTTGAGGCGGCGCGGCGGTCCGCATCGCGCGGGATCCCCGTGCTCGGAATAAACAAAGGCAGGCTCGGTTTTCTTTGCGATCTTGAAATCGATGAGCTGTCGCTCATAGACAGACTATACGTGGGATCATACAACATAGAAAAGCATTCGATGCTGAACGTTGAGGTGCTGGGACGTGCCGACGGTGCTGAACGCAAGCGCGTGTACATTGCGCGGGCGCTCAACGATGCGGTCGTATCAAACGGCTCGGTGGCGCGGATCGTGGATATCGAACTGAGGGAAAACGGAAAAACCGTTGCGTCATACCGCGCCGACGGTCTGATCGCATCGACTCCCACAGGGTCAACGGCGTATTCTCTGTCCGCAGGCGGACCGGTGCTCGATCCGCGTCTTGGCGGAATATGCATAACTCCCATATGCGCACATTCGGTATGCTCGAAGCCTATCGTGTTTCCCGACAGTGCGCGTCTTGAAATCGTGAATATCTGTCAGCGCGAGCCGGCGCTGTTTCTTACGGTCGACGGCAGAGTGAATGTCAAGCTCTCTCGCGGCGATTCGGTTAGAGTCACGCGTTCGGATAAGTCGGCGGGTATTGTAAGACTTAAGGAAGATTCGTTCTATTCGATGTTCTGCCGCAAAATGAGCGGGATATGAATTACGGAAAAAAGAAAATACGGTAAAAAAGCATCTGGCAGAAAGGCGTGGTCAAATAATGAAAAGCGGACGGCAGCAAAAAATTATTTCTCTTGTGGAGCACTGTGAGGTCGAAACGCAGGAGGCTCTTATCGGTCTTTTGCGCCGCGAGGGATACAAGGTGACTCAGGCAACCGTTTCCCGCGACATAAAGGATCTCCAGCTCTCAAAGGTTCCCACGGGACGCGGGACATACAAATACACATTACCGAAGCAGGATGAAGGCGCGGGCAGCTTCAGATTTAATTCTGCGTTGATAGAATCAATAAAAAAAGTGGACTACTCCGGCAACATGATCGTATTGTCAACCTATCCGGGGTTAGCCAATGCGGTGGCTGCGGGACTCGATGCGATCGAAACAAACGAAATACTCGGCAGCGTTGCGGGCGACGATACTATTTTCATCGTTACGCGCGGACTGGATTCCTCGAAAGCACTCAGCGAAAAGATCAAAACTCTGCTGAGGTCAGTCTGACGGCGCGCTTTGCTCACTCGGAAGGGAGGCGGAAAAATGCTGAGATCACTCCATATAGAAAATATCGCCGTTATCAGAACGCTTGATCTTGATGCCGACGAAGGCTTTACAGCCATGACCGGCGAAACGGGAGCGGGTAAGTCGATAATCATCGACAGTATCAATTTTCTGCTTTGTAACCGCACCGGGCGAGAACTGATGCGTACCGGTCAGCTGCGCGCGTGCGTTTCGGCAGTGTTTGACGGTATTGCGGGCCGCATTGCCGATGAGCTTTCGCACATGGGTATCGAATGCGAAAACGGGGAAGTGTGTCTTGAACGCACCCTTACCGCAGACGGACGTTCGACCTGCCGCGCAGACGGCAGAACGGTCACTCAGGCGGTGCTGAAGCGTGTCGGCGGACTTTTGGTATCGATACACGGTCAGAATGAAAATATAAGGCTTACAGATCCGGCAATGCAGCGGTCAATGCTTGATGCTGCGGCGCATTCCGGCGAAATGCTTGAAAAATACGAAAAGATATATTCGGAGCTTGGCGGCGTCAGAGCGGAGATCAAAGAACTGTGCCGCGATGAAAAGGAAGTCAACCAGCTCCGCGATATGCTTGAATATCAGATAAAGGATATAGCGGCGCTCAAACTGAAGGCGGGCGAGGAGGAGCGTCTGCTCACCGAAAAGAAGCGGCTTTCAAGCCTTGAGACCATAAAAAAACAGACAGATATTGCGCTTCGCGCAATATACGGCAACGAAAAGGGAGTGACCGCATCGTATCTGCTGTCAAAGGCGGCGGATGCGCTGAAAAAGATATCCGATGTATACCCCGAGTACCGGGAATATGCCGAAAGGCTTGAATCCTGCCGGTACGAAGCGGATGATATTGCAGCCGAGGTCTACGCGCATATGGGCGAGAACGATGACGGCGATGTGACTGCAAAGATCGATGCCGTGGAATCGCGGCTTGAGGCGATAACACGTCTCAAACGCAAGTACGGATCGACAGTCGAGGAAATAATCGCTTTCAGAGAGGCTGCTGAGGCAAAGCTCAGCGCACTTGAAGGCGGAGGCGACAGGATCGATGAGCTGCGACGACGAGAACGTGAGCTTGATGCCGATCTTCGCGCAGCCGGCGCGGCACTCGGCGAATTGAGACGTGCGGCTGCTGCGGGGATAGAGACACGGGTGGCTGATTCGCTTGCGTTCCTTGATATGCCGAAGGTGCGCTTTGCGATCTCCGTTGAGCCGCTCGATGAGCCGTCTCAGTACGGTCTTGACCGCGTGGAATTCATGATCGCCACAAATCCCGGCGAACCGCCCAGACCGCTCGCAAAGATTGCCTCGGGCGGCGAGCTTTCAAGGATCATGCTGTCTCTCAAAAGCGTGCTGTCGGGGCTTGACGGCGTTCCCACACTCATTTATGATGAGGTTGATGCGGGAATCTCCGGCAAGACCTCGCGAAAGGTCGGCATAAAGCTGAAGGAGGCGGCGCGCGGAACACAGATATTTTGCGTTACGCACTCGGCGCAGATAGCCTCGCTTGCCGACACCCACCTGCTTATATCCAAAACCGAGCGCGACGGAAGGAGCGAATCTACTGTCAGAAAGCTTGATGAAGCGGGGAGAATAGAGGAGACCGCACGTATCCTCGGCGGTATAAACGTCACCGATGTGCAGCGTCTTGCGGCGCGCGAGCTGATATCCGAGGGACGAGCCTCGGGATGCGGGACGTGAATTGATATAACGCTGTTTTTAAAATACTTATTTCGACAGAAAAAAAGAACAGAAAAGAAAGGTAAAACAAAATGAAGGCTTTAGCATCAATTATTTATTCGATTCTGGCATCTCTCACCGTTTCTCCCGCAACAGGAGATGAAAGCCGCCCATGGCTTTGGGCTGTTATAGCCGGTATAGCTGTCGTTCTTGTTATTGTCCTTGTCGTGATCGGCAAAAAGGGCGGAGACGGTAAAAGCGACGACTGAGGCTGATTTTATAAAAATATTATTTTCTACTAAGCCATACAGAAAGGCACGGATTTTATGACTAATGTAAAAAACGAAATCGCAAAGGCGTTGCGCGAAAAGATAGAGAGCATGGCTCCCGGCGCGGCGCCGTCCACGAACGAACTTGCAGCAATGCTTGAGTATCCGCCGGATGCATCGATGGGAGACATAGCCCTGCCATGCTTCAAGCTGAGCAGAACGCTGCGTCGCGCTCCCGCGCAGATATCGGACGCGCTTGCGGACGTATTTGCCGCCACGGGTGTTGCTTCTGCCGAATCGGTGAAAGGATACCTTAACTTCCGGCTTGACGACAGCGAGCTTGCCGCCTCGGTTATCGGCGAGATCCTTGCGAAGGGTGAAAAATACGGCGCGCCAGACATCGGCGCGGGCAAGACCGTTGTTCTTGATTATTCTTCTCCGAACATTGCCAAGCCATTCCATATAGGACACCTCGGGACCACCGTTATCGGTCACTCGCTTAAGCTCCTGCATGAATTTGCCGGGTATAAGTGTGTTGGCGTCAACCATCTGGGCGACTGGGGGACCCAGTTCGGTAAGCTCATAGTTGCGTACCGCAGATGGGGAAGCCGTGAGGAGGTCGAAAAAAAGGAGATCGACGAGCTTGTCGCTCTTTATGTAAAATTCCATGAGGAAGCGGAGATACACCCCGAACTCAACGACGAGGCGCGTGCGGAGTTCACAAAGCTTGAGCATCATGATGAGGAAAATATGAAGCTCTGGCAGTGGTTCATTGAGATATCTCTCCGCGAGTACAAAAAGACCTACGATCAGCTCGGCATAACCTTTGACAGCTACTGCGGCGAGAGCTTTTATTATGACAAGGTGCCCGCTGTCGTTGACGAGCTGCGCCAAAAAGGACTTCTCAAGTCGGACGGCGGCGCGGAGATCGTCGACCTTGAAAAGTACGGTATGCCGCCCTGCCTGATACTTAAGAAAGACGGTTCGTCTATATATCCGTCGCGCGACATAGCTGCGGCAATATACAGAAAGAACACTTACGATTTCGATAAGTGCATATATGTGACTTCTGCCGGTCAGTCGTTGCATTTTGCGCAGTGGTTCAAAGTTGTCGAGCTCATGGGTTACGACTGGTACTCAAAACTGATCCATGTTCCTTACGGAACGGTGTCGATAAACGGCACAAAGCTTGCGACACGTACCGGAAACGTGATACTCCTGCGTGACCTCTTTGCGGAATCGATCGAAAAGGTGCGCGAGATCACGCGCGGGAAAAATCCCGATATGCCGGAGGACGAGCTTGAGAAGATCGCCGAAAATGTCGGCGTCGGCGCAATAGTATTCTACTATCTTTCCAACAACCGCATAAAGGACATAAACTTTATGCTTGAGGATGCCCTTTCATACGACGGCAATACCGGTCCGTATGTGCAGTACACATACGCACGTATCTGCTCGCTGCTTTCGCGCGCGGGATGCGAGGTCGGAATGCCCGAGGGCGGTTATGCACTCGGCACTCCGGAAGAGCATGACCTGCTGAAGTTTCTGGCGGTATTTCCCGACCGTGTGCTTGCGGCATTGCGCGATTACGAGCCGTCGGTCATCACGCGCTATATGATAGATCTTACCGCATCGTACAACCGGTTCTATCATAACTGCCAGATACTGAACGCCGAGGACGCGCGTGTGCGTGCATCGCGTCTTGCGCTTTCGGCAGCCGCAAAAACGGTGCTGGGTACATCTCTCGGGCTTATATGCATGAAAAAGACCGAAAAGATCTGATATCAATAATAATTTACAATAAATAAAGCGAGGAATAAATCATGTCCGGACACAGCAAATGGAGCAATATCAAACACAAAAAAGAAAAGACCGACGCGCAGAAGGCAAAGGTCTTTACAAAGATCGGTAAGGAGATCACAATAGCGGTCAAGGAGAGCGGCGGCGATCCTTCGACAAACTCAAAGCTTCGTGACCTCATACAGAAGGCGAAAGCCAACAACGTGCCGAACGACAATATCGACCGCACGATAAAGAAAGCTCTCGGTTCTGCCGACGTAGCTTACGAGGAGATAACCTACGAGGGCTACGGTCCGTCCGGCGTTGCCGTTATAGTCGAGACCACCACAGATAACCGCAACCGCACCGCCGGCAATATCCGCGCGTATTTCTCAAAGTATCACGGAAATCTCGGTCAGAGCGGATGCGTCGGATTCATGTTCAATGAAAAGGGCGTTATCGTCATCACCGATGAGTACGGTGAGATCGACGAGGACAAGCTCATGGAGACGGCGCTTGAAGCGGGCGCTACCGATTTCAAGGCGGATGACGGTGTTTATATCGTTTACACCGAGCCCGATGATGTATATGATGTTTCCGACGCTCTCAAGGCGGCGGGATACGAGGTCGAATCCGCCGACAAGGAAAAGGTCGCCGACACCACGGTAGATCTTGACAGCGAGGACGACCGCAAGTTCATGGGTCTGCTCATTGAAAAGCTTGAAGATGACGATGACGTTATGAATGTCTACCATAACTGGGGGAACTGCGACGAGGAGTGATCCTTGCGCCATGGCGACATGAACAAATACAAACGGCTTCTGTCAAATACCGCGATACTTGCGGTCGGCACCTTTTCTTCAAAGGTGCTGGTATACCTGCTTTTGCCGCTTTACACGGCTATGCTGTCGCCGGCGGAATACTCCGATGCCAATATCATATCCCAGCTTGCAAACCTCATCATGCCGATAGCGGCTGTCGGAATATGCGACGGCTTGTTCCGGTTCGCGCTTGACGCCGGAAAGAAAAAGCGCGAGGTATTTTCCTCCGGCATATCGGTGCTCATTTTCGGAACACTGCTGTTTCTTGCACTTTCGCCATTCCTTTTTGAAGTCAAAATGCTTACGGGGTATGTCTGGCTGACGGTGATATACGTTATCGCGGCAAACTTTCAGCTTGCGTGCGCCAACTACCTGCGCGCCCTCGGCAAGACTATGGTCTTTGCGGTGCAGGGAATAATCAACACCATTCTGAATATCGGCTTCAATGTGCTTTTTCTTGTGGTGTTCAGAATGGGCGTTACGGGATACGTTCTGTCGGTAGTTGTGGCAAATGTGATCGTAACGCTTCTGATGGTGGTCTGGCAAAAGCTTTACCGCGATGTGCGGCTTTCGCTGTTTGACCCCATTATTGTGCGCGATATGCTTAAATACAGCGTGCCGATGATCCCAACCACTATATTCTGGTGGGTGACGAGCGTTTCAGGGCAGTTTCTTGTCAAGTATATGTGCGGAGACGAGGCAAACGGTATTTTTGCGGCGTCCTATAAGATCCCGACGGTGCTTACCCTTATGACCACTATTTTTATAGAGGCGTGGCAGTATTCAGCCGTCGCGGATGCTGACGAGCAGAGCCGCGGCAGCTTTTTCTCAGAGGTCTTCCGCACATATTCTGGGCTGATCTTTATGGCGGCGTCGGCGCTTATTGCACTTTCCAAGATATTTGCGCGTGTGATGCTGGCGGACGCGTACTATCCGGCGTGGCAGTATATGCCGACGCTCGTTATAGCCACTACTTTTTCAGCGGTCACCACATTTCTCGGAAGCATATACATGGTTAAAAAGAAAAGCATGATGTCTTTTCTCACGTCCATGTGCGGCGCGGTCATAAATGTAACGGTCTGCTTTTTGCTGATCCCGAAGCTCGGGACTCAGGGCGCGGCGATCTCGGCTGCAATAAGTTACTTTGTCGTGTTTATCGTCCGGGCTGTGAACACAAGGCATTATGTGCGTTTTGATATGCATCCTCCGGTGCTTGCGGCAAACAGCGTTCTGCTTCTCGCACAGTGCGCCGTTATGGTGTCTGAAATGAAATACTGGATAGTCATTGAGGGCGTGTGCTTCCTGCTTGTCGTTGCACTCAATGCAAAGCCGATAATCGAGGGGCTTCTGATGCTTTTGCGCGGGATGAAGCGTATGTTCGGCGGCAGAGGCGCGGCAAAAAAATAAAATGCGTTTTTTCGCATTTTGCAAAAGTTTTTTTCCAAAAACTATTGCAAAAACAGTCGTAATGTGATATAATACTCAAGTCCGGGTCGTGCCGGAACGGAGCAGTCCGCTGCGGGCTCTGCATGAATGCTCCGATATCCTAATTCAAAAAAGGAGGGGCTGAAATGGATTACATTGCAGCTATGACCAACGAGCAGTTAAAGGAAACTCTTCCCGTATTCGAAGTCGGTGACACCGTGCGTGTCTCCTGCCGTATAAAGGAAGGCAACCGTGAGAGAATTCAGCTTTTTGACGGAACCGTTATCGCAAAGCGCGGCGGCGGCATCTCCGAAACCTTCACCGTAAGACGCGTTTCTTACGGCTGCGGTGTCGAAAAGACATTCCCGATCCACTCTCCCAATGTTGCAGGTGTCGAAGTTATCCGTCACGGTAAGGTAAGACGCGCCAAGCTGTTCTACCTGCGCGACAGAGTCGGAAAAGCTTCCAAGGTCAAAGAGAAGATCTGAGTTATCTGCTGACGGGAGCGATCCCATCACAACATCAAAAAGCAAGCGGTGCGCATGCGCACCGCTTGCTTTTTGATGTCAAAATATACATTCCGTCATTCCTGCATAATGCCGCACGGCAGGGGAGAATACTCAGTTATGAGATCGCTCCCGAGGTGTCAGGAATGTATTATAACAAAGTTGAAATATGCGGTGTAAACACCGCAAAGCTGAAAACACTTACCGATGAAGAAAAAAACGAGCTCCTTTTACGGGTCAAAGCGGGCGATGCGGCGGCGCGCGACGAGCTGATATACGGTAATCTGCGGCTGGTGCTGAGTATAATCCAGCGGTTCACCAACAGGCATGAGAGCATGGATGATCTGTTCCAGGTGGGGTGTATAGGTCTTGTAAAAGCTGTTGACAACTTCAGACTTGACCTCGGAGTCAAATTTTCGACCTATGCTGTGCCGATGATAATCGGAGAAATACGCCGGTATCTGCGCGACAACAACACGATACGGGTCAGCCGTTCAATGCGTGATCTTGCATACCGGGCGCTTACAGTGCGTGAGGAAATGACGCGCGAAAGACAGTGCGAGCCGTCCCCGCAGGAGATAGCTGATCGTCTCGGCGAGAAAAAAGAGGATGTTGTGTGCGCAATGGAAGCGATAATCGAGCCTCTGTCCCTTTATGAGCCGGTATACAGCGAAAACGGCGATTCTCTTTATGTAATGGATCAGATCGCGGATACGGGCACATCGGATGAAGCATGGCTTGAAAACATTGCGCTCGCCGAGGCGATGAAGCATCTCAGCGAGCGTGAACGCGCGATAATTGATATGCGGTTTTACAAAAATAAAACGCAGATGGAAATAGCGGAGGAGATAGGAATATCACAAGCGCAGGTATCGCGCCTTGAAAAGGGTGCGCTTGAGCGTATGCGCCGCCAGCTCTGAATCAGCCGAGCGTGTATCTGCCGGCGGGAACAGACGTGAAAGTCAGTATCCCGTCGGCAAATTTTTCTGCAACAGTGCGTGAATGGATGACCGCTATTGCGGCGGCATGGGCGGTGCGGCGTTTTATGACTTCAATGCAAAGCTCTGCTGTGGCAATGTCAAGCGCTGCAAACGGTTCGTCGAAAAGATAAAGATCGGCTTCGCGTGCAAGTGCGCGCGCGATCGAAACGCGGGTCTGCATACCGCCCGAAAGCTCATCGGGGTAGTCGTTCTCGTGACCTGCAAGCCCAAGCTCGCGGAGTATCCCGCGTGCAGTCTCAAGACTCTCGCGTCTGTCCCCGGTCACCAGATTGACATTTTCGGCGGCTGTGAGCCACGGCAGCAGAGTAGGGTCCTGCATAGACAGTGAGATACGCGGCTCGCCGCCGGTGAACGCAAACGATCCGGAGTAATCTTTGTCAAGTCCCGAGATGATCGAAAGGATCGTTGATTTACCGCATCCCGACGGTCCGCACACGGCAAGCCTTTTGCCGGGCATTATATCAAATACATATGAAAAACCGTCAACGGCGACCTTATCGCCGTATTTTTTTATAAGAGAGGAAAATTCAAACTTCATCTTTCTTTTCGGCTCCCGTGTCATGATGCATCCGCCGCGCGGCGGCATGGTCAAGCAGTCTGCCCACGACAAGCTCAATGAGCAGGCTCAGAATTATTATTACAAGCGTCCATGCAAACAGGTCTGTCGTTTCAAAGTACACCTTTGACTGAAACAGCATTTTGCCTATCGAATATTTCGGTGCGGCAAGGACCTCGGCGGCTATTCCGGCTTTCCACGCAAGTCCCAGCGATGCCTTGACCGATGTGACGAAATGACCGTAAGCTGCCGGAGCGTAAATTCGCTTTACCATCGTAAACGGCGACAGGCGGAACACCTTTGCCATTTTCAACACGGATGGAGCAACGCTTCGCACACCCGCTCTCACATTTGTGAATATCAGCGGATAGACCATCAGAAAAGAAATAAAGGCGGGAAGCGGCGAGGTTCCGAGCCACACGAGCGCAAGAATAATGAAGGATGCCACAGGAGTGGATTTTATTACTGTCATAAAAGGGAAAACGAGTCTGTCCAGCACACGCGAACAGCAGCACAGCGCAGCGTTCAGCACGCCCGCCGCGACAGCGGTAACGATTCCGATGCTGACGCGCAGAAGCGACACGGCTGTGCATTGCCAGAACTCGCCGGTAAGTGCCAGCTCCGCAAGACGCGCGACGGTTTCGGCAGGGGATGGCAGCAGAAGGCTGTTACCGACCGCGTATGCGGCGACAGCCCATACCGCTATCCAGAACGCGGCAACGCCGAGCGACGTTGCCGCGCATTTTAGGCGCGACATCTGCCGCCCGGCAGTATCGGGAGTTCTGTGTGCCATTATTTCAACGGTGCGGTAAGCGCATCATCCGGCAGCTTGCCGCCTATTGATTTTGGATTGATCCTGAAAAGCGCTTCCCAGAAGCCGTTCAGCGCGGTGCGCATTCCGTCGCCGTCAAGGTAGGTAATGTTGCACCGCGGAAGTGCGGCTTTTGCCGCCGCGGCGTTGCCGGCAAGCCCTGCCTCCGCTATCATCGCGGCGGCTTCATCCGGGTTGGAATTCACATATTCCACCGAGTTTTTGTATTCCTCAAGGAACTTTTCAACGAGAGCGGTGTGCTCTTTGAGAAAGTCTTCGCGTACGATGATGCACCCCTGTACGAGCGGAGCAGATGTCTGCTTTTTCCATTCCTCTGTGAAATCGAGTGCCACGCGAAGAGTTTCCTTTTTTGAGGTCACGGCTGTGACCTTCGGCTCGGGAAGAACGCCGAGTGCCGCTTTGCCCGTGGCAAGGGCGGTGGCGAGCTCGTCCGGAGACGAATAGGTGTAATCAAATGTCACATTTTCAACACCGGCTCCGTCGACAAGCGCACGAAGAATGAATTCGGGATTTGAACCCTGTCCGGGCAGATACACGGTCTTGCCGGCAAGGTCGGAAAGGGAGCTTACGGTGCTTCCGTCTTCGATAAGGTAAAGTACACCGAGGGTGTTGACGGCAAGCACGCGCACGCTGCCGCCGGTTTTGTTGTAAAGTACTGCGGCAAGGTTGGTGGGGACGGCGGCAATATCGGCGTCTCCGTTGATGATAAGGGGACTTACAAGGCTTGCGTCGGTATATGTTTCGATCTTTGCATTGAGCTTGGATTCACCCGACTTTACCCGTGAGATGAGCGGTGCTGCGCCCCAGCCGGTCGTTCCGTTGAGTACGGCAACGCGCAGCTCGGTGGTGTCTTCCTTGCGGCAGGCGGCAAGTGTCATGGATGCTGCCGCAATAAGCACGGCAAGCACCAGAGTGATGATTCTGATCTTCTTTTTCATTGTTTTTTCCTTTTATAAAAAATATTTTGATTTTCATTCAGTAGTCGCAGCCGGCAAGCTCGGCAAGCTTCATGGGGTACACTCTGATCGTGTGTCCGTCCCCGCGCATCACGGCATTCGCCGCCTCAAGCGCGTCAAAAGCACGGTAAAGCGAAGCTCTGCCTATGTCGAGCTGGCGAGAAAGCTCGGTAAAGTTTACGTCCGGAGTGATGTCAGTGGCATCAGTGCTTCCGGGATCGGTAAGTGATAAAAGGTGAACGGCAAGACGGCGTTCGGCGTTTCCGCCTGTCACGCAGGCGATTTTGCGGTTTAAAAACAGCACGCGGTCGGACATAAATTCAAGGTAGGCGTCAAGAAATGCGGCATCGCTGTGAAGCATCCCGCGTACGGCATCACGTGTGAGCATAAGGACCGTGCATCCGGCGCAGGCGATTATGCAGGTTGGTGCGGGCGCAGACGAAAAAAGCGACGCCACTCCGTAAAGCGCCCCTGTGCCGAGATAGCGCAGGAGAACGCGCCTTTTACCGTCGCCGGAATATACGGATGCACTGCCGGAAGCAATTATTCCGATCCCGGAGGTGTTTTTTTCGTCGCCGGGATGTGCTATGATCTCACCGGCGGAGTATGTCGCCTCATCGACCTCTCCGCCGGTGCACACGCTGAACACGGCAGGGTCGGCTGAGCGAAATATGGTATTTTTTTCGGATATGAACTCAAATGCCTTAACGGCATCGATCTTTTTTATTGCGGGCATTTTTGACTCCTTTGTGTCTCAAATGATACACTGTGATTATTATACCACGCCAAAAGTCATAAGTCAACAGTTTTTTTCAAAGATGCATGAATGGTTATTTGTAAATATTTTGTTAAAACATCACGTGAGATGTTCGCAAAAGCGCATTTAAGTATTATAATAATATAATGTGTGACTATACATATTCAAAGAAATATGCATATATGCCAAATCAGCGAAAGAAAGGCTACAGCAATGACACTTGTAATACTTGCGGCGGGCATGGGCTCGCGCTATGGCGGAATGAAACAGATCGACCCGATAGGTCCCGGCGGTGAATTCATAATTGATTATTCCTGCTTTGATGCGGCACGAGCCGGATTTGACCGTGCTGTCTTTGTTATAAAACGCGAAAATCTCGATATCTTCCATAATACGGTAGGAAAGCGTGTCAGCCGTTACCTAAATGTTGATTATGCGTTCCAGGATATGAATGACCTGCCCGATGGGTTTGCGGCACCCGAGGGACGCATCAAGCCGTGGGGGACCGCGCATGCCCTTCTTGCGGCACGAAATATTGTAAATGACTGTTTTGCCGTAATAAATGCCGATGATTTTTACGGCAGGGAAACACTTGCTGCCGCTGCCGGGCGGCTTCGTACCGCCGAGAAAAACGGACACCGTGACAGCGAGGGCAGATTTGATTGCTGCATGGTCGGCTTCAGACTCGGTAACACGCTTACCGAAAACGGTACCGTCTCGCGCGGTATATGCACCGAATCCGGCGGAAAGCTCACCGATGTTACCGAGCGTACCGCTATCCGCCGTGCATCCGACGGCTCGTGCGCGGAGTACGAGGAAAACGGCGTGTGGCATCCGATACCGTTTGACGCGATAGCGTCAATGAACTGTTTCGGTCTTGTGCCCGAGGTGTTCGGATACATTGCCGGAGAATTCCGTCATTTTCTTGAAAATCCCGCCGATCCGATGAAATCGGAATTTTATCTTCCGTTTGCTCTTGACATACTCGCAAAAAAAGGTATAATTGATATCGCTGTCGAAATGACGCTCTCGCAGTGGTACGGCGTGACATATGCCGCCGACAGAGAACACGTGACGCAAAGCATCCGCGCTTTGATCGAGGCGGGTGAATATCCGGAGCCGCTTGAGCTTTGAGATGCGAAAAATACAGGAGATGCAGCAGATACAGATATGAATAACGATATACTTGAGATCGCGGCGAAGTTCCGGCTGGCATCCGTACCGGTGTCATTTCGCGAATGCACCGACGGACATATAAACGGTACATATTTTGTGAGTACGGAAAACGGCACGAGATACGTCATCCAGAAAATAAATACCGGAATATTCAAAGACCCGCGCGGGCTTATGAACAACGTAATAGGCGTTACCGACCATATACGCCGCAAGCTTGCCGCCGAGGGCGGTGATACCGAGCGCGGAACGCTCAATTTCATCCGGACACTTGACGGAAAAAGCTATTACAGCGATGCTGAGGGCGGAGCATGGCGCGCTTACGTTTTTGTTGACGGCGTTGAAAGCTATCAGTCTGCCGGATCGCCGGCGGTGTTTGAGGATGTGGGCAGAGCGTTCGGACATTTCCAGATGCAGCTTGCGGATTTTGATGCCTCCGGGCTTTGCGAAACGATACCGGATTTTCACAACACGCCGAAACGCTATGCCGATTTTGAGGCATCATTGGCGCGCAACGCTTCGGGACGTGCCGAACGTGCCGCCGATGCCATACGTTTTGCCAAGGCGCACCGCGGTGTGTGTTCCTATATCACGGACCGCATAAAAAGCGGCGTGCTGCCGCTCCGCGTGACTCATAACGATACAAAGCTGAACAACATACTGATAGACACGGCGACCGGAAAACCGATATGCGTCATTGATCTTGACACGGTAATGCCAGGATCGGTGCTGTTTGATTTCGGTGATGCCATACGTTTCGGCGCATCGAGCGCAGCTGAGGACGAAAAGGATCTTGACGCCGTATATATGCGCGAGGATATGTTCGAGGCGTTTGCACGCGGCTTTGTTGGAGGCCTTGAGGGCTCGCTCGGTGCCGAAGAGATATCCGAGCTGCCCATGGGAGCGTTGGTGATAACGCTTGAAACGGGGCTTCGCTTCCTTGCCGATTACCTTGACGGCGATACATATTTCAGAATACATTATCCCGAGCAGAACCTTGACCGTGCCCGCAACCAGTTCAGACTGGTGGCTGATATGGAAGAAAAAATGCCCGGAATGTGCGATATTATAAAAAAATACCTTTGAAAAACAAACAATACATCGGAGATTAAAGCAATGACGATTCTTGTTACCGGCGGCGCCGGATTTATTGGTTCACATACGGTCGTTGAGCTGCTTGAGGGCGGCTATGACGTTGTTGTGGTCGACAACTATGTAAACAGCAAACCCTGCGTGAACGAAAGAGTGAAGAAAATCACGGGACGTGATTTCCGCGTATACGAGTGCGATATGTGCGATGCTGCCGCGCTTGATGCGGTATTTGATGCAGAGCATATCGATGCGGTTATTCATTTTGCGGGACTTAAGGCGGTGGGCGAATCCGTTGCCCAGCCTGAAAGATATTACCGCAACAACCTTCTGTCAACGCTGAATCTTATCGACTCGATGAAAAAGCACGCTGTCGGTACCGTTGTGTTCTCATCTTCGGCGACGGTTTACGGCAGCCCCGCCTCGGTCCCGATACGCGAAAATTTCCCGCTTTCAACGACCAACCCCTATGGCGAGACCAAGCTCATGATCGAACGCATACTTGACGATTGCCGCCGCGCCGGCGACATAAAGAGCGTTTCGATCCTCCGTTATTTCAACCCGATAGGTGCGCACTCAAGCGGTCTTATCGGCGAAGATCCCAAGGGAATCCCCAACAACCTGCTGCCTTACATATCGCAGGTGGCTGTCGGAAAACTGAAGGAGCTTATGGTGTACGGCGATGATTACCCCACGCATGACGGCACCGGAGTGCGCGACTATATTCATGTGGTCGATCTCGCAAAAGCGCATCTCAAGGCAATAGAGCGCGCTGCGGCGGTGAGCGGCACCGAATATTACAATATAGGGACCGGAGTCGGATATTCCGTGCTGGACATTGTAAAGGCGTATGAAAAGGCTACCGGGAAAAAAGTACCCTACCGCATAACCGCAAGAAGACCCGGGGATATTGCCGAGTGCTATGCCGATCCCACGCTGGCTGCCGAAAAGCTCGGTTGGCACGCGGAGTACGGTATCGAGCAGATGTGCCGGGACTCTTACCATTGGCAGTCAATGAATCCCGATGGTTACGGAGACTGACCGATGGAGCATTACATTCGGCAGGAACTGTTCGGTACGCCCGATGACGGCAGAGATGTGACCGTCTACACCCTCAAAAGGGGGGCGATGACGGTAAAGATACTTGATCTCGGCGCAGCGGTGGCTGATATAAGACTTGAACGCGCAGGCGGCGTGATCAGCGTTGTGCGCGGTTACGATACTCCCGACAGCTACCTTCATGCGGACGGTTATCTCGGTGCCGTTGTCGGAAGGGTGGGAAACCGCATTGCGGGAGGCAGATTTACTCTTGACGGCAAAGAATATACTCTTTATTGCAATAACGGTGTCAATCATCTGCACGGCGGAAGATACGGCTTCGACAAAAAGATCTGGCGCGCCGATCCGTGCGACGGTGACGAGCCCTCGCTGACACTCACCTGCGTATCGCAGGACGGTGAAGAGGGCTACCCCGGATGCGTGCTGGCAAGCGTAAGGTACACTCTGACTTCGCGCGGCGGGCTGCGGCTTGACTATCTTGCCGTTTCAAGCGCGCCGACTCCTCTCGGGCTTACCAATCATACATACTTCAATCTTAACGGAGAGGGCGATATACTCTCGCACAGCCTTGTTCTGGAAGCTGACAGATATTTGCCCACCGATCCGGGACTCATCCCCACGGGCGTTGTAAAGGGCGTTGAGGGCACTCCGTTCGATTTCCGAACCGGCAAAACAATAGGACGCGACATTGATTCGGCTGATAACGATATTGTTATTGGTGGCGGCTACGACCACTGTATGCTTTTTTCTCCGGTCGCAGACCCCGAACATGACGCGCGCGCGATCCTGCGCGGAGACGTGAGTGGGGTCGAAATGCGTATGTATACAGACCGTCCGGGCGTTCAGCTTTACAGCGGCAATTTCCTCGGCAACGCGGAATTTCCGTTTCGCGGCGGTGAGGCACAGATAAAACGCGCTGCGCTCTGTCTTGAGACCGAGGCGGCGCCCGATGCCGTCAATCAGCCGGTGCTTAATTCGCTGTGCGACACGATATTGCGTCCGGGCACTGCTTACCGCAGCTTTACAGAGTATGTTTTTGCGTGATCCGAACGGCAGGCACGCTGAAAAATATACTTTTACAGTATGCCTTTCTGTTGTTTTGCTGTGCGGTGTCATGGCATTGGCAGATGGCGTGTTTTCACTGCCGTATATTCCTAAAAGCGCAACAAAAATACTTTCTTTCGCGGTCGCTCCGCTGATCATCGGAGCGGTATGGCGCGATATAAGCCCTCTTTCGGTATTTATGATGCCTGCCAAGGATAAAAAATCCCGCCGTGCGGTGTTTGCTTTTGCGGCGTGCGGAGGCATTTTGCTGGTGGGGCTTATTGTCGGCGGCTACTTTCTTTTGCGCGGGATAATTGATTTTTCCGCCGTTACCGATAACCTGGCGAGCGGAGAGGGCGTAACGCGAGAAAATTTTCCGCTTGTTGCTGCATATATAACGATATGCAATTCATTTCTTGAGGAATTTTTCTTTCGCGGGTTTGCATTTCTTACCCTGCGGCGTTTCGCGGGCAGAAAATTTGCCTGTATTTTCAGTGCCGCTGCCTTTTCTGTTTATCATGCCGCAATACTTGACGGATGGTTTTCGCCTTTGATGTTTGTTCTGCTTCTTGCGGGACTGTTTGCCGGCGGTCTGATATTCAACATTCTTGCCGACAAGGGAGACAGCATCGTTCCATCGTGGCTGCTTCATATGGCGGCTAACCTCGGAATAAATATCATCGGATTTATTCTTTTCGGTATTTTATAAATATTCGGACCGTTCCTTTCATATAAATCCTTAGAGATTTAAATGAAAGGAACGGTTTTTTCAATGAGACAGAGAATCAAAAAGATCATAGCGGTTATTGTGACTGCGCTTCTTTTCGGAACGGCGGTGTTTCAGTCGGCGGCATCCGCACCACAGGGCACCGCGGTGCCCGAACTTGGGCTTGATTGCGTGTCGGCGATCCTCATGGAGGCATCCACAGGCACGGTCCTTTACGAAAAAAATGCGGATGAGGCTCTTCCGCCCGCATCGGTGACTAAGATAATGACGCTGCTTCTTGTAATGGAGGCGATGGATCGCGGCGTTATAGGACCGGACACTGTGCTTACAACATCCACGCACGCGTCAAAAATGGGAGGCTCTCAGATCTACCTCAAGGAGGGCGAAACGATGCGCGCCGAGGATCTTATCAAGTCTGTTGTTATAGCCTCGGCAAACGACGCTGCGGTGGTGCTTGCAGAGGCTGTTGCCGGAAGCGAAGAGGCGTTTGTTGCCGAAATGAACCGCCGCGCGGGTGAACTCGGCATGAAGACGGCGCATTTTGAAAACACCAACGGACTTGACGACACAGTGACGAATCATGTGCTTTCGGCGCGCGACATTGCAATAATGTCGCGCGAGCTGATGAAGCACAAAAAAATACTGGAGTACAGCTCCACATGGATGGATACCGTGCGCGGCGGCGCGTTCGGACTCACCAATACAAACCGTCTCATACGCTTTTACCGCGGTGCCACGGGACTAAAAACCGGTTCGACGTCAAAGGCGAAGTTTTGCATGAGCGCGACTGCCGAGCGCGACGGAATGTCGCTTATTGCCGTAATAATGGCGGCGCCGACGCGTGATGCGCGCAATTCAGCCGCTGCGTCGCTGCTTGACTGGGGATTTGCCAATTATTCTCTTTATACATATCCTGCGGGCGATGATGCCGAGCTGCCGGTCACGGGCGGCGTGGTGAATACGCTGCACACTGTGCACGGCGGATTCTGCGCCGTTGTAAAACGCGGGGAAGAGAAGCAGGTCACTGCCGTGCCTACGCTGCCAGACAGCATTGCGGCACCGGTGAAGGAAGGCGATGTTGTGGGCGGAATAGATTTTACTCTCGGAGACAGGCAGCTCGGAAGTGTTCCGATAACGGCGGCTCATCCGGTCGATAAAATATCCTTCGGCGGACTTTTGGGCAGAATGCTGAAGAGATTTTTTATTTCCTGAGCGAAAAAAAGGCGCACACCTGAAAAAAACAGCAAAATACTGTTGAAAAAAAGCCGATTTGGTGGTAAAATATAAAGTGATGAAATTTTTTTTGCAAATCAAGAAAGGTGTGCATAGTCATGACTCTCAACCTGAATGAAAAATTTGTTTCTCCGTTTATTTCCGCGGATGAGCTTGAGGCGATAAAGCCCGAAGTTGCCGCTGCCGACCGCGCACTGCGCGAAGGTACCGGCGCCGGTTCCGAAATGCTCGGCTGGCTCTCACTTCCCGAAAATTATGATCACGATGAGTTCGGCAGAATCAAGAAAGCCGCCGAAAAGATAAAAAAGCTCTGCGATATTTTTATCGTCATCGGTATCGGCGGTTCCTATCTCGGTTCCCGCGCCGTGATCGAGTTCCTCAGATCTCCGCGCCATAACAGGCTCGTAAAGGACGCTCCCGAGATCTTCTTCTCCGGCTGTAATATCAGCTCGTCGGATCTTTCGGAGCTTCTTCAGCTGTGTGAAGGCAGAGACGTCTGCATAAATGTCATTTCAAAGTCGGGCACGACTACCGAGCCTGCCGTTGCATTCCGTGTTTTCCGTTCGCTGCTTGAAAAGAAATACGGCAAAGAGGGTGCGGCAGAGCGTATATTTGTCACCACCGACCGTGCACGCGGCACGCTCAAGGCGTTTGCCGACCGCGAGGGATACGAAACTTTTGTGGTTCCCGACGATGTGGGCGGCAGATATTCCGTTCTTTCCGCAGTAGGACTTCTCCCCATTGCCGTTTCCGGTATTGATATCGACGAGCTTATGGGCGGCGCAGCGGATGCCATGCGCGAGCTGACCTCGGCGGATATCGACAAAAACCCTGCCTATAAATATGCTGCGCTGCGCAATATTCTTTACCGCAAGGGCAAAAAGATAGAGATCCTTGTCGGATATGAGCCTTATATGCTGATGTTCAACGAATGGTGGAAGCAGCTCTTCGGAGAGAGCGAAGGTAAGGACGGCCGCGGACTTTACCCCGCATCGGTCGTATTTTCGACCGATCTGCATTCGCTCGGACAGTTTATTCAGGACGGTGACCGCACAATGTTTGAAACCGTGCTTTCACTTGAAGATCCCGGAGAGGCAGTCGTCATTCCCGAGGATGCGGAAAATGTTGACGGGCTCGGTTTCCTGGCAGGCAAGCCGCTCACCTATGTCAACGAGACTGCTATGAAGGGCACTCTCCTTGCGCACGTGGACGGCAATGTGCCGAATATCCTTCTTACGCTGCATGACCGTTCCGCTCATTCGCTCGGTTATATGATCTACTTCTTCGAGCTTTCCTGCGCCGTGTCCGGTTATCTGCTTGGCGTCAATCCGTTCAATCAGCCCGGAGTTGAGGCATACAAGAAGAATATGTTCGCACTTCTCGGCAAGCCCGGATATGAGGAAATGACTGCCGCCCTCAAATCAAGACTCTGATTTTTAGGTTACGATCTTAAAAAGTACTTGATTTTTCGGGATTTATAGTGTATAATATAATCAGCGAAGATTAATCCGAAATGCGGGGAAGTAAAACGCCGGCGTGAAAAGAAAGGGGAAACTCCTAATACATTTTTTTCATGCTCTGTGTGCTTCGGCATACAGCCGGGAAAGGTACGGTAAATTATATGCTTAAATTGTTTATCGGAGTCAAGGGCTCCGGCAAAACAAAAACTCTTATTGAAATGGTCAATCAGGCTGTTGAGTCCAGCGAGGGCTCTGTTGTCTGCATCGAAAAGGGCATAAAGCTCCGCTATGATGTGAATTACAGATGCCGCCTTATCAACGTTGATGAGTACTATGTGTTTGACGCCGGTGCTCTTTACGGCTTTGTTGCGGGTATTCTTGCCAGCAACCATGACGTAACGCACGTCTTTATTGATTCCGCGCTCCGCATCTGCAACAATGACCGCGATGCATTCGAGCGTCTGCTTCAGTCTCTTGACGAGCTTGCGGATACCCACAAGGTCAACATAGTAATGACATCCTCGCTTCCCGCAGAGGATGCCGATGACACGATCAAAAGATACATCTGAAAATAACTCCCGTCCGGGCTGCCGCGCTTTAGTCGCGGCAGCCCGGACGCGGAATTAAAATGGCGGGATCACAATAAAACAGTAAAAAACAAGCGTGAAAGACCCGCACGGGCGTTTCACGCCTCATTTGCAATTCAGGCAATATGAGCAAGAAAGGCATGGTAACATAAAATGGCACACTTCTATTCCGAACCCTCGCACACATTCAGCGAGTATCTTCTGATACCCGGCTACACATCGACCGATTGCATTCCGTCCAATGTTTCGCTCGTGACACCTCTTGTAAAGTTCCGCCGTGGCGAGAGATCAGAAATCAATCTCAACATTCCGCTGGTATCTGCTGTAATGCAGTCGGTATCCGATGACAGAATGGCGATCGCGCTGGCGCGTGAGGGCGGAATGTCTTTTATTTACGGTTCCCAGAGCATCGAGGATGAAGCGGCTATGGTCGCGCGCGTAAAAAGCTACAAGGCGGGTTTTGTAGTCAGCGATTCTAACCTTACGCCCGACAACACACTTGCGGATGTTTTGGCTCTTGTTGAACGTAACGGTCACGGAACGATTGCGGTCACAGACAACGGCGCCCACAACGGGCATCTGCTCGGTATCGTTACCGGACGTGATTACCGCGTTTCGCGTATGTCGCCCGAGCTTAAGGTCTCCGAATTCATGACTCCGCGTGCTCGTCTCATTACCGCTCCGGCAGATACCACGCTCAAGGAAGCCAATGATATTATTTGGGACAACAAGCTCAACGCTCTTCCTATCGTCGATGACGAGGACAGGCTCTGCTATTTCGTTTTCCGCAAGGACTATTCCGACCACAAGGAAAATCCGCAGGAGCTGCTTGACAGTCAGAAGCGTTTTATGGTCGGCGCGGGCATCAACACGCGCGACTATGCCGAGCGCGTTCCCGCTCTTATTGATGCGGGTGTTGACGTTCTTTGCATAGATGCATCCGAGGGATATACCTGCTGGCAGAAGCAGACTCTTGATTTCATACGTCAGAAATACGGCGACAGCGTTAAGGTCGGCGCGGGCAACGTGGTCGATCGTGACGGATTCCGTTTTCTTGCCGAAGCGGGTGCGGACTTTGTGAAGGTCGGCATCGGCGGCGGTTCGATATGCATCACGCGCGAGCAGAAGGGAATAGGCAGAGGTCAGGCGACGGCTCTTATTGAGGTCGCAGCCGCCCGCGATGAGTACTACGAGGAGACGGGTGTTTACGTGCCGATATGCTCTGATGGCGGTATAGTTCACGATTACCACATGACGTTGGCTCTTGCTATGGGCGCAGACTTCATCATGCTCGGCAGATATTTTGCCAGATTCGATGAAAGCCCGACAAACCGCTTGTTCATCAACGGTCAGTACGTAAAGGAATACTGGGGCGAAGGATCGAACCGCGCCCGCAACTGGCAGAGGTACGACCTCGGCGGAAAGGGCGGCCTTAACTTCGAGGAGGGCGTGGACTCCTATGTCGTATACGCCGGACCGCTTCATGACAATGTTGCCAAGAGCCTTTACAAGGTGAAATCCACTATGTGCAACTGCGGTGTGACCAATATCCCCGACCTGCAAAAGAATGCACGTATAACGCTTGTATCTTCCACCAGTATAGTTGAGGGCGGGTATCACGACGTTATACTCAAAACGACAAATACAAAATTATGAGTACGCATGACGGGCACCGTGCACGTCTGAAGGAACGTTTCTTGCGTGAAGGTCTTGATTCCTTCAGCACGCATGAGGTCGTTGAGCTTATGCTGTTTTACGCTATTCCGCAACGCGATGTAAACGAAACCGCGCATCTGCTCGTCGAACACTTCGGTTCGCTTGCCGGTATTCTTGAGGCGGATATTGATGAAATAAAGAATGTTCCCGGTGTTGGCACTCATGCGGCAACAATGTTCAAGATGATATGCGCTGTAACAAGGCGTTATGCCATTGAGCGCGGAAAAGCCGAAATGCGGTATACATCCGGTAAACAGATCGGCGAATATCTTGTCCGTCTTTACATAGGACTTACGGTCGAGCGTGCTTACCTTATGATGTTTGACAACAGCATGAAGCTGCTTGATGTTGCGATAGTAGGCGACGGCGCAGTGAATTCCGTCAATATAACACCGCGCACCATCATTGAAAAAACGCTGCGCCGCAATGCGACGGTGGTAGTTCTGGCGCATAATCACCCAAACGGGATTGCCCAACCGTCGCGTGATGATATCACGCTCACAATGCAGTTGAGGCAGATCCTTGATATGTGCGGGATATGCCTGCTTGAGCATTACATCATTGCGGGAAAATATTATGGGGTCGTTTTGGGCGGCGATGGCAGAAAGCTTTTGTCACCGAACGTAGCACAGCTGGATTTTGATTCGTTTTACAGTGGTATGAGCGGCTGTGCGGACGATGGAGATGGTGCGGAATGATTCTGCTTATCTGCGACGACATCGGAACGCGCATGGAATATTCCCGGTACCTGCGCAGAAAGCGTGTGTTGACATTTGCGCCGCAACCGATAGATTTTGAATCCGCAATAAAAAGCGAAAAGTACAAGGTCATACTGTTTTTCTGTCCGTTTTCGCCTGTGCTGGGAACAATATATTGCAAAGATGTACCGCGCATAGCGATAGGCGCGGGCGCCGAACGGTATTCCGCGCATATGAATTGTTGCGAAGATCCGTATTCCCCGGTGCTGCTGTCCTTTCTCAAGGATATCGAAGCGTACGGCAGACGGCGCCATGCCGGTGATATGGCCTTTCGCGGCGACAAGGTGATAAACGCCGGTTACAGGCTTGGGCTGACGCCTGAGGAATATTCGGTGGTGATGTATATTCTCTGCTGCGGTCCGTCGGCACCCGAGGATATCGGAGATGCGTGTATAGGAAAGCTATTCATTGAAAACCCGGAACGAAAAAAGCACGATATCGTGACAGTGATCTCGCGGATCAACCGTAAGGCGCTTGATGTCGGCGGCAGACGGGTAATAAGGCTGAGAAAAGGTGCGTATGAGTTTTGCGATGCGGATGAATGCGATGACGAATAATTCAGCCGGACGCATAAATATTTCAAAAAGGGATTGACAAAATCACGTTTTCAGTATAAAATATACAGAGTAAAAGCAATGACGGAAAAAAAGCCCGAAAGACGGAAAGAGACGCTGGGTCAAGGCTGTGAGCCCTGCGGCGCCCACCGGGTCATATCCACTCCAGAGCTGCCCGCGAAGAACGGCGCCGCGTGTTTGCGTTAAAGACATTGAGTTAAAAACAAGGTGGCACCGTGTTTATTCACCCTTGGCGTATGCGTGACGTATGCCGGGGTGTTTTTTGTTGTCAGATAATTTTTAAAAAATCACAAAACGGAGGAAAAACAAATGCTTGACATTAAATTCGTGCGGGAAAATCCCGACGTTGTAAAGCAGAACATCAAAAACAAATTTCAGGATTCAAAGCTTCCCCTTGTCGATGAGGTGATAGCTCTTGATGCCGAAAACCGCAGCACTATACAGGAAGCTAACGAGCTGCGCGCCGAAAAAAACCGCTGCTCAAAGCAGATAGGTGTTCTTATGGCTCACGGTCAGCGTGCCGAAGCAGAGGAAATGAAGAAAAAGGTCGCAGAGAGCGCAGCGCGTCTTGCCGAACTTGAAAAGAAGGAACCGGAGCTTGAGGCGAAGATCAGAAAGATCATGCTACTGATCCCGAATATTATCGATCCCAGCGTACCGATAGGTCCCGATGACAGCCACAATGTTGAAGTGCAGCGCTTCGGCGATCCCGTGGTGCCGGATTTTGAGATACCGTACCATACCGAGATAATGGAGAAGTTCAACGGCGTTGATATGGATGCCGCAGGACGAGTTTCCGGCAACGGCTTTTACTACCTCATGGGCGATATCGCGCGTCTGCATTCCGCAGTGCTCGCGTATGCCCGCGATTTCATGATAAACAAGGGCTTCACCTACTGCATCCCGCCTTTTATGATCCACGGCAATGTCGTTGAGGGCGTTATGAGCCAGAACGACATGGATGCTATGATGTACAAGATCGAAGGCGAGGATCTTTACCTTATAGGTACCTCCGAGCATTCGATGATAGGCAAATTCATAGATCAGATCATTCCCGAGTCGAGCCTGCCGCAGACGCTCACGAGCTACAGTCCCTGCTTCCGCAAGGAAAAGGGCGCGCACGGCATTGAGGAGCGCGGTGTTTACCGTATTCACCAGTTTGAAAAGCAGGAGATGATCGTTGTCTGCCGCCCTGAGGACAGCATGGCTTGGTATGAAAAAATGTGGCGTTTCTCGGTCGAGCTCTTCCGCTCAATGGAAATACCGGTGCGTCAGCTTGAGTGCTGCTCTGGCGACCTTGCCGACCTCAAGGTCAAGTCCTGCGATATCGAGGCGTGGTCGCCCCGTCAGCAGAAATATTTTGAGGTCTGTTCCTGCTCCAACCTCGGAGATGCTCAGGCGCGCCGTCTCAGAATGCGCGTAAAGGGCGCCGACGGCAAAATGTATCTGCCTCACACCCTCAACAACACCGTTGTCGCACCGCCGCGTATGCTTATTGCATTCCTTGAAAATCATCTTCAGGCAGACGGCAGCGTTACCATCCCGGAGGTGCTGCGTCCCTACATGGGCGGCACCGAGGTGCTTGTACCGAAGAAAAAGTAATATAACAAGACTGCCGCGCTTGCCGCGGCAGTCTTGTTATATTGATCGTTTTCAGTTTTTGTGTCCGCGGAGGATCGCGGTAAGCTGGGTGAGCAGGTCGCCGCCTCCGGTGACGTTGATGCTGCCGACATTGCGGCATATCTTTTCGACATATTCAAGCTCCTTGAGCTTGTAGAGCGTTGCGTTTTCATCCATGAGCTTTGCTGTGTTGAGCAGCGAGCGGGTGGACGCAACTTCCTCGCGGCGCGTTATCACGTTTGCCTGTGCCTGCTTTTCGGCAGTCAGCACAGAATTCATTATGTCGCGCACCTCTCCGGGCAGTATAATATCCTTGACATCGGCGTTTTTTACGTCTATGTACAGCTCGCCCGCCTTCGCGGTCAGACCGCTGAGCACTGCGCGTCCCATCTCCTTTTTGTTTTCAAGGATCTCGTCAAGAGTTTGTGCGCCGACATATTCACGGAGCGAAAGCTGCGCGGCGGTGTAGAGCTGATTTTCATAGTTGTCGATCTCAGTGGCTATCTTTACGTAGTCTGTGATTTTATAGTTGCATACGAAATTGACACGGATGGTCACTTTGTCGCGCGTAAGCATCTCCTGCCCGGGAATGTCGCACTGGAGCAGACGCGTATCGACAAAATCAACTGTCACGACTGTCTCAGTCGTCCAGAAAAAGTATCTGCCCGCGTCAAGCACAGCATGAAGCTTGTTGTCGAAGTAAACGCGCGCCTTCTGATAGTCGCTTACGTTGATTTCCGTGTACTTATCGCCGGGGATCGAATCAAAGACATAGGCGGGAATGTCATCCGGCACTTCGGGCACGGATGTGTCTATGATCCTGAATTCGTGCTTTCCGGCAGCATTTGAAAAGGCGTGCTTGCCGGCAGAGAGCGCGCCGCAAATGTTGCCGTCCAGATAGTGAAGGGCGATAGTGCGGTCGGCGACCTCTATAAATGTAATGTTCTCCGCTCCCTTGGCGTGCTTGAGATCGTCTGCATTGCAGTCGCAGGCTGTGATCAGGTCAAAGTACACGGGAACGCACTCATACTCTCGTCCGCCAAGCCTTGAATATTTACCGGGACCCAGTACGGATCTCAGCTTGCCGTTCTGTGACATAAGCGCAATTTGTGAGCTTTTTACGATGACCGAAAGTTTTTTCATTATAAAGTCCCCTCTTTCTGTTATTACTGTGATGTGAGATGGTGACGGAAGACGGCAACGACCCACGCACAGCGCGCGGCGCATCGGTTGAGCACGAGCGGACTTTGAGCGGAGCAAGAGAAAAAGGCTCCCCTTGCCTGGCTCGCGTCGGCACGCACGGTATCCCCGAGGCGGCATGGCGCGGCATGCGCTGCCAAAGGCAGGGCTGCTGCCGCCCCCCGTCTGATGTGAATTCATTTGAATTCAGCTTCTGGTGAACACTTACATGTTCTTTCATAATACGGATTCGAACCGCTCGAAAAAACATTCGCAGCATAACGGATAGTTCCGTTACGCGCTGTTGCTTTTTCTTTAACCATTATTGCTGCCCTGCGGCGGAACACGCCGGGATACATCCTGCGCGCCGATGCGCCCCATTCTCACAGCAAACGCTTGTGCAGGGACAACAACTCAAGTATACATCAAATTTATTAACCTGACGTTAACAACAGCGCGAAAAAACAAAATGAGCACTGTAAAAACAGTTGAGTTTTCACAGTGCTGAGATCAGATCTGATCATTTGTGTTGACATGGGTGGTCGAAAAAACCCTTGAGATCGACTGAGAGCCTTCCGTCGGGATCCTCACGGAAGCCGATAGCACCGACAAGCACGCGGTCGTGCATCGGAGCTTCGTAATAAGCGGTTTCGGCACCGCACAGCTCCATAAAGTTGAGCGCGGCGCGCCCCATAACGAACATAGGCTGAAGATCCTCATTGCCGGGCAGGGAATCGAGCGTGAGCATATGACCGCCGTCTTTATCGAGTCTGAACTGACACATCCCCACAAATTCACCGCCTGCATTGGCGCGGTAGGCAAGTGCCTCTGGCAGATATTCGGCTCCCACTCTTGCGGCGAGCGCTTCCTGCTCGTCTTTGGTCTGTATCGGTATTACTTCAAGCATTCGGGCACCTCATTTTACAGCGCGTTTGAGATTTATGACTTCCTGAGGGTCAAGGTAGCGCCACTGACCACACTTGAGCCCATGCAGGGTAAGATCACCGATCGCCGTGCGTTTGAGGCGCACAACATCAATACGCGCAATGTCGCACATCTTTCTTATCTGGCGGTTGCGTCCCTCGTAAAGAGTCATTTCAAGTGTTGCGCCGTCGGGATAAAACTCAAGCACATCGACCTTAACGGGACGAATCTTTTTTCCGTCTATCGTGAGCGGGGATGAAAGAAGGTCAAGGACCTTATCTGTTATCTCTCCTCGCACGCGCACATGATAGACCTTGGGGACATGATTGCGCGGATGCGTCATCATATTGGCAAATTCACCATCGTCGGTGAGCAGCAGAAGCCCCTCTGACGCCATATCAAGTCTGCCGACCGGATAAACACGGCTGCCGGCTTCGGCAACAAGCTCGGTTACCTGACGCCTGCCTTTTTCATCCGCCAGCGTGCATACAAATCCGCGCGGCTTATACAGCGCGATGTATTTTTTATCGCCGCGTGTAAATACGAGACGCTGACCCTTCCATGCCACAACGTCAGAGGCGGGATCTACCTTGTCGCCGAGATGCGCCGGTCTGCCGTTGACGGTCACATTTCCCGCTTTAAGTTCAGCCTCGGCTGCGCGGCGAGAAAGAACTCCGCAGTCCGAAAAGTATTTTTGAATTCTGATTTTTTCCATGAAGTTTTTTCTTTTTTTCAGATTTCCAGCCCGAAAAGCGATAAAAGCCACTCAAGCAGATTGAATTTTTTATTTGTTGCTTTTGCTGCATTGTACTCGGCGGATAATTCGGCGGCAGCGATCTCACTGCCATCGCACGTCCATGTGACAGTACCGAGTCGGTCGCCGCGTCTGACCGGTGCTGCGGCAAGTTTCGAAAGCATGACACTCATCCCGATATCTCCGTGCGAACGGGGAAGGGTGGTGCGTACATCGGAAAGATTTGTTGCAATTACGGTGTTTTGCTCACCGCCGGTTACCGAAACCGGATATTCAAGCTCGCCGGCAACGGCAAGAAGAATGTTTTCATACCCGGAAAAGCCGAAGTCGAGCATTTTCGTGTGGTCGTCCCAGTCGTTCGGGTCCGAAAGCGTTACCGAAATAAGCATAAGTCCGTCGCGTTCGGCGGCGGTAACAAGGCAGCGGCCGCTTTTTTTGGTGAAACCGGTTTTGCCGCCGACCGCACCGGGATATGTCCGCAAAAGCCGGTTATGATTGATGAGCAGACGCGCGCCGTCCGAGCTCCCGAGCGGCATTGAGGAACGGTATGTTCCCGCGATCTTGCGGAAGTCGGGGTTTCGGAAAGCCTCCCGCGCTATCAGTGCGAGATCGTATGCCGATGTGTAATGATCCGGATCGTCAAGCCCGTGCGGATTTACAAAATGTGTGTCGCAAAGCCCAAGCACAGCTGCACGTTCGTTCATCATTACGGCAAACTTTTCGACCGATCCGGCGACCTCTATCGCGATGGCTGTTGCGGCATCGTTGGCGGATTCGAGCATAAGAGCGTAGAGCAGCGATTCAAGCGTCTGATGTTCTCCCTCACACAGGTAAACGGACGAACCCTCTATACCCACGGCAGCAGCCGGAATATTCACGACTGTAGAAAGAGGAAGGTTTTCGATAGCCACAAGCGCGGTCATGATCTTTGTTGTGCTTGCCATAGGCAACCGGGCATGAGAGTTCTTTTCCCACAGCACGCCGGCGCTACCGTCGCTTGCGTCAAGCAGGACCGCTCCCTTTGCCGCAACGCGGGAAAGCTCGGTTTCGCGACCTGCGGGCGCACACAAAGAACATGGCATGAGCGTTGCTGCCGTTAAAACGACCGTTAATATTACAATTGCGAACTTTTTAATCTGCATAACTGCACCCCGGAGTATTTTTATACAAAAAATTATACTGCTCCGGGGGCGATTTTATGACTGATTATCAGTCCTCGTCGCTGTCCTTGTCTTTGGTGAAGAGGGTCTTGATCTTTGCAATGATGTCGGGTGAGCGTTCAATAACACCGGCGACCTGTTCAATGGTTCCGCTCTGAGCCTCCATGCCGACATTGATCATATCAACGCTGCCGTCTGCGGCAACGACCAGAAAGCCGACGGGAGAAATGGAGAGTCCGGTTCCGCCGCCGCCGCCGAAATTCTGGAGTCTTGCACGCATGGCTTCTTCGTTTTTGCCGTTAAAGTCCATTCCGCCGGATGCAAATCCCATCGAAATTTTCGATACGGGGATTATTACCGTTCCGGAGGGTGTGCTTATTGGGTTGCCGATGACGGTGTTTGCGTCGATCATTGAGCGGATGTTTTCAAGCGAGGACTGAATGATTTCCTGAAGTTTGTTTTCTGATGAAGCCATAGCGGTTTCCTTTCGTATATTGATTTATTTCTTTATTTCTTTCTTTACGAATGTAATTCCGGTGCGTATGAGTATATCAAACACCTGCCAGATACGAAGTGAAAAGCCTATTTCAATATCGGCAGTAGTTTTTTCGGAAAGGTAGTCGGCGCGGATGTCAACATCCGCATGCACGGGATTTTTAAGAGTTTTTGTGCTGTCGAGCAGTGCTGCGATGTATGCTGCGGACTGCGCCACAGTTCCGTACAGTATGGCGGTGCCTGCCGCATCTCCGGTTGCAACGTTTATGTGGAGCCGCGCGATGCGTATGCGCAAATGCTTGGCAAATCTGCTCACGGCAGTTTTTACAAGAGCGAGTATCAGAGAGATTATTTCGCCGATCGGCTTTTTCTTAAGCTTGCCCTTCTTCTTCAATTCGGCTTTTTCGGCTTTTTCCGCAGCTTTTTTGGCTTTCTTCGCCTTTTTCTTTTTTGCAGCTTTTTCGGCTTTCTTGGCAGCCTTTGCTTCTCGTCGGGCGATCTTTTTGGTTGAATAGTCGCGCGGATGCACTTTTTTCTGCTTGCGGGGCATGATCGTTATCTTTATCCCGCAAACGCGGACGGCAAGTCCGAAGTCGTCGGCGTATTTTATTATCACCTCGGCGCGTATCATTGCTATTCCGAACAGCAAAAGAAATATTCCGCCGAGAATATACAGTGCCGTCAAGCCACCGCCTCCTTGCCTTATCTTTCTATCGGTTATTCTGCGTCTGTGTCTGTCTCGCCGTCCTCGTCTTCGTTTTTGCTTGCCAGTGCGTCAACAGCGGCAAGCACCGAAGAAGCTTCGGGCAGCTCCGAAAGGGAAGAAAGCCCGAATACGCGTAGGAATTTTTCTGTCGTTCCGTAAAGCATCGGTCTTCCGGGAGCGTCAAGTCTGCCGACAGGAGCCAGAAGCTCCTTGTCGAGCAATGACCCGACCGCGTATGCGGAATCAACGCCGCGCACCGTGTCGATGAATGCACGTGTCACAGGCTGATTGTATGCGGCAATGGCGAGCACTTCAAGCGATGATGCCGACAGATTGCCGCCGCGCTTTATGCCGAGCGCTTCGCGGATGTAGGGAAGGTATTTTTCGTTTGTGCAGAGCTGGCAGGATGACTCAAACGTAAGCAGCATCACACCGCGTGTGTCGTCCGAGTTCCAACGCTCCGCAAGATGCGCCACGAGCTGTTTGGTGTCACGCGGCGTAAGCCCCGTCACCTCTCCGAGTTTTGAATATTCCATAGGATGCCCGGCTGCGAAAAGTATCGCTTCGATCGCACCCTCAAGCTGTTTTATATCTGTCAGTTGTTCGTTTTCCAATGCCTTGTCCTCTTATCTGTTCATGTCCCTGAGCTCTGCCTGTGTGTCATCATCATCGTCTGCTGCCATGCCGATGGCAAAACGTGTGTGTGTGCCGTGCAGAGTTTCAAGCTCATCTGCGCCTTCGATTATTACGAGCCGACGCATCTTTATGAGCTCAAGCACGCCTATGAATATTGCCACAAGGTCCGGGCGTGATACCGCATCGTCAAGCAGGGTGCCGAGATCGCACGTTGCGTCCTCGTTCCCGAAATGCTTCATTATGCCGATTATTTTCAGTTCAACCGGGATTATCGGGCGCGCGATAGGTCTTACAAGCTCTCCGCGCGCTTCCTTGTGGGTGCTTGCGTATGACAGAACGCGCCGCATCGCTTCATAAAGTCTGTCCGGATCCTGATCGGCAACGTATGTTTTATCTACCGATATTTCATCTGTGTCCTTTGCCATGCGTCCGGAGTAGAGCTTGTAGCGCTCGCCGAGCTGTGCCGCCGCTTTTTTCGCCGCTTCAAGTCTTGCGATCGCCTCGGCGAGCCGGGCGCGCGGATCTTCCTCTTCGGGTACTTCGCGCGGCAGAAGCATGCGGCTTTTGATGAGCATGAGCTCGCTTGCCATACTGAGAAATTCGACCGCGAGCTCAATGTCAAGTTCCTGGGCTTTTGCGATATATTCAATATACTGGTCACAGATGAGCGATATCGGGATATCTTCTATCTGCACCTTGTTTTTGTGTATGAGGTTCAGCAGAAGGTCGAGCGGTCCCTCAAATTTTTCAAGCTTGTAAGTGATTTCTCCCACTGTAAAGTCTCCGTTTGAATGTCAGGCGAATATGGGGATGAGCTCCCAGAGCCGATACATACCCGTGAGTATCTTTGTTGTCAGCCACGAAAGGGGTATGTCGAGAACTCCGAGCCAGAGAAGTGCAAAAATCGCGATCACGATATATCTTTCATATTTCATAACACCGAAATACCATTTTGAAGGCAGAAAAATATAAAAGAAACGTGAGCCGTCAAGCGGAGGCACCGGAAGAAGGTTGAAGACTGCCAGCGACACATTGAGGCGTGAGCCGAGCTGGAGGAAATACGTCCAGGTGTATATCACGGTAAGCCATGTGTCGGATATTCCGTCGGGCAGAAAAGTCAGAAGAAAATATGAAAGTTCGGTCAGAAAAACAAAGATGAAGCCGAGCAAAAGGTTTGACACCGGACCCGCCACGGCAGTAAGCGCCATGTCGCGGCGCGGTTTTTTGAAGTTGCGTGAATTTACCGGGACAGGCGTTGCCCATCCGAAACCGAAAAACAGCATACAGAGGAAGCCCGGCAGGTTCAGGTGCTTCACCGGATTGAGTGTTACTCTGCCGAAATTGCGTGCGGTGGGGTCGCCGAGCTTGTATGCCATCCACGCGTGAGCAGCTTCGTGCGAGGAAAGCGAAAGAAGAATTATCGGCAGGGAGAGCAAAAGACCTATTGCATAGAATTTTATATTGTCGGTTCCGTTTGTTATGAGGTATCTGAACATAAAATAAATGTCCTTCCTGCCGCCCGGGGCGGCGCAGTTTATTTCCCGGCTGCTCCGGTTATTACGCTCCAGAGCTCATCCTTGCCCTCTCCGTTTACGGCAGAAAACGGAATGATACGTGTACCCTCGGGGATCTGCGGGCAGGATTTGATCTTTTCCATTGCCTCGGTACGGGCTTTTTTGGATGAAAGCTTGTCGGCTTTTGTCGCTGCAACGACGAACGGAACTCCGGACGCCGAAAGCCAGTCGAGCATCATTATGTCGTCTGCGGTGGGTCCTACGCGCATATCTATCAGCTGGATCACCAGCATGATGCGGTCGCGCGATGGATTGTTTGTAAAGTAACCGTCCGTCAGCTCCGACCACCGTGCCTTGTCTGCCTGCGGACGCTTGGCATATCCGTATCCGGGCAGGTCAACAAGATAGAGCTTGCCGTCAACGTCGTAAAAGTTTACTGTTATGGTCTTGCCGGGAGAGGAGCTGACACGCGCCAGTGCCCGTCTGCCGAGAAGGGTGTTGATCAGCGAGCTTTTTCCTACGTTGGAACGCCCCGCAAGTGCTATCTGCGGTGTTGCCGAGCGCGGAAACTGGCGCGGCGCGCCGGCTGTGATTCCGAGTGATACGTTGTTGAGATTAAGCCCCATCGGCGTTTACTCCATGAATGAGGTTTCCGCTTGTGGGCGGAATGACCATGACCTGCGGTGCTGTGTCCGCAGTGTGTTTGACGGTCGCTGTTCCGGCGTCCGCCGTGCGCAATGCCTCCGAGAGCACCTCTCTGACATTGGAGACGGGAATGAATCTGAGCGCCGCGCGCGCCTCGGGATCTATGTCGTCAAGATCGCCGAGATTTGCCTTCGGTATAAGCACGGTATGAACGCCGGCGGCATATGCCGCCATTGTCTTTTCGCGCAGACCGCCTATCGGGAGCACTCTGCCGGTGAGAGTGACCTCGCCGGTCATTGCGATGTCATGAACAACGGGAGTATGCGAGAGCGCGCTCACGAGCGCGGTGACCATCGTCACGCCTGCTGACGGACCGTCCTTCGGAACGGCTCCCTCGGGAACGTGAATGTGTATGTCCTTTGTCTTATAGAAGTCTGTGCCTATTCCGTATTGCGGTGCGACCTGACGCACAAAGCTCAGCGCGGCTTCGGCTGATTCCTTCATCACGTCGCCGAGCTTGCCTGTAAGCTCAAGCTTGCCTGTGCCGTCAAGCACGGCAGCCTCAACTTTGAGCAGATCGCCTCCGTCCTCGGTATAAGCAAGTCCGTTCACAACGCCGACCATATCTTCATCGTCGATGCGTTCCGGCATGAGCTTGCGTGCGCCGAGATAGGATGCAACGTCCCCCTTATTTATTGTTACAGACTTCAGTGCTCCGCCGCTGTCCACCATTTTTTTGGCTGCTTTGCGGCAAAGCTCTGCTACGGTGCGTTCAAGATTGCGCACGCCCGCCTCGCGCGTGTAGCAGTCGATGATCTCGAAGAGTGCCTCATCTGTCAGCTTGAGCGAGCGGCGCGTAAGTCCGTGACGCTTCAGCTGTTTGGGGATGAGGTGATTTTTGGCTATAGCCAGCTTTTCGCGGCGCGTGTAGCCGGAAAGCTCAATGACTTCCATACGGTCAATGAGCGGACGCGGTACCGTTTCAAGCGTGTTTGCCGTGGTTATGAAGAGACATTCGGAAAGGTCAAAGGGAAGTTCGACAAAATGATCGCGGAATGTCTTGTTCTGTTCGGGATCAAGTACCTCAAGCAGAGCCGACGACGGGTCTCCGTGCGCATCGGCGGTAAGCTTGTCGATCTCGTCGAGCAGAATGAGGGGATTCTTCACCTTCGCCTTGATAAGCGCATCGATTATACGTCCCGGCATTGCGGCAACATAAGTTTTACGGTGACCGCGTATATCCGCCTCGTCACGAACGCCGCCGAGAGATACGCGCACGTACTTGCGGTTCATGGCGTGTGCGATAGAAGCCGCAACGGAGGTCTTTCCGGTTCCGGGAGGGCCTACAAGACATATTATTTGGTTCTTGAGCTCGGGATTAAGCTGTTTTACTGCCAGAAATTCAAGAATTCTGGTTTTTATTTTTTCAAGTCCCTCGTGATCGGCGTCAAGGACCTTTTTAGCCGCTTCGACATTCACGCGGTCGCGCGTGCGTGCATTCCACGGAATGTCAAGACAGATATCAAGGTAGCTGCGCAGCACCGTGGCTTCCGCAGAGCCGAACGGCGTGCGGGAGAGACGCTCATTTTCTTTCAGCAGCTTCTCCTGTACCTCGGCAGGGAGGTGGGCTTTGTTTATGCGTTCGGCGTAATCGTCGGGATCCTCGCCGCCGCCGAGCTCATCCTCGATCACCTTCATCTGTTCGCGCAGATAATAGTCGCGCTGATTCCGCGATATGCTGTCGCGCACGCGGCGATGGATGTTCTGTTCGCATTCAAGCAGCTCGCATTCGCGGTTCAGGATCTTTATCAGTTTAAACATACGCTGCAGCGGTTCAAATTCTTCAAGCACATCCTGCTTGTCTGTGTACTTGACAAGAACTGCCGACGCAATGAAATCAGCAAGCAGTCCCGGAGCGGTGATGCCGTGCGCGGCAAGCTTTATGTCGGAGGTCACGTTGGGCATATATCCGACTATCTTGTCGAATATGTCAAGTGCCTCGCGGACAAATGCCTCGCCGCGTATACCGCCGTCGTCGGTGAGTTCTACCGTACGCGAAAGCACATCGGCTTCGATCAGTTTTCCTGTCTGACGATATTCGCTTACTTTGGCGCGGGAAAGTCCCTCGCAGATAACTCTTATTGTATTGCCGGACTTGGCTGTCTGGCGCAGACGTGCTACTGTGCCGACATTATAGAGGCCGGCTCCTTTTATTTCATCATCCGAGGTCTTTTTTGCGCAAACTATCAGGCAGAGTCTTGAGCCTGTATTTGCCGCATCAATAGCGGCATTGCTTACCTCGTCATTGATATCAAAGCTTATCGGAATTCCCGGAAAAGCAACTGCTTCGCGTAACGGTATTACCGGAAGAGTCAGTTTTTCGGCTTTTTCTATGTATTCGGGCATTTTTTATCCTTTCGGTATTAGAGGTGTTTTTCAGTCTTTTATTTCGATGAATCCGTCAAGAGTCAGTGTGTCGATGGTCTCTCCGGCATATTCGCCGCGGAAATTCCACGATACATTGATCGGGGCACTGCCGCATCCGCCGACAAGCGGCATGGTGACAGTCTGCTCATGCAGTACAAATTCCGATTGCTCGGTCCCGCCGTACGATATCGCCGGAGCGGTAAAGCTGTATGTCTGACCGAGGAAGGTCAGGGGACAGTTTTTGCGTTCGGAAACGTAAAGTGAATATGAGCGTATTTTCACCGTCAGCCGGACGGTAGCGATATCGGATGTGCGTGAAAGTATCTCCCAGTCGACGACAAGTGTCAGAAGTGCCGAGTTGCTTTCGATTATCCTGCCGCTGTAAAGAGGATATTTCGGATCGGTCGGGACGGCTGTCGGAGATACCGTGCCGGGTGACGTTGTATGATCGGTCCCGGAATCATCGGATGAATTGTTCTTTTCGGAGGTCGCGGGCGATGGTGCGTCGGTGCCGCCGGACTGTGATGTGTCGGACAGCTCGTTTCCGTCGCCTCTTTTGCCCAGAGAGAAGCCGCCGTATATAAGCAGCGCGACCAGGACCAGCGCGGTGACGATCAGCGTTGCGACCATCAGTTTTTTCGAGTTGATCTTCATTGGATATGTTTTCCTTTTTGATGCCTTTCTGTTTCTTGCGGCGGGCGGAACACCCGCCGTGCCGCGGACCGTACTATTTTTTGAACTTTTCCGCTTCGGCGACTGCGAGCTTGTCGCAACGTTCGTTGTATTCGTGCCCTGCGTGGCCGCGGATCCATGAAAGAGTCACCCGGTGTGTGCCGCAAAGCGAAAGAAGACGTTCCCAGAGGTCGGGGTTCAGCGCCGGCGAGCCGTCGCTCTTTTTCCAACCGCGCTTTTTCCAGCCCTCTGCCCACTTTTTGCCAAGTCCGTCGCAGAGATAGCGTGAGTCTGTGGTGAGCGTTACCTCGCACGGCTCCTTCAGTGCTTCAAGAGCGCGTATTGCTGCCGTGAGCTCCATACGGTTGTTGGTAGTGTGCGCCTCGCCTCCGGAAAGCTCACGCTCGCGTTCACCGTATACCAGAACGGCGCCCCAGCCGCCCGGGCCGGGATTCCCGGAGCATGCTCCGTCGGTATAAATATCAACGTGCTTCATATGTCAGTAAGGTCCTTGTATCGGTTAAAAATATACATCATATATTATACAATAAACCGTCTGAAAAATCAACAGCTATAATGTGTACGTATTATAAACGGAATAGTGTTCAGCTCTTACCGGCGATACGGTGTGTTTTCGGTATCTGAAAAACGCATCCCGAAAGTTTTTTTGCGTTTTTGTCTGATATTTATAATGTATATCTATTGCTTTTGAAGTGAAAATGTTGTATAATAATTTATCCGTCATGCGGGTGACGGACAATGAAAGGTGGTGACACAATGGAAAACGAAAAGGACGTTGCTTCCGAGGTAGCAACAGCCGAACCGGAAAAAAAGCCCGAAGCGCCGGAAGGTGCGGTCGCGGCTGACGGTACGGTTGAGGAGAATCCGCTTGTTTACCGCAAACGCAAGAAACGTCTCGGCGACCGCAGGGAAGGCCGCAAGCTACGCACGATACAGCCGGTGCTTCGCCTCATGCCCTACATAATGCCGAAGCGCAGTGATGCGCTCAACACCTTTTACGATCGTTTGGAGATAAGCCGTGTCGATGATCTTTGCCGACGCAAGGTCAGAGAAGGAAAAGTGCATTTTTCGGCTCTCCATGTGTTGCTTGCGGCGTATTTGCGCACAATATCGCAACGCCCGGGTATCAACCGTTTCGTAAGCGGTCAGAAAATTTTCGCGCGCAATGAGATCGTCTTTGTTATGACGGTCAAAAAGGAGCTGGCGCTAAATGCTCCGGAAACACTTATCAAGGTAAAATTCAATCCCGCAGATACTCTTGATGAGGTTTACGAGAAATTCAACAAAACAGCTCAGGAGGCGATAGCCTCAATGGAGAACCCTACGGAGTTTGACAAACTCAGCAAGGCTCTCTCTCTCATTCCCGGTCAGCTTCTCAGGTTCACAATGTGGGTGCTGCGTGTTCTCGATTACATCGGATGCCTGCCCAAAGCATTCCTGAAGCTCAGTCCGTTCCACGGCTCCATGATAATCACAAGTATGGGGTCGCTCGGGATCAAGCCCATCTACCATCACATCTATGACTTCGGCAACCTTCCCGTATTTATTTCATACGGTACAAAAAGCGTATGCTATGAGTACGACCGCAAGGGTGTTCTCAACCGCCGCAAGTATATGGATATCAAGGTGGTGACCGATGAACGCATATGTGACGGGCATTACTATGCCTCTGCGTTCAAGTTCTATAAAAAGCTTATAGAACACCCGGATCTGCTTGAACAGCGTCCCGACAAGATCGTTGAGGATATCGACTGAAATACCGGAAATACAGACAGCCGCCGCCCGTGCCAAAGGCATGAGCGGCGGCTGTTCTTTACTGTATACCCGCGATATCGCGTATTATTTTTCCTGCCATTATATATCCCGCTGCGGGCGGAACAAACGAAACGCTTCCGGGCGGGATCCTTCCGCGTTCGCCTTCAGGCTCGGGTCTTACGGCGTACGGACGAGCTTCCTCACGCGAATATACCACGTTCAGCTTTTTTATACCGTGCGCCTTCAGCTCGCGCCGCATAACGCGCGCCAGCGGACAGACCGAGGTAGAATATATATCCGCAAGCTCAAAAAGCTCGGGGTGCAGCTTGTTGCCCGCCCCCATTGCCGATATCACCGGAACTCCCGCCGCGGTCGATCTGATGATTATGTCAAGCTTGGCTGAAACGGTGTCTATGCAGTCGGCAACGTAATCGAAGGTCCCGAAGTCTATCCCCAACTCATCCGCATCGCCCGGAAGATAAAATGCATTGACCGTGCGCACCAGGCAGTCCGGAGATATTTCGGCAACGCGAGCTGCGGCGGCTTCGGTCTTTGGAATGCCGATGTTTGCGGTCGTGGTTATGATCTGCCTGTTGAGATTCGACGGCGCCACGTCGTCGCCGTCCACGAGAGTAAGCGCGCCTATGCCGGCGCGTACAAGTGCCTCAAGTACCGCTCCGCCGACTCCCCCGAGACCGAAAAGAGCCACGTGTGCGCGCCTGAGACGCCCGACCGCTTCGGCGCCGAGCAGATATTCCGTTCTGATTGTATCAAGCATGGTAGACCTCGCTGCTGTTTATGACGATATCATACCACAAAATTGCTTTTTTTGCAAGTCGGAAGGCAAAAAAATGTTTACGGGCAACTTTTTTATCCGATACGGCGAAAAAAAGCACATTTTTCTTTGACAAACCGCCGTTTTTGCTGTATACTTAATGTGTGATTTTTTTGTGAAATGAGGGATCGTCTTGGCTGATATGACAGAGACAAAGCTTTCGGGTGAAAAAATATATGACGGAAAGATAATACGTGTTGAGCGCGATACGGTCCGGCTGCCTGACGGCGCACTGGCTTTGCGCGAGGTCGTGAGGCATCCGGGCGCAGTCTGCGTTGTGCCGCTTACCGATAAAAACGAAGTTCTTCTTGTGAGGCAGTACCGTTACCCGGAAGAGCGTGTTCTTACCGAGATACCCGCCGGAAAGCTTGAGCCGGGCGAGCATTCGGCTGAGCATTTTGCCGATGCGGCGCGACGCGAGCTTCGCGAAGAGACGGGAGCCGTGTGCGACCGGCTGACGTTTATAGGCGATTTTTATTCATCGCCTGCGATACTTGACGAGGTGATACATATGTATCTCGCCGAGGGACTCAGTATCGGCAATGCTTCGCCTGATGACGATGAATTTCTGGATCTTATGAGTATACCGCTCGACTCGCTTTGCGATATGATAGCGTGCGGCGATATTGCCGATGGCAAAACACAGGCGGCAGTGCTCAAAGTCAAATATATACTTGAGAAAAGGAACAAAAACAATGAAGCTTAATGTTAAACGCACGGTGTGCGTGGGCTTTGCCTTTTTCCTCATTTGTACATTCTGGCAGGCCTATGACACCATAATCCCAAAGATCCTTACCGACCGTTTCGGAATGTCTCAGGCTGTATCCGGCTTTATAATGGCACTTGACAACATTCTGGCACTCTTTATGCTGCCGCTGTTCGGCGTTCTTTCCGACAAATGCCGTTCAAAGCTCGGCAGGCGGACTCCTTTTATCCTTTTCGGTACGGTTGCGGCTGTTATCGCGCTTATCGGGCTTTCGGCAGTATCCGGCGCGCAGCTTTCAAAAATCGGAAATGTCGGCAAGCTTGACGATACAGACGCGAGGTACATGATATACGATGCCAAAAAGGATGCCGATCTTGTGACTCCCGATGGAGAGAGGTTCGCGCTTTCTGACAAATTCACGCGCGATGAGTTTGCCGCGATAGCGAGCACAGACGCCGGGACCGGAAAGGCAACGAATGATTACACCAATTATGTCGTCCCGGCAAGGCAGTCGTATGTAAAGACCGAAATCACGGCAAAGAACGTCGGCATTCTTGTCGGTTTTATAGCCATCCTGCTTGTGTTGCTGATATCCATGGCGACTTTCCGTACGCCCGCTGTGGCGCTTATGCCCGATGTGACACCCAAGCCGCTCCGCTCAAAGGCAAACGCCATAATCAATCTCATGGGGACCATCGGCGGCAGTCTTGTGCTCGGTCTCGGCATGATCCTGCAAACGGGAAAGACTGCCAACACGTTCATGAGCTACACCGGATATTTCTGCATCGTGGGCGGCATCATGCTTATCTGCCTCTGTGCGTTTATGCTGACCGTCAAAGAGCCGCGACTTGTGAAGACGATGGAAGATGAGAGCCGCAAGCTCGGTATCGACGAGAGCGAAAACGACCTTGATGCCAAGCACGAGGCGGGAGCAGGGAAGCTCTCGCGCGGTGAGATGACCTCTCTTGTGCTGATACTTGCTTCGGTCGTGTTCTGGTTTTTCGGCTACAATGCCGTAACAAGCAAATATTCAGTTTATGCCGGCAACGTGCTCAACCTTGACTACAACAGTACGCTCCTTGTCGCCAATGTCGCGGCACTGATATCGTATATTCCGGTCGGCGCGGTTGCATCTAAGATCGGACGCAAAAAAACGATAATAGCGGGTGTCATCATGCTCGGCGCAGCCTTTACTGTCGCTGCATTCCTTGATAACGGTACGCCGTTGCCGGTGATGATGGTCATATTCGCGCTCGCCGGTATTGGCTGGGCAACGATAAATGTCAATTCCTTCCCGATGGTCGTTGAGCTGGCGCGCGGCGGCAATGTCGGAAAATACACCGGCTTTTATTACACCGCAAGCATGGCGGCGCAGACTCTCACGCCTGTTGCATCCGGCTTTATGATGGATAAGCTCGGCATGAGATCGCTCTTCCCGTATGCAGCCGTATGCGTGGCTCTGGCACTCATAACCATGACTTTTGTCCGCCACGGTGATTCAAAGCCCGAAAAGAAGGGCGCGCTCGAAACGCTCGGAGAGGGTGACGACTGATGGCATTTCTGATAATAATTATAGTTCTGATAGTGTTGGCGGGGCTTTATCTTCTTGCAATAAAGCCGCGCAAGGAGGCGAAGACCTCACTTGAGCCGCTCAAAACAGATTATGCGCACCGCGGTCTGTGGGACGAGGACATTGCCGAAAACACCATGCCTGCGTTTATGGCGGCAGATCGCGCCGGGTACGGGATAGAGCTTGATATCCAGCTTTCCGCCGACGGTGAGATAATGGTATTTCACGATGACACGCTCGAGCGTTTGTGCGGCAGACCCGAAAAGGTAAGTGACCTTACCGCATCCGAGCTGAGCTGGGTGGGGATCGCCGGAAGCTGTGACCGCATTCCGACCTTCTGCGATGTTCTTACGCGCATCGGCAAGGATACGCCGCTCCTCATTGAGCTGAAGGGCTACGACATTTCGCTTTGCGAAAAGGCAGCGGCGATGCTTGACGAATACGATGGGTATTTTTGCATCGAATCCTTCAATCCATTGCTGCTGAACTGGTTCCGCAAGAACCGCCCGAGATATGTGCGCGGTCAGCTCACGACGAATCTTTTCCGTAACAACAAGAAGGGGAATTTCTTTGTCAATCTCATCGCAACGCCAATGCTTCTGAATTTCCTGTCGCGTCCCGACTTCATTGCGAGCGATATAGAGTGGCAGAACAGTCTGCCCGTTCGTATATGCACGAAGCTGTTTCACGCGCCGCTCTTTTTGTGGACTATAGACACGCCTGAAAAGTATGCCTCGGCGAGCCGCGTAGGTCAGGCAGTTATATTCCAGCATATAACGCCAGAGCCGAGAAACAAAGGGAAAAAATAAAAAAACATCGGCAGAGCCGCTGCGCGGCTCTGCCGATGTTTTTTAATTATCGCAGCGGTTTCCTGTAATAGTCTATGCTCAGCGTTTTGCCGAACTTTACGGCAATGTCATGTATCGTTCCTTCGCGGACGAAGCCGTTTTTTTCGTGAAACGCAACGGAACCGGCGTTTTCGCTCGTGATTATCGAAATGAGAGTGGTGATGCCGTATTTCGCGGCTTCCTTTTCGATAGCGGCAAGCAGAATACCTCCGATGTGTTCGTGCAGGTGTTTGTGACTCACGTATATCGAAAGATCGGCGGTGCGGCGGTATGCACTTCGCGGGTTGAAGGTGTCGAGATAGGCATATCCCGTGACTTCGCCCGCGTCGTTGCGTGCCACGATATATGGATAAGTGCTGCTTATCCTTTCCACACGCGCGGCGAATTCGTCGCGGCTTACCTCTTCCTCTTCAAGCGTAAAACAGGTGTTACGTATGTAATAATTATAGATATCGCAGCACGCGCCAATGTCGGCGGCGCTTATTTTTCCGGTCCGCACGGGTCAGTTTACCTTCATTATACCTTTGTGTTCAAGCAGCTTGATGAAAAGTCCGCCGATGACCGAACGGTGCTGGAAGTGGTAGTGCATCGTTGTTATGGTGTCGTACCAGTCTGTCATGGGCACGCGGTCGGGCGTGAGGTGATATGCGAGCCACAGCGGTTCGATGTACCGTTCAAATGTCTCTCGGTCGTGTGAGAGCGTTGCCGTCCATACTATCCAGTCCGCTTTTGTATATTTTGCGCGGTTGTCGAGCGGCATTCCGTATGGGTTGAAGTGGCGGAAGTTCGACGCGACCTCACTTTCAAACACATAAGACGGGAAGATATTGCTGCCGAAAAGCTTGTCCCACACGGCGTTGTACTTCATGCTGTATGTGCCGGGGCGGTCGTAGGCAAGGCGGAAGCTGCCGTCTCCATTGTCGGCGCGACCGCACCAGTCGGAGGCTATCTCGCGTGCAGCGGCGTCATATTTTTTCTCAAGCTCGGCGTTTCCGAGCATACGGTGGATCACCGACAGTCCTTCGAGCGCGCTTATCGCCTTGAGGGAAAGGTTGCAATTGTGCGCCAGGTGTCCCGCAAAATCGTCGGTGCAGAGCTGATTTTCCGGGTCCTTGCCGAATTTTATCAGATATTCAGCCCATGTGTTGAGAGTATCTATGTGCCCGGCAGCAAAGTCGGCGTTGCCGAGAGCAATGGAGGCTGCCGCCACCATAACGAGCATATTTCCGCATTCCTCGACCGGCATCTGCTTATCGGGCAGGTTGCCGCCGCCGTAGAACTGACCGTTGAGCAGCGGATATCTTCCCGCGTCGTGCGGCGCGAAGTCATACTGCCAGTCGTCGGATGCGGCATATCTGAATATCGGACGCATCATTCCGATGACAAGCTCCGGATTATAGATGAGGAACATCGGCATTGAAGGGTAACTGACGTCAACGGTAGCCGCGCAACCGTTTGAGAAGCATTCCTTTGAGATAAACAGTAGCTCGCCGTTCTCGTCAAGCACTGCCTTGTGAGCGGCGATAGCCTGTCTCCAGGCAAGCGACAGCATATCGGCATATTTTTCGCCTCCCGCCGCTTCTGCTTCCATCCTCAGCCACGTTGAAAACTCGACTGCGAGACTGTGGAGCCTCAGCCAGTCCTCGGCGGCATCGGCGAGAGCCTCTTCTATCGTCTTGCCATTGCTGTTCCAGACGGAGCGCAGACGCTTGCCGAAGTATTCGATGCTTTCTGTGTCATCGTATGCGAACATTATAAGCGCATCACCGCCCGACTTCACGGTTTTTTTCAGCACGGCGTATTTCATGCCGTCTGAGCCGTCGATAAACGATGTATCGGCGTCGCCCTTGGCGGCGAGATAGAAATATCCCCAGTCGATGCGCACGTTGTCTCCGCTGCGCCAGAGCGGTTTCTGCTCGGTATTGCCCATTTTTACGGCTTTGCCTCCGCGGAAGGCGACCGTCTCGCCGGCGACCGTGCCTTCGCCGCGCAGATTGAGGCAAAGCTCTTCGGATGCCGATAGCTTTATTTCGGCAGGCGACCCATCGGCGGTCGTGCAGGAAAGCGCGAGATATGAGACGGGGCGTGTCATTATCTCAAGATCATCGGCAAACAGCGGGGTCATAAAGCGCAGACCGAGCGATATCTCATCGTTTTTAAAAACATAGCTTGTGGTCAGCGCCTCATAGGAAAAGTCTGTCTGCGGGATCTTTTCTCGCTTGCCCGCATCACCCATAAAGACATATTCCTTGCCGTTTACGGTCACAGTGCCTTCGATTGTGTTCGGCGAGCCTGTCCAGTGGCGTGTGGTGCCCTCGTTCAGGCGGTCGCTTACCGACCATACGGAAAAATACGGATCGACCGTTATAAGCGGTATTGCCGGAGGTCTAAGATTCATTTTATCAACATTCCTTTCGGTTTTTTCTTACAGCCTAATTATAACAGATGCGCGCTGTGCAGTCAATGCTTTATTTAAAAATAATCGCCTCGGCGGGTCGTGCAGTCGGCCCGGCTTCACTCGTGTGCAATTTGACCAAAGCAAAAGGTTAGCTGGGGCTAACTTGATGTATAATGCGCCGAAAATGACGAAAATCGGCGTTTTTTTTGAAAAAACACTTGACAAACGGCGATGTATGGTGTATCATTATGCACGGTTAGCGAGGGCTAACCAATAATAAAGTTCTTGGGTTAGCAGATGCTAATTGCGGACTGTGCACGGAGTTTGAAAATGATGCCACTGAGTCTTGCCGATGTGGGCGAGGAAAACACGATCAAGAAAATAGGCGGCAACGCCGAGGTCAAGCAGCATCTTGAAAATCTCGGATTTGTCGTCGGCGGAAACGTTACCGTCATTACCGCGCTCGGCGGAAATGTGATAGTAAACGTCAAGGAGTCCCGCATTGCCATCAGCGAAGAGATGGCAAGAAAAATCATGGTTTGACGGCACTGTGTGCCCGAACAATAAAGTAAAACAATTAAATCAAGGAGGATACATAGGCATGAAGACCTTAAGGCAGGCAAAGATCGGAGATACCGTTAAAGTCGTAAAGCTTCACGGCGAGGGTGCGGTCAAACGCCGTATCATGGACATGGGCATTACCAAGGGTGTCGAGGTTTACGTTCGCAAGGTCGCACCTCTCGGTGACCCGATAGAAGTTACCGTGCGCGGCTACGAGCTTTCGCTTCGTAAGGCGGACGCTGATATGATCGAGGTTGAGTGATCTTCTTACCGGTATAATGCACGGGGACGCCGATCCCCAATATTCAAAGACTAACGGTTAGCTTGCGCTGACCGTATTCAGGAAAGGATCAAGACATGAGTGAATTAAGAATTGCCCTTGCGGGTAACCCCAACAGCGGCAAAACAACATTGTTCAATGCTCTTACCGGCTCAAATCAGTTCGTAGGTAACTGGCCCGGAGTTACGGTAGAGAAGAAGGAAGGCAAGCTCAAAAAGCATGACGGCGTTGTCGTGACCGACCTTCCCGGTATTTATTCGCTTTCTCCTTACACACTGGAGGAAGTTGTGGCGAGAAATTACCTTATCAACGAGCGTCCCGATGCTATTCTCAATATCATCGACGGCACGAACCTTGAGCGTAACCTTTACCTCACCACACAGCTCACAGAGCTGGGTATTCCGGTCGTTATTGCCATCAACATGATGGATATCGTAAAGAAAAACGGCGACAAGATCAACACCGATGAGCTTTCCCGTCAGCTCGGCTGCAAGATCGTTGAGATCTCGGCTCTGAAGGGCACAGGCATTATGGAGGCTGCCGAGGCTGCCATCAACGCCGCAAAGAACGGCAAGACCATTCCGCAGCACACCTTCTCCGGAAGCGTTGAGCACGCAATAGCTCATATCGAGGAAGCGGCAGTTCACGGTCTGCCCGAGGAACAGCAGAGATGGTACGCCATCAAGATCTTCGAGCGCGATGACAAGGTGCTTGAAAAGCTGAAAATAGCTCCCGAAACGCTTGCTCATATCGAAAAGGATATCAAGGCAGCCGAGGATGAGCTTGACGATGACGCCGAGTCCATCATCACCAACGAGCGTTACGTTTACATAGCTTCCATTATCAAAGCCTGCTATAAAAAGAAGAGCGTTGGTAAGCTCTCCACCTCCGACAAGATCGACAAGGTCGTTACCAACCGGTGGCTCGGACTTCCGATTTTCGTAGTCGTTATGTTCCTTGTCTATTACATCGCAATGGTTGCTGTCGGCGCGCCTGCTACCGACTGGGCAAACGACGGTGTGTTCGGCGACGGCTGGCATCTGCTCTGGATCGGCTCTGCCGAGTTCAATGAGGCGGACGGCGAATACGGCGATGCACTTAACGCCATCAACGGATTTGTTGAAGTGGATCCCGAAGCCGAAGATTTTGATGCTGCGGCTGCTCTTGAAGCCATAAAGAACTTCAAACCCGAATCCGACAACGCAACGGGTACCGTTACCGTTGAGGATGAGGAAACGCTCGCTCAGAATGATCTGACCGTTTACTATTCATCTGTTCCCGAATCCGAGAAGAATAATGATGCGGTCGTTCAGATGTCCTTCCTTGAAGCCAAGGAATACTTTGAAACCAAAAACGCGGAATTTGCCGCTCCCGATCCTGCCGACTTCGGCGTATGGGTCCCCGGTATCCCCACTCTGATCGGCAACGCTCTCCGCGTTGACAGCGACGATCCTGTTTGCCCCGAATGGCTCAGCGGTCTTATCCTTGACGGTATCGTTGCCGGTGTCGGCGCGGTGCTCGGATTTGTTCCCCAGATGCTCGTTCTGTTCCTGATGCTTGCATTCCTTGAGGCTTGCGGCTACATGGCTCGTATCGCATTCGTTCTTGACCGTATCTTCCGTAAGTTCGGTCTTTCCGGTAAATCCTTTATCCCGATGCTCATCGGTGTCGGTTGCGGTGTTCCCGGTATCATGGCGTCCCGTACCATCGAAAATGAGCGTGACCGCCGTATGACGATCATGACCACGACCTTTATCCCCTGCGGTGCTAAGGTTCCGTTCATTGGAATGATCGCCGGCGCACTGTTCGGCGGTTCCGCGTGGGTAGCAACCTCCGCTTACTTCATCGGTATGGCTGCGATTATCGTATCCGGTATCATGCTGAAAAAGACAAAGATGTTCTCCGGCGAGCCTGCTCCCTTCGTTATGGAGCTTCCCGCTTACCACTGGCCTACCCTCAGCAACGTTCTCCGTTCCATGTGGGAGCGCGGCTGGTCCTTTATCAAGAAAGCCGGTACGATCATCACCCTTTCGACAATACTTGTCTGGTTCACCACTTACTTCGGAGTAGTTGACGGCTCGTTCAGAATGCTCTCCGATGAAGAGATCGACAGCTCCATTCTTGCCGCCATCGGCGGTGTGCTGGCATGGATCTTCAAGCCTCTCGGCTGGGGCAACTGGCAGGCGGCTGTGGCATCCATTACAGGACTTGTTGCTAAGGAAAATATAGTCGGTACGCTCGGCATCCTCTACGGAGGCGGCGACGGAACCGTTTACCAGAATATTGCGGCTGCCTTCTCCGGCATCACCGGTTATTCATTCCTTGTATTCAACCTTCTTTGCGCACCTTGCTTCGCTGCTATCGGTGCTATCAAGCGTGAGATGAACAACGCAAAGTGGACATGGTTCGCTATCGGTTATCAGTGCGGCTTTGCTTACTGCATCGCTCTCATGGTCAACCAGTTCGGCGGACTCTTCACCGGAAACGTCAACGTCATCGGTCTTATCTTTGCCATCGCAGTGCTTGCCGGAATGATCTGGATGCTTGTGCGTCCTTACAAGGAAGCTACCAAGCTGACCACAAAGGTCAAAGTAAACTGAATCCAACGATAAAGAAATGTGAAAGGAGTCATTCAAAATGTTTGCATGGATTGCAGAAAATATCGTAACGATAATTATATGCGCAGTGCTTGTCGCAATGGTGACAGCCATAATCGTAAGCCTTGTAAAGGATAAGAAAAAAGGTAAGTCAAGCTGCGGTTGCAAGTGCGGTTCCTGCCCGATGGCTGGCTCCTGCCACTCAAAAAAGTAACCTTATTCTTTGGGGCTATCGCGCCGATGCGCGACAGCCCCAAAGTTGAAAACGGAGCGGAACATGGCTCAGAAGATCGTACTTTCAGCCGCCGCTATCAGGTATCTTCTCGCACTCAAGTCATTGGAAAGGGAAGGCGGAGGTACGCGCAGCGTTGATATTGCATCGGCACTCGGGCTTTCAAAGCCCAGTGTTCACAATATGATGAAAACGTTTGATGAGATGGGCATTGTCTCAAAAAACGCATACGGTGCGGCGTATCTGACACGCATCGGAAATGAGATCGCAGGTCGTTACGGAAGGTACTACAATGCGGTCACAGAACTTTTACACAACAGCTTCCCGGATGCGGACAATATTGACGCAGCGGTGTTTTTCTTGCTTGCCGAGCTGCCCGAAAAAAGCCTTGAGGGGCTTTGCGGTAAAAACTGCACCGACATTGCCTGAAGTCTTGTAACTGCCGGCTGCAAACGAGGGGTATTGAATGGCTGAATCAATTTGTGCGGCAGCTGTTGCCGCAGTGACACTTGCGGTATCTGTCGGAGTGCGGATAGCATTCAGACGGCGCATGGCTTCCGAAAGGAAGAAGGAAAATAAAAATGATCAGAACTGTACTTAAGATCGATGGTATGATGTGCTCAATGTGCGAGTCGCATATAAACGACTGCATACGTGCGGCATTTGATGTGAAAAAGGTTTCGTCGTCTCATTCAAAAGGTGAAACGGTCATCATATCCGATATGCCGCTCGATGAGAACGCCCTGAAAGAAAAAATAGCCTCAACGGGCTATGAACTCCTCGGTGTCAGCACCGAGCCGTATGAAAAAAAGAACGGTCTTTTCGGACTGTTCGGCAAAAGAAACTGAGATACATATAAAGAAGGAGAGATGGTTTGAGCGTAGTAATAGTTGGCGGAAACGAGCGTATGGCACGCCGATATGAGGAGCTGTGCCGTGAATATTCCTGCCGTGCAAAAATATTTATGAAAACCGATCGCGGTATTCAGAATTTCGGTTCGCCCGATCTTCTTGTGCTCTTCACGAGTACAATGTCCCATAAAATGCTTGATATAGCTACCGGACAGGCGAAAAAACGCAATATTCGCGTTGCACGCTGCAGCACCAGCTCAATGGCGGCACTGAGAAATATTCTTGAAACCCACGTTGTATAGATCGAATAACGCAGCAGCACTGACGCGCGGACGCGCGTCAGTGCTGCTGCGTTATTGGTGTTTTACGCTAAAAATCCGGCTACGATCTGTTCCTCGGCTTCCTTTTCGTCAAGCCCGAGCGTCATAAGCTTTATCAGCTGTTCGCCGGCGATTTTGCCGATCGCAGCCTCGTGAATCAGTGAGGCGTCAATATTATTGGCGGCAAGACAGGGACGTGCAAGCACATGGCCGTCGTCCATGATTATTGCATCGCACTCTGTATGCCCGTGACAGGAGGCATTGCCGTTTATAAGACTGTCAAATTCCTGACGGCTGTGATCTTTGGCAACACTGCGTGAAACAACGTCAGCCGAACAGCCATCGCCGTTCATGTCAACAGTGAAGTCTGTTTTCGCATTCTGCTCACCGGTGGTCATTATTTTTTCGCGTATAACAAGTTTGGCATCCTCGGCGAGATCGGCGGTCGTGCGGCGCAGAGTGTCGTCTATCCCCGATATCTGTGTTGTCTCCATCTCCATTGATCCGCCCTCATCGATATGAACGACCGTAGTGGGGTTCATAAGACGTTTGCCGCGTCCCTCTCCCTCTCCGTAGTGCTTTTCAACGTATTTCACGTGTGCACCGCGAGAGATGTAAAAGGTGTGAATGCCGTCGTGCTGCGCGGTCTCGCAACCGCCGTTGTGTATGCCGCAGCCCGCTATGATAACGACATCGCATCCTCCGCCGATGTAAAAATCATTGTATACCATATCGTGCAGCCCGGTCTCGCTGAGGATAACGGGAATATGCACGCTTTCGTTGACCGTGCCGGGTTTTATTATGATGTCGATGCCGGGTTTGTCGGTTTTGGTTCGAATGTCGATGTTGGCGGTAGTATTGCGACCGCCGAGCTTGCCGTTTTCGCGGATGTTATATGCTCCGGTTGGAAGTGCGTCAAGGTCCGCGACCTCGCGCAGAAGCTTTCTTTCTATTGCATCCATCATATCTTTACCCCCTCGACTCTGTCTGTCAGTACGCGGCACGGACCGCCTGCGGCGGTGGAATTCAGAATGCCGGGCAGGATCTTATCGCGCGGTCCGACAGCATCGAGCTTTCCCCCGCGCAGCACGACTATCGTATCGGCAATGTTGAGAATGCGTTCCTGGTGGCTGATTATTATTATATTGCCGCGTGTGGTCTCGTACATTTTTTCAAACACGCGTATGAGGTTCTGGAAGCTCCATAGGTCGATACCCGCCTCGGGTTCGTCAAATATCGAAAGCTTTGTGCCTCTCGCGAGTATCGTGGCTATCTCAATGCGCTTCAGCTCGCCGCCGGAAAGGCTGGCGTTCAGCTCGCGGTCGATGTAATCGCGGGCGCAAAGTCCTACCTCCGAGAGGTAACGGCAGGACTCATCGATGTTGTTTTTCTTGCCCGACGCAAGGTCGAGTATATCGCGGACGCGCAGTCCCTTGAATCTCACGGGCTGTTGGAATGCGTAACTGATCCCCGCGCGGGCACGTTCGGTGACCGAAAGGGAAGTGATGTCTTTCCCGTCGAGCAGTATACTGCCGGAAGTCGGAACGTAGATTCCGGCGATTATTTTGGCGAGAGTGGACTTTCCGCCGCCGTTGGGACCTGTTATTGCGACAAATCTCTCGTCAATTGTCAGATTTATGTCGTGAAGGATCTCTCGCGTCTGATTTCCGTTACTTCCGGCATCATCCGCTTCAAAGCTTATGTGTCTGAGTTCAAGCATTTTCGGGTGATTTCCTTTCTTTTTGGCTTCCTTGTGATATTTTATCGGTTGCTCCACGTGATCGTTTTGAGAAGCGGTACGAATTTATCACGCTCCGCTTTGGTTTCGCTTACAGACGCGCCACTTATAGGATCGTAGAAGTACTGGTAGCAGAAATACGCAACACCGCTGCATCTTTTTACCGACTTTGTGTATTCGAGGCATCGAACGAGTACGTCCTTGTTTTTCTTCCACTCGTTCTTTCCGGTACCGGCATACTGGTCGGTCCCGGATTTTGCTTTGCCGAGCGTCATGCCTATTATCAGCTCAACGGAATCGGTCTTAATAATTCCGGCAAACGTGTCTGAAACTTTTTTGAAGTCGAATGTCTGATGCTCAAGGCCGAAATACACCTGCGGACAGATGTAGTCGATGTAACTCTCCTTCGAGCACCAGAGATAAACATCGGCGTACTGCTTTTCATAGACGGTCCCGATGTTTCCCGCAGGACTGATGCCGAACAGCACATTGCTGTTGGCTTTTTTTACAGTGCTGTAAAGTCCACCGACGAGCTGCGAGAGACAGTCGCGTCTGTAATCGGCAAGCGACAGCTTCCCGCCGTTCTTTTTGTATTCGGAGTATGCGGCAGAGTCAAAGGATGTGCTCTGTGTCGGGTAGAAATAGTCATCCATATGAAGTCCGTCAACGGCATAGCGCGCGAGTATTTCGGCGGCGCCGTCGATTATAAGCTGTCTTACCTCAGGGTAGGCGGGGTTGAGGTACACACGGTCGGACACGGTGACAAGGTATTTGCCGCGCTTTGAAGCGTCGTCGTACCATTCGCGAATTTTATATTTTGCGGGGACCTTGGTGATCTCTTTTACAAGCATTGCCCGCATCGGGTTTATCCATGCGTGTACCGAAAGCCCGGCTGCGTGCCCCTCTCTGATGATTATGTCGAATGCATCGTAGTCCGCGTTATTTCCGTACGCTCCGACAACATAAGACGACATCGGGTAAACATCGGATGGGTACATACTGTCGGCGTAGGGACGTACCTGTACGATTATTGTGTTTATACCATTGTCTTTAACGTTTGCGATTATTTTTTTTATGTATTTTTCAAACTGGGCGCGATTACGCTGTTTTCCTCCGGCAGAATAGACCTTATTCAGGTCAAACTGGGACAGCCACATGCATTTTTTATCGCTGTAATTAAGTACGGTAGGGTCTGCCGGTCCGGGCATTTCCGTTGTCTCCTCTTTCTTTGTTGTTTCAGGGGCTTTAGTTGTTTCGGGTGTCTTTGTTGTCTCCGGTGCCTTGGGCGTCTCTGGTGCCTTGGCCGTTTCCGGGACTTTTGTTGTTTCCTGCGCTTTGGTCGTTTCCGGTGCTGGGGTCGATTCGGGCGCATTCGTCGTTACGGATGTTCTTTGAGTGTCCGGAACGGCAGTCACGGCTTCATCGGCAGATGTGGCACGCTCTTCAGGTGCATTTGTATCTGTGACATCGGGCGGTGTCGGTCGTGTGACGCATCCGAATGCTGTAAGAATGGTGATGAGCGCCATTACGGCGCAGAGAAGTCTTGCTGTTTTATTCATTTTGCAAATGACCTTTCGGGTTGTTTGCCGCACGATCCGTCACGGCATAAAAGTACATTATATATTTTAACTCTGTGGGCGTGTTTTGTCAAGATGTGAATCAATATTCTTGCCGTAAAAGCAAAAAGCTATTGATTAATCTATATTAATATGATATAATATCACCCGTATTACCGGCGTTCCGTCTTTGGAGGAGAATAAAAATGAAAAAACTATGGGTTTATATGCGGGGATATGGACGCGACTGCGTGCTTTCTCCGCTCTTTAAATTGCTTGAAGCGTTGCTCGAGCTGATGATCCCGTTGATCGTAAAGGATATAATCGACAACGGTGTCAGCTCGGGTGACAGCTCAAGCATTCTGCGTTCATGCGGGCTTATGGCGCTTCTCGGTGCCATCGGACTTGCTTTTTCGATAACGGCGCAGTATTTTTCGGCGAGAGCCTCTGTCGGATTTGCCAGCCGTGTCCGCCGCGAGCTGTTTGCTCATACGATGGCGCTCCCGCGCTCGGAAGCGGACGCCGCAGGTGCCTCATCGCTTGTGACCCGCCTCACCGCAGATGCGGACAAGCTTCAGAGCGGTGTCAACCTCGGGCTGCGACTTCTTTTGCGTTCGCCTTTCATTGTGTTCGGATCGGTCATCATGGCATTTACCGTGGATAAAAAACTCGCGCTTATCTTCTGCGGGCTGGTCCCGGTGCTTGCTGCCGTGATATTTGCACTCATACTGTCCGGCATTACGCTGTATTCCAAAGTGCAGTCAAAGCTTGACGGACTGACCCGGATCGCGCGCGACAACCTGCGCGGAACGCGTGTTATCCGCGCCTTCCGTCATGAAAAGGAAGAAACCGAGCATTTTGACGCTCAGAATGCCGATTATACCCGTCAGACTCTCTTTGCCGGAAGAATATCGGCATTGCTCAATCCGCTCACTTATGTTATCGTTAACATAGGAATAATCCTTCTTGTAAAAAGCGGCGCACCGGCTGTCGATTCCGGCAGACTGACTCAGGGTGAGCTTATCGCACTTTACAATTACATGGCGCAGATACTCACCGAGCTGGTCAAGCTCGCCAACCTTATCGTTACGCTTTCCCGGGCGGCGGCGTGTGCGAAGAGGATCTCTGCTGCACTTGAGCTTCCCGCCGAGGACAGTTCCACCGAGCCCTGTCCCGCAGCGGTCACCGGAGCACCTGCGGTTGAATTCCGCGGAGTCTCATTTGCCTATCGCGGTGCGGGAGCGGATTCACTTGATGATCTGTCGTTCCGTGTAATGCCCGGAGAAACAGTCGGAATCCTCGGCGGCACAGGATCCGGCAAATCAACGCTGATCAACCTCATTCCGCGCTTTTATGACCCCACCGCAGGTAAAATACTGATAGACGGCGTCGATTCCGTCGAGTATGCTCCCCGCGCTCTTCGTGGTAAAATAGCTATTGTTCCGCAGGCTGCGCTGATGTTTACGGGAACGGTCAGAAGCAATCTTCTTTGGGGCAAGCCGGACGCGTCGGACGATGATATGCGCCGCGCGCTTGATGAGGCATGCGCCGTGGATTTCGTTGATCAGAAAAGCCCCGGAAAGGCGGCATTCGATGCGCCGGTGGAGCAGGGCGGAAGAAACTTTTCCGGCGGTCAGCGTCAACGTCTTACCATTGCCCGCGCGCTTATCCGAAAGCCGCGCATTCTGATCCTTGATGACAGCTTTTCGGCTCTTGACTATGCAACAGACCTCAAACTGAGAAGCAATATTGCAAATTCCGATTATCACCCCGCAACCTTTATCGTCACACAACGTCCTGCGTCGGTCATGAACGCCGACAGGATAATTGTTCTTGACGACGGCAGAGCCGTAGGTATCGGAACGCACGATGAGCTTCTTAAAAACTGTGAGGTTTACCGTGAAATATATATGTCGCAGTACGGCGGTGATGACATAACTGCCGGGGAGGTGAGCGCAAATGGCTAAGAAAAAAGAAAAACTCCCGCCCGAGGCGCGTCGGCGCGCTTTGGCGAGATTGCTTAAATATTGCAAACCGCTGATCCCCGTGGCGGCAGGAGCGTTCGTACTCGCCGGCATATCAATAGTCGCCGCGCACTTTATTCCCGTGCTTGTGGGAGACGCCATTGACCTTGCTGTCGGCAAAGGAAACGTTGATATGGCGGGGATATTAAAAATTCTCACACTGATCCCGCTTCTCGCTGTGCTCAGTGCGCTGTTTGACTGGCTCGTGCGTCTTGCCGGACTGCGCCTCGGAGCCGCGGTAACGCGCGATATCCGTTCCGACTGCATCCGAAAGATAGAAAAGCTGCCACTTTCGTATCTTGATTCGCACAGAACGGGCGATACGCTCAGCAGAATGATCGCTGACGTTGACAGAATGTCCGAGGGACTTGTCACCGGAATCACAGAGCTTTACTCCAGTGTTCTCTCGATCGTCGTTACGCTTGTTTTCATGATAATGATAAATTATAAGGTCGCGCTCGTTGTCGCGCTCCTGACGCCTCTCTCGATGCTTGTGGCTGCGTTTATTTCAAAACGGACCTTCACGCTCTTCCATGAGCAGTCCACACTGGCGGCAAGACAGACTGCGGTGATAGACGAAAGCGTTTCGGGAGGTGCCGTTGTGAAGGCGTATTCGCGTGAGGATGCGATAGCATCCGACTTTGATAAGCTTAACGAAGAATACCGTAAGACCGCAACGCGTGCGGTGTTCTATTCGTCGATAACCAATCCGTCGACCCGGTTTGTCAATTCTCTTGTTTATTGCGGCGTCGCACTTGCCGGTGGACTTATGGCGGTGGCGAATCCGCTTGTCACTGCGGGGCAGATATCTACGCTCCTTTATTATGCGCATAACTACGCCAAGCCTTTCAATGAGCTTTCGGACGTTATTGCCGAGCTTCAGAGCTCGCTTGCAAGTGCCGCGCGTGTATTTGAGCTTCTTGACACACCCGATGAACCCGATGATCTTCCAACAGCTGTGGCAATTGATCCCGCCGGGGTGAAGGGAAGCGTTGTCGCATCCGACGTGTCGTTCTCTTACACAGACCGCCCGTTCATGTCTGGTATCGACTTTGACGTTAAACCGGGTATGCGTGTCGCTGTGGTCGGTCCCACCGGATGCGGAAAAACCACTCTTATAAACCTTTTTATGAGATTTTATGAGACGAACGGCGGTGACATTACAATTGACGGCAGAAGCATACGCGAGATAACACGCGGCAGCCTGCGCGCTTCGTTCGGAATGGTTCTTCAGGACACATGGCTGAAAACCGGGACCGTGCGTGAAAACATTGCTATGGGAAAGCCGGATGCAACCGATGCGGAGATCGAAGCGGCGGCGCGCGCTTCTCACGCGCATTCATTTATAAAACGCTTGCCAAACGGTTATGATACGGTACTCAGCGAGGATGGAGGACAGCTCTCTCAGGGGCAGAAACAGCTTCTTTGTATATCGCGCGTCATGCTGGCTCTTCCGCCGATGCTTATACTCGATGAGGCGACTTCGTCTATCGACACACGTACTGAGATCAAGATACAAAAAGCGTTTGCCGAGCTTATGCGCGGGCGTACGTCATTCATCGTCGCGCATCGGCTCAATACGATCAAAAATGCCGATATGATACTCGTTATGAAGGACGGCAAAATAATTGAACGCGGAACGCATGATGAGCTTATGAGCGCGGGAGGCTTCTACGCTGGGCTTTACGGTTCACAGTTCAAATCGGTCGAAGGCGCCTGAGTTAACGGAAATATATGTTGGATGGGGTGTCAAAAAACTCGCGGCACCACTCCGGCATTGGTCTCGGCGCAAACCACCGGGGCGCTGCTGTTGGGCTGTTGCACGATACTGCGGCAGCCCCTTTCAACAGAATAGTTTTAGGCTGCCGCGCTTTTTGCACGGCAGCCTAAAACTATTATTGCTATTGTTTTTAATTAGTGTAAACCGACATGATGTCCGGCAGTTTCTTCGCAAAGAGATTTGCAGACATCTTGGCGCTGGTCGCGTAGTTTGCGGTGTTGTTCTTTATTGCATTCTTGAAAGTGCTCTGAGAACCGCCGAGAGGATAGGTGAATATACGACCGAGGTCGTAGGTAAGGTTGGAGCGGATTATATCGTACATCTGACCGGATATGGGATCGTTGACGTATCTTGTCTTGAGCTGGAGCTCAAAGACGGCGGGAGTGATCTGACGGTAGCCCTCGGATGCCATGCATTCTATGAATGCGGAAGCAGCAGTGGGATCCTGAGCGTCTTTTCTGATCGCATAGAGGGTGAAGGGGTTACCCATAACGGTGATGTATTTTTCCTGGTCTTTATCATACTTGGGGCAGGGAACAACAACATAGTCGATCTCGTAGTCGGCTTTGAGGACCTTGTGAGAAACACGTGCACGGTCCATCATAAAGAGGGAGCGACCCTGACCGAAAGCGCGCTGGTGAGTCACGCTTGAGGTATAGATGCCGTCATCTGTGTTGTAGAGGAACTGGTTGAGCATATTGACGGTATTTACAACGCGTTCACCCTTGAAAGAGTCTGCGATTTTAAGGTTGCCGTCAGCATCCTTGTCGAGAATGGTCGCGCCGGATCCGTAGAACCAAGGGTCGACATGAATACCGGAGGTTATATAACCGAACTGGTCGCCTTCGGTGCTGGAGCAGTTCTTGGTACCGCTGGCGTCAAGGTCTTTGTAAAGACCGGAGCACATGCTGATGAATTTGTCATAGGTCCACTCGCCGGTGGCAACATAGTTCTGAGGATTTTCAAGGTTGTAATCCTTCAGCAGGTTGGTGTTGACAAAGCAGACATACATCATTTCAAGAGCGTTTCTCGAAATATCGCCCGATGCAAAGAAAAGTTTGTCCTTGACTGTCGCTTCTTTTACAAGAAGCTCGGACCACCAGGGCTTTTCAAAGTTGAGGTACTGGCATTCATCGCTGAGCATATTGTAAAGGAAGCCCGATGTGGCATTCTGAGCGACTGAAAGAGAATATCCCGCTATAACATCATATGAAAAATCAACTCCGAGGGAGCGCTCGACATAGGAGTTCCAGGTCTTGTTGTTGTCGGCATTGCCGAGGATGGGAATGAATTCAATGGTGATGCCGAGTCTTTCCTGCACTTTTCCGAGACGGGAGTTGAGTTTGGAAATGACAAGGTCGCTGACAGAAGCTTCTTTACCGATTTCTTCGTTGAATTCGAAGTGCTCAACGTCTGACCATACAAGAACGCCGATGGTCTTGTTGAAGTTCAGGTTGTCGGGAATATCATCGTCAACATAGGGAGAAGTCGTTTCATCCGGACCGGCGGTCGTGGATGCAACGGGGTCGGTGGATGTGCTGGTGGATTCGCCGGGCTTTGCGCAGGATGCAAGGGATACAAGCATCATGACGGCAAACGCCATTGCCAGGAAGCGAGTAAAGCGTGTCTTCATGTTCAGAAAACCAAACCTTTCTTTTTTGCTTTTTCGGAGCCGGTGCGTCGCACCGCTCCGCTTACAGTCTGCTTATGTAAACCGTAAGTTGATTTGTTACTTTTAAATTATATCATCGGAACGCTCAAAAGTCAATAGTTTTTTGGAATTACGGCAAAATGCATATAAATTAATGCGTATTTTTGTGCATAGTGACAAAGAGTTGTGGATGTTAAGAGGAAAAAGGCGAAACCAATATTGCCGACCGGTCAAAAAATCGCTTCGCAGAAGATGATCTTTCAAAAGTTTGGCGCGCCGTATTATTGCCGAAGATAAGGAATGGGCTGTCGTGTTAACACGACAGCCCATTAGGTATCTGTTATTTCCGTGAGATCATTGAGCCTCTTCGGCTGCGGTGGTCGATGAGCTTACAGATGAAGTGGTGAGGTACTTGGTGTAATTTTTCTGTTTTGTCTTGTTGAAAATACGGAAACCGTAGTAGCTGCTTTCAACACGGCTGAGATTCTTGGAGCATATATACGCATCCTGGTTGAATATCAGAGGGATAACAGGCATATCGTCAAGAAGCTGTTTTTCAGCTTTGTGAAGGAGCTCGGCGCGTGCTGTGGAATCGGTGGTCTCCGCGATCTGATCAAACAGAGCATTGTAAGCATCGCTGTTGTAGCCGGTCTTGTGGGGATTGAGAATATAGTTGTAATCAAACGATCCATCGGGCTTTTCTATGTCAAGCTTCTGACCGGAGAACGCAAACGCGAAGGGAGCGAGCATAGAGTATGCATTTGCCGAGTAAGCCGATGCATCGACCGCGATAACCTCGAATTTGTTGGCTGCGAGCCGCTCATTGAAAATATCATCATTGATATCGGTCGCTATTTCACCGTTATACATGTCATCGTTTACAATAGCGGCGATCTTTTCAACGGTAACGTTGAATCCGAGAGCGTTCCATGCCTCGGCAACTGCCTCGGCGATCGCGCAGTGGACTTCATTTTCGGCACGAACGGAGATCGCAAATGAATAATCGGATGCATTGATACCTGCAGCGGACAGATGGCTTGAGGCAGCGGCGGTATCTGCTGCTGCGGAAATAATGCTGCCGCCAACGCTGCGGAACGTTGTTTTGGCGTTTGTAGTCTCAAACACGCCGGGAGCAACAAAAGCAGTGGCTGCTTCCGCGAATACAACAAGGTCTGCAAGTTTCTGACGGTCGATGGCAGCCGAAAGGGCAAGTCTCACTTCCTTGTTGGCGAACAGCTTTTCGGTAGTGCCGTCTTTTTTTGCTATATCGGCGTTTTCGTTGAGATAGTATGTATGAGTGGAAAGACCGTTTGCGACCTTGGCGGTGTTCTTGTACGATGATCTTGCGGAAAGGGCAATATTGCCGACGTAGAATATTTCACCTGCGTTGAATGCCGCGAGCTGCTCTTCGGGAGTCATGGAGAAGTCAACTATAATGCGGTGAGGCGTTACCGATTTGTCAAGATGATCTTTTTCGTAATTGCGGCGGTAGTAGGGGTTTCTTTCGAGATAGAGAGTGGGAGTGGAATTCTCCTGCATACCGTAATTTATACGGTAAAGCTTGAAGGGACCGCTGCAGGCGATCGTGGCGGGTTTCTTTGCCCAGTCTTCGTTACGGGATACGATATCCTCGCGCAGCGGAGCAAGGGCGAGGCTTGTCAGATTGACAAGAAATTCGTTGAGATTGATGTCTCTTTCAAATTTGACCTCGAGAACAAGCTCATCGACCGCGTAAATGCCGATGTCATCGATCGAGCAATCGCCCTCTTTGGCACGGCGCGCGTTTTTGATCTCATAAAGCATGGAGGCAGCTTCGAAGCTTGAGTCGGGATCAAGCAGACGCTTCCATGTATACACGGCATCCTGAGCGGAAACGGGCGTGCCGTCGGACCAGGCGTTGTTGCTCTTGAAATAGAGCATAAGCGTGTATTCCTTCTTGTTGTCATCCTTGGTGTATGTATATTTATCAACAATGGACGGCACGACCTTTCCCTTGGCGTCAAGCGCGAAGAGCGTGTCGAACATAAGAGCGCAAATCTTGAGTGCCGATGCGTTGTTGTATGCAACAGCGGGGTCAAAATCATAGATCATGTCTGTGAGATACATTGTGATCTCCGCTCCCTTGTTATCCTTGCCGTCGATTTTAGAGTCGTGGCAGGAAACAAGCATGGTCGCAAGTGTGACCATGCAGAGAAGCACAGCTAAGAGTCTTTTTGTCATTTTTGTGTAATCCTCCTCAGGTAAAAAATCAAAGACGCGAGGCGTTTCGATTCAATCTATTATATCACCAAATAATGAAAATTTCAATGGAGATTTTTAAGTCTTTGAATGTTCGGCGGATTGCACAATCCCAAACCCGAAATTTGTTCAATTTGACCATATCGTCGCCGCGCAATATATGCTGTAACTAATATTATAATGTAAAATCGAAATAAAAGCAATAGTTTTTCTGAAAAAACATATACTAATACACGGTGCAAGCCAAGGAATACGGTAAACCGCATGACAGATAAAGGAAGGATATGTATGATATCGGATAAAAAAAGGAAGCGCGGCACGGGCAAAAATGAGTTTGCAAGGACCGACCTTGCCTGCGAATCATGGGACGGCAGCAGCGGCGTTATGTGCCGGGAAGAAAAAGCATTTGCGGGTAACGTGCGGATATCAGTCGCCCGAATGGAGATTGTGACTCAAGCTGCGGCGCAAAGACTGGGGCGAAGGCGCGGAAACTACGTTACCGTGGCATCGGAATGCGGGTTTTCTGAGTTTGACGATCAGTCAGTGACGGCGTTTGCGGATATTCTCGGGCGTGAGCTCGGTCTCATGTGCGAGTCGCTGTGCGGTCGCAGGGCGGACGGCGGATTCGGTGTGCTTGTGGCGGGACTGGGAAATGCGGATATGACCGCAGATGCCGTAGGACCCGTGGCGGCGGGAATGATATCGGCAACGCGACATCTGCGTGAGCTTGAGACCGGATTGTTCCGTGCGCTCGGTTGCTCTGCCGTTTCGGTGGTGACGCCAGGTGTCCTCGGAAAAACCGGTATTGAAAGCGCGGAGCTTTTGCGCGGGGCGGTCCGTGCAGCCAAACCGGATGTTGTGATCGCCGTGGATGCTCTGGCAGCCCGGTCGTGCGAGCGGCTCGGCAGAACGATACAGCTTTCGGATTCCGGAATAACGCCGGGATCCGGGGTAGGCAACGAGAGAAAGGCGCTTACGCACACAACTCTCGGCGTGCCTGTGATCTCGGTGGGCGTTCCGACGGTGGTAGATTCGTCAACGCTTGTCTGGGAAGCACTGCAAAAAGCCGGAATGACCGATGGTGATGGTTTTGATGCATTCCCGGAATCTCTCAGAACCGTGCTTGAAACCGGAAAAAGCTTTTTTGTCAGTCCGCGCGAGTCAGACGTGATCACAAGGCAGGCTGCACGAATGATCGCATCTGCCATAGACGGCGTATTTGGCATCGGCTGAATCGGAGCACATAAAAACCGCTTCGGCATCATATCATTTGAAAAAAGACGGAGGAATGTGATGAAGGACGAAAAGTGCGGCAATGATGATTTCGATTTTTACGCCGGGACCGATGGGACGCGTGTCAAAAAGGAAAGAGTGGATATTTTCGGTGACGGAGAAAAACAAAAAAACACCGGTTCTGCCACACTTCCGATAAGGCGGAATGCAGACTTTGACCGTGGTGTAACAATGGACGGAAACAAAAGCAAGGCTTCATTTATATATATGATATTGACCGTGCTTTTTCTGACGACCGCATTTACAGCCGCGGCTTCTGTTACGATAAACGGGATGGGAAAGGATCCGCGCGAAACAGTCGGTGGAATTGCGGGCAGATTGCTGTTTGGCGCCGGAACAAATGCCGGCACAGATACCGATATGTCGTCATCGGTGATCGACACAGGCGTGCGGGAACCGCAGAGCACCTCCGGGGACGTGACAGCGCCCATGCCTACCGACACGTCCGGTGTATCCGGCGAAAGCACGAAGGCGGCAGATATCTCGACTGATCCGAACGTGCCAGGCGAAACTCCCGAAAGCGATCCCGTACCATCGGGAAAAAGCGGATTCACAAACAAGACGTCCAATGACGCAGATCCTGTCGCGCTCAGGGCACTGTTTGAAGCGGAGATAAGAAGCGCGCTGGCTGGAAAGAAAGTCCTTGTGCTCTGCACACATTCGCGGGAGCATTTTCAGGACGGAACAGGTGTTGAGGATGCCGCGCGCGCGTTTTGTCAGGCGGTCAATGCTGTGGGGATCGCAACCGAAATGTGCGACGGCGGGTTTGACGCGGAGGGAAGATTGGGGGCATATTCCCGCGCCCGCTCAGAGATCGGGCGGTTGATGGTACATGGCGAAATCGGACTTGTGGTGGATTTTCACATAGGCGGCGAGCCGGGACTGATTGTCGGAGCCGGTGCCGATGACGTGTGGCAAAAAAACACCGCGCTTGCCGTCATGGTCAATGAAGCCCTTGATACATACGGTACCGGCGTGCAGCTTGACGGCGGAGTGTACAATCAGGATCTCCCCGTGCTGTCGTTGCACGTGGAGCTTGATGCCGCCGAACGTTCATCGCGCGGACTGCGTTACGCACGCATTCTTGCCGATGCCGTTGTTAAAATAATGAAGCAGCCGGGATGACAGGCTCACAGTCGGAGCACGGCGGCGAGACCTGCTGCCAGCCCGAGCATAATGAGCACTGCGTGCCATACACCGATGCTGCCTGCGCCGATTGCGGCGATGAGAAAGAAAAGCCCCACAAAAAGCGCGACAAGTGCGGCTATCCTACCAATGATCTGCACAGCCGAAGCTTCAAATGCCGATGCGATCCCCGCACATATGCTGAGTATACGTTCGGCTGGCGCGGCGCACGAACGCCCGGCACGCGTGCGGCGCGAATATGACGAAACATATCTGCGGTTTTTGTATTGGGGAAAATCATTGAAGCACTTATTCATCGTGTTGTCTCCGTAGTTCTTGATTTGGAATTTTTCTGAGCATATTATATCACACGACTGCGCTCCTGTCAATAGAAAAATATCAAAAACGGAAAAATATTTTGAAAAGGTATTTACAAAACGGAACTTGTGTGCTATAATAAGACCATAAAAGGACGAAACAGACGGAGGTTTTATTTCGGTTATGGAAGAAAACTATCTTGAACGCATAAAAAAGCTCAAATCGGAAAAAAAGATCACCAACGAGCAACTGTCACGAATGACGGGAATACCGCTTGGGACACTCAGCAAATTTCTTGCCGGTATTTCCGATTCGGTGAAGCTTTCCAATATAATAGCGGTCTGCAATGCACTTGACTGCTCGCTTGATTATATTATAAGCGGACAGCCGGAGAATACCAACAACTATACTCTCACGCAGGGGGAGATCAAGTTCATTGAGGATTACCGACGGCTGGACCAATACGGAAAGGAACTGGTTGTGCTTGTACTGGGTAAAGAAAACGAACGCATAAGTCACTCCGTTTATTCCGGAGCGGCTTCCGACGGCGCGTTTGTCAGAAAGCGCGGAGGGACCGGACGCCGCTACGGAGAGGCATCCGGCGCACTTGGCGGGAAACGCGAGATCCCTCTTTACGATCTGCCGGTATCTGCCGGTGTCGGTGAATATCTTGACGGCGACAGCGCGGAGAGCATAACCATACCGCGTGACAGAAAGACCGACGGAGCCGACTTTGCGCTGCGCATAAGCGGAAACAGCATGGAGCCGAAATACCACAACGGGGACGTGCTGCTTGTTGAGAGCTGCGATGCCGTTGAGGTCGGCGAGCCGTGCGTGTATATCCTTGACGGCAACGGGTACTTCAAAATATTCGGCGGCGACTGCCTTATCTCGCTCAACCCCGAATACGGCAGGATCCTGCTCAAGGATTTCACCGAAATATCATGTGCGGGACGTGTGCTCGGCCGCCTGAAAAAACGCTGACAACGTATCACGAAAATAATATAAAATCAGGAAGAAAGAAAAATGTACAAGAATATCGCAAAAAAAGAAAAGATCGCTTTGGCGGATCAGATCGAATATCAGGCAGGGCAGGTCGTAAGCAAAACGCTCGTTCAGAACGATAAGGTGAGCATGACGCTATTTTCGTTCGACAAAGGCGAGGAGATATCAACGCATGCTGCGGCGGGAGACGCGATGGTCACGGTGCTTGATGGCACCGGGCGCTTCACCGTCGGCGGCGAGGTGTTCATTCTGAATGCCGGCGAGACTCTCATCATGCCCAAGGATATTCCTCACGCGGTTTACGGTGAGGAAAAGTTCAAAATGCAGCTCGTGGTCTCATACTGACGAACAGACAAAGCTTAGGATAGTCCCGAGTGCTACACAAAAATGCCGGTCGAAATCCCGGCATTTTTGCTTTTATTAATGTTATATTTGGTAGTTTTTTTGCCAGTGCCTTTATATTTTTTTCGGTTTCCCCGATGGCAAAAAATCATTGCCGACAGATCATTTCGGGTCTATCTCGGCTGCAATGTGCTGCAGTTTTTCCCGATATTCGGCGAACGCCGGTGATGAGAGCATGTTTTTCAAAAGCATTTTGCATTTTGTGAGCGGGTGCGTGTATCCTTCCGGAATTGGATTGCCGATGAGCGGCGAAACTGTTTCTTCGGGGTCAATCTGCCGTTGTATTATGAAAATAATTTTTTTAACATATTTATCCGCTTCATCATGATCTCCGAGCGATAAAAGCAACCGGGCTATTTCGCAGTAGTCGCAAAGGAGCGGAAGGTCGTAAAAGCCTGCATACCTGTCATCGTTTATTGTTTCAAACAGTGCGGCGGCTTTTTTAAAATAAAACAGTTTTTCTTCGTCAGTCATATCTCCGGTGATCAGTCCGCGTATGGCACACTCGGCAAGATCGACCGTGTATGTTATGTTTTTCCTGAGCTGAGCGGAATATTCGGCGGGTTCCATTACAAACCTGGCATACACCTCGCGGCTGTGCTTGAGCTGCGGTAATTTCTTGTAATATCCAACGGCTTTTTTTCTTATTTCGGCACTGCCCGAAAAACTGCATATCTGAAGCATCAGCCTGCATATCTCATTTCGTATGTCATCGCATTTGCAGTATTCATTGGCGTATTCGGCAAGCTGTAGCATACGGCGGATATGCGCTTCGTCAAACATTTTTTGCTGCAAAACATAAAGCATAATGTTGCAGTAATCCTGAAATTTGGCGGGGCGAAGCTCAATTTCGTCAAGCATGGTATCGTAGGCGAGCTCATATTTACCCGTTGCGTGGAATAGGCTTATTTTTTCACGCTGCTTTTTTTCGTGTTCCTCGTCCCACACCGATTCCATGCTGAATATCGAGTCGATGGATGTGTGATAAAGCACTGCTATGCGCGGTAGAAGCTTGATGTCCGGCGTGAGAAGCCCGCGTTCCCACTTTGAAACAGTCTGCGAGGATACGTACAGGCGTTTGGCGACCTCTTCCTGCGTTAGCCCGGCGTTGGCTCTTAACTCTTTCAATTTGCTGCTGAACTGCATTTTATTTCTCCGACGGATGCTTCCAGTGAATATATTTTTTTCTTCTGTATGTGAGAACAAGGACGATGTATACTGCCTCTGTCAATATTGCGCCGATGATGTATCCTATAATTTCGGCATTGAAACAGGTGCTGAAAAGGAACAGAGGAAAAAATATAAATGTAACGGCGGAAAAGGTTTTTTTGTGAAATACGAGAACATCAAGCTTGTTCATCGCAAAACAGGCGAGGGTCACTACGGCAAGCATGATCAGACACATACGCTCATGACGCAGCATCGTAGGTATATCGTCGCGCAACGAATATACACGGGTTTCACCGTAATCTTCAAGCAACTCCTTTTCGCCCCGGTCTTTTCTCACCTTTGTTATGCAGAACAAAATTACGGCGTAAACGATGCTTGTCATTGTTGAAAGCAATATAAGAAACAGTTTTTCGTTCTGCGATTCCCGGGCAATCGCACCCCAAATAAAGTAAAGACCAATATACAAGATAATTGTTATCAGCGATGCCGACAAAATGTCAAGAAAGGTCCTCATGCAGCTTCTTTTCATGCCACACCTCCATGCGTTCATATGATTTGATTATATTATATCACAATCTTAAAGGATCAGCAAGGGGAGTGTTGGACAGTATAACTGTCCGTATCGGCTTAATCGGTCGCGCGATACTAAGATATTTTTCTTGTTTTTTGTCCCGTATCCCCGAGCCGCATCCGATCGTACTTTTCCGTCTCTTATACTGACAGTTGCGGCGACGTGCTCATGATCCCCGGTAGCTTTTTACCATATTGATCTTTCGCATGCGGTTTATGAGTGCCGTCAATTCCTGCTTGCGCGGCAGGTCGAGGAATCTTTCGCAGGTCGTAAAGAAGGATGAATAGAGAAAGTCGATGCCTTCATTGTCGATGCGCTCATACATTTCGTTTATTTTTTTACCGATATCGATCCTTCTGTCGGCATTGGTCAGCTCCAGATATCTCAGCATAAATCCGAGCGTATCGAGCTGACGCGGAGAAACGATGTCGTGAAATCCGCGAACGTCTATCCTCTCGTCGCCGATGATTATGAATCCCATATCCGAGACCTCAAGCTTTTCAGTGCCGCTGCCCTCCGGATAAGAGGTGAAGCGGTCGGAATAAAGGGTCCTGCATTGCTGCCAATCCGCGGGCGCGGGCAGTACAGTGGTCACATTACATGAACTGCAAATTTCTTTTGACCTTTTGGTCACATCGCGGATCAGATAATCCTCCATCATGTAGACCTTATCGGCGACGGAAAGATACTCTCCGCTCCCTCCGATAACAAGTATCGTGGATACGCCGTGTGCCTTATAAAGCTCGTTCACCCGGTCTGTGAAGGGCGTTATCGGTTCTTTTTCGATCAGCGCCTTCATCATGCGGTCGCGTATCATAAAGTTTGTTGCGCTTCTATCCTCATCGATAAGCAACAGCTTGGCATTGCATTCGACCGCCTCCATTATGTTCGCCGCCTGCGATGTCGAGCCGGAGGCATGGTCGGAAGAGAAATCACGGGTATCACCGCCGGGCAGCCACTTGATAAAGGGCGAAATATTGACGTGCTTTACGCTTCGTCCGTCTTCGGCAGATATGGTAACGGCGCTGTCATCCGTAATGCAAAGCTCGCGGCCGTCGCCGGGGGCGTGGTCATAAATGCCTGCGGATATCGCATCGAGCAGGGTTGATTTTCCCGAATATCCGCCGCCCGTAATGACAGTAACACCCTTTTTGATGCCCATGCCTTTCACGCCGAATATCTCGATCTCATCGTCCGGTGCGGACCTGAACGGAACTGCGTCCGGCATCGGCAGGTCAGTCCCCTTGGCGCGGGGAAGGATACTGCCGTTCGCCACAAAAGCACAATAATCGCTGTTTTTAAGCCAGGCGCGGATCGCCGCTTGTTTTTTTGCGAGCGCGGCAGCAGTTTCCGTGCCGCCGAACTCCGAAACGAATCGGTCGACCGCATCCGGCAGATCTTTGCACAGCATTCGTAATGCCCGGCGCAGTTTCTTTTTCGGCAGTTGGACCTGAATACGTATGCAAAGGCACATAACGGGCGGACGGGCGACACCGTCGGTCAAAAGATAAACCGTTGACCCCGGACCGTACGTGTAATCCTTTTGCGGTCGCATCGCAAAGTATGCCGAATTCCGGCGTATCACCTCTCCGCCCGGTGCGCATATATAATACTTGCCGTTTTCAACGTCGGGACGGCTCCTGTTATACAGTTCGTCATTCAGCTCGTCGATATATTTTCTGAAGGCACGGAGGCAAAAGTCCGCCTCGGCGCACTCGGTCGAACTGTCGGGGATGGCAATCCCGAGTGCTGTGCAGGGAATGCCGATCACCACCGTCGGCTTATCCTGAGCCAGTTTGTGTGTGGCGGTTATTTCGAATCCGACGTTTTCATTATAATATATCGGACAGTGATCGAAATAAGGATCTATCGTCGGGTGCAACGGATCTTCGATGTACATGCTCCCATCATACATGGCACTGTATGATGCAGTGTCTGGCTCCATAGATAATATTTTGTTTTTTAATCTCTTCATCAGTCTCTCCTTTTTCGTTTTTTTGAAAGTGTTGTGAGCGCGTTCGTGTTCATAATAAAAATTCTCCTTTCCATATGCTGAGGTTTTATATTCCGGGAACTTCCCGTGAAAAACAAAAAGCACCCCGACGGGTGCATAAGGAAGCATGCTTGCCGCGAAAAACGTTCGGACAAACAAAAAACGCACCCGGGATCGGATGTGCATAAAATATAAGCCTTACGTTCAGCATACCGCAGGCGATACATTCGACACCCGATAAATATAGGTCTTCATCTTAACGATCGCCTCCTTTGACTGAACTTTTTGGTTACGATAACAGTATAGCATTCCTTTTACCGTTTGTCAACCGCTTACGGAAAAGCTTTCATCAACCATTGGTTTATATCTTGCCCGCGCCGCTGCGGAATGTCGTGAATGCACCATCCTGCGGCTTTTTATTTATGTTCGTGACGGCTCGGCATGACGTGCGTTGATGATATTTTTATCTTGTTTTTTGTCTCGCATTGTGGTATAATTCTAAAGTAATATATTTATATTTATCACGAGGTTTTCGGAATGAGAAAAAGCAATATAACACGGGACGAGGCGTTTGCACTTCTCTGTGAATACAACAAAGAGCCGTTTCACATTCAGCACGCACTGACGGTCGAGGGCGTTATGCGCTGGTATGCCGAAAGGCTCGGTTACGGCGGCGAGGTCGATTATTGGGGCATCGTCGGGCTTTTGCACGACATTGATTTTGAGCTTTACCCTAACGAGCATTGCAAAAAGGCACCCGGGCTGCTTGCGGCTGGCGGTGTCGGCGAGGACATGATCCATGCCGTTTGCTCGCACGGTTACGGCATATGCTGCGACGTTGAGCCGGAACACGAAATGGAAAAGGTCCTTTTTGCTGCGGACGAGCTTACAGGGCTTGTCTGGTCGGCGGCACTCATGCGTCCGTCAAAAAGCGTAATGGATATGGAAGTATCAAGTCTAAAAAAGAAATTCAAGGACAAAAAATTTGCTGCCGGATGCTCGCGAGATGTGATACGTACGGGCGCGGAGCGTCTCGGCTGGGAGCTTGACAGGCTTTTTGGCGATACGATACTCGCCATGCGCTCCTGCGAGGCGGATATCGCGCGATTCATGAACAGTTATGAAAAATGACGGTGCGGACTGCCGCCCGATACTGCGCCGCGCAACAGCCGGCGATGTGCCTGCGGTGCTTGGTCTTTACAGATCGGCGCTTGGTACTCCCGGCTGCGCGTGGGACGACGAGTACCCGAACGAGTATATCGCGGAGCACGATCTCCAAAGCGGCGGTCTTTGCGTTTACGCGGATGCCCGCGGTATCGCGGGCGCCGTTTCGCTCGAATCGGAAAACGAGCTTGATGACATTGCCGCGTGGCGTGTGTGCGACGGCACGCACTGCGAGATAGCGCGGGTGGTCGTTGCCTCCGACCGCCGCGGTCACGGGTACGCTGCCGAAATGCTGCGTGAGCTGTTCTGCATCCTTGCTTTGCACGGTTTTCGTGCGGTGCATCTGATCGTTTCAAAGTCAAACCCCGCAGCGATAAAGACATACCGCGCTCTCGGGTTTGATTTTTTGGGTGAGTGCCATATGTACGGCACGGATTTTTACATTTGCGAAAAACTGCTTGGGAGCGATGACTGTGATGAAAAAGCAGACGGGTAATGGGATAGCGCTTGCAATTCTTGCGGCTTCGCTTTACGCAATAAACGCGCCTTTTTCAAAGCTGCTGCTTGATTATCTTCCCGCAACGCTCATGGCCGGCTTTCTCTATATAGGCGCCGGTATCGGCATGATCCCTGTCGCGCTCGTGCGGAAGGCCGGCGGCAGGCGCACGGAGTCAAAGCTGACGCGGGCTGAGCTGCCGTATACTGTTGGAATGATAGTGCTTGATATTGCGGCGCCGATATGCCTGCTTATAGGATTGCGGTCCACCACTGCGGCAAATGCGGCGCTCCTCAACAATTTTGAGATCGTTGCCACTGCGCTTATAGCACTTCTTGCGTTCGGAGAAAGGATCAGTCCGCGCCTCTGGACAGGTATATTTTTTGTTACGCTCTCATGTGCGGTCCTTTCGTTTGAAGATCCCTCGGGTTTCCGATTTTCTATCGGCTCACTTTTTGTGCTGCTTGCGGCGGCGTGCTGGGGCCTTGAAAATAACTGCACGCGCAAACTTTCGGGTAAGGATCCGCTCGAGATCGTACTTTTGAAGGGCATATTTTCGGGGCTCGGTTCGATCGTGATCGGTCTTTGCCTCGGAGAGCGTGTGACGGCTGCATGGAGCGTGATTGCCGCTCTCGGCGTCGGGCTTCTGGCTTACGGAATGAGCATTTTTGTGTATGTTTACGCACAGCGTATGATCGGCGCGGCGCGGACGAGCGCGTACTATGCCGTGTCCCCGTTCATTGCGGCGGCTTTTTCGTTCGCGGTATTCCGTGAGGTGCCGGGCACCGCTTATTTTGCGGCGCTCGCACTTATGGCGGTCGGGGCTTGGCTGGCAGCGGGGGACTGTCCGATATTCGGTATTAAAAAGAAGGTGAATGACAATGGCGCACATCCTCAACAGTGAAGAGCAGTACAAACGTATGGTGGACACACCGATACCGAAGCTTGTCACATCGCTTGCGATCCCTACGACCGTAAGTATGCTTGTAACTGTTATCTACAATACTGCGGATACATATTTCGTTTCGCAGATAAATAAATCGGCATCGGCTGCTGTCGGTATGGTCTATACGCTTATGGCAATAATTCAGGCAGTCGGGTACGGGATAGGCATGGGTGCGGGCAGTCTCATCAGCCTCAGACTCGGAGCAAAGGATGACCGTGCTGCCGAAATGTATGCTTCAAGCGCGTTCTTTTTCGCGCTTTTGGCGGGTGGTGCTGTCGGTTGGGGGTGTCTTGCCGCGCTCGGTCCGATCCTCGGTTTTCTGAAATGTACCGAAACCATGCTGCCCTATGCGGTGGATTATGCCGTATACATACTTGCCGCCGCGCCGCTCAGCTGTGCTTCGTTCGTGCTCAACAATACATTGCGCGCCGAGGGGGAATCCCATGCCGCAATGTGGGGGCTCGGCATCGGCGGAGTGCTAAATATGATTCTCGACCCGCTGCTTATTTTTACCTTTGATATGGGTACCGGAGGCGCAGCACTTGCAACGGCTATAAGTCAGTGTGTTAGTTTTGTGATCTTGCTCGGTATCTTTCTGTCCGGCAGATCGATAGTGCGGATACGCCTTTCGTCTGTCAGCCGCCGCGCGCGTGATTATCTGCTTATCCTTGCCACGGGGCTGCCGACTATATTCAGACAGGGACTTGGCAGCCTTGCGTCTGCTCTCATCAATATGCAGGCGGTCGTATACGGCGATGCTGCCGTGTCGGCGATCACCATTGCAAACAAGATATATGTGTTCGTGCGCAATATCATTCTCGGCATCGGACAGGGCTTTCAGCCGGTCGCCGGATACAATTACAGCGCAGGAAAACGCCGACGTGCATGGCAGGCATTCTGCTTCGCCTCACTGATAGGAACGGTGATATGCGTTGCCTGCGCTGCCGTTGCCGCTTCTGCGGCGTCTCCGATAATGCGGTGGTTTTGTGATGATGCCGAGGTTGCGAAAATTGGCGCGCAAACATTGCTTTTTGCCTGTGCTGTTATGCCATTCATGGCTGTGTCGACATACGTCAACCAGCTTTACCAGTGTCTTGGCTTCAAATTGCCGGCAACCGTACTTGCAAGCTGCCGCCAAGGAATATTTTTCGTTCCGGCGGTCTTCGTTCTCCCGCTGTTTTTCAAGTGCGCGGGAGTTGAAATGAGTCAGCCCGCTGCCGATCTTGCCACATTTCTGATCTCGGTGCCGTTTCTCATAAGCTTTTACCGCAAAAATATCAGAACATATAAAGAATGATCTTAGGAGGATAAAAAATGCCTGTTGTTTTTGACAGTGAGAGGAAAGTGTTAAAGCTTGACACACCGTCGTCAAGCTATGCGATGAAGATAAGCCCCACAGGGTATCTGCTTCATCTTTATTACGGTGCTCGCATACCGGATACCGACCTTGACTACCTGCGCATGAGGCAGCGCAACGCTGCATTCAGTGCCTGTGTCGCCTCGGCTGAGGAAGGCGGGCTGTCTCTTGACACCGCACAGCTTGAATATCCCGTAAACGGCTCGGGCGACTTTCGCTCGGTCGCACTTTCGGTGCGCGGTGCAAACGGTTCAAGCGTTACCGATATCCGTTACCGGTCGCACAGGATATATCCCGGCAAGCCGAAGCTTGCGGGTCTGCCTGCCACATATACGAATGACGACAGCGAGGCGGAAACGCTTGAGATAGAGTGCGTTGATGAGCTCACGGGGGCCGAGGTCACGCTTATCTACACGACGTTTTCAAAGCTTGACGCGATAACGCGCAGCGTGAGGATCAGAAATGCCTCCGACAAGCCATTCAACATCGAGCGCGTGCACTCGGCGGCGGTCGATTTTACCGAAATGGATTTTGATATGCTCCATCTCCAAGGCAGGTGGGCAAAGGAACGCACGCTCGTTACCCGCCACCTTGAATTCGGGCTCCAGGGGATACATTCCCGCCGCGGCTCGTCGAGTCACAACAACAATCCCTTTATCGCTCTGGCGCGGGACGGCTATACCGAGGAGAGCGGCGAGGTCTTTGGATTCTCGTTTGTGTATTCCGGTAATTTTGCGGCTGAGGTCGAGGTCGATTGCATGCGTTCGACGCGCGTGCTCATGGGCATCGATCCGGTTGATTTTGCGTGGAAGCTTGAGCCTGGCGAGAGCTTTCAGGCACCGGAGGTCGTTATGGTATACTCCGATCACGGCGTCGGCGGAATGAGCCGTACGTACCATAAGCTTTATCGCTTCAACCTCTGCCGCGGCGAATGGAAAACAAAAAAGCGCCCCATCATCGTAAACAACTGGGAGGCGACGTATTTCAATTTCGATTCCGAAAAGCTCGTTGCCATAGCCAAGGATGCCGCCGATCTCGGAATAGAAATGCTGGTCATGGATGACGGATGGTTCGGAAAACGCAATAATGACAAATCATCGCTCGGCGACTGGTATGTCAACGAGGATAAGCTGAAGGGCGGTCTTTCCGAACTCGTGCGCCGTGTGAATGCACTGGGAGTTAAATTCGGCATATGGTTTGAGCCTGAGATGATCTCGCCCGACAGCGATCTTTACCGTGCGCACCCAGACTGGTGTCTGCACACCGAGGGGCGCGAGCGCTCGATAGGGCGGAATCAGTATGTTCTCGATATGTCGCGCAACGATGTAAGAGACAACATATTCGATCAGATGTATAAGATACTTTCGTCGGCGAATATCGAATATGTCAAATGGGATTTCAACCGCAATCTGACCGAGGTCGGTAGCGAGCTTTTGCCGCCCGATCGCCAAAGCGAGGTCGCGCACAGATATATGCTCGGTGTTTACGAACTGCTTGAACGGCTGCTCACCGCATTCCCGCATCTGCTGCTTGAGGGCTGCTCGGGCGGCGGCGGACGCTTTGACGCCGGAATGCTCTACTACAGCCCACAGATATGGACGAGCGATGACACAGATGCCATCGAAAGGCTTGAAATCCAGTACGGTACATCGATAGTTTATCCGCCGTCTGCAATGAGCGCGCACGTTTCGGCTTGCCCAAACCACCAGACAAAGCGCACATCTCCATTCAAAACGCGCGGAGATGTGGCAATGGCGGGCGCCTTTGGCTATGAGCTCGACCTTACCAAGCTGAACGATGAGGAGCGCGGGCTCGTGCGCCGTCAGGTAGCCGATTATCACAGGTACTACGATGTTATACAGAACGGCGATTATTACCGCCTTATCAATCCTACCGAGTCAAAGGGCGATATGACCTCGGCTGCGGCGTGGGAATCTGTGTCGGCGGACAAAAGGGAAGTGCTGCTCACCTATGTCGTGATACGCACTCAGCCGTCTATGTCACGGTATATACGTCTTCGCGGACTTGATCCCACACTCACATATACCGACGCCGAAAGCGGTAGGAGCTATTCGGGAGCACTTCTTATGAATGCGGGGCTGAATCTTACCAGCTTCTGGCGTGACGGCGAGAGCCGCGTGTGGCATTTCACCGCGGAACAGAAATAAGATCAAAAAAATGCGGCGGCTGAGTCTTGGGGCTCAGCCGCTGCGGCTTTTATATGTTTTTAAGCATTTCAAGTGATTCGCGGACGAGCGCGTCACCGCCCTCGGCACCGAGATAGCCGTTGTTCACGCCTGCGCTGTAACCGCCGCAGGAGATCGCCTTGGCAGTGGGAAGGTAGCCTTCATATCCGTTCGTAAGCTGTACGACCATCGTGTTGGGGTTGCCGCTGCCTGCGCGTATGCGGTCTGCGTAGGCGACAAAAAGCTCGAATGGATTGGTGACTATCGATACTCCGCCAAGCTTCAGTGCGTGAATCTCGACCGGATGGGTGAGGGTGGCGTTCTGATACGAAAGTCTGTTGCGTGTTGCCGCAAGGCGTGAAAGCTCGGTGCATTCCTCCTCGGTAAATTCCCCTATCATCGGGTATTTTGCGCGCAGTTTATCGTATTCACCGGATGCGCGATGCGCTTCCTCTTCGGTTACGCGTCGAAGGGGAAGGCGGCTGAAATGCACATCATGGCGGAGACTGACGTCTGAAGTGTATACAGCTGAATCTGCAAAACGGAAGAATGCCTCGCATATGCGCGACGCAACGCGCTCCATGCCCGGTGCATTGTACATTTCGGTGGCGTGCATGAGCGGTTCGTCCATAGCGGTGCGTACCAGATCTCGGGGCGAGAGGTCGCCTGCCGCTCCGCAAAGTGAAACGAGAGGGAACTCGCCCATTCTGTCTGCAACCTTATGCCTTACAACGTCCCAGTAGTCTGAGCAGATGAAATCGTGGTGTTCCATGATCTGAGAGGGGCAAGCGGCTTCAATCACAACGGCAACGGTCTTTTTTTCATCGTCTTTTAAAATAATGAAGTGTATACCGTTGTCCACAGTGCCTTCCACCTCCATAAAATCAGGACGCGCGGTCGAGCCGTACATTTCGGTGTGACCGTCGGAATATCTCGTGCGGCGGTTGTATGCTATCGAAATGTGGTCGAATCCGGTAGCAAGCGATACGGGGCGGCGCGTCTGCCATGCCTCGGCAATGGCTAGTGCGATCTTTCCCGAAATTTCATCGGTGTAGTCTGCGGGAAGCGTCTCACGATCAGGATCGGGCGAAATATAAAAATCATTTCCCCAAAATTCGGACATAGCATCGTCTGAAAGATATGGTGCGGTGTGTGTATGTATGGCGGAGAGCATAACGCATTCGGGCGCAGGAGTGTCCGCGATTTTTGCGAGCTTCCGACGAACCTCGGCGGCAAACCGTCGACTTACTGCCAACAGGTCGCAGGAAACAAAAACAGCCGCATTGCCATCTTCATCCTCAAGCGTAAGTATATTTGCTTCAAGCCGGCTGTAAACCGACACAGCGAGCCGCGTATAGTACTGCCCGACCAGTCTTACGGGCAGACGCGGGGTGATATCCGCCTTTGTGGCTCCGGCCAGGAGCCGTTTTTTATTATCTGATCTCATTCTGAAATGTTTGACCTTTCGGTATGGAATTGCTTTTTATTACTTTATCACAATCATGCGCGAATGTCAATAGCTTTGAGATGTTTTTCGAAAATTATTTTGAGGAAACTAAGCGTGATTCGAAAAAATATCCGTGAAAATTGATAAATATGCTTGACAAGTGGTGTGCAGTGTGATATTATTATGTGTGAAATGGTACATGGTGCTTCGCGAGATGAAATATTTTCGAAACTTATTGACTTAAGCGAGTGTGCCGGACCGCGATCCTAAGGAGGAAAACTAAACGGAAATGAAGAGAACATCCATTATCAGCCGTGCGCTTTGTCTTGTGCTTGTTGCAGTCGGTCTTGTACTGATGGCTGCGTGTGTAAAGGATAACGGCGGAAATACCCCTGCAACAACCGTCTCAGGTGATATGACTACGAAGGTGGCGGAGACTACCGCAGCTTATGAAGCCCTGCCGGTTGCGGACTTTGACAAATATGAATTCCGCATACTCACCAGACCTACCACATGGTCTTATGACACGATGGCACTGGAAGAGACGAGCGGCAATCTGCTTGATGAGATCGTTTACAACCGTCAGCGGCTTGTAAGCGAGAGACTCAATATAGTAATGACAGAGATCAATTCGCAGAACATATCAAAGGAGATATCGACAGCTGTCAGCACACAAACGCATTTGTATGATATCTGCCAGCTACCGACAGGCACTGCGCTCCAGTCGTATCTGCGCGGCGAGGTGCTCGATATAGCTTCGATAGATACTATTAATCTTGATAATCCATGGTGGGCATCCAGCATAAACGACAGTGTAAACATAGGAAGCAAGCGCTATGTTGTTTTCGGTCAGGGACACCTTAATTATTACTGCGGCTTTTATATTCTTGCGTTCAATAAAGGACTTGTGACCGATAACGGGCTTGAAAGCCCTTATGACTGTGTTGACGCCGGAACATGGACCTACGAAAAAATGTATACCATGATGAAGGCGGCGGCAAGAGACTACAACAACGACGGATTTTATGATGTTTCCGAGGATGTGCTCGGCTTTACGGGACACGTTAACCATATACGTAATCTCATGATAAGTTCAGGCGAGACGCTGACTCACAACGATGCCGACGGATATCCGGTCTACGACGGTCTCAGCGAACGGTACATTGATGTCTTTACCGATTTTATGAACAAGTTCGTTTCGGAGCCGTGCGCGGCGATAGCAGGCAGTCCAGCAAGCAGATACGCAGGTTTCTCATCCGGAGCTGCCGCCGACAACTATGCTGCTGTATTCAACGAAGGACGCGCGCTTTTTCAGGCGACCGCATCATACTCTGTTCAGTCAGTTCGCGATCTTGACTTTGAGTACGGTCTTGTGATAGTTCCCAAGTACAATGCCGACCAGGAGGATTATGTTGCTCCCGTTTACAGCTATGTTGAGGGAATGACCATACCGTCCACCGCGCCCGATCCCGAGAATATCGGACTTATCCTTGAGACTATCTACGCAGCCACCGAGGGCAAGCTCGTTACAAACCTTGTAGGTAATATCCTTCATTATAAGTGCTCCAATAACCCGACCGATATAAAGATGATAGATATGGTCTTTGAGAAAGGTCAGCTTGACATAGCCCTTGCAAATAACTTCGGTAACTGTATCAATCTGCTCCATAACCTCCATACGAGCCAGAGCACAAGCATAAAGACATCCTTTGACGTTTACAAAAAGAGATTTATTGCCGATATAGATGCCGCGATATCCGGCATGAAGAGCTGATCATATTGCAATGATACAAACAAAGAATTTGAAGCATCTTCTGTGTGCGGCGCTGCTGGCAGTCGTTCTTCTGCTTGCGGCGTGCACGAACGGCAGCGGCGGGGAAGACAGCGGTACCTCCACCACGGCGGCGGAGACTACCACAGTCGCATTCCCGGCGCTGTGGGGGCAGGATGGCGTCAATTACCGGGTCATAAGACCGGATGTGTGCGCCGATAACGTGTCCGAAGCCGCCAAAGAGATAACCGCGGCGCTCAAGGCTGCATCGGGCGGGGAGGTCACATTTACGACCGACTTTCTCATGCCCGGCGAGGGATATTCCTCGGATTCATTTGATATCCTCGTGGGAAAGACTGCATACCCCGAATCCGAGGAGGTCGCCGGGGCAACGCCGTACGGCGGCTACGCGATAAAGACCGTAGGACACAAGATAGTCGTGTTCGGGTGGAGCGATACGGCGACTGCGACCGCCGTACAGCGCATGAAGGAACTTATCTCCGCGGGCGGCGAGCTTCCGGAGACGCTTGACATAAGCGGGAGCGTCAGCGAAATGCTTGATGCGATGCCGGTATATGACGGCGCGGTCCCGGCGTTCTATGCGGCGGGGGATAAGGCGTATCAGGCTGTGATCGTAAAAAGTTCTGTCGATTCATACAGTGCATATCTCGGTAAGCTGGACGGTCTTGGCTTTGAGCGTACCTTCACAAGGGAAGAAAACGGTAATCACTTCGCCCAGTACCGCAAGGACGGCGTGGGACTTACCGCGTATTTCACCGCGTTCAACAATACGATCCGCATTATCGCGGAGCCGGATTCCAATATGAGCGACCGCGAGTCGGACGGCACATCCGTAAATAAGATGTGCGACGCTCGTCTGACAATGATTAGCCGCACCTTTTCGGTCAGCAACACCTTCCGCGGCGTTCCGGTAAACAGCGGACTCATGTGCTTTGTTATACGCCTTGAGGACGGCAGTTTCATTGTCATAGACGGCGGCGTTGCCACTTCCGGCTTTGCCGACGGTATAATGAAAACGCTGCGCACGCAGGCACCCGACCCGCAGAACATAAGGATCGCCGCGTGGGTGATAACGCACACGCATAATGACCACACGGGCGGTTTCAACAAATTCAGCGAGATATGGGGAAGACAGGTCACGCTTGACGAGCTTATCTGCAATTTCCCGTCAAACGATGTGTGCGAGGCTGACGGCGAGCTGAACAATCGCAAAAGCACAGTCAACAATCTGAAGCTGTACTATCCGAATGCGAAGTTTACAAAAATCCACACCGGCGAGACGCGCAATATCGGCGGCGCCGCGCTTGAGTTTTTCTATACCCAGGAGGACTATTATACAGACAAACGGACGCTTTCCGACACAAAATACTGGAACAACACATCAATGATATTCCGAGTGACGGTTGCCGGAGAAAAGATAATGTTCCTCGGCGATTCACAGGTGGATTCAAACGGCATTGCCGTGAGGATGTGGGGCAACCTGCTCAAGTCCGATATCTGCCAGGTGGCGCATCACGGAGGGGAGGGCGGTACGTCAGAGGTCTACGACATGATAGATCCGGAGGTAGCGCTGTTCACCACATCCGATGAGGCGTTTGAACTTTATAAAAAGGATGCTCACAACGCGCATCTTATTGCGGATCTCCACCTGAAGGAGGCTGTAAACAGCGCGAACCGGATAACGGAATTCCCGCTTCCTTATACACCCGGAAGCTGTATCGTCACCGACAAGGGAAACGTCTTTCCCTGATACGAGGAAGGATGCTTTTGCGGGGCAAAAGCTGAGGTCATAAACATGGTACAAGATAAAATACTGTCGGTAATACCCGAATTGCCGTCCGGCGCGTTTGCACACGCCGACGGCGACGGGGCTTATCAGATAATAAAAGAAAATTCATCGGCTGACGAATGGCGCGGCTGGTGCCGGCGACTTACCGGCGAGGGCTTTGCGCAGGTCGGCGGACGCGCGGCGGCGGGGAATCTGTTTGCGGTATACCGGAGCGGCGCTTACGGAGTCACTTCATATTACACGCCGTTCAATTCGACCTTCCGCGTTATCGTCGAGCCGGCGGAGAATATGAGCGATTCCGCGTCCGACGTCTGCGGTGAAAAAATATGCGCGCCGCTGCTCACTCAGATCGGCAGAACGTTCATGCAGAACAACTATTTCCGCGGTGTTCCCGTAAACTGCGGGCTTATGTGCTACATTCTGCGGCTTGAGGACGGTAGGTTCATCGTTATCGACGGCGGAGTGGCAAACGACGCATTTGCGGACGGTATAATGAATGTGCTGAAAAAGCAGGCGCCGGACCCGGAGAATATAGTTATAGCGGCGTGGATCATCAGCCATACGCACAATGATCATACCGGAGGGCTGATAAAGTTCACCGAGAAATATTACGACTGCCCCGAGGTGCGAATAGACGAGCTGATATGCAACTATCCCGGCGAGCGTGACTGCATCGACTGGTTCGAAAAAAACGAATATTTTCTGCGTCAGCGCTCAATAGCGAATTTTCGCGCCTTCAACCGTGAGGGAAAGGTCACAAAAATACACACGGGAGAGGTGCGGCATATAGGCGGCGCGGAGATAGAATTCCTTGCAACTCATGAGGATTTCCGCACGTCCTTTCGCTCATGGAAAGATACACGCGACTGGAACAATACGTCTGTGGTCTTCCGCATCCGCATGGTAGGATACAGCATGATGTTCCTCGCCGATGCTTGCATTGCCGAAAATGATATCCTTACTGCGATGTACGGCTCGTATCTGAAGTCGGACTTCTGCCAGACGGCGCATCACGGCGGAAAGGGCGGGACCGTGGAGGTGTATACCGCCATCGATCCCGAGGTTGCCACATACACTACATCCGATGAGGCGCTTACCGTTTATCTTGGAGACAAAGCGAACGCGCATCTTGCAAACGAGTTGCACGTAAAGGAGATACTCAATGCCGCAAACCGGATAACCGAATTAGATATTCCGTATATCCCAGGCACGTCGCGTGTGCTTGATAACGAAGCAGATAGGGGGCTGTGAGGTAAAAATGTTTACTCTTACTCTGAAGAGCGCTAATATCCCGGAAAAGGATATTGCGCGCATAAAAAAGACTGTCGGACGTATACTTGAACATCGTGGGTGTGCTCTCTGTGACGGCGGGTATTCCGTTACACTTGACATCGTTCCGCATGAAGTCAGTGAAGCCGAAAACAAAAAGGATCGCTATTCGATCATTGAAGACGGAAAAGGCGGCGTTCTCGTCACCGCAAGCGACCTCTGCACCGTATATGCGGCGCTCGGACGTTTCTTTATGAGCGGAAGCTTTGACTTTCGCGGTGGCTTTGTGCCTCCGGCGCTGCCGATAGAGCATGAGCAGAAAAGCTCGGTGCGCGGTATGTACCTTGCGTCTCATTTCTACAACTTTTGGCATGTCGCGCCGATGGAGGATGTAACGCCGTTTATTGAGGATCTGGCGCTTTGGGGGTGCAATACCCTCATGCTCTGCCTTGCTCCTCAGCATTACAGATCGTTCAAATCTCCCGAGGCGATTGAAATGGCAGACAGGCTCAAGAAGATATTCGCCTGTGCCGCAGAGTTTGGGATAGCTCCCGCACTGATACTATTTTCAAATACCGGGTTTCTTGACCGTTCCGAGGATATAGCGGCACCGTGGGATATGCGAGGCGAGTATATAACCGCAAATTATGCCGAGCTTCACAAAGAGATATGTCCGAACCTTCCGGGCGGCATGGAGGAGATACGCCGTTGTCACCGCGAATTTTTTGAACTTTTTTCGGATGTTCCGGTAAAGTATTTTGCATATTGGGCGTATGACGAGGGCGGCTGCACCTGCGATGTATGCTCACGTTGGAGTGAGAACGGTTTTATCAAGGTGTACGAGGAATCGGTAAAGCCGCTGCTTTCCGAATATTTCCCCGATGCAAAGCTGATACTTTCGACATGGCATTTCGACAGGCATCTCCGCGATGAGGGAAAGCGCCTTTACGAAAAGATATCATCGGGAAAATATCCGTGGGCGGAATACGTCATGGCGGTGTACGGTGACGGTCAGTTCATGCCGCTTACTGCAGAACACGGAGCTCCCGGCGGACGTCCGGTGATAGATTTCCCCGAGATCAGTATGTCGGGCGGCAAGCCGTGGGGCGGATATGGTGCGAACCCGCTTACAATGAGGCTCGATAACTTTTTTTCATCGGTCGGCGATGTTCTTGACGGTGGTTTCCCGTATTCCGAGGGCTTCTGGGAAAACATAAACGAATTCTGCTGCATGTCGCATTACAGCGGTACACATGCGGATACCGCAGATGTGGTAAGAGATTATGTGCGTTTTTATTTCGGAATAAGCGATACCGAGCCGCTTTTGCGCGCTGTTGAACTGCTTGAGATCACTCTTGGGCGCAAGGTAGAGACAATGCCGGACGGCAGACTGAGGGTAACACCACATTTCCCGGCGGCGGTACGCGAGGCGTACAGGCTGGTCACCGAGGCTGACGCGGTAATGACCGATGCGGCAAAGCAGGATCCGCGCTGGAGGATAATATATCTGCGCGCCGTGATCGACTACGAGCTTTATACTCACGATTTCATTCCGATGAATTCCGTTACAGCACAAAAGTGTTTCCGGGAACTCTGGGCGCTTTATCACGCGTATGATACAAGGATCCAACCGGCGGTCTGTCCTCCGCTCGGAAGATGATAATAAGGAGAAAACAATGACAACATTCAGACTTGAAAATATATCAATGGGGAAAGAGAGCTTCGGCATTCTTTCGCACGCGCTCGAGCGTCGGCTCGGCGAGCGTTGCTGCCGTCTCGGAGACAATGCAGATTACACATTTACTATTGCGGTGGATGCAGCATTTGAAAACGATAGGTACACTGTCGTTCCCGACGGCAACACCGTTGCCTTTACCGCCGCCAACGATTGCGCCCTTCACGCCGCCATCGGACGTTACCTGGTCGATTCGCGCTTCGATGGTGATGGCGGCTTCATTCCCTCATCAAAAAAGGTGGATCATACTCCCGCAAAGCCTCTGCGCGGTATGTATTTTGCAACGCATTTCCACAATTTCTATCACAACGCGCCGGTAGAGGAGGTTTTTGAGGTCATTGAGGACCTTGCGCTGCGCGGCTGTAACGCGCTGCTCGTATGGTACGATATGCACCACTTCAGATCGGTGGATCAGCCCGAGTCAGTAGAGCTTATCACCCGCCTCAAGGCATTCATGAGATATGCAAAGCAGATAGGCATGAAGGCATCGATGACCATGCTCTCAAACGAGGGCTTTGATTCATCGCCCGTCGAGCTGCGCGCGACATTCCTTGTCGAAAACGGATATCATACGAAGCCGGATGGCATATACAACCGCGAGATATGCCCCTCAAAGCCCGGCGGCATGGAGGAGATCCTCCGCGAGAGAAGAGAAGTATTCGAGGCGTTTGCCGACGTACAGCCGGACTATCTGTGCTACTGGCCATACGATCAGGGAGGCTGCACCTGCCCCGACTGTGCTCCGTGGGGAGCAAACGGGTACCTTCGCATACTGCCGGAGTTCGTAAAGCTGGCAAACGAGGTTTTGCCCGGCGCTAAGATAATTCTTTCGACATGGTATTTTGACCGCTTCGTACCCGGCGAATGGGATGCATTCTGGAAAAAGCTCACCGCAGGTGAGGTCACGGGATTCGAGTATATTATGTCCTTCTTCCACGGCGGCGTGCTTCCCGAGTGCATAAAGCGCGACGGAATACCCAAGGGCGTGAAATTCATTGATTTCCCCGAAATAAGCATGCACGGATGCCGCCCGTGGGGCGGATTCGGAGCCAATCCGCTATGCCGCTTCCTTGACCGCACCAATATGGGCAGCGGATATCTTTATAATGGCGGTTATCCTTATTCCGAGGGTATATTTGAGGATATAAACAAGTACATAATGCTCTCCTATTACAGCGGCGAGACGCTTATTTCACACGATGCCGTGCGCAGATATGCGAAATTTGAGTTCTGCTGTGATGATACTGCGCTTGTGGATGCCATCGAGCGAAGCGAAACGGGACTTACGCGCGGTACCGATCGCAAATCGTGGCGATTCCCGATATCGGATACTTCGGACATCGAATACGTTTATGAAACACTTTCGACTTACGACTGCAGGCTGCCCGAAAATATCCGCACGACCAAAAAGTGGAGAATGATGTACCTGCGCGCCGTCATCGATCACGAGCTTATAGGTTGCGATTTCGATCCCACACGTTCGGATCGCTGTGTTGAAGCCATGAATGAGCTTCGCGCGATCTACCACACCAATAACGAAACTCTCCGTTGTGTCTGTCCGCCAACGGTAAAGTTATAAAAACCAATGAAAGGAACCGACAAAAATCATGAAAAAAACGTTATCCCTGATCCTTGCGGCACTCCTTGCCGCCACACTTTGCGCCGCTGCGCTTCTGCCTGCGGCTGCCGCTGAGCCGGATAAGAATTTCCCGCTCGCTTATGCCATCTACGGTACTCCCGAAATCGACGGCGAGATAGACGCCGTATGGGACAATGCTCCCATCAACAAGCTCACCAAGACCTTTGCGACCAATGGTCCGGATCCCGAAAACCCCACTAACGGTACCGAGGCACAGTTCCGCGCAATGTGGGACGAAAAGAACCTCTACCTCCTTGTCGAAGTAACCGACTCCACGCTCGGAGACGAGGCATGGGAGCTTTCCAGCGTCGGCGCGGGAAGCCTCTGGCAGCGCAATTCGCTCGGATTCACGCTCACCCCGGACTATGACCGCTCCGAAACCAACGGTCAGGTGGATCCTTCCTTATGGCTCATACTCAGTTGCCGCGCCATCGGCGGCGGTGAGTACGTAAAGAATGACGGTACCGCTAACTTCAACAACATTCCCCGCGATACATTCAAGAACTTCCGCACCAAGGTTACCGAGAAGGGCTATCTTATCGAGATCGCGTTTGACCTCTCACAGAGATATGCCGACATAAAGATGGATTTTGATACCTGCATCGGTTTTGACCTTTATGTCAATGACAATATTGCCGGTATTTCCAGCACACGTGATATAGGTCTTATGTGGAGTGATATCAACTCCTATAAAAACAATTCGCTTAAGGGAACGATCCAGCTCGTTGCTACCAACCCTGACGCTTCTGTCGTAACCGAGGCACCTGTAACCGAGGCACCTGTAACCGAGGCACCTGTAACCGAGGCACCTGTAACCGAGGCACCTGTGACCGAAGCGCCCGTGACCGAAGCTCCCGGCACTGAAGCACCTTCGCCCAGTACCGGTGATAATGGCAACATTGTCATTTTTGCTGCACTTGCGGCAGTAATTTTTGCGGTGTCTGCCTCAGCGGTCGTCCTTAAAAGAAAAGTAACCGACTAACGGTCGCAAAATGCGGGGCTGTAAAAACGCAATGTTTTTTCAGCCCCCGGTGTAATTATGTAAAAATGAATTTGGTTGAATACAGACTTATGGGGATCGACATAGGTACGACCTCACTCAAGGCTGCCGTGTTTGACGGCAGCGGCAAACGCCTCGGCGTTGTGACCAAGGACTATGTGCTCGACACCGACCCATTGACGGGATATGTCGAATTCGATCCCGAAAAATACATTGAAATGTGCCGCGAGGCAATAGACGAGCTGTCGCGCGAATGTGGCAAGCCGCACGCGCTTGCAGTGGATACTCAGGGCGAGACTCTGATACTTGCCGACGGAGCGGGGAGACCGCTTTATCCCGCCGTTGTATGGCTCGATAACCGTGCTGCGGACGAGGCGGCGCAGATAGAAGCCCACTTCGGCAAAAAAACGGTCTATGAGGTCACGGGACAGCCCGAGATAACGGCGTCATGGCCCGCATCAAAGTTGCTGTGGTTCAGGTATAACCGCCCCGATGTGTGGGCAAAAACCGAAAAGATATTCCTTCTTGAAGACTTTATACTCTTCAGACTTACCGGTGAATTTGTCACCGAGCCGACAATACAGTCGTCCTCGGTTTATTTTGATATAAGAGAGCGTTGTTTCTGGCGTGAAATGCTTGACTTTATCGGTGCCGATGAAAAAAAACTCCCGCGTGTGCTGCGCACTGCGGAGAAGGTGGGAAAATACGACGGCATATCTGTTGTGTGCGGTGCGCTCGACCAGATCGCAGGTGCGGTCGGCGTTGGTGTCACCGACACCGGTGAGGTAAGTGAGATGACCGGCACGGCACTCGCCGTGTGCGCGGTCACGGACAGCATCCCGCCGTACAGAACGGACAGCATAGTTCCTTGTCACCTGCACACAGACGGAAAGTACTGCCTGCTTCTCTGGTTGGCGACTGCAGGAATGTCACTCAAGTGGTTCCGAAACAACTTTGCAAAAGAGCTTTCGTTCCGTGAGCTTGACGCGGAAGCCGAAAAGGTCGCGCCGGGGTGTGACGGGCTTACCGTGCTGCCGTATTTCTGCGGATCGTCTATGCCGAAGTATAATCCGTTGGTAGGAGCCGAATTTTCGGGCGTCCGCCTTGCGCACACAAGGGCGCATTTTGCACGCGCTATAATGGAGGCGGTCGCTTTCACGCTGCGCGAAGAGCTTGAATACGTGAATATAGATGCAGACGGTATCCGCATAACCGGCGGCGGTGCTTCCAGCCGGCTGTGGGTTCAGATAAAGGCGGATGTGACCGGCAAAGAGCTTTGCACGCTTGAGGAATCGGAGACCGCGTGCCTCGGTTCGGCATTGCTTGCCGCCGTGGGTATAGGGCTTTACAAAAATGCGGCGGAGGCATCACGCGCTGCAGTGAAAATAAAAGGGAAGTATTCCCCGTCCGGCGCGGATTATTCGGCGGCTTACCGCCGTTTTTGTGAGCTTGACGGTGTTATCAACAAATAATCAAGGGAAGGTACAAAAATGAGCAGGATCGGATTCGTGGGATTCGGAGAAATAAATACTCCGGTCGATGTTGTTATAAGAAAGTGCGCTGCGGCAGCGGCAGCGCTTGAGGGCGAGGGGCTTGAGCTTGTAAAAGTCTACCCTGTTGCCGATGACCCGGAGGAAAAACAGATCGGCGAGGCACTTGAGGCTCTCGGGAAGGAGCGTTTTGACGCACTTGTGCTTTGCGTTGCGGGGTGGATACCCACCCATGCAGTTGTGAAGATCACCGAGCATTATCGTGAGCTTCCGATGGTGCTTTGGGGGCTTTGCGGCTGGTATGAGGACGGCAGGCTCGTCACTACTGCGGATCAGGCGGGTACAGCTGGTCTTCGCGCAACGTTTGAGGGGCTCGGCTATCGTTTCAGATACGTTTACGATATAATAGGCATGAAAACACGTTCCGCAGAGGTCGCGTCCTTCTGCCGCGCCGCTGTCGTTGTCGGGGAGCTTCTTTCCGAAAAGGTAGGCATGGCGGGATACCGCGATATGAATCTCTACGGCACGCTCTACGACGGTCTTTCCCTTAAAAGGCAGACTGGTGTTGAGATCGAGACATTTGAGCTTCTTGAACTTGAAGAAAGATACCGTGCGCTTAATGCCGCGGAAGTTGACGCTGTGGTCGAAAAACGTATAAAAAAGTGGCATTTTCTAAAGCCAGCGAACCCTGAGACGATGAGAAAGGCGGCGGGATATTACCTTGCTGCGGCATCAATTGCAAAAGAGAAAAACTATCATTCGATCTCGTTGAAGGATGTTGACGGAATGAAAAAGTTGTGCGGCTTTCCGCCTGCGCCGATATTCATGCTGTTGTCCGAGGATGGCTATACAACGATACCCGAAAACGACTCTCTGGGGGCTGTCACTCAGCTTATGATGCACAAGTTGACAGGACAGCGGGCAGGGTATCTTGAATTTTATGAATTCTTTGAACACAGTGTACTTGCGGGCGTTCCGGATTTCATTGCCGCCGATATGGTAGACGGTGATACATACACTGTTCTTCCGGCGGCGTTCGGACTGCTGAGCGAGGGCATTCTCAATGTTTCTCCCGTAAAGACTGGAACACTCACCATGTCGCGGCTTGTGTATTCAAACGGAAAATATGTGATGCATATGTTGCTCGGCGAGGGTAAAAAACCGCCCAAGTGGGAGGAATGCGGCTGGGCGCAGCCGGCGCCGCAGCTTTCGGCGCTTGAAATAGAGCTTTGCGACGTTCCGAATTTTGCCGATCACGTTGCCTGCCAGCATTATATTATAACTTTTGGTGATAATCGTGCCGCGATACGTGATCTCTGTCGCATACTCGATATAGAAGTTTTTGAAATGTAAGGCGGAAAACAAATGTATAAAAAGTACAAAATAAGGGCTCCGTTTTTTGAGATAGGTCCCAAGTGCTTTATGTGGGGCGAGCGTATGCTTCGGTTGGCTCTTGAGATTGACCGCATTGCGGAAGAATTCGACCTTGACGTGATCGTCACTCCGCAGTATGCCGATATACGTATGATCGCTGAGAACACCAAACACATTCACGTATACGCGCAGCATATGGACAGTCTCACGCCTGGGCGCGGGCTCGGTTCGGTCCTGCCCGAAGCTGTGAAGGATGCGGGAGCTGTCGGCGTTATGCTCAACCATGCTGAGAAAAAGCTGACGCTCGGAGAGATAGAAAAGACCATTGCACGTGCCGATGATGTGGGACTTGCTACTATCGTATGTGCCGACAGTGTTGCCGAGATCGAAGCGGTGGCAAAGCTGTCTCCAAATCTTATCGTTGCCGAGCCGACAGAACTTATCGGTACCGGTGTTGCGAGCGATATGGGCTATGTTAAGGATACCATCGAAGCTGTGCGCCGCATCGACCCGGGCATTATGGTGCTTCAGGGGGCGGGAATATCCAAGCCAGACGATGTTGCGAACGTCATTCGCGCAGGCGCTCTTGCGACCGGCTGTACGAGCGGAGTCATGAAGGCGAAGGATCCCGAGGCGGCGGCACGCGCGATGCTGTCAACGCTCAGGAGTGTATGGGACGAGGTGCACGCGGAATGAGCGGAACTGATAAAATGCTTGACGCGGCATACGCCGCATTTGAGACTGAGGCGGAGTCGCTGCGTGCGACCGCCGGGGTGCTCGATCGCGATGAATTCGAAAAGGCAGTTTCGGTGCTTGCTTCTGCCGAACGTATTGCGGCGTCCGGGTGCGGTCACTCAGGCATAGCCTGCCGCCACTTTGCGCATCTCTGCTGCTGCATAGAACGCCCTGCGCGTTTTCTGGCTCCGTCCGAGGCTGTTCATGGCGGATTGGGATATATCTGTTCCGGAGACGTAATGATGCTTGCATCGCGCGGCGGTGAAACCGATGAGCTTGTGCCGATAGCCCAAATATGCCGCGCCAAGGGCGCGTCTGTTATTCTTGTGACCGAAAAGCCAGACTCAACACTCGGCAGACTCTCGGACATCATCCTCAGGATTGCTGTCACGCGCGAATGCGACCGTGACAACTGTCAGGGAACGACGAGTTTTGCCGTCACCTCGGCGGTCTTTGACGCACTTTCGTCAGCGCTTATCGAACGGCTTGATTACAGCAGCCGCGAATTTGCCATAATACACCCCAACGGTGCGGTGGGCAAACGTCTTAACAGTAAATAAATTCGCCGGAAGGCACAGGAAAGGAAAAATAAAATAATGGAATTCAAAGTATATCAGAAGGAGCTTGAGCTTCAGTCGCGCGGGTGGGTACCCACCTTTCACGATGTGTCAAAGGAGATCCGCGAGATCGTAGAGCAGTCCGGGGTGAAGAATGGCACTGTCTGCATAGCTTCTCACCACACCACCTGCTCGGTCATGGTGCAGGAGTGCTCTCACGATATCGACAGTTTTGATCTCGAATACCTTCAGCATGACCTACTTGATATCATGCGCAGGCTCGTGCCGGACTTCCGTGAGGAGCATCAGTACCGCCATCCCGGTCCGATTCATTCTCAGTTCGGCAGATACGTTGACGAGCCCGGCGATTTCACGAGCATGAACACCGACGGGCACCTCCGCTCGGTATTTTTCGGTAGGAGCGAGACCATGACCATAAAGGACGGCGTTCTTGACGGCGGAGAATTTGCACACGTTTACTTTATCGACTGGGATCAGGTCCGTGCACGCCGCCGTCAGCTCAATGTGACGGTAATGGGTACGACTGAGGATGTGGGTGACCGCAAGTGGAAGAATGGGGAAGTCATAAATACCTTGCACAAGTTCACGGATGAGGAAAAAGCTTACGACATCCATTATGATCTTCAGCTCAAAGGAAGGGAATCGAAATGAGACTCATTCTTGATACCGCAAATCTTACCGATATAAAATATTTCAACGATTATTTTCCTGTCTGCGGCGTGACCACCAATCCCACAATACTTTCGCGTGAGGGTGGCGATATAGTCGCTCACCTTAAAAAGATCAGAGATATCATAGGAAAAGATAAAGAACTCCACGTTCAGGTTACCGAGACCGCGTGGGATATGATGATTGAGGAGGCGTATGCGATAGTTGCCCTGCTCGGTGACAATACATTTGTAAAGATCCCCGCAACACACGATGGTCTTCGCGCAGCGCGCGAGCTAGCCGGGGAGGGCATAGGTATAACGATGACAGCAGTACTCAGCGCCAATCAGGCACTGCTTGCATCAGAAGCGGGAGTGGCATACGTTGCACCGTATGTCAGCCGCCTTGAGAACATCGGTGCCGACGGCATCGGAACAGTTGCCGAGATCGCAGAGCTGCTTGCCGCATCGGAAAGCAGTACCGAAATACTTGCCGCCAGCTTTAAGACCGCGCGCGAGGTGCTTGATTGCGCTCTTGCGGGTGCCGACTCGGCAACTGTTAGCGCGGATGTCATGAGAAAGCTCGTTCAGCATACGACCACCGATACATCCATTATCGGTTTTGCAATAGACTGGAAGAATACCTTCGGCGATCGCACACTTTTGGAGCTTATAAAGGAAAAATAAACGCGGAAGGTGCGCTCTTCTTTTTGACAACCGATGTTTTTTGTGATATAATAAGTAAAAAGTTTCGAAAATAAGAGGACACCATGGCAACACTTAAGGATATAGCCGCTTTGGCGGGTGTAAACGTTTCAACGGTATCAAAGGCTCTTCGCGGCAGCAATGATATAAACGAGCAGACAACGATACGCATTCGCGAACTGGCGAAGCAGGTCGGCTATAATGTACCGATACCTTCCAAGGCGGCACAGGCGGCCGCAGCCGATGTTACGCAGAAGACGGTAGGTGTTATATTTCCGGAGCTTGCAAGCAAGTATTACAACGAAATTCAGCATGTTTTTTGTGAAAAAATGCGTGCCGATGGTTACCGCCCGGTCATTACCCTTACCGATTTTGATAAGCGCCGTGAGCTTGAAGCAGTGGATTTCTTTTTGCAGGACGGTGTTTCGGGGATATTTTTGCTTACCGAAAACAGTTCGCATATACGCGATATACGTCGTCTGGTGACGCATGTGCGTACACCGTTCATGCTTGTGTGTACCGGAGACAATATTGACTTCTGCGACAGCATAGGTATAAACCATACAATGGGCGCCGTGCTTGCGGTGAATCATCTTATAGAGCTGGGACACCGTCGTATAGCATTTATCGGCGAGCATAATACAGATTTGCGAATGTCGAGCTTTATTTCGACTATGCATGAACACGGTCTTTCGCTACCGGATGAGTACGTTGTTTGCCTTGACGAACGCTTTGAAGAATGTGGGTATCGTGGAATGCGCCGGCTTCTTGCAGTCAGTGAGCCGCCTACCGCCGTATTTGCGGCATATGACAATATTGCATATGGCGCTATGCGAGCCATCCGCGAAGCGGGGCTGCGTATCCCGGAGGATATTTCGGTAATAGGAATAGACGCAAATCCGACATCAAAATTCATGTGGCCGGCGCTTACGAGCGTTGACAGTCCGACAGGGGATATTGGCGAACTTGCCGCTGTTTTGCTTCACAAAAGAATGGATGGTGAACCTACTGTTTCATATCAGAGCGTACGGCTTTGTCCGACGCTCAAGGTGTTTGAGAGCACCGCTTCCCCGGCAGCAGAATAAACTGTTCCCGGCGGGCCATTATGGTCTGCCGGGAACAGTTTATTCAAGCGCATTCATTATGCGGTCTATCAGCGACCATATCATAATGATTATTCCGACAAAAATGCCGGCAGGTATGGCAAGAATGCCTATTATTGTAAGTCCGAAGCCGAAAACGGTTTTGGACATTATTTTGCGCAATGCGGAAAGAAATTTCATAGGTCTCATTTTCTTATTCACGCGCATCGCTTACGATTTTGCAATAGGCGTTTGATGTTGCGCGGTATATAAAAGTGTAGAGAAGCGCAAATGCCGCAAAGCTTATGAGCGTCATCGCGGCAAACAGCCGCACGTTGCTGAAATTGAACAGCCAGAGAAGTTTGGTTATCATAGGGAATGCAAAACCGAGGTGCAGCCCTGCAAGCACAAGAGGTAGGAAAAACACGGTAAGCAGCTGGGAATTTATGCTTTTACGTATTTCCTTTTTTGTCATGCCTACATTCTGCATTATGCGGAATCGCGCCTGGTCCTCATACCCTTCGGATATCTGTTTGTAGTATATCATCAGCACGGCGGCAAATATGAATACTACGCTGAGAATTATGCCGAGATAGAAGAAACCGCCGTATGTCGCGTAAAAATCGTCGCGGTTGGCGGCGCGCCATTCGACAAAGCGTAAGTTTATGTCGTATTCATTTTCAAAATCCGGTCCGCAGAGCACATCTCTTACAGCAAGATATACTTCTTTCTCCGTGTCCTCATCGCCGCCGGTATCGAACGCATACTGCCAGCGGGAGCTGAGCTTTACGTTTGATTGTTCAAGTTTACTGTATGACTCAAGAGATCTGACGGCTTTGGCGATATCGGGAACGATCACGGCAATCGTAGCGGTAATATCACTTGATATATCTCCGCCGTGTGCGAAGACCGGGACCTGCTTTTTGATTCTGTAGCTTTCGCCGTGACTGAATGACAGCGTGTCCGCTGTGTATGTCGTGCGGTGAAGAGCGAGCAGAGCCTCGCCGTCATCAAGTTTTTCATCCGCCCCTGTCAGGTCGTTGTAATCGGAAAGCGGAACAAAGTAGAAGTTGAAAACGTGTTCGACATCGCCGACCCATCTGGCATCGTAAAAAACATTGCGGTCGGTTTCGACTTCGGTGCCGTTAAGGAATCCGGTGACTGAAACGCTGCGCCAGCTTACGGCATTCGTTACCTCACCGTGTGCATCCCGTGTCGTCCGGCATATTGCATCACGCAGAGGACCGATGTTGTTTTTGCCGAGCGAGTCCGGACCGTTCATATAATATGTCAGGTTTATACTGCGCGGGAAGCGCTCGTTAAGTGAATCCTCGGCGCCGAAATACAGGCACGAGGTTGATGAGATCATTACAAGCACCATCGTTGCGAGTATGCATATCGATGCAAGACCCGCGCCGTTGCGCTTCATACGGTATGCCATTGACGACACCGAAACGAAGTGATCGGGTTTGTAATAGTAATTCTTTCTCTTTTGCAGAATACGGCAGAAGAGCACCGATCCGGAGATCATTATCATATATGTTGCGATAATGACCATTATAACGGCAACAAAGAAAAGCGCCATAGCGGAAAGCGGACTTTGAATCGACACGGCAATGTAATATGCCGCCGCGAGAATAACTGCTCCGAGTATTCCCAAAAACCAATTGGCCCTCGGCGGACGCTCACCGCTGTTTTCGCTCTTCATAAGCGATATTGCGCTGCTTTTTCTTATCTGCCACAACGAATTGAGGTAGAGAAGAAGAAATATCATGCCGAAAATGCCGGCGGTCAGGATGATCCCGATGGGAGATACGGTCAGATCATAGGTGACGCCGCCACGCATTACGCTAACAAGCCCAAGCTCCGCAAGCTTTGAGAGAAGTATCCCTGCCGCAAGCCCGGAAATCAGCGATATCGCGGCAATTATCAGAGTTTCAAAGAACAGAATAAAGCCGATGTTTCTCTTTCCCATTCCGAGGATGTTGTAAAGTCCGAATTCCTTTTTGCGTCGTCTGATGAGGAATGAATTCGTGTAGAAGAGAAAAAGAACGGCAAATGCGGCAATGATCCAACTGCCGAGTCCCATCATTCCCGATATGGTCTCGCCGCCGGGAAGCGCCATTACAGCTTCCGAATACTGCAAAAATGTGACTATATAGTACATCATCACCATGCCGATGCAGGTGAGAATATACGGAATATACATCCGTTTGTTTTTGCGTATGCCGTCTGCGGCAAGGTGAGGATAAAAGCCTTTTTTCATCTTGCATCACCGCCGGTCGCAAGAAGTGTGAGTGTGTCCGAGATCTTTCCGTAAAGCTGTTCATCCGTTGCGTCGCCGCGGTAAAGCTGATGAAACACCTCGCCGTCCCTTATGAACAGCACACGTCCGGCGGTGCTTGCCGCCTTTACCGAATGCGTTACCATGATTATCGTCTGCCCGGTGCGGTTGATCTCTCGGAAAAGCCTTAAAAGCTCGTCTGTGGCTTTTGAATCAAGCGCACCTGTGGGTTCATCGGCGAGAATAAGCTTCGGCGATGTTATCAGCGCACGTGCAACGGCAGCCCGCTGCTTCTGACCTCCGGAGATCTCATATGGATATTTTCCGAGAATTTCGGTGATGCCGAGCTTTTCCGCTATCGGCATGAGTTTTGAGTTCATCTCCCGGTAAGGCTTTCCTGCAAGTACGAGCGGAAGATAAATGTTGTCCTCAACGGTGAATGTGTCGAGCAGGTTGAAGTCCTGAAAGACAAATCCGAGATTGTCGCGCCGGAATGAAGCTACGTCCGATTCCTTTACGGTCGAAAGGTCTTTTCCGTCGAGCGTAACGCTGCCGGCGGTAGGTTTGTCAAGAGCGGCAAGAATGTTCAGCAGCGTGGTTTTGCCCGAACCGGACTCTCCCATCACCGCAACATATTCACCCTCCGCGACACTGAAATTTACATTTTTCAGTGCTTCGACTTTATTGCCGCCGAGCCTGGTGACATATATTTTTTTCAGTCCTCTGACATCAAGAATGTTTTGCATTGTAAGTTGTCTCCTTTTCTTTTTCCGCTGATATTATAGCAGAAAAGGGAAATGCAAGACAATAGAATCGTCTTACATTTCCCGCTTTGAATCTTACAATTTTGTAAGATGTCATTCGGCCCGCAGTGCGTACTGGCTCATGTCGAGTATTATCGAGGTCCCGGAGCCGGGGGTCGATGACGCGCTGATGCCTATTGACAGCCTGTCGCACACACGCCGGCAGAGATACAGACCTATTCCGCTGGCGTGCATATCGGTGCGGCCGTTATATCCGGTATAGCCTTTTTCAAATATGCGCGGCAGATCTTCGGGGGCTATTCCTATGCCGGTGTCCCTGATTATGAGCCGTTCGCCGTCCATATATATTCTTACGCTGCCGTCCGGAGTATATTTCAGTGAATTGGAAAGTATCTGTTCAATAACAAATCCGAGCCATTTCTCATCGGTCACGATCTCTTTGTCGATCGGAGAATATTCAAGACGAAGCTTTTTTGTTATAAAATCGCCCGAAAAACGGCGTATGGACCGCCGCACGATCTCATCAAGCTTATATTTGCGGAAAACATAGTCGCCGGTATCGGAATCGAGTCTTAAATAGACAAGGACCATATCCACATACTGTTCAATGCGTGAAAGCTCAAATGAAAGACGACGCGAAAGGGAAGAATCCTCACCCTGAAGCGTGAGATGCATCGACGCTATCGGAGTTTTTATCTGATGTGCCCATACAGTATAATAATCAACCGTGTCGCGGTGCCGTTCGAGAGCACTTTCACCCATCAGGAGCGCCTCGTGTCTGAGATTAACGATTATTTCCGCGTAGTCGCTGTCGGAGGCACCGTGCGGTGCGGGGAGATCGCACATTGTCGATGCGGTAAGAGTTTGGGCGCGGCAAAGCTGACGGTGACGCCCGAGAGCGCGGAGATATCCGAATAGGAACAGACCTGCTCCTACCACCGCGGAAAGAAGCGCCGGATATATCACAGCCGCGAGAGGAAGGCGGTAAAGCGCAAACGTTACCGCGAATATTGCCGAGAATATAAAATAGTATGCGATGCACAGCCCTGCCGACTTCACATAACGCAGAAAAAAAGCAAGGTCGCTGTCTTTTTTTATTTCACTCAATGATATAACCCACTCCGAATTTTGTTGTTATGAATCCGATGAGTCCCGCCGCGTCAAGTTTTTTTCGCAGGCGATTGACATTTACCGTAAGCGTGTTTTCATCGACAAATGCATCGCTTTCCCAGAGCTTTTCCATCAGCTTTTCGCGGCTCACCGTTTTTTCGCGGTTTTCCATGAGGCAGAGCAGTATGCGGTATTCGTTTTTTGTAAGCGGAATGCGGCAACCGTTGTAGGTGAGCGAATTGTCGCCGGTATCGAGAAATGCGCCTCGATGCTCCATTACAAAGGACGACTGTGAAAAGTCGTATGTCCGGCGCAGAAGCGCCTGTATTTTTGCCATGAGCACCGAGAGGTCAAAGGGTTTGGCAATAAAGTCGTCAGCCCCCATGTTCATTGCCATGACAATGTTCATGTTGTCGGCGGCGGACGATATAAAAATTATCGGGATCTTTGAGAGCTTGCGAATCTCCGTACACCAGTGATATCCGTTGAAAAAGGGAAGCGAAATGTCGAGCAGAAGTATGTGCGGGTGGAAAGCGGCAAATTCATCTGTGACGGCGCGGAAATCAACAGTGCACCGTGCATCAAGATCCCATGATCTTGCGTACTCCGCAATTGCTTCCGATATTCCGGAATCGTCTTCAACTATCATCAGCCTGTACATCCTGCGTCCTCCGTTTCTTATATCCGAATTATATCACATATACGATAAAAATACAATAGTGGATGTTAAAAACTCAATGTTTTATCACCCACTCAAAAACGCCGGTCGGGATACCGGCATTTTTGATGCGATCTTGATCGTTTTTTTTCTCGGTGCCGTTTTTTTAGCTTTCCCGGCGGCAAAACGGCGGCGCTCAGCCAGTGAGAACAAGTTGACGGGGCTGTAAAAAACTCAAATGAGTTTTTTACAGCCCCAATTGCCGGAAGTTTTTATTTACCTTATATCAACCGAGCCGAAAGAGGCTGAGGCGTTGATTATAATGACCGGAAGTCCGGTTGACGGTGAATTGCGATGCCTGTTATCGACACCGCCGAACAAAGAAGACGGATTGAGTTTTATGTTCACGTTGTCCGGCAGAAGTATTTTAACGATGCCGAATGAAGCCGAGGCGTTCAGAACGGTATCGTGCGTAAATACTGCGCCGCGCAGATCTACCGTAAGCTCTCCGAACGATGCTGTGGCATCCGCGCCTTCGAAATTGCAGCCGGAAAAGCTTTCAGTGTAGCTTGTGAAGCTTGCGTTCAGCTTTTTTCTTTCACCGGAATCGCTGTAATACGTCCCGGACGGTGCACTTTCGCGCAATGTACGGTTATATTTTGCGCGGCGTATTGTCGGTTCAAAGATTATGCGCACACCCACCAGTATGAGAAGCGCCGCAAGCGCGATCCAAATAAACTGCCTGAATTCGATTATGCCGTATGCATCGTTGGAAAGCAACAGAGCGACGCCTATCAGAAGAACGGCGATATTGAATATCCCGGGACCGTCGTTGACAATTGAAAATATCATCGGAACAATTATAAAAAGCGTCCACCAGCCGGGGAAGAATATCGTGAAGTTCGGCCATATGCCGGCAAACTTGCCGACATAGCCGACTCCTATCACGATAAACAACAGACCTGTGATTATTCTTGAGAGTGTCTTTCGTGAGTTCATTGCAAAAGGTCCTTTTTATTCGTAGAATTTGGCGCGGTATTTCTTTCTCGCCGCTGTGAATATCGCCCAGCCTGCGAGCAGAATGACTATTACTGCGCATGTCGTGTAGATCCCGCCGCCCATCGAGCTTTCGATCTTGAGATCCTCCCAGCGTGAGTTCATGTAATCGCGTGTTTCGCCTGAAAGATTCTGATAGTATGAGGTGAGAAAGTCCACATTGTCGGGATACAGTATATTGTATGCGTCGGGATGCAGTTCATTCATTGTCTCTGCGTACTCCTCGTTTTCGCGGACGAGCATATTCGGGGAAGCGTAACATATGTATTCGGCATTTGCTACGGCGGGTTCCTCGGAGAGCAGGAAATTGATATACGCCTCCGCGAGTTCTTTGTGTTGTGTGCCCTTGGGAATGCAAATTGCATCCACAAATACATTGGTGCCTTCCTTGGGATAGTAAAACGCAAGATCTTCGTTGTCTCCGTACATTGTGAGAAAGTCGCCGGCGTAATAAGGAGCTATTGCGGCGGATGCGCCCTTCATTTTATTGAAGACCTCATCCATTACATAGCTCTGCACCAATGGCTTTTGCGCTTTGAGAGCTTCAAATGCCGCATCCCAGTCGGCGTGAGCGGTCGTGTTGACATCGATCCCGAGACGGTACATGGCTGTCCCGAATGCATCGCGCGGGTTGTTGAAGTTGAGAATCTTACCCTTGTAGTTCTCATCCCACATAAGGTTCCAGCTGTCGGGCGTTCCTTCCACCATCGAAGTATTGTAGATTATGCCTATCATGCCGTATGTATAGGGAACGGAATATTTGTTTTCCGGGTCGTAGAAAAGACCACGGTATTCCTTGGCAATGTACTGATAGTTCGGTATATTTGAGAAGTTGATCTCCTCAAGCATATCCTCTTCTATCATCAGCTCTATCATATAGTCTGATGGAATGATTATATCGTACCTTACGGCTCCGCTTTTCAGCTTGGCGTACATATCCTCGTTTGAGGCGTATGTCGTGTAGTTCACCTTTACTTTTTTGCCGTAGTTTTCAAGGTACCATGCCTCAAATTCACGGTTTGTGTCAAATGAATCTTCAGAACCGTCGGAAATGTATTCGCCCCAGTTGTAGACATTGAGGGTGAGCGTTCCGTCACCGGACCCGCATGATGCCAGCGTGGGCATGGCAAGTGCCAGAAGAAGAATGGCAACTGCCGCAAGCGAAAGTATTCTTGATCTTTTCATTACTTTGCTGCCTCCTTGCCGGTTTTTTTCTTTTTGGCATGCGCATCGGAACGGCTGCCGACAAAGTTTGAAAGTAGGAGAAGAACGAGTATCGTGATAATAATAAGGGTGGAGAGCGCGTAGATATCCGGCTTTACTTCCTTTTTGGTCATCGAGTAGATGAGTATCGGAAGAGTCTGGAAATCGCTTCCGGACGTGAAATAGCTTATCACAAAATCGTCAAGAGAAAGCGTAAATGCCATGATAAGACCGCTCACGACACCGGGCATGATAGCGGGAAGCTCCACTTTAAAGAATGACTGGAGCGGCGTGCAGCCGAGGTCGAGCGCCGCCTCGGGAAGATTGCGGTCCATCTGCTTGAGCTTCGGGGACACGTTAAGTATCACGTACGGCAGATTGAACGTTACGTGCGCGATAAAGAGAGTCCAGAAGTTCAGCTTGTCCTCGGCGGCTCCGATGAGAGTACCGACAAAAACAAACAGAAGCATCATCGAAACGCCGGTCACTATGTCGGGGTTCATCATCGGAACGTTTGTGACCGAGCTTACGATGCCGCGTATACGGCGGGAACGCATGCGGTCGAGTCCGACAGCTGCACATGTGCCTATGACGGTCGCCGTTACCGCAGAGCTGACCGCAAGTATGAGCGTGTTGCGCAACGCGCCGAAGACGTCACTGCTGCGGAAAAGTTCGCGGTACCAGTAAAGCGAAAATCCGGAGAAAACTCCGGTGCTTGCAGTGCTGTTGAATGAAAACAGCATCAGCACGAAAATGGGAGCGTAAAGAATGATAAAGCAGAGTGCGATAAAAACGCGGGAAAGATGTTTCATACTATCACACCTCCGTTTGCGCTGTCGCTGTCACCGGCAAAATGATTCATGATCGCCATTGAAATGAGGATGAGTATCATCATTACAAGTGATATCGCCGCCCCCACATTGTAAGTGTCGGGACGCTGAAACTGGCGTTCGATGGTGTCTCCGATAAGGTCGAAGGTACCGCCGCCGAGTTTCTGCGAAATATAAAAGGTGCTTATCGAGGGGACAAATACCATTGTGACACCGGAAAGAACACCTGACGCGGAAAGCGGGAATATAACGTTTTTAAGAACGCCGAAGGTGTTGCAGCCGAGGTCCTGCGCCGCTTCGATGAGCCTCACATCCATTTTTGACATGGTTGTGTATATCGGGAGAAGCATATATGGGAAGAAGTTGTACACCATTCCGAATATGACGGCGCCCGGTGTACCGATGAAATGCATCTCGGGTATGCCGAGCGAGGTGAGCAGCCTGTTGACAAAGCCGCCGTCGTCGAGGATGGCAAGCATGGAGTAGGTCCTTATGAGCAGGTTCATCCACATAGGGAGCATTGCCAGTGTCAGAAGGACGCGCTGCGTGCGTGCGCCGGTGCGCGATATTGCATATGCGAGCGGATACGCCACAAGCAGGCAGGCGACAGTTGCGATCAGGGCAAAGCATACCGAAAGCAAAAATGTTTCGGAGTAGTCCGCCAGGGAAACGATGTTGTCAAAAGTGAAGCTGCCCTCACTGTCGGTGAAAGCATAATAAATTACAAAAAGCAGAGGCGCCACTATGAAGAGCACTGCCCATACGATGTGCGGCGCGGCAGCGGCAGAACGGAGAAAATTCTTTTTCGGGGTCATTCCTCTTCCTCCTCCGGTATATCGGAAAGATGATCCATCTCATCACTGAATGTGGAATAATCGCCGAATTTGCCCGAGTATTCGGATTTTCTCATGACCTGTATCTCATTGGGGTCGATCGAGATCCCTATCGTCTGTCCCGGTGCAAAGCGGTCGGTGGTCTCTATCATCCATTTGAAATTGTCGATGTCGGAAATCACCTCATAATAGTCGCCCTTGAACGTCACGCCGGTCACCTTGCCTGTCAGCATACTGTCGCCGACCGGGACTATATCGATGTCTTCCGGACGCACAACGACATCAACGGGTTCGTTCTTTGCAAAACCGTGGTCTTCACAGCGGAATTTCTGTCCCGCAAACGAAACAAGATAGTCCTCGTTCATTATGCCGGATACTATGTTTGATTCACCGATGAAATCGGCAACAAAAGCATTTTCCGGTTCGTTGTATATCTTTTCGGGAGTGCCGATCTGCTGTATCTTTCCGTCTGCCATAACGACAATGGTGTCGGACATGGAGAGGGCTTCTTCCTGGTCGTGGGTCACATATATGAATGTGATTCCCGTGCGGCGCTGCATCTGCTTAAGTTCGACCTGCATGTCCTTGCGAAGCTTGAGGTCAAGCGCACCGAGAGGTTCGTCAAGCAGAAGAAGCCGCGGACGGTTGATGAGAGCGCGTGCTATTGCAACGCGCTGCTGCTGGCCTCCGGAGAGGTTTGTGACCTTGCGCGTCTCAAAGCCGTTGAGGTTGACGAGCGACAGCATGCTTTTGACCTCGGTGCGGATATCCGCATCCGACATTTTTTTAAGGCGCAGACCGAATGCGATGTTTTCGTAAACGTTCAGATGGGGGAAGAGCGCATAGCGTTGGAAAACGGTATTGACCTGTCTTTTGTACGGAGGTAGGTCGTTGATGCGTTTGCCCTCAAACAGGACGTCGCCGGAGTCGGGGGTTACAAATCCGCCGATAATGCGGAGCGTGGTGGTTTTACCGCAGCCGGAGGGACCGAGCAGGGTAACGAATTCCTCGTTGTGTACATCGAGGTCGACGGAGCGGAGCACCTGTTCGCCGTCAAATTCTTTGGATACTGAGCGGAGCTCTACAAGCTTTTCATTGTTCATTCCGATACTTTCCTTTATGTAAAAAATCCGGAACGGGTCTATGTCACACAACGGAAAAAAGCAATACAAACCGCGAGGGCGTCATAAATGCGTCCGTGAGCGGACGATTTTTGGGCCTTGGCGGTTTGTAAAAAAGCCGTGTGTACCTGCGTACCTCGTTTTCCGCACATATTGTAGCAGATAAGAGCCGAAAATGCAATAGTATTTGCAAAAAAAATGCACGAAAAATCGAAAAAAACTGAAAAAAATCTAAATCTGGCGGCGTAAGAAAGCAAAATCCAAAAAAATTGCTGAAAAATCTCAAAAAAACTCAAAAAAACTCCGCCGTTCTTAAAAATCCTCACGCGATATCGGAGACCTCAGCTGTGCTTTCCGTCACTCTCGATGAATACGCGGCAGAATACCGACGCGGTGAAAACAAAAAGCGAAAGCGACGATCCCCAACGAAGCAGCAGGTACACCGAAAGCATCCATAAAGATACCACCGACAGTACAGAACACACCGATAAAGCTATGGCGGCAGCGCGGGGTCCCGCCGTGCTGCCGATGACGGCGGAAAGCATTCTGCCGCCGTCAAATCCTTCTATCGGCAAGAGATTGAGTATCCCAAGAAGCAGCGAGACGGCGCAGAAGCTGAACGCGGTGCCGTTGCTGCGAAAGCTGTCTGTGTTACGAAAGATCAGGTAAGCCGCGATGCATGAAAGAAAATTCGCACCGGGACCCGCCGCGCAAAGCAGCCATTCGCGACCGTACGAAATAAGCAGACTGCGTGTGCGTATTGTTGCTCCGAGAGGGCCGATGTCAAGCGAACGAAGCTTTATTCCCAGCATTTTTGCTGCCGCAAGATGACCGCACTCGTGAATCACGGCGGCTGAAAGCGACGGCAGGGAGATCCCCGGCGGCTCAAATGCGATCATTATAAAAATCAGTACGGCAGGGAGCAGCCCGAGCCTCAGAAATCCGTCTTTGTCGTGCATACACATGCCCTTTCGCAGATTCTTTTGCCGCAACCGTTGAAATTGCGGAAAAATTATGGTACAATAATAATAATCAGAAATCTACCGGAGTATTACAATATGGACCTTAAGAATGCGGAATGGATTTTTTTTGATATGGGATTTACGCTTGTTGATGAATCGGACGAGCATCGACGCCGGGCGCGCATAGCCATTGACGAGGCTGCGGCGAACGGAGGAAAGCGGATAAGCCCGGAGGAATTCGAAAAAATGGCATACGAGATCGGCGGTACCGGCAAGGCGCCGTTTTCACGTGTTTGCAAAATTATCGGCGCAAAGCCGGTCGTGTATACCGGAGAGCTTGAAAAGCCGTACCCGGATGCTGCCGCAGTGCTTGAAAAACTGTCGGGGAAGTACCGGCTCGGGATAATCGCCAACCAGCTTCCGGGGGTTGATAAAAGACTGGAACGCTTCGGACTCAGTGCTCATATATCTCTCGTTGTGTCAAGCGCCGAGTTCGGTGCGGAAAAACCCGATCCTTCGATCTTTCTGGTTGCACTCGGAGCTGCCGGATGTGCGCCGGAACGCGCGGTTATGGTGGGCGACCGCCCGGACAATGACATAAAGCCTGCCCGCGCTCTCGGCATGATGACGGTAAGAGTCAGGCAGGGGCAATTCAGGTTATTTTCGCCGGAGGGCGAAGAATATCTTCCCGATGCCGATGTCGGCAGTATTGCGGAGCTTCCGGCTCTTTTCGGAGTATAAAAGATAAGGATTCCGCTTGCACAAATTTAATTATAAAATTTTTTTACACGGTCATGAGATTCTATTGACAATCTCATGACCGTGTGGTATAATGAAATCACTGTAATACGAAAGAAAGGGGAGTTGAAATGAATCTTCAGATCAATGATGTATATATTCCGGGTACTGTGCTCAGACGCGATGCAATGGGCAATGTTACCGGAATGGAATTCCTGAAGAAGATATTTTATATTCAGGACGGTATAATGCTTTCACAGATAAGGGAGATATCCGGCATCGATGGATCGACGCTTCAGAACTGGACCAAAAGAGGCTGGGTCGCGAACGCAAAACTCAAAAAGTATGATATCGACCAGCTTGCACATATACTTATTATCAATATGCTGCGTTCATGCATGCAGCTTGACAAGATCGCATTTCTTATATCGTATATCAACGGACGTGTATACGACCGATCCGATGACATCATCAGAGATTCGCAGCTTTACGACTATATATGCAGAATACTCGATGAACTTATGATCGCCGATGGTGAGACCAACGAAAAGACTCTGCGCGAATGCATTGCGCGCGTCACATCGGATTACGAGGAAAAGATCAGCGGCGCGCGGCGCAGACTGAACACAGCGCTGGAAATAATCGTTATCGCATATTATGCGTCGGTCATAAAGAGCGGATCGGATGCGCTTGTCGACCGCCTGATGCAGGTGTGATCCGAAATGACACTCAATTTTTACGCACGGCTCGAATGCCGCGTGAGAAAGGTAGGGCATAATCATGATTAACTGGTGGAACGGACTTGAGCTTGTGCAGCAGATATTCGCACTGATCGCCATTCCTTCAACGGCTATACTTATAATACAGACTGTGCTTCAGCTTATCGGAATAGGCGGCGATGATATGCCGGAGGATATCGACGGCGATGGCATCCCCGATTCCGATATTGATGCATCGGCGGCACTCGATGATGGGTTGTCTCTGTTTTCGGTGCGAGGGATCCTTTCGATGCTTTGCATTACCGGCTGGCTTGGCGTGGGCCTGCTTGAGACTGCGCTTCCCGACTGGGCGGCAATACTTATTTCTGTTGCGGCGGGAATTGCCACACTTGTGGGGATCGCGTTTCTTATGCGCGGCATATATAAGCTCCAGTCTTCGGGTAATATAGATATATCAAATGCAATAGGCAAGGTGGCGCAGATCTACATACCGGTCCCGGGCTGCGGTGTGGGATCCGGAAAGGTCACGATCACACTGCAGGAAAAATTCTGTGAGTACCCGGCAATAACGACATCTCCCGATACGCTTAAAACGGGATATTATGTAAGAGTCGTGGCGGTAAGCGAGGGCGGAGTGCTTGTTGTGGAGCCGCTTGCCGATGCAAAATCAAAAAAGGAAAACAAACAGGAATAACGAGGCGCATACATTTCACATTTTAAAATGAACTATCAGCGTAACCGAAAATATTTTGAACAGGTAAACAAAACATATCCCATTGTGATATCAGCCGTGCTGATCGCCGTAGGATTTATAATGGTCATTTTTCTCGCGAGCACGAGCGGTCTGCCGCGTGGGCTTATGAGGATGATCGGTCTTCCGATCCTTGTCGCAGGCGTGTTGCTTGCAACGGTCATATCGGCAATAAAGATCAAGGATTCCGAGCTTGACGAAGCGGCTGCGGGACTTGAGGAATCGTTCCGCGATGCATTTTCTCATACGTTTATCAATTCGGATGTGAGAAGATACAAAAATGAACAGCGTTACGGAAAGCCGGGCGAAGATCACCATACCGAGCCTGTGTATTTCGAGACGTATTTTTTCGACGATCCCACGGCGCTTTTCAAAAAGGGAAATGACGGACGGGAGCGTTCGTCGGTTTATTCGCTTTCGGGATTCATGCTTAAGCCGGATTCGATATGTATCGGAGAAAGACATGTGAGTCTTACCGAGGAAAAAACGGATGATTTTTTCCGCGAGATCCCGTACAGCAAGCTGTCGGCGGCGACGTACTCCGACACCGGAACGAGTGCGGCGGTATACGAGGGACGCACCCAATACCGTCATTTGGTCCTGAAAGACAACGACGGAGCGACCGTTGCCGATATGCCGATACTTGCGGCTGCGGATGCAGACTCATATCTTGAAGAGATAAGCGTCCGTATCGCCCGTGCTGCCGCAAAGGTTTCAGACACGAACTCAATTTAAGAAAGGAAAATAAAAAATGACACATTTCACCCTGATGCTTGCCGGCGGACTTACAACCGCTGCGCCGATGATCGTACTGGCAGTGGCAATAGTGATTTTTGCCCTTGTCGTTGTATTTGCTTCGAGGTACAAAAAATGTCCTTCGGATAAGATCATGGTCATATACGGTAAAGTCGGAACAAATCGTGATGGTACACAGCGTTCTGCGAAATGCATTCACGGCGGCGCCGCGTTTATCGTACCGATCGTACAGTCGTATGATTATCTTGACCTGACTCCGCTGTCAATACCGGTCGATCTTACGAATGCGCTGTCACATCAGAATATACGTGTGGATGTCCCCTCGCGTTTCACCGTCGGTATTTCGACCGAGGTCGGTGTGATGCAGAACGCGGCTGAAAGATTGCTCGGACTCAAGCTCGCCGAGATACAGGAGCTTGCCAAAGACATCATATTCGGTCAGCTTCGTCTTGTCATAGCGACAATGGACATCGAAGAAATAAATACAGACCGTGATAAATTCCTTGATGCGGTTTCCGGAAACGTTGAGACTGAGCTTAAAAAGATAGGTCTGCGCCTTATCAACGTTAACGTGACCGATATTGACGACGAGAGCGGATACATTGCCGCACTCGGTAAAGAAGCTGCCGCAAAGGCAATAAACGACGCAAAAATTTCGGTCGCCGAGGCGGACAGAAACGGCGCTATCGGTGCATCTGCTGCCGAAAAGGACCAGAGGATCAACGTTTCGCGCGCGAATTCCGAGGCAATAGCCGGTGAAAACGAAGCCAAAGCCAAAATTGCCGAATCCGACGCTACCCGCCGCGAAAGGGAAGCTGAGGCAAACAAGCGGGCGGTCGCAGCGGAAAACATCCAGGCTGCGAAGGCTCTCGAGGAGTCGTACGCCGCACAGCGCGATGCGGAAAGCGCGCGTGCATCGCTTGAAAAAGCAAGACTTGAGGCTGATGTGCTTGTCAAGGCGGAGATCGCCAAAAAGGAAGCCGAGCTGAAGGCAGAGGCTGAAGCTGAGCAGATGCGCCGCAAGGCACGCGGCGAGGCGGATGCCATACTCATGAAAATGCAGGCTGAGGCTGCCGGTGCAAGAGAGATCCTTGTAAAGCAGGCGGAGGGTCTTACCCGGATCGTGTCCGCTGCCGGCGGAGATGCCAATGCCGCGATAAAGCTTATGGTGACCGACAAGCTTGAAGCTCTGACGCGTATTCAGGTCGATGCCATCAAGAACCTCAAGATCGACAAGGTGACCGTCTGGGACAACGGTCAGGGCGGAGCCGACGGTAAAAGCAACACCGCCGGATTCATCTCCGGACTTTACAAATCGGTCCCTCCGCTTACCGACCTGTTTGATATGGCAGGTATGAAGCTGCCCGAATATCTCGGCAAGCCTGCCGATGCGCCTCAGAATACCGAGGCTCCGTCAGATAAGGCAGAATAAAAATAAATGATAAAAGGGCGCTGCCGCGCATTAGCGCGGCAGTGCCCTGAAAATTATCACACTGATCAACCGATAATGCGTGCGCGTATCTCAGCGGCTTTTTGAGTATCGCCCATCTGTTCGCAGCTGTCTGCCCAACGCACGAGCGTCTTTTGAGCTTTGGCATGTTCTGCGCCGAATACTTCACACTGAAGTACATATAGCTTTCCCCATAAGCCGGCAGATTTCGAGTAGTTTCCCACTTCGCCGTACGTATATGCCAGATTGTTCAGCGAGTTCAGCGTATTCTGATGCTTCTCTCCGAGAACTTCGCATCTCAGCGCATACGCTTTTTCATTAAGCTCCAGTTGCTTTTGATGATCACCGAGTTCGCCGTATGTGTACGCCAGGTTGTTCAGCGATGTCAGCGTATCCGGATGCTTCTCTCCGATCACCTCGCACATCAGTGCATACACTTTTTCAAACAGCTCTGCTGCCTTTTGATGATCGCCGAGTTTGCCGTATGTGTACGCCAGATTGTTCAACGATTGCAGCGTATCCGGATGTTTCTCTCCGAGAACTTCGCATCTCAGCGCATACGCTTTTTCATTAAGCTCCAGCGCCTTTTGATGATCGCCAAGCTCGGCGTATGTCACTGCCAGGTTGTTCAGCGATGTGAGCGTATCCGGATGCTTCTCTCCGAGAACTTCACACATAAGCGCATACGCTTTTTTATTCAGCAGTTGCTTTTTATGATCGCCCAAATCGCCGTATGTGTACGCCAGATTGCTCAGCGATGTCAGCGTATCCGGATGCTTCTCTCCGAAAACTTCACATCTCAGAGCATACGCTTTTTCATTAAGCTCCAATGCTTTCCGATGATCGCCAAGTTTGCCGTATGTGCACGCCAAGTTGTTCAGCGATGACAGCGTATCCGGATGTTTCTCTCCAAGTACCTCGCAGCTCAGTGCATACACTTTTTTTGTAAGCTCCAGTTGCTTTTGATGATTGCCCAGCTCGCCGTATGCTCCCGCCAGATTGTTCAGCGATGTCAGCGTATCCGGATGTTTCTCTCCGAACATCTCGCATCTCAGCGCATACGCTTTTTCATTAAGCTCCAGTTGCTTTTGATGATTGCCACGCTTGCCGTATGTTGATGCCAGATTGCTCAGCGATGTGAGCGTATCCGGATCTCTCTCTCCGAACACCTCGCATCTCAGCGCATACGCTTTTTCATTAAGCTCCAATTGCTTTTGATGATCACCAAGCTCGCCATACATATAAGCAAGATTGCTGAGCCACGCCAGTGTTGTCCGTCCTTTTTCACCCTCTGTTTTCAGGTAGAATTCATACAGTCTCTGCGCCCACTTCAGCGCTTTGCTGTAGTCAAGGTTTATCTTATCACCTTTACGATACATATTAAAGAGCTTTTCCATCGCTTCGGGCAAATCCGCTTCCGCTGCAGAGGTGATCAGCTCAAAAGCGTATTCCCTGTTTACTTCAACGTCAATGCCGTCAAGATAAGCAAGTCCAATGAGATAGCAATGTTCGGGGTCATCCTCGTTTGCGCGAAGAGATATCATTTTCAGTCCGTTAAGAATAGCCGCATCAAGCTCCTCCGTATGCGCGTCAACACAGTCAGTAACACCTGGATACTGTTTTTTAAGCTTTTCTTTGTCAGTTTCCACCATTTCGGCGGGCAGAATGGGCTTTTGCGCTTTCTCATGCGCATAGGGGTATTCCGTTGTCTGAACATAGTTTTGCTCGTTGACAAGATTCGGCGTTACAAGCAGTGTGAACAACTCGCTCTTGTCCAGCGCTTTTTGGATCTCTTTTTCAAAATTTTCTCCCGGCGTCAGGAATTCGTCATACCATATCGCAACATCGCGGTACATCGGATTTTTATGTATCAGCCCCATCAGCTCATTTGCGTGATGTCGGTCCTTTTTCCGATAGCTGAGGAAGATATACGCGTCAAATGCTTTGCGGATCCTCTCTACTGTATCATCATCAAGCAATATGGATGAAAGATATTTTTTCAGCTTTTCCTCATAGCTTATCGCGGTAAGATCGCGATCGTAAGGGCTGTAATACTGCCTTTGCTCAAACTTATCTTTGTAAAGATTTTTAATTCTTTCGTCAACGTTTATTTCCATCATCAGGGGTAGAACCGGTATCAGGTGATTTTCTGATGTTGCAAACACAAAGTCAAAATCCATCGCGCGGTTCTTCTCTGACAGCAATCTGTGTGTTACCGGCATAACGAAAAGGCTCATCTGTCCGAGGTCAGATTCAAGATACTGCTCCGGGATCGGCGCCGTCATATCTGCGGTGTAATAAATCGCACAATCCTGCGTTTTGAATATGTCCTCGCAGACCTTATCGAAATACAGATCGAAATCTTTCGGGTGACAGGTGAAATACACCCTGCGCTTGCCATTCGGGCGTGCACCGCCGCGCGTTTTCACCTTCATGTAGCTTGCCGCTCCGTTGTTTGTGCTGTTCATTTGTCATTCCTCCGTTTTTATGATGTGTAAATTCCGCATGTGTGAAGAATACTTCATAAATTCGTGCATCATGGTATCATTTGCGCAACATTAATAAGACTATTATATATTAGTTCATGCATTTTGTCAAGTTTATTCCACAAAAAACTGTCTTTTACGACACATCGATCAAAGCTCACGGACAAAAAAGAGACGGGTGTGTTGAAAAAATCATTTTGAGTTTTTCAACACACCCGTCGACATTGTTTTCGGCAGCGCCCTTTGAATTTTACAGTACGCCTGCGGTTCGCAGTGCGTTTATAACAGAGTTCTTTTTTTCCTCTGCGAGCGGTATGAGCGGAAGCCGAAGGTAGGGCTTGCATAGTCCCATTTCAGACAATGCCGCCTTTACCGGTATTGGGTTGACATCACAGAACATTGCCGCCGTGAGGTCGTTTATCCTGCGCCACAGACGCAGTGCTGCGTCATTTTTCCCTTCAAAGAACAGACGGCACAGTTCGTGCATATCTCCGGGGATTATGTTTGATACCACCGATATCACGCCGCAGCCGCCGTAGGAAAGCACCGGAAGCGTCAGTTCGTCGTCTCCGGAATATATTGCAAGTGCATCGGGATGCGTTTCATCGCCGAGCGATGCCGCAAGCCGCGCGGTGTGCCTTAGGTCCCCCGTTGCGTCTTTGACGCCTATAACATTCGGAATTGCGGCAATCTCGCGCCACGCTGCCGGCGTAATATTTACGCCCGTGCGCGACGGGACCGTATAAACGATGATAGGAAGAGATGTTGCTCCAGCAATTCTGCGGTAATGCTCGCAGAGTCCGTCTTGCGAGCTTTTATTGTAATACGGAGTAACTATAAGCAAGCCGTCCGCACCGGCAAGCTCTGCTTCGTGCGAAAGTGCTGCGGCTGTTTCGGTATTGTTCCCGCCGCTTCCGGCTATAAGTTTTATTTTGCGCTTTCCGCCGTCGATCCTTGCGCGCGCGAAACGCCACATCTCCTTTTTCTCATCTGCCGAAAGCACCGGCGCCTCTCCGGTTGTGCCTGTCATTATGAGCGCATCGGCGCCTCCATCGATCTGGCGGTCGATGAGTTTGCTGAGCGCATCGAAGTCAATATGTCCGGAATCGTCAAACGGGGTCACAAGTGCCGTTCCGACGCCTGTAAATAAGGTGTATCTGCTCATTTCTGTCCAAAACCTCTCGTATGGCGGCCGAAAAGAATCAACTCTCATGCCTTAAATATGATGTTGCAAAAAAACATCTTTTGTTATATAATATATGCAAGAGCGGTCCCGCGTGATAGAGCGGATGAAAATAACAAGAAAGGCACGGCTTATTCAAGTTGAGCGATGTAATTATAAACAAAAAACCGGACACCGACCTGTCCACACATGATTTTTATTATGATCTTCCCGAGGAGCTGATTGCACAGCATCCGACCGAGGTGCGCGATGCATCGCGGCTGATGGTCATTGACCGCGCAACAGGGAAGATAGAACACCGGCACTTTTATGATATAACCGATTACCTGCTTCCGACAGATACCCTTGTCATCAATGACTCGCGAGTCATCCCGGCGCGTTTGTACGGTCATGCCGAGGGCAGACCGGACGCGGCAATAGAGCTGCTTTTACTGCGTCAGCACGGCGCCGACGAGTGGGAAACACTCGTAAAGCCCGGGAAACGTGCAAAGATCGGAGCAAGGCTTGTTTTCGGTGACGGAAAGCTGATTGCGGAAGTCACGGATATAATTGAAGAAGGAAACAGAATGGTTCGTTTTGAATATGACCGTTCGGTATATCAGAATTCATATGTGCTGCTTCACGAGATAGGTCTTATGCCGCTGCCTCCGTACATAAAAGAGCGTCTTGCGGACGCAGAGAGATATCAGACGGTTTATTCGCGCGAAGAAGGATCGGCGGCGGCTCCGACAGCGGGGCTGCATTTTACGAACGGGCTGCTTGACAAAATACGTGCAATGGGCGTAGCTGTTGTGCCGGTCATGCTTCACGTCGGGCTTGGGACCTTCCGGCCGGTCAAAGCGGACAAGGTATCGGAGCATATCATGCACACGGAGTTTTTTTCTGTCAGCGAAGATGCGGCAAAGACGATAAATGCGCGCCGCGCCGCAGGCGGACGGATAATAGCCGTCGGCACTACATCGTGCCGCACGCTTGAAAGCGCATCGGATGAGAATGGGATCCTGCACGCAATGAGCGCGGATACCGGGATATTCATTTATCCGGGGTACAGATTCAAAATGGTCGATGCACTGATAACGAATTTTCACCTGCCTGAAAGCACCCTTCTGATGCTTGTCAGCGCATTTTACAACCGTGAAAAAATGCTTGATGCATATCGACTTGCCGTGGAAGAAAAATATCGCTTTTTCAGCTTTGGCGACGCGATGTTCATTCAGTGACGGTAGGGAAGAATAAATGTCTGTAACGATAATTGATGTTGCGCGCCGCGCGGGCGTGTCCAAGACAACGGTCTCGGCGGTTTTGTGTGGTAAGGACGGAATAAAAAAAGAAACGCGCGAGCGGATAATGAATGCCATTGAAGAGCTGCATTATGTTCCTAATTTCAATGCGCGTAATTTTGTAAAAAAACGCTCCAATATACTCGGCGCACTCGTTCTTTCTCCGGATACCGGCAGACGCAACTATGAATTCGACCGCGAGTCGGGCATATATCCCCAAAACGTTATTGACGGTATCGTCGAGCGGCTTTCTGGGACAGATTACGGGCTTATAACCGAGCTTTACGATCAGAGATCGGGCAAACTGCCTCAGATGGTCCGTGACAGCCGTGTTGACGGGCTTTTTGTAATAGGCTCGTTGCATTGTGGGTTTGATATGCATATGATCACCGGCGACAGACAGATTCCTGTCGTGTTGCTCGGAACCGTTCGCAATGACATGGATTCATTTATGGTTGATATAGTCGATTCCGTCCGTATAGCAGTGCAGTATATGCTTGAAAACGGGCATAAAAAGATCGGTCTTGTAAACTGCTCGCCTTCATTTTCTTCCAGTGCCGAACGTGTAAAAGGATACGTTGAGACGCTGCGTGATGCGGGAATGGAGCCGGACCCTGATTATATTGTGTACGGAGCATCAAATACGGGGCTTTCGGGTATGCACGCGGTCGCTGAGCTGTTCGGACGTGTCGGAATGCCCGATGCGTTGATTTGCGCAAATGTTTCAACGACCATGGGTGTTATGCGGTATTTTTACGATAACGGAATAAAAGTTCCCGAAGATATTTCGGTAATAGGTCACGAGGATTCGGTCGTGTACGGCTATGCATCCCCCGGGATCACTGCCGTAAATATAAGAAAAGAGGAAATGGGTATACTCGGCGCCTCTCTAATGCTGAGACGTGTCGGCGGAGACGTCTCAGACTTTCCGGAAAACACCTATATGAAACCGTATCTTGTCGAGCGTGGCTCGGTTGCCAAGCTATAACGGGGCGTCAAGCGGCTTTATTATTACAAATGCACAAAAAAACATATTCACACTTGTATGATTTAACGATTGACAAATCCCGCAGATGTGGTATAATGTTATTGATAAAAAATCAGATGCCGATCTATGCTGTGTTGATGCGCGGCGTTTGATTTTTTATTTGAACCAAAATCGGAACGTTCCGCATCTTGATCGCAATATAAAACTAAGGAGATAAATACGTCACTATGAGGCTGAAATATTTCGGAACAGGCGGCGGTGGCGGAATACCGGAGATATTCTGTGACTGCCGGGTGTGCCGCCATGCCCGCGAGGTCGGCGGCAGGGAAATACGCACTCGCTCGCAGGCTGTTATCGATGACAGAATATCGATCGAGTTCCCGGTCGATGCTTTTTTGCATACAGCTTACTGCGGGCTCGATATGCGTCGCATAAACGATATAGTTGTAACGCACGGACATTACGATCATTTCCTGCCGCAGGATCTGTTCAGCCGTCCACAGGGCTATACGCCTCCATTGCGTGTTTATGCCACAAAAGCATCTGCGGCAAAAATGTGCGAGACTATCGACAGCTTTGAAGCAGCGTATGCCTCGGGAAAAAAGATACGCACCTCGGATTTCAGGATAGAATATCATCCGGTGGAGGTAGGCGTTCCGTTTACGGTCGGAGAATATGTTTTTACCGCTCTTAAAGCGCGCCACGCGCAGGGAGTGGAATCTGTGATATATGTGATCGATAACACGGCAGAAGACAAGCACATTCTCTGGGCACACGATACCGGAGTCTTTTACCCGAGCGTGACCGAATGGCTTGCCGGGTATCCTCATATTTTTGATCTCGTTTCTCTTGACTGCACACTCGGACGCGGAAAACTCATTACCGCAGCGCACATGGACATTGAGCAATGCGCGGAAATGAAAGCGGTTCTTGAGAAAATGGGCAGAGCGGACGGTCACACACGTTTTTATCTCAGCCACATCGGTCATCTGCTTGAACAGACTCACGATGAAGTGGCTGAAGAAGCGCGTGGGTTCGGCATGGAGCCGGCGTATGACGGTCTTGAGATCATTCTTTGACCGTATATTCAGTAACCTGCGGCGTAATGCCGTGAAAAATAATCAATCACAAGGGGAAAAAACAATGAAAAAAAGAATCTTATCTCTCGTAACCGCAGTAATCTCTCTCGTGCTCATGGGCATGCTGGCTCTCACTGCATTTGCAGCCGATTATGAAAAGGAATTTGACTTTCTCGATGAGTCGACATACTCAGGCTCGCTGCTTTACACTGTCAACATGAAAGCAGCCGGCAACTCCAAGACGATGGGGTACAAGGGCTTTGTAGGCTCGGTCGGAAAGAAATCTACCTCCGTTTTTGCTTTCGATGCTGCGGACGGAAAGCTTTTTGACACGCTTAAGATCGACTATCGCGGCTATTCCATAGGCGAGAGCGCGACCAATTACATAAAGTTCTATGTTTCCACCGTCGGTGAAGCGGACTATGCTGCCGGATACAATGAAGCCAACTGGACTCTTGTCGGCACGCTCATAAATGACAGCACGGCAGGAACAGGTCTCAATGCCGCCGATCCCACAAACCGTGATCCTGAGCTTGTGAGAAGCATTGATGTCTCTGCTCAGGCTACCGGTAAATCCCGCATTTATATCCGCGTGGACTTCCTGCGCAGTGCAAATATCGACGGCATTCCCGCTACATTTTTCGCGTTCAAGAGCGCAAGCGGTGATTATGCTTCTGCTCCCGTAGTAACAGAGGCTCCTGTTGTAACCGAAGCGCCGGCTACAGAAGCACCGGTCGTGACCGAGGCGCCCGCAACCGAGGCTCCCGTTGTGACTGAAGCACCTGCTACCGAAGCTCCCGTGACCGATGCCCCCACAAGCCCTGATACAGGCGATGGCGCCGGCGTCATAGTTGCTGCCGCAATTGCCGTTGCCGCAGTTGCATCCGTTGCTGCTGTCGTTCTCCGCAAACGCGAGAACGCCTGAGCGTAGTCCCGAATAAAAAAGTATCGGTTTACAATGAAAAAAATTGCGATTGTTGTCCTTGCCGCCGTTATGCTTGCATCGCTTGCTTCATGCGGTGTAAAAGGAGATCCGAACGTCACGACCGCCGGGGGTGGAACCACCGCCCCGACGGCGACAGTCGATCCCGCGCAAAGCTTTGACCTTCCAGACGAGAGCATGGAATATGCCGGTAAATTCATTATTCTCAATGGTTTTTCGAGCGCTACCACACTTTTTACCACCTGCACAATGGTGAGCGAGGACGGCGGCGCGGGCGATGCCCTTGATACGGCGATATACCGTCGCGGAGCCATAATGAAGGATCGTTACGGCGTTGACGTGTGCGAGCTTCCCATAGCCACATCGCAGCAGTATTCAACAGTAGAAAAGGATATTACGTCCGGTTCCGGCTCGTTTGATATTGCTATGATAAACACAACAAATGTTTCAAAGCTTGCATTGGCGGGCTATTGCTACGATCTTGCCGGCATAAACAACATTTCTCTTGAAAAAGCGTGGTGGGATCAGAGCGCTAATGCGCAACTCAGATACGGTCAGCATCTTTATTACACATACAGCGATATGGATACGACCCAGTTTGACTCGGTGCGTTGCATTTACTTCAATCAGGCATTGATGAAAAAGCATAGCATGAGCACAGATGAGCTTTACAAAAAAGCCATCGACGGAAGCTGGACGCTTGACGAGATGTTTACCTACGCCAAGGATGTATACGAGGATAACGGCGACGGTGTTGCCAACGAGGACGACATCTATCCCGTGGTCGGTGTGCCGTCAACATCCCTCAGCGCGCTTCTGAGCGGTTGCGATGCAAGCTATATCAAGATCGATGATGCGACCTCGCTGCCGTATGCGTATTTCACGACGGAGCGTTTCGGCAATGTCTATGGCAAGATACTTGACGTTATGTTCGGAGACAACTTCTTCTACACCGGATGCTCAAAGAACACAAAGGCGACAAATATGTTTGTCAACGGTCATGCGCTTTTCCTTCTGACCACGATCGTCAGTTCAAATACGATGCGTCAGAGTATGTCATCGGATTTCGGTTTCTTGCCGCTTCCCAAATATGACGTTGACCAGGAGAAGTACATTTGCAATGCGCCCAACCCGTATGCCATAATGGTGCCGTCACGCACGGCAGATGCCGAGAGAACGGGATTCATTCTTGAGGCAATGTCGTATATTTCGCACGACACGGTGCGCACAGCTTACTTTGAGGTGAGACTTTACGGAAGAACGAGCCGTGACGCACTTTCGTGGCAGACGCTTGACATCATATACTCCAACATCGCGTACACCGTTCCCGTTGAATCATCGGTCGACTATGCAACCGCGATTAACGGTATGATGGTGGCAAATGACCGCGGAATAGCGTCGTATGTCGCCTCGGTCAAGGGCGCTGTCGAGGGGGATATCAAAAAATTCATCGATAAGGTAAACAAATGAAGATAAAGAATGCTCTGACCGGGTGCATTTGTCTTGCAATGCTGCTGGCATCGTGCGGTACACGCGGCGGCTCGGAGTTATCATCAGCTGCGACAGACTTGACGCCCGGCGGCGAAAATGCAACTTCCGTTGTACCGGAAGAAACGACGCCCGAGGAAACCAAGCGTGAAATAACGCTTGTTCCTGTCACTGCCGATGATATACCTGCGTTTTCAGGCGGTACAAAAAAGACCGTATATGACTGCGGCGATGGTGTATTCATGCGCCACATCAGTATGGTAATGAAAAGCGAGTTCGATGCTTACCTGAAAAAACTTTCAGAACTCGGATTTGCTGAAGTGAATGAACGTGTATCCGGGAAAGTGCGCTGTGTCACTTATTCCAAGGATGGCATGGCACTGATTGCATCTTATTTTGACAACGATCGGTCGGCGCGTTTGATCGCACTTCCGTACGATCCGTATGAGGCTTACAGTGATATTTACCTGCCGCCGGAAAAGACAGATGAAACAGCCGAGCCTCTTTTTACAATGGTGGCTAATAACTTTTCATCGAAAATAAACGGGATGTCATATATTATACGTACTCCCAAGGGAAGCTTTATTATCATTGACGGTGGTTGGAGCGGTGAGGGCGAGGCAAAGAAGATACTCGATATACTCAACGCACAAAAGGTCGGTGAAGGGCTTCCGGTGGTTGCCGCATGGATAATTACACATCCGCATTCCGACCATATAGGGGCTATAGCCGAAATGGCGTCGGTTTATTACGATGAGATCAGGCTTGAACGAGTGATCTGCAATTTTGAAAACGACGAGCTCCTTGGTGCATCCGATGCAAAAGCAATGCTTACCGCAGGCAGCGGAGCTGTGGCGGTCCTCAGGGCGGCTCTTGCGTCGCCCGGAAAGTGGGGAAGGACTGAACTTATCAAACCTCACACCGGTGATATGCTTTATGTTGACGGCGTGACGCTTGACATTCTGCATACACACGAAGACGTCTTCCCGGAGACAGACGCATTGCTTTACAATAATGCAAATTCTATGGCGTTCAGGCTTTCAGCCGGCGGACACAGTGCGCTGATACTCGGTGATCTTTCGGGCAAGTATATGAATGCAATAGCAGACAGATACGGTGCCGGGCTTGCGTCTGACATCCTGCAGCCTACGCATCACGGCAGAACACATGGGAGCGTAGCGGTTTACAAGCTCGTTTCGCCTTCCGTTGTTATGTGGGATGCATCGTTTGCAAGCTATGATGAATACAAAAACGAAGCATACAACAAATACCTCATTGAATCTGTTCCGCGCCACTATATAAGCGAAAGCGGCACGGTAACACTTTCGATGAAAACTCTTGAAGATATCAAAGGGACTGCCTCATAATGAGGCAGTCCCTTTGATATCTTCTATTGCTGATGACAGCTTACACGCCCTGCCAAAGCATTGCTTCGGCGACTTTCTGGAAGCCTGCAATATTTGCTCCGACAACGAGGTCGCCCTTGTGGCTGTATTTCTCGGATGCTGCGGATGCGTTCTTATAAATATTCTTCATTATGCCATGAAGCTTTTCGTCGACCTCTTCAAATGTCCAGGAGAGGCGGATGGAGTTCTGCGACATTTCAAGTCCGCTGGTAGCAACGCCGCCGGCATTGGATGCCTTGGCGGGAGCGAACAGCACCTTGTTGGATTTGAATATTTCGATCGCTTCAGGGGTTGAGGGCATATTCGCACCTTCGGCAACGGCGAAAACTCCGTTTTTCACCAACGTCTCGGCGCCCTTGGCGTCAAGCTCGTTCTGTGTGGCGCAGGGAAGAGCAATGTCGCAGGGAACTGTCCATATCTCGCGGCAGACGGGAACATATTTTACCGATGCTCCCTTTGCATCGGCATATTCGCGGATCCTTCCGCGTTTTACTTCCTTGATCTCCTTGATGAGAGCGAGGTCAATGCCGCTCTCGTCAACTATATAACCCGAGGAATCGCTCATGGCGATCACTGTTGCGCCAAGCGTCATTGCCTTTTCGGCAGCATAGATGGCAACATTGCCGGAGCCGGAGATCACAACGCGTTTGCCGGCGAACGATGTCCCGGCATCGTGCAGCATTTCTTCTGTGAAGTAGCAAAGCCCGTAGCCGGTCGCTTCTGTGCGTGCGAGAGAGCCGCCTGCCATGAGGGATTTGCCGGTGAGCACACCGGTGAATTCGTTGCGTATTTTTTTGTACTGACCGAACAGATAACCGATCTCACGAACGCCGACACCAATATCGCCTGCGGGAACATCGGTATCGGGACCGATGTGACGGTAAAGCTCGGTCATGAACGACTGGCAGAAACGCATGATCTCGCCGTCGCTTTTGCCTTTGGGGTCAAAATCGGAGCCGCCCTTTGCACCTCCCATGGGGAGACCGGTGAGCGAATTTTTAAAGGTCTGCTCGAAGCCGAGGAATTTGATTATGGATGCATTTACGCTCGGATGCAGACGCAGACCGCCTTTGTACGGACCGATGGCTGAGTTGAACTGTACGCGGTATCCGCGGTTCACCTGTACCTCGCCGTTGTCGTCGACCCACGCGACGCGGAATGTTATGAATCTTTCGGGTTCGACAAGTCTTTCGATAATACCCGCTTCTACAATGTCCGGTCGGGCGGCAAGCATTGGTTCGATAGACTCCAGAACCTCCTTCACTGCCTGTATGAATTCGGGCTCGCCCGGATTGCGCTTTTCAACGGCGGATATAACTTTTGCAATATAATCTTTGCTGCATTTCATTTTACGTTCCTCCTGTGGCTGTAAAAACAACTTAACGGCGATATTATATCACAAAAAAGAATTTGCGTCAATACAAAATTGCAAAAAATATTCAGACAATGCTGAATTTTAATATCTCTCCGTTGTCGGATGTTTCGACCCCGATCATTATTTCTCCTCCGCGAATCATGTCTCCGTTTTCAAGCAGCAATGCCGCGAGCGGTTCTTCAACCTCGCGCTGGATGGCACGACGAAGCGGCCGTGCGCCGAATTCGGGGTCATAGCCTTTGCGGGATATATAATCAAGCACCCTGTCGTCAAATGAAAGTCTGAATCCGACAGCACCTCCGGCACAGCGTGATGCAAGTTCGTCAAGCATTTTCCGGCATATATTTATGACTTCGGAGCTGCCGAGACGGTTAAAAACAATTATCTCATCTATTCTGTTTATAAGTTCGGGTCTGAACGCACCTTCAATGGCATTTTTTATACGCTTTTTTACCGCAGATGACGCGTGTGGGTCGTTGTCAGACGAGTCAAAGCCGATGGCGTTTTTTCCGTGATCAACCGCGCCGAGGTTTGATGTCATTATAATAACCGTGTTGCGAAAGTCGACTGTTCTTCCATGGGAGTCGGTCAGCCTTCCGTCCTCAAGTATTTGCAGGAGAATATTGAATATATCACTGTGTGCTTTTTCTATTTCGTCAAAAAGCAGAACGCAGTATGGCATACGCCGCACTTTTTCGGTAAGCTGCCCGCCTTCATCGTATCCGACATAGCCGGGAGGCGAACCGATAAGGCGGGAAACACTGTGCTTTTCCATGTATTCCGACATATCGAAACGCACAAGAAAATTCTGCGAACCGAAAAGCTCCTTGGAAAGTGCGCGGCAGAGCTCGGTCTTGCCTACTCCGCTCGGTCCTGCGAAAATAAAGGAGCCTATCGGGCGGCGGGGATCCGAGATCCCGAGTCTGCCGCGGCGGATCGCGGCGGATACGGCGTGAACAGCCTCATGCTGTCCGACAACACGCAACTCAAGATGCTCTTCCAGCTCTGAAAGTCTGCGCGACTCGTCTTTGGTTATTGCGCTTACCGGTATGCCGGTCCAACGCGTAACAACATCGGCTATGTCTTCGGCATCAACAGCGCCGATGTCAGTGTCTTTTTTCATCAGTGCCCTGGCGCACAGTTCGCGCATTTCGTTTTCGCTGTCACGCAGCAAGGCAGCGCGCTCAAAATCCTGATCTCCGATCGCGGCTTCCTTCTCGCGTTTGAGTTCGCGCAAACGTTTTTCGTAGCTTTCGGCGGTCCCGGGACGCGCGGAAAGCTTTATCCGCTTTTCGGCTGCCGCTTCGTCTATCAGATCTATTGCCTTGTCAGGCAGAAAACGGTCGTTTATATACCGTGCGGAGAGGTCTACTGCGGCATCAATGGCGGCATCTGTTATTTTGAGTCCGTGGTGCTCCTCATAGCTTTCACGCAGTCCCGCAAGAATACGTTTAGCATTGTCCGGGGATGGCTCATTTATCATTACAGGCTGAAAGCGGCGTTCAAGCGCAGGATCCTTTTCGATATGCTTCCGGTATTCCACGATTGTAGTCGCTCCGATCACTTGGAGCTCGCCGCGCGCCAGCGAAGGCTTCAGGATGTTGGCTGCATCCACGGCGCCCTCGGCGGCGCCTGCCCCGATTAGTGTATGGATTTCATCAATGAAAAGAATGACCGATCTTACCCGCGACAGCTCATCCATAACGTTTTTCATCCGGTCTTCAAATTCTCCGCGGTATTTGGCTCCGGCGATCATTGACGGGAGATCCAGCGTCACTACGGTCCGTCCCGCGAGTGTATCGGGAACGTTACCGTTGGCGATGAGGATGGAAAGTCCCTCCACAACTGCGGTCTTCCCGACGCCGGGTTCGCCTATAAGACACGGATTGTTTTTCTGCCGGCGGCAGAGTATCTGTATTATACGCTCTGTTTCTTCCTCGCGGCATACGGCGGGATCGAGCTTTCCCGCAGCAGCGGCGGCGGTAAGATCGCGGCCGTATTTTGAAAGCGTCGGCGCGCCGTCTATCGAGCAGGCTGCATCGGTCTTTCCTTCGCCGTGCGCTTTTCCCAAGCGCCCGGTTACGCTTTCAAGATAAGATGTGATGTCTCCGCGAATTTCGGCAGGGGAGAGCCCTATGCCTTCCAGTATTCGTACAGCCGCACTGTCGCGGTCATCACATAAAGCAAGAAGGATATGCTCGGTCCCTATAAAGCTCTGCATATACTTTGACGCAAGCTGCGCCGATGCCTCTATTACGCGGCGTGTGCGCGGGGTCATGTCGGACGGAAGGACCACTCCCGGAGCTCCGTGCTCTGTACTTTCTTCGACTGCTGCATAAACGCGGTCGTAGTCTGCCCCGCGCGCATAAAGCAGACGGCTGGCTGCCGAGTCATCCTCGCCGAGCAAGCCGAGAAGAAGGTGTTCGGTGCCTATATATGAGTGCCCGAGCTCCCTTGCGCATTCAAGTGCTCTGCCAAGTGTATTCTGCGCTTTTTGCGTGAATTTACTCTTCATTGACTTCGCTCCTTATCTGGAAATAATAAGCTTATGTCAGTATTTTTGACTGAGCTATGCGCGTTTATGCCGTTTTACGGCTCAGCATACAAAAGATAAAGCCCGTATGCCCTTGCCAGAGCATTCCATGTTGCTTTATCCATCGTTCCCGTGACCGGTAGAAGATTGCGATACTGCAGATCGCTTACCGCTTCAACTGTTGCGTTATCGTATATTCCCGTTTCGGGAATAGCCGCAAAGTCGTATATGGACGATATTTCAATAAGCATCAGCTGTATCAGTCTCACTATCGGCGAATTATTTCCCGGTTCTATGACATAACCCTCCGGTTCGGATGGGAATGGGGAGATGCAGAGCGGAAGCGCGCGTTCCTCAAGCGAGACGATGTAAGCGTCAAACAGTCTTGCAAATGTTACGTCATCGACCTCGCCGGTTTCTGGAAGACCCGAAATGCGTTGGAATGCCCGCACTGCCTTTTTTGTGTCCTCGCCCGCCACGCCGTCGACGGGCGGAGGTGGTATGGACGGTTCAAAATACGAAAGCTGGCGCAGATATCTCTGAATATTGCGTCTTGCTTCTGTTTCGGTTGCTCTGTCTGCCATTAGGTGCGCTCTCCTTCATGTTATTGTGTAACCGGGATACTGTCCATCGCGCAGGCTGTCTCCTGCGCTCACATCTTCAAATACACTTACGATCGCATCCCATGTTTCAAGATTGACGACCCCTGTGACCGGAAGACCGTAAAAGTCCTGGAAAGAGCGGACCACGCTGTCTGTTATCGTGCCGAAATAGCCCGTAGGCGGCACTTCTGGCAACTCGGTGAGAGACTCCGCTATGCGGTTAAGATACCGCTGAAGCAGAATGACCTCTTCGCCCTCGGAGCCGAGCCGCAGCGGAACGCCCTGGAACGGCACGCCGCGTCCGGCAACAAATTCGATCGGAATGGTGCGCGCTATGCCGAGATACGCATTGTATATGCGTTGCCATGTGTACGGGCCTACGATCCCGTCCGGCGTCAGACCGAACGTGGTCTGAACATCGATCACCGCCGCTTCGGTTTCCGGACCGAATATTCCGTCCACCGCCACGGAAGGTATGGTCGGATAATATTGCGAGAGATAGGTGATATAATATTGCAGGTTTCTTACAGATTGCCCCCTTGAGCCGCGCTCAAGAACGAAGGGGAATTCCTGAGATATCTCTGCCAGTGACAGTCCCTCGGAATTCAGCTCGTTCAGACGTTTTACGGCATTGTAGTAGAAAAGTATCGCATACCAGGTGGCGTTTCCGACAATTCCGTCCGCTGTAAGCCCGGCAATGCGCTGAAATTCCTTCACCGCTTCCTCTGTGTCGGTGGAAAACAAACCGTCTGTCAGCACGATCTTCGGTATTGCGGGATAGTTCTCCGAAATGCGGTTCAGCCTTATCTGAACATTGCGCACATCGTTTCCGCCGCTTCCGAGCCGCAGCGGGACCGTTGGGGCGGATGCGCGGACGTTTTCTATCGGTACATCTGTTACAATGTCTATGTCATCTCCGTAATAGTACTGAAGGATCTCGTACGGCGTAAGTCCGCGGTTTGCAAGCTCTACCGTGCCCCATTGAGAAAGTCCGGGGCAGGTGACTGTGGTCCCGTTACAATACTGCGTGAAAAGCGGTTCAACGCTGCCCTGGCGTACCACATAACTGTTGAATATCTCACCGACGATTTCGTTTACATTACTGAAAATGTCGCGTCCTTCAACAAAGTACTGATCATATGCTGTTGAATTTGTAATGTCGAAGTCATATCCGCGTGAGCGGTAATATTCGGTGAATACACGGTTGAGCGCAAAGCTTATCTGAGCATATATATTTGCCCGGAGTGCGTTTTCCGGCCATGACGGATATATTTCGCTTGACGCAACATTTGCAATATAGCTCCAGAAGGGAAGCGTTACATTTCGCGCCGGTTCTCCCGGCGCGCCGAGGTGGACTGTTATGGTTTCGGGTATTACGGGTGTTACGGTTGGCATGGTTTACCTCCCCTCACAGTCCCGGGCTGTTTGACTCGGGATAAAATATCATGTCGTCAGGTCGCCGCGAATAGGGATATCCATTTTCGGGCAGCGGGATCATTCCAACGTTCTGCACCGATGATATTCCATCGTATATCGGCACATTTTCAAATACCGGAGTATAATAGCCCGGTAGGATGACATCTATCCCGTACGTTGAATACGGTTTTACATTACCGGGCTGTTGTGCCGTTGCCTTGGGCGGTGCGGGAAGTGATATCTGGGGCGTCATTCCGCTGCGGTCTGTGCGCAACGAGACAATGATCCCACCGCCCGCGCTCGGTGAATCGCGGATAATGACTATGGCGTCCTCGAGCGGTATTGCCCCCGCGGCGGTATACACGCGTACTGTCAGTCTGCCCTCACCGCTCATGTCCTCAGACTCGGCTTTAGGCTCCGCGCGTCCGTTTTCTTCAGTTTGCAGCATCTGCGGCTTTTCGTTTGATTTATCGTTCATGAATGACCTCCGTAGTGTTTTCATTTTTCAGGTTATGCTGTCTTTGTCAAAACGTGAATCGCCATCGCGCTGTAGCGTACTTTCGTAATATCTTAATAAAAAAATAAGAAACACAACCGATAAAATCATTTATCGGTCTTGATTTTTTACTGTGAACGTGGTATAATGTAACAGTAAATCGTGTCGCCGCAAAATCAGATAAGCCGGTGTGGTGGAATTGGCAGACACCCGGGACTCAAAATCCCGTGTCTTCACGGACGTGCGGGTTCGACCCCCGCCACCGGCACCAAATTGGGAATGGGCTGCTTCAGATTGATTTTCTCAGAACAGTGCTGGTGTGGCTTGCGCTGTGTATCTGGAAATATCGGACTTGAGGCAGCCCATCAACAGTTTTTCAAGCGGCAGCTGTGGCTGCCGCAGCGGTTTTGAGTGTCGCGTCTTTGCGCGGCACATTATTTTGTCGAAGGATCCGCCTGAAAGGTAATGGATACCGATATGTGCAATATGAAAAAAACAAAAAAAATCATTCTTGATCTTTCGGATGTTTGCTGCGTTTCGGAAATGCATTCGCTCCTTAAGAATGCATTTTCATTTCCGGAGCATTACGGCGCAAACTGGGATGCATTCCATGATTGCCTTGGTGATGTTGCGTGTGAGCCGCTTGAAATACATATAAAGGGGATCGAGCATCTCGGCTCAATGCTTCGGAACGATACAAATACGATGCTTGATGTCATGTGTGACATTGCGGCGGAAAAGTGCGGCGTGCGGGTTGTGCTTGACCTTTCGGACGGCACCGAACGTGAGCTGCGGTGACCGTGCTGCTTTTTAATGATCGGAGATAATTGATGAAGCGACTTTTGACCTTGCCAAACCTGTTTACCGCGTTGCGCATTGCGGGGGCAGCCTGCCTTTTATTCATAGAGCCGTTTTCTGCTGAGTTTTTCATAATTTATACTTTTTGCGGGGTCAGCGATGTGCTCGATGGCGTTATAGCGCGGGCAAGCCACAGTACGACCGAATTTGGCGCAAAGCTTGACAGCGCGGCTGATCTTTTGTTTTACTCCGTAATGATGATACGGATCTTTCCGGTGCTGTGGGAATGCCTGCCGCGCGCTATATGGATATTTGTCGGTGTGGTCCTTCTGCTCAGACTGGCATCGTATATGACTGCAGCGCTGAAGTATCACCGCTTTGCGGCGTTGCACACATATCTCAACAAACTGACGGGTCTTATGGTGTTTATGACACCGTATTTTATCAACACCCAGGTTGGAACGTTCTATTGCTTCGCCGCGTGCTCCGTAGGGTGTCTTGCATCGGCAGAAGAGCTGACCATTCATATTCTGAGAGAAGAGTACCGTCCGGGTGTTATGACGATCATTGATCTTGTCAAGAAAAAGAGCGGCGGAAAAACAAAATAAAATCAAACCGGATCGGCGCACCTTAGTGCAACGATCCGGTTTGATTTGTAAAAAAATAAAATAAAAACGCACAATAAATATTTGACAAAACCTTTTTTTTAGTGTATAATATATATGAAGTAATGCTTTGCACCGTCAAAGCAGGTGATCGAAAGGAGCGCAAAATGTTTGATATCGGGGAATTGATCATGTACGGAACGAACGGGGTGTGCCGTGTCGAAGGTTTTACACATTCGCCGTTTGACACCCATGACGAACGTGAATATTATGTACTCAAGCCGGTGCACGATCAGTCAAATCTTGTGATCTATACTCCGGTGGAAAATGAAAATGTAGTTATGCGGCGTCTTCTTTCTTTTGAAAAAGCAAGGTCGTTTTTAGACGGTATAGCGGATATATCCGCCATTACCGTGGAAAACGAGCGTTCACGGCGGGATGTTTATCGGGAGGCGCTCAAAACCGCAGATCCGGTGAATTATGTGCGTATTGTGAAGGCGGTCAGACGCAGACGTGAGGAATTCAGCCGCACGCGCCGCCGGCTTCCGGATATGGATATTGATTTTGAGCACTCTGCGTACAGCTGCCTGCTTGGCGAGCTGTCCGAGGTCCTCGGTATCAGCCGTGATGAGGTCGATGAAAAAATTTCGGAGATGCTGGGAAAAAAGGTACGCATGGCGTAATTTTTGATCCGGTCGGGTAAATATTTCGGGGGGCTGCCGCGCTATGGCGCGGCAGCCCCCGAGTGTTTGCGGTGATTGTATCTATCAACTGGGAATTATCAGAATTTTCCGCCGCTTCCGCCGTGCGATCCACCGCCGCCACCGCCACCGCCACCGCCACCGCCACCGCCGCTGCTGCGACCTGTGGATGTGTCGGCTTCATGACGCGTGGTCTTACTTACGGTACTGTAAAGGAACAGATCCGTGCTTTGCGTAAGTTTAAAGCTGTCGGGGCGTACGTAGTCTGCTGCAAGGTTGTTGCGCTTTACGTTATTCATTTTCGCCTTCATCACGCCGAGCCATATGAAGGCTATCACGGCAGCTATTACGAGTACTATAAAAAACTTTTTGCCCCATGTTTTAAGATAGGTGGCTCCGTAGTCGTATATGCCGACGGAGCCGTCGCCGGCTTCGGATATGGCTCTCATTATGCCTTTGAATGAAAGCGAATCATATTCCGACGGTCTTACGCGCTTTACCCAATAATCGCTTATCAGTTCGCAATAGCTGTTCTGCCATGCGGCGGGATTGTCGTCTTTGTCCTCATTATAGCGTCTGACGGCTTCAAGGCAGCTGTTGACGAGCAGTGCGAAGGTTTTTGCCGCATCTTCAAAGTCATTGTCACGCAGGCAACTGAGGACCGCACTGTCGAGATTGCTGAGTCTGCTGTCGGCATCAAAGGTCGATATCGCATCGCCGCTGGTGGAGAGCCAGTAATCGCGGTATTCGAGACTGACTATCAGAATAATTCCGTTTGAATTTATCGGAAATATACTGTCATACATGTCGTCGGCGTATTCCCGGGCGGTTTTGCTGCCGAGGGAATTGACCGCTGCAAAGCAAATATTATAGCCGTATGCTTCGTTTGTTATCGCAAATAAGTCATCGAGGTCCTTTTCGCATTTGTCACTGAGGATATCTGCCTCATCTATGATACGCCTTCCTACGGTGCTTTCGCTTTCAGTAACGTCCAATGCTCCGGCGGGGAGTACAACAGCCGCGATCATGATAAGAACGCAGGCGAGCGCGAGCAGGCGGATGATGTTTTTGTTTATTGTCTTCATTGCGGTGTCCGCCTCCTTTACAGCAGAAATAAAAGCAATGTGCCGATAAGTGCTGCGGCTCCGAAAACAATGCCCCAGTACTTCCAGTACTTTGAACGGTCGATCGGCAGTTTGCCTATGAATTTTCCGGTCTGACCGTTCATTGCAAACGTGTACATTTTGTCATTGTATTTTGTGTTGAGCACCCAGACGGGGAGAAGGGCGTACCGTATATTGCGGTTTGAAAGATCTATCTTGGTTCCGGTAGGAATGCAGGTGGAATAGCCGCTTGCGGTTTTTGAAAATTCCGATACCGTACTGTTTTTTATTCGCTCATTTGCCCGCGGAGTGCTCGCATCGGCATCTACATCGTATTTGTCAGCAAGATATCCGGCAAGGTAAGGTGTGCCGAATTCCACAAGGTCGCTGTAATTGTACGGTTCCAGCGATTCCATGTATGTGTCGTCCATTTTTTTGGAACCGTCAACGGGAACGCGGTCAAATCCGATCTTGCCGGCGCGTAGCACCTGGTAGTAATCGGTCTTTGTGTAATCGTAATTTCTGTCAGACCAGCATGTGACACGCGTTGCCTTGAAGCTGAGAGACGCATCCGCATCGGCATCAAAGAGCCAGAATGGAACATATATTCCCTGTATGCTGTCTATTCTGTTCTTTTCGGTGAAGAGATCCGGCAACAGTTTCTTTCCCTTCATGAATTCGGTGAGAGCTGCCTTGGCACCCTCCTTGTCGATTTTGAAGGGGATTATATAATCGGGGCGAAGCGCTCCGCTGAATTTCTGGGAGACTATTACATTGTTGCCGCAGAACGGGCATATCGTTGCGCCGGTGTTGGCGTCGCCTATTACCTCGCCGCCGCAGGATCTGCATATGTATGAGACCATTCCGTCTGTCTCACCTTCGCGCCATCTGCCGTTGCCGCTTTCCTCACCGTAGCTTTCCCACTCGGGGGTATTGTCTGCCGTTGATCTCAGACCTTCATCAAACCCGCGCAGCGTTTCAATATCGAATTCGGTGTCGCAATAGGGACATTTCATCTTCTGCAGGTTACTGTCGAATTCGATCGTTCCGCCGCAGTTGGGGCATTTATATTGTAGCATAGTGTTATCTGCCATACGGATCACTCCTCGGAATTATGTTGTATACTATTATACAATATAAGTATTTGTTTTGCAAGCGGCAATATGATTCTTTCGCGCTTTTTTTATGTGATGCGGATGTGTGTGCCGCAGTTCAGCATAAAATCACAAAAAAATCAGCCTGTACCGTCACCTTTTATATGTATGACAGCCTGCCGTTCATAAAATATTTAAATTTCCGTGTTATACTTACAGTGTGTCACAATCTGAAATGAAAGGAACCCGCTTTTTATGATTAAAATATCTCACCTGGTCAAAAACTACGGTTCGTTCTGTGCCGTTGATGATATCAGCTTTGAGGTTGAACGCGGTGAAGTCGTCGGCTTTCTCGGCCCCAACGGAGCCGGCAAAAGCACCACAATGAATATTCTCACGGGATATCTTTCCTCTACATCGGGAAGCGTATCCATCGGCGGAGTCGATATTCTCGATGACCCGCTCAATGCCAAGAGGCTTATCGGATATCTGCCTGAGCAGCCTCCGCTTTATCCCGATATGACAGTGGACGAATATCTCTCGTTTGCCTATGATCTCAAGGGGTGCACTCTCAATAAAGAAAAGCATATCGAGGAGGTGTGCGCCGTTGTAAAGATAGGCGAGGTGCGCAAGAGGCTGATAAAGAACCTTTCCAAGGGCTACCGTCAGCGTGTCGGGATTGCACAGGCGCTCATCGGAAATCCTCCGGTCATAATTTTTGACGAGCCTACGATAGGACTTGACCCCAAGCAGATCATTGAGATCCGCAATCTTATCCGTACGCTCGGCAAAGAGCATACGGTCATTCTTTCCACGCATATCCTTCAGGAAGTGCAGGCGGTGTGCGACCGCATTATAATCATCAATAAGGGCAAGATGGTTGCGGACGAGCTTACCGAAAACATTTCACGAGCTGTTGAAAACACGCGCCGCTTCAATGTCAAGATCGCGGGACCGCAGCGTGATGTGCTTGCGACACTTCGCAATCTGCCCGGGGTAACATATGCCGAAGTCCTCGCGGCGCGTGACGGCGATGCTTATACATATATGGTCGAGAGCGAAGTCGGCATTGACATACGCAAAAAGCTGTTCTGGACGATGGCGGAAAAGAAGTGGCCCATCATAGGTCTTGAAGCACTCGGGCTGAGCATTGAAGACATATTCATAGCGGTCGTTGATAAGACCGGCACCCGTAAACCGGGCGAAAAGGAACAACGCACCCGCCGCGCGGTCGCTGAGCGCGATCTTGCAGGTGAGATCGTTGAAAAAACAGCCGAGCAGAACAAGCTTGTCGAAGATTCGACCGACTCTACGGATGAAAATAACGGTAAATATTACGAGGACTACACAATAAAGTCCGACACATTTGCCGATAAGGACGACGGAGAAAAGCGGTAAACTCAATTCAGCCGAAACAAGATACAAGAGATAAAGAAAATCTGAAAGGACGACCGTCATGCGGTCGGTAAAGTCTTATGCTTGCAATTTATAAAAAGGAGATGCGCTCGTATTTCATAAACGCTGTCGGATATGCCTATGTCGGGATATTCCTTGCGTTGGCTGCGCTGCTTTGCTGTTATACGACGCTCCAGGCCAATTCATACAGTACATCATCTTATTTTCAGTACATCATTTTCGCAATGATAATCCTCATACCGCTGCTAACAATGAGAATGTTTTCGGAGGAGCGCAAGATGCGCACAGAGCAGATGCTGCTTACCTCTCCGGTGACTATTTTCGGCATGGTTATGGGAAAATTTACTGCTGCGCTGACCCTTTTTGTCGGCTCGCTTGCGGTCTCCTGCATCAACTTCATTCCGCTGTATGCAACGGCGGCATCCGAGATCGCCGCTAAAAAAGCCGAAGGCGATTGGCTCAAGGGCGATCATATTGGTCCCAACACCGCACAGATATGGGGCTCGCTCATCGGTGTGGCACTTATCGGAGCCGCATTTATCGCGATAGGTCTCTTTGTTTCCTCTCTTACCGAAAATCAGCTTTCGGCTGCGGTCGTTACGATAGGCGTATTGCTTGCCATGGTCGTTCTAAACATACTCAGCCAGGCGGGCAGCAGCGAGGAAGGTACGCGTCTTGTCAACAATTATGCGGTAAGATACGTGCTTGACTGGTTCAGTGTTCTGTCGAGATTTTCGAATTTCGGGTACGGTATCCTTGACTGGTCTGCGCTCCTCTATTACGTTTCGCTTACTTTTGTTTTTCTTTACCTGACCGTGCGCGTATATGAACGCCGCCGTTGGGCTTGATGGGAGGTGCCGTGAATATGAACGATTCAAATAAAGCAATGCGTTCCCGCCGTTTCCGTTACGGCAGCGTAGCGGTGGCACTGACCTGTGCGATAATTGCGGTTATCGTGCTTTTCAACGCGCTTTTCTCGCTTTTGGCGGGAAAATTCGGATGGTATACCGATATGACCACCGAAAGCCTTTATACTCTTTCCGAGGCGGCAAAAGAAACTCTGCGCAATCTTGATACCAACGGTAAGGAAGTCAAAATAATCTTCTGCGATGAGCCGGATAACCTCAGGGCAAACTTTACCCAGCGTCTGGTTTACGAGTCGGCACTTGAGATAGCGCGAGAGGTCGATTACGTTACGGTTGAAAACATTGATATTTTCCGCAACCCCACAGCCGTCAATCAGTACAAGACGACCTCCAAGACCTCTATCTATTCTCATTCCGTTATCGTTGCCAGCGGCAGCGAGTTCAGACTTTATTCTCAAAGAGCATTCTATATGTTCGAAGAGACGGATACCAGTACCCCTGTGGCTTACAACGGCGAGAAGAAGCTTGTCTCCGGTATACTTGCTGTTGTTCAGGCGGAGGCTCCGATCGCCTGCCTGACATACAATCACGGTGAGCCGTTCGTGACAGCCGAAGAGCTTAACAAGAGCGGGGCACTTCTCTCAATGCTTGAGGATGCAGGCTACAAGCTTCAGCTTATCGACCTCGCCAATGAGGATATTCCCGATGACTGCCGTATGCTCTTTGTATACGATCCGAGCGATGATTTCCTTGTAAAAGAGGACGGAATATCCGACAAGTCGGAAATCGAAAAAATAGACCGTTTCCTTGACGGCACCAACGCGCTTGCGGTGTTCCTTGATCCCGCAACGCCGAGATTGCCGCATCTTGAGGAATATCTCGGCGAATGGGGCATTTCGTTCGTGCGTTCCGAAAACGCGCTCGGAAAAGCGGAATCCTGCGTTGTCACCGATAGCGCGCATTCGCTTACCACCGACGGTCTGACAATAGTCGGAGCGTATACCTCCGAGGGACTGGGCGCATCCATTCACAAGGATCTGCGCACCCAGTACCCTCCTAAGGTCATATTCAAAAATGCAATGCCCATCCAATATGCCGACGGATACCTGCTTTCGGAATATGTCGATGAGGATGACAAGACCAAAAAGTACACATACGGCAGCTTTTACCGTGACGGCGTTTCGCGCGATATATATGATGTTTTTGTGTCATATCCCGGCGCTAAAGCAATGGCGGGCGGACGTGAAGTCAGTTCGGCTACCGATGCCGATCCTTATAAGCTCATGACAGTCACGCGCGAGATCCGTATGGTCAACAACTCGGATGCCGATTACTCGTACGTGCTTGCCTGCGGATCGACCGGATTCCTTGGAAGTGCTCTGTTGCAGTCCAATGTATACGGCAACTCCGACGTTATGCTCAGCGCCATGCGCGCAATGGGTAAGGAGTTTATTCCGGTCGGACTTGAAAGCAAAATGTTTGTTTCGACCAATATCGAAAGCCTCACTACCGCCGAGGCTAACCGTTATACCGTACTGCTGACAGTGCTGCCGCCGGTAGTTGTGTTCGGCATAGGTATCTTCGTTCTCGTCAGGAGAAAATACGCATGAACCGAAATGTAGAAAAAGAAGCAAAACCGACCGGTCGCCGTCGCCGCTCAATGCTGAAAATGCAGAAACGCCTTACAGCGATACTGCTTGTCTGTATTGTAGTTCTCGGCGTCGGACTCGGCGTGGCAACATACTATTTAAACAGAATAGTTTTCAAGGACAGCGACGGTCTGAAATATTATGTCAAGGAAAAGGGCGGCGCATACGTTCTTTGCGATAAGGACGGATATACGCTAGAAACGACCAAGGACGGATATTTCAGCACCACGCTCGGCACGCTTGTTGAGGTAGATCAGAAAACGGGTGCCTGTGAGATAGTTGCGGTCGTCGATACCGAGGACGGCGAGGATGTCGGTACTTCAAAGAGGATACTGATGTTCAGACACACCCAGCAGAGCAGTATGCAGTCGATCCAGGTGCATACCGATACCAATGATTACACCTTTTACCGCGATGCGGAGGATAATTTCCAGATAAAAGGCTTTGATGGTACTCCTTATGACAAGGCACTCCTGTCTCAGCTGGCTGTTTCTTGCGGTTATCCGCTCACGATGGAAAAAATCAAGGATCCCATCAAGGATGCCGACGGAAAATATACGGAATACGGTCTTGACGCCGAAAAGCGCAAGGACGCCGACGGAAATGAGTATGACTATACTCCGGCATGGTATCGTATCGTCGATACATCAAACAATATGCACACGGTGTATATAGGCGATATGATACCGTCGGGAGCGGGTTACTACGTCCGTTACAGCGGACGCGACGCGGTTTATATTATGAATTACAGCGTTGATGCGTCGCTTATCAGCGTATACGGTCAGTCGACTCTTACCGAAAACGTTGACAGCGTGTTCGATCTGCCGATTGAGACGTTCGTTACGCCTACGATCTGCTATCCCATGACGCTGAACAGCTATTTCAATGTGAAAAACTTTTCTATCTTTTACGGCAAGGACCTTGTTGACATCAAGGAACCCGAAAAAGCGGATGTAAGGCCTATAATCAGCTTCTCATACTGGGATCTTGATTCGCGGACAGGCACGTTCTATGCCAATATGGCATACATTATGAATTACCCCGATCAGTATGACATAGACGCCGATGCTGCGGGGGCTGCGCTGCAGTCGTTCTATGAAATGACATTCCTTAATGTCACAAAGCTGGGACCGACCGAGGACGACATGAAGCGTCTCGGACTTTATGATCCGGAATATGTGATTTATTTTGAGTATACGCCGGCATCTGACAGCAGCAGTAATGTTGAAGCGATAGAGCACACGATATTTGTCAGCAAGATGACAGATCGCGGAACTTATTATGTGACCTCTGCGCTTTATGATATGGTGGTTGAGATCAGCCGTACACAGATGCTGTTTCTGGATTACAGGCTGGTAGACTGGGTTAACGATTCGTACTTTTCGATGAACCTTTCGTGGGCGAAGGAAATAATGCTTGAGACCGCTGCGGGGACCTATCATTTTTACCTTGACAATTCGGAAAGCGATTCCGTTACGAACCCGAACCCGTCGACCAAAGCTCAGAAGGACGGAACGATAACCTCCGACAAAATGAAGATTCGCGCCGTGGCTCCGGACGGAACTGTCATGGAAGCGATATCAAGTATAACCGTGACCGACTCAAAGGGCTTTACGTGGACGATCGACGATAAAAAGGTCAAAGCTGTCGATGCCAACGGCAATGCAGCAAGCAGCATTCGCGGCGCAATGTATGATACCAACAGCCGCGGTGAAGAAGTTGTTGTACTCGTCGGCAGTGTTACGGATGCAAAAACCGGAAATAAGGTCGAGGTCTCAGCCAATACGATTACGGTCACGACTCCCGATGGAGTGGGGAAGACGTATCTGCGCTGCGGTATGGCGAATTTCCGTAAGTTCTATCAGTCGCTTCTGTATGCATCGATCGCCGGTGACGCCCATGACGGTGAAAGCGGGCTTACCGATGAGCAGATCGCGGGCTATATTGCCGATCCCTCCAAGGCGCAGGCTAAGCTTACGATCATAACTTCCTTTGACAAGAAGCCGAAGTTTGAATATGTATTCTATCCTTATACCGAACGTCGTTCGCTGCTTCAGGCAAACGGCAGTGCCGAGTTCTATGTTACACGCTCATTTGTCGACAAGATAATTGCCGATGCTGCACGTGTGATAACGGGCGAGGTAATAACCCCCACGGGTAAATATTGATCATGCAGGCTGCCGGTATCAAAGTAGCCTGACCGAAAACGTGCTGTCGCGCTCCGGCGCGACAGCACGTAGCTTTTTTTCGATCTTCGGCAGGTCGTTCGGTAAAGTAAAAAGTCAATGGGGAGCAACGCATTATGTTATGCGTTGCTCCCCATTGATGGCTTCAGGCTGACCTGCCGAACAGGAGGTCAATACTGACGCCGAAGGTGTCCGCCAAAGCGGGCAGAAGTGAGATGTCGGGACAGCATACAGCACGTTCCCATTTTGATACCGCCTGAGCCGAAACGCCGAGCCTTGCGGCAAGTGCGTCCTGCGTCATACCAGTGCGACGGCGGAAAACAGCCAGTCTGTCGCCGAATTCTGTAGTGAATTGCATTTGCGCCTCCTTTTCCGGCAAGCATCGGTCTCCCCTCTCGGGCGAGGGGGAGACCGTGTTGCCTCAAAACCACGGAGCTTAAGTCTCCGGGCGGTGGATGCGCACCTCGGATAATATTACTTTCCGAGCAATCTCATCGGGCAGCCTCGGGGCGAGAGTTTCCCCGGAAGCCGCCGTGTGACGCGCATCCGTTGTATGTTTTTATACGGTATTTCAAAAACGATCGCCTCCTTTTGCCAAATTTCAACCGACGCCCGTGTCGGCCGATGGTTTGATTATATCACTAAAAAAAGAGTATGTCAATAAACCGTAGGTTGTTTTTGAGCAAAAAAGATATTTATTTCTCGTCTTTTGTTGTTTTGACGGCTCTTTTCTTGCCGAGATCGAGCTGTGAGAGCACTATCCCTCCCAATACCAGTGTGCAACCGGCGATGCCGGCGGGCGTGAATGTATCCTGCCCGAACATCACGCCTCCAATTGCTCCGAAAACAGCCTCAAGCGAGAATATGATCGCGGCATAGCTCGGGTCGGAAAGACGCTGACCGTATGTTTGGAGCGTATATGCCACACCGACGGAAAGAACCCCGCAAAAGAATATTGCCCATCTTGCTTCCCACACCATTGCAGCTGTTGTTTTTTCAAATATGAGCGCGCATATTGCACTTTCGGCTGAAACTACCGCAAATTGCAGACAGGAAAACCGCAGCGGATAAATGCTGCTTCCGAAGCGGTCTATGGCAAGGATATGGAACGCCCAGAAAAACGACCCGATGAATATGAGAAGCTCTCCGGTACCGAAGCTGAATCCCTCGTCCGGCTTGATGCAGAGAAGATATATACCCGCAAGCGCAAATACCGCACCTGCAAAAACCGAAGGCTTGGTCTTTTTTCTGAACAGCAGTGCCGAAAATAACGGGGTGAAGATTATATACAGATCGGTTATAAATCCGGCTCTGCCGGGTGATTTGGTGATCTGGGCACCTGCCTGCTGAAGTGATGATGCGCCGAACAGAACCGTGCCGCATACGGCGGCTGCAATAACGGTCATGCGGAGCTTCTTGAGGTCATCGGATGTGGCTTCGGGTGTAAGCGCGCTACCCTGCGGACGTTTTTCGAGAATGAAAAGCACGGGAACAAGCGAGATTGCACCAACGCCGAATCTGATCGCATTGAAGGAAAACGGGTCGAGCGAGTCGCTGCCGAGGACCTGGGCGACGAACGAAAATCCCCAGATTATTGCTGTGAGAAAAAGGCATATATTGGCGAGAAGTCTTTTGTTCATGGTATTGCGGGATGGTCCTTTCGATCTGTCGTTTTTAGTTGTCAGGTTTGAATTCGATCATTTTTTTGAAGAATTCCTGGGACACTTCGTATTTTGCGTCAGCATTTTTGCCGCCGAAAACACTTTGCGTGCGCAGACAGAGAAGTGTATCTGCGGGCATATTCTTGAACGCGCCGAAATAACGCGCAAATTCGGTATCCATAAAACGCACTGAATACTCATCGTTGGCGCATTCCGGAGTGTAACCCAGAACATCGGAGAGCTTGCGGAAGCCGCCGGCTGAATGCACTCTCTGATAAAGCGTCGGGTCAAGAAGGCATACCGAGTACTCTCCCGCGAGGATCAGCTGATCGAATTTCTGCAATTCCTGCGTGTTCATTTCGGTATTTACAATGATCTTTCGGCTTTCGGAGGCAGCTTCGGCGCGGAGCTCCTTTATCTGCTCATCGGAGTAAATTATAAGCACTGCAATATCGCAGTTTTTTTCGCCGTTTCCGTCATAATCCGAAGGAATCGTAGCTCCGAGTGCGCTCTGAATGCCGCTGAAGGTCTCTTTGGCATTGAAGTCCTGATACGGTCCGGCGTACATTATGGTCGTGTCATAGCTTTCCTTCGAGCAGCTCTGCCATATGCATATTCCGAGTACGAGGGCAACGAAAGCGCCGACAATGATCTTCCACTTGTTGTAAAACCAAAAATTATCCGCTTTTTTCAGCCGCGGATCGTCAAGTATAAGTTCCTCTGCTTTGAGTTTTTCATCGCGCTGTGTATTATTACCTTTCATTTTACCGTTGCCTCCCTGATCATTATTGACTTTATGCTGTGATTATAACATAAATATAATATCATATTTCATTCAATTTGTAAAGCTATTGTATGTTTTCGCGCCCGGTGATTGACAAGGCGCATATGTGACGTTATAATATATGCGGGAAGTTTTAGCACCGTATCGGAGGATAGTATGCCGCGTTTCTTTGTTTCTGACAGTGATATTTCAAATGGCAGAATAGTTCTTACAGGCAATGATGCAGCACATGTATCGCGTTCACTCAGGATGCGTCCGGGCGAAGCTCTGACAGTCTGCGACGGATGCGGTACCGACTATTTTTGCCGGACCGAATCATTTACATCGGATACCGTGACCCTTTTGATCAAAAAAAAAGAGCGAAGCGTTGGCGAACCGCCGCTTGATATAACGGTGTTCCAGGCGCTTGTAAAGGGCGATAAATTTGATACTGTGATACAGAAATCCGTTGAATGCGGCGCGGCGCGGATAATTCCTTTTTACAGCCGGAATTGCGTTGTAAAGCCGGCAGATGATGAAAAAAAACGTGAAAGGCGCTCCCGTATTGCACTTGAGGCGGCTATGCAGTCGGGGCGCGGACGCATTCCGGCAGTTGGCGGATGTGTTGACTTTCCGGCAATGCTGGATATGGCATCGTCTCACGCGGCAGCGCTTTTTTGCTATGAGGGCATTGGAACGCGCCCGGCACCCGAGGTGCTCGGCAAACTGAAAAACAGACTCGCAGCAGGCGAGCGGCTGGCGGTCATAATAGGTCCCGAGGGCGGTTTTTCGCCCGATGAGGCAACCTCGGCATCTGAATCGGGGGCGATCATGACAGGACTGGGTCCCAGAATATTGCGTACCGAAAGCGCTGCGGAGTTCATTTTGGCGTGTATTTATTTCGCATTTGAAGCATAAAGAATCCATTGCAGGGGAAAAGTTGCTCCATTTAGGGCAACATTCACAAAAAAAATCCGTTTTTTTTGAAAAAATCGATATTTACCTATTGAAAAATCACAATTTTTGATATAAAATATAGGTTAGATTTCACAAACAAATCGTCAAATTGTACAGATGAGAGGTAAGAAACAAGCCATGTCTAACAGATTATTTCAAAGCGTGATACATCAAATGAAGGACACCGTTGACCGTACTATCGGTGTTATTGATGAGTCAAATAATATCATTGCATGTTCGGAGCTTGTGAGAATCGGAGAATTTATGCCCGGTCTGCGTGACGATCCGCTTTATTCATCGGATATGATATGCAAGGGGGGGTACACATACCGTCCCATAGGTACCAGCGTAAAAACCGAGTACACGGTTTTTGTCGAGGGTGAGGACAAGATGGCTGAGGTGCTTACCAAAATGCTGTCTGTTTCGCTTTCCAATATCAAAGAGCTTTATGACGAAAAATACGACAAAGGCTCATTCATCAAAAATATCATACTTGACAATATCCTGCCGAGCGATATATATATCAAATCCAAGGAGCTTCATTTCAACACCGAGGAGTACCGCGTCGTTCTGCTCATCAAGTTCTATGGCAAGACCGATATGATGCCCTTTGAAATGCTCCAGAATATGTTCCCGGACAAGCCGCGCGATTATATAATCAGTGTTGGTGAGCGCGACATTGTGCTTGTGAAGGAAGTTAAACCCAATACCGAAATGCGTGAAATCGAAAAGATCGCGGTAAAGATAGCGGATACGCTCAGCACCGAGTTCTTTACGAAGGTTTCGATCGGTATATCCACCATAGTCGACAATATCAAGGATCTCGCGAGAGCTTACAAGGAAGCGCAGGTCGCAATTGAGGTCGGTCGTGTATTTGAGTCGGAAAAGAATATCATCTGCTACGACAATCTCGGTATCGGAAGACTTATCTACCAGCTTCCCATAACGCTCTGCGAGATGTTTCTGCAGGAGGTTTTCAAAAAGGGAAGCCTTGAGCTTCTCGACCGTGAAACTCTTATGACGATCCAGTGCTTCTTTGAAAATAACCTGAATGTGTCTGAGACATCGCGCAAGCTGTTTGTCCACCGTAATACGCTTGTGTACAGGCTTGAAAAGATACGTAAGGTCACGGGGCTTGACCTGCGTGAATTTGAGCACGCCATTACCTTTAAGGTGGCGCTCATGGTCAAGCAGTACCTCAACTCCAAGCCCGTAAAATACTGATTCTGACGTACTGACGCGGTGATCTTATGATTGAATTTAAAAATGTGGTCAAAGAGTACGCTGATGTAACGGCTCTTGACGGTATTTCGTTTACAATAAACGATGGCGAATTTGTGTTTATTGTCGGTCATTCCGGAGCCGGAAAGACCACCGTTACACGGGTCCTGCTGAGACAGGAAAAAGTCACGTCGGGGCAGATACTTGTGGACGGGATCGACATCACCAAGCTTCCCGAGCGTGCCATACCGTATTACAGGCGCAAGATAGGAATGGTCTTTCAGGATTTCCGTTTGTTCCAGGACAAAACGGCATACGAAAATGTGGCGTTTGCCATGCACGTTGTCGGAACGCCCGCAAGCGAGATACGCCGGCGCGTTCCAGCCCTTTTGCGCATCGTGAATATGGACGCCAAGTCCGATCACCGTCCCGGTGAGCTCTCAGGCGGTGAACAGCAACGCATTGCTCTTGCGCGCGCGATCGCGAACAATCCCGATATCATCGTTGCCGATGAACCCACAGGCAATGTTGACCCCAAAATGAGCCTTGACATAATGCATATGCTGCTGCGGATCAACCGTAAACTCGGTAAGACCGTTGTGGTCGTTACTCACGAGCAGAATCTTGTGGATACGCTGGGGCAGAGAGTTATAAACATTTCGCACGGTCATGTTATAGGCGATCGCGCGGCAGACAGTGTGCCACCGCCCGCCGAGGGCTGAGGGGCATATTGTGCCGTGTTTTTCCTGTTCTGACGGGAAAGAAAGGTAAAAAATGAGTGACGAAAAAAAACATTCCGCGCCACCGGATAAGGACGCATCGAAAGCTATAAAGCGTGAACGTGCCGACGGACGCGGAATATATAATCCGTTTTATTTCATATGGTTGGCATTGCAGAGCATGTGGCGCAACCGCATTATGACGGTCGCTTCGGTGCTTGTGCTGACTTCCTGTCTCACATTGCTCGGATGCTTCGGTCTTTTGTTTAAAAATCTGAATTTCAACCTTCTTCGTTTGCGTATGCTCAACGAGATGGTCGTTTATGTTGACGTTGACCTCGGCGGAGACGATGTAAACCGAATATACAATCGGATAAAAGAGCTTGACAATGTAAAAAGCGTTGACTTTATATCCAAGGCATATGCTCTTGAGGATATGAAGAAAACATATTCGGATTACCCCGAACTTTTTGAGCTGCTTGAGGAAAACGGTGATAATCCCTTATCGGATTCGTTCGTTGTCACTTACAACGACAACGAAAAGGCAAGCGATCTTGAGTTTGAGCTCCATTCGATAGACGGCGTCACAAAAGTGAATAACCGTCTTGATCTTGCGAGCGATGCCGAGGGGCTGAAAAACGGAATATCGTTTGTTTTTCTTTGGTTTTTTGTACTCCTGCTGCTCGTCAGCATATTTGTAATATTCAACACAGTAAAGCTTGCGGTGCATTCCCGCCGCGCTGAAATCGACATTATGAGATATATCGGCGGCACAAAGGCGTTTATTGTTGCACCTTTTCTTATAGAGGGTGTGGTGATAGGTCTTTTTTCGGCGATAATAAGCTATTTTATCAGCAAGGGAATATATCGCTACGCAATCGGCAGTGCCACAGGAAAACTGCAAATGATCGAGTTTGTTCCGTTTTCGGAGTTCAGATTGGTCCTTATTGCAGGATTTATCGCCATCGGTGTTCTGACAGGAATTGCAGCGAGCGTTATGTCGCTCAGACGGAATTTGCATAAATAAAATTCCGCCGCCCGGCGCCGTGGCTTTCCGCGGCTCATGAAGAAAGGTTCTTGATATTATGTTCAAAACAAAAAATCCGGTCGAAAGTCGGAAAAAGGCAAAATTCATTTTTGTGCGTGTTGTTGCTTTGCTGGTTATGGTCTCCGCTGTTATGCCGTTTACGGTGTCTGCCAAGGATGTAACATACAACGATGTAAAAAACGAACAGAGCGAAGCGATACTAAAAAGACTCAACGAGCTTACGGCTGCAGGCAACGCACTGTCGACCAAGATCAAAGATGCCGAGAAAAACAAGGCGGACGCTCTTGTATGCAAAGAGCTTTACGACAATATGCACTATGTGTATGTTGAACAGCTTGATGTGCTGATGAAGCAGCGCACCATGCTTGAGACGGAGCTTGAGGATTGCCGTGCGGAGACCGAGCGTCTGCAGAGTGAATACGAGCAGAGCTATGAGAATTTTCTCGGGTTGCTGCGCATGACCTATGAGGAGGGATCTGCGAGCTATATTGCCATATTGCTCGGCGCCGAAGACCTCGGCGATCTTCTCTCGCGCATTGAACGTGTTTCCGGCATGATCGGATACAATAAGCGTCTGATGAAGCGTGTTGACGAAGCGCGCGCAGAGCTTGACGCAAAAAAAGCGGAACTCGAAGAAAGCAAAAATAAGATCGACGAAGCCGCAGCTAAAATAAATGCCAAGGAAGCTGAGCTCGAGGAGCTCGATGATAAAAATGCCGCGCTCCTTGCCGAGCTTGAAGCAAAGATAAAGGACGATCAGGCTGCGGCGGATAAGATCAAAGCGGAGCAGAAGGCTGCCAACAAAGAATTTGATGAGCTCGTTGCTCGGATGATCGCCGAGGAAGAAGAAAGGCAGCGGAAGATCGAAGAAGAGCTGAGGCAGAAAGAACTCGAAGAGGAAAGACGCAGGCAGCTCGAAGCGGAGAAAGCCCTTCAGGATGAAATGGAGCGCGAAAATTCAACATCAGAATGGTTGTGGCCGCTTCCGGTACAGCACAGGCGCATCACATCTTATTTCGATGAAAAGCGCAACCTGACCGAGATAGGATACAAGGATACGCACGGTGGCATGGATATTGCCGCTCCCAATAAAACTCCGATATATGCAGTCAAGGCAGGTCGCGTCATATATGCGGGCGTTGCGTCCGGTTACGGAAACTGCGTTATGATAAATCACGGCAACGGTGTCGTTTCGGTTTACGGTCACGCGTCAAAATTGCTTGTCAGCGTTGGCGACGCGGTGAAAAAAGGGCAGACAGTGGCTCTCGTCGGGCTTACCGGTATAACGACAGGGTATCATCTTCACATAGAATTCAGATATAATAACAGACGCGTTGAACCGCTGAATTACATATCAATTCCCAAGAGTTGATCATCTAATATCCGAAAGGCAGAAAAATGTCAAAGAAAATATCACTGTCGGTGCTTGTATTTACGCTTCTTGCGGCAATATTGCTTTCATTTATGAGCGCATATGCCGTTTGCTCGTCGATGTTCCGTCAAAGAGTCACCGAGCTTGAGGAATCGTATTCAAAAGCCAACGATTCGAAATTTGCAAAGATATATGAGCTTCTCGCTACCAACGCCCTGTTCAGAATAGACGATGATTCGGATTTTTCCGGACTTATGCAATGGTTTGTTGAAGAAGCGGGCGACAGATACGCACGCTATTACACTCCCGAAGAATTTGCTGCAATGAATTCGGACAACGAAGGCAGCAGCGTAGGTATAGGTGTGATGGTAATTGACAATTCAGCCGAGGGCGCAATAGAGATCACCAATACCATGCCGGGATCCGCTGCGCTCGATGCGGGGCTGCAGCCGGGAGATCTTATAATTGCCGTCATTGAAGGCGACAAGAGAACATCGGTCGCCGAGCTTGGCTTTGAAGGCGCGCTCAAGCGGCTCAAAGGAGAAGCCGGCACTACTGCTGATTTTGTCGTCAGACGCAATGGCACAGAGATGGACTTCAGCATCCAGCGCCGTGCATATGAAGCGCTGTCGGTGACGTATCACGTAAACACCGTCAATCCCAAGGTCGGGGTCATCAAGCTGCTTGAATTCAATCTCACGACACCGCATCAGTTTGCGGATGCCATGGATTCGCTCATCGCATCGGGCTGTGAATATTTTTTATTTGATGTCAGATACAACGGCGGAGGCGATCTTGCTTCAATAACCGCTGTACTGAGCTTCATGCTTCGTGAAAATGATATAGTTATACGCACAGCCGGACGGGATGAAAGTCAGAAGCTTGCAACCAAGGTGGGCGTTGTGAATTATCCGTCGTCATCGCCATATTCCGCCTGCAATGTAGGAAAGTCCGATATTGCCAAATACCGCGACAAGGTAAACGGCAAGTGCGCCGTTCTTGCAAACGGAAGCACTGCGAGTGCTGCCGAGTTGTTTACTTCAGCTCTCAAGGATTACGGAATTGCCAAGGTCGTAGGAACTGTGACGTACGGCAAGGGCACTATGCAGAGTATTTATGATCTCTCTGCGTTCGGCTATGAGGGCGGTCTCAAAATGACCACGCGTATGTATTACCCGCCGCTTTCCGATGGGTATGACGGCATAGGGATAATCCCCGATGTTGCTGTTGAACTTGACGAATCGCTTAAAAATAAAAACATCTATAAGATCACAGATGCCGAGGACAATCAGATGAATGCGGCACTGACCGCTATTATAGGTGCACAGCCCTCAGCATAAAATACAGTCTGAAATTACAGCATATACAAGGAGAATCAAGATGTCTAAGGAACAGAAGCTCACATTTACACAGCAGGGCTACAACGAACTGGTAGCTGAACTCGATTACCTCAAAAATGTACGCCGCGCAGAGGTCGTACATGAAATAGAGGTCGCACGCTCTTTCGGAGACCTTTCCGAAAATGCCGAATACGATGAAGCGAGAACAGAGCAGGCGAAGGTTGAAGCCCGCATCAAAGAGCTTGAGGAAAAGATAAACAACGCAGTTATTATCGACGAGTCGAAAATCGATTTTTCCGTGATCAGCGTCGGTTCTACCGTAAGGGGATATAACATTACCGATGATGAGGAGTTTGAGTACAGTCTTGTCGGTTCAAACGAAGCCGACCCCATGAGCGGCAAGATTTCCGACCTTGCACCCATAGGCAAAGCTCTCATAGGAAAAAGAGCGGGAGACACTGTGGCTGTCGAAACGCCCGGCGGTGAAATAAAGCTTGAGATAAAGGCTGTTTCAAGAACAAAGTCGCACGACTGATAAAAGCTTGCGGAAAGGATTATATTATGGCTGACATTCAGAACGCAAACAGCGAGATCGCTGTTCGACGCCAGAAGCTCGCAGAGCTGCGCGCCGAAGGACACGATCCGTTTGCCATCACAAAATATGAACGTACGCACCATTCATCGGACGTAAAGGACAACTTTGATGCCCTTGAGGGCAAAGAAGTCTCGGTAGCGGGCAGGCTTATGTCCAAGCGCATCATGGGCAAGGCATCATTTTGCCACGTACAGGACCTCAAGGGTACGATACAGGTATACGTGGCGCGCGACAACGTAGGCGAGGACGAATATCGCAGCTTCAAGAAACTTGACATCGGCGATATCGTCGGCATAAAAGGTACGGTGTTCAAAACCAAGACCGGAGAGACATCCATACATGCCACCGATCTTGTATTGCTTTCAAAAAGCCTTCAGACACTTCCCGAAAAATTTCACGGGCTGACCAACACCGATCTGCGCTACCGCCAGAGGTATGTTGACCTCATTATGAATCCGGAGTCCAAAGATACACTTATAAAGCGTTCGAAAATAATCAGCGCAATAAGAAGATATCTTGATTCGGAGGGATTCCTGGAAGTTGAAACTCCTATGCTGGTCTCAAATGCCGGCGGCGCGTCGGCGCGTCCGTTTGAAACACATTTCAATGCGTTGGACGAAGATCTGAAGCTTCGCATCTCTCTTGAGCTTTATCTCAAGCGTCTTATTGTCGGCGGTCTTGAGAAAGTGTATGAAATAGGCAGAGTGTTCCGTAATGAAGGCATAGATACGCGTCATAACCCGGAGTTCACGCTCATGGAGCTTTACCAGGCATATACCGATTATCACGGAATGATGGATCTTACCGAAAACCTTTACCGTCATGTTGCAAAAGAAGTTCTCGGCACCACAATTATAACATACAACGGTATTGAGATGGATCTCGGAAAGCCGTTTGAGCGCATAACGATGCTTGACGCCGTAAAGAAATATTCGGGAGTGGACTTTAACGAGATACATTCCGATGATGAGGCGAAGGCTGTTGCCAAGGAAAAGGGGATCGCGTTTGAAGCGCGCCACAAGAAGGGTGATATACTCAATCTTTTCTTTGAGGAATATGCCGAGGAGCATATGATCCAGCCTACATTTGTAATGGATCATCCTGTTGAGATCTCTCCGCTTACCAAAAAGAAGCCGGAAGATCCTGCCTATGTTGAAAGATTTGAGTTCTTCATGAACGGTTGGGAAATGGCGAATGCCTATTCGGAGCTGAACGACCCGATCGATCAGCGCGAGCGCTTCCGTATGCAGGAGGAATTGCTTGCCCAGGGCGACGAAGAAGCCAATCACACCGACGAGGACTTCCTCAATGCGCTCGAGATCGGTATGCCCCCCACGGGAGGGATCGGTTTCGGCATCGACCGTATGTGTATGCTCATGACCGATTCTGCCGCGATCAGGGATGTTTTGCTGTTCCCCACGCTCAAGTCTTCTGCCGGAAGCGACAAAAAGTCTGCGCAAAAGGTCGATGTGTCGGAAAAGAATGAGTCCGCTGTTTCTGCCGTTGAAGAGAAGATTGACTTTTCCAATGTGAAAATTGAGCCGCTTTTCGCCGACAGCGTAGATTTTGAAACGTTCTCACGTTCTGATTTCCGCGCAGTCAAGGTGCTTGCCTGCGAGGCGGTGCCGAAGTCAAAGAAACTGCTCAGATTCACACTTGACGACGGTACCGAAAATCCCCGTACTATCCTTTCCGGTATTCATGCCTACTATGAGCCGGAGGAGCTTGTCGGTAAGACGTGCATTGCAATAGTTAACCTTCCGCCGCGCCCGATGATGGGAATAGAATCCTGCGGAATGCTTATATCCGCAGTCCATCATGAGGGAGATGAGGAAAAGCTCCATCTCCTTATGGTTGATCCTCACATTCCCGCCGGCGCGAAGCTTTATTGATAATTTGAATTTTCTGAACGGGCGGTTCCGTTGCGAACCGCCCGTTTTTGCCACGTACGGTTCACTTTGAGCACAGGAGAGGAACTTGAATACAGAATTATATTATGAGGAATACGGATACGGTTTTCCGTTGATCCTGTTGCACGGAAATGGGGAGGACCACACGTATTTTGCTCATCAGATCGAATATTTTAAAGATCGATACCGCGTTATTGCGCTTGACACACGCGGACACGGGAGGTCGCCGCGAGGAGACGGAGACTTTACGATCAAGCGGTTTTCCGATGACCTTTATGATTTCATGATCGCGCACGGGATTTCCTCCGCTGATCTGCTCGGTTTTTCCGACGGAGGCAATATTGCGCTGACCTTTGCGTTGAAGCATCCGGATATGGTTCGTTCGCTTGTACTCAATGGAGCCAATCTTGACCCCTCTGGCGTAAAGAGAAGTGTCCAGTTTCCGATAGAACTCGGATATCGGATCGCATCCAAAGCGGCGAAGAAAAGCGCAGGCGCCAGGCGTAACAGTGAAATGCTCGGACTTATGGTAAACGAACCGCATATAACCCCGGGAGAGCTTGAAAAGCTTGATATTCCGGTGCTTGTTATAGCAGGGACACGTGATATGATAAAGCGAGAGCATACCGAACTGATTGCGGCGAGCATACCCGGAGCGCGGCTTGCGATCATCCGTGGCGATCATTTTGTTGCAAGGAAAGTTCCCGGCAGCTTCAACCGTGCTGTTGATTCGTTTTTGAAGGAGAAACTGTAATGGATATCTGGGAAAGGCTTTACGAAAAAGCGAAGGCGGAATATCATCCCGTATGCTTATCCCCGTTTTTTGAGGCTCATCATGTTGTGAGTGCAATTGAGAGCGAGAGCGGCGAAATATTCACGGGATTTTGTATTGAAGGCGCAAGCGGTGTTCTTAACCTGTGTGCCGAGCGCGTTGCAATACTTGATATGTATCACCACAGCGGACAGGTGACGGTAAAACGAATGATAGCATTCCGCGACAAAGCGCCGCGCGGCGGCGGCAGCGGTATGCCGTGCGGCGCCTGCCGCGAGCTGCTCATGCAGCTTTCGCCCAAGAACAGATATACCGAAATAATGGTGGATTATGAGTCGCTCAGTACAGTGACGCTCGGTGAACTTATGCCGCTCTGGTGGGGAGAGGAACGCTATCGTGCCGTAAACCTTTCGTACCGTCCCGCTGTCGAGGCAGATGCTGCGCTGCTGGTTGACATTTACAACCGCGCTTTTCGGGCGGATTATTTACGGTACGGCGAATGCCCGGCATACGGGCGCACAGTTGAGAGCATGGAACGGTCCATACAGAGTTTTCCGAAGGAGATCATACTGTGCGACGGTATGCCGGTGGGGGTCATTTCCGTGAGTGACAAAGGAGACGGCGAATACTTCATCGGTTGTCTTTGCGTTCTGCCGGAATATCAGGGACGTGGCATTGGCAGTGATGCGATCTGTCATCTTCGCGCTTTGCGCCCGGATTGGCGTCGCATGGAGCTTGTGACTCCCTCGGATAAGATCGAGAATATTTCATTTTACATAAAGAACGGATTTGAAGTTTGCTGCACCGAAATGGATGGCAATGTACCGGTTACAAAGCTTTTTGCCGAAAAAAGCAATAAAAAAGCGTTAAACTGCTAAATGCAACCGCTGCGTGACAAATTATACAGTCGGTTTGCTTGTGTGCAACCGCAAAAAAGCGTATCATAATGACATCACAGGGGCGATGACGCCCGGACAAGAGGTTGACCATGATATTGGCAGACAAAATTATTTTCCAACGTAAAAAGGCAGGCTGGTCGCAGGAGGAACTTGCGGAGCAGCTGGGAGTCACCAGACAGTCGGTGTCAAAATGGGAAGGCGCACAGTCCATTCCCGATATGGATAAAATACTGCAGATGAGCCGTATTTTCAACGTATCTACCGATTACCTTCTCAAAGATGATGTAAATGAACCTGAACCCGAAGTTGACGCACCTGAGTCATCATGCAGGCGAGTTACGCTTGCCGAAGCGTCCGAGTATCTTGTATTCCGCCGTGCCGCGGCGCCGCGTCTGGCGCTTGCAACACTGCTGTGTATACTGTCGCCGGTACTTTTGCTGCTTCTCGGCGGACTCAGCGAAACGATCGGCAGCGGCATAAGTGAAAATGCGGCGGTTGGCGTGGGACTTTGCTCTATGATCCTTTTCGTTGCGGTGGGAGTTGCGCTTTTTGTTTCAACTGGTTCGCGCTCCAAAGAATATGCGTTTCTTGATTCTGAACCGTTTGAAACCGAATACGGTGTTATGGGAATGGTCAAAGAGCGCAAAAAGGCTTACCGCGATACATATAGCCGTTTTAACATCACAGGTACGCTTTGCTGCATCTGCTCGGTCATTCCGTTGTTTTTGTCTGTGTGCTTTGACGCTGCGGATATTGTATACGTAGTGGCTGTATGCCTGCTTTTGCTTATTGCAGGGATCGGATGTGTTTTGTTTATCCTCGGCGGAACTTATGAGGCAGCCCTTGAACGTTTACTTGAAGAAGGGGACTACTCACCCGAAGAAAAAAGCCGCAAGGGAATCACCGGAACGGTAAGTCTTGTTTATTGGTTGGTTGTTACCGCAATTTTTCTTTGCGTTACCTATATACCGTCTTTTGGCGTCGGTCCGAAGGATACGTGGATAATATGGGCAGTTGCCGGAGTGCTGTACGGCGCCGTTATTGCGATAGCGAAGTCGCTGAAAAGGACATAAATTTAACATATATCAATTGATTTTCGCACCCGGCGATGATATAATTACTTTGTATGACTCAATCGGGAGGTATCCGCGCAATGAAAAGATTTTTTTCGGCAACGGTGCTATTGCTTGCCGTTCTGTTGATATCGAACGCTGTATGCGGATGCGTGCCGCGCGAAGGCGGAGAGGCGACGACAGATAACAGCGGCGCGGTCTCTGAAATAACGGTGACCGGACAGTCAATAACGGATCCGGTAACGTCCCCGCAAGAACCGATCGAAATATCGACTCCGGGCGGTGTTGTGCTTGTCGGCAGTATAAAAAAACGAGTGTTATTATTTTATCCCGCGGGAACCGCTGAATGTCGAATATACGGGAATTGATGACAAGACTCTTATTTTCAATTCGGTCAACCGCTTCGATATGTTTGATTCCGACATTGACGGTATTGACAAGGCGTGCTTTGTCGGCAGGGAAGTAACGGTATCCGGCATTCTGCGTATTGTTCGTGATGACCTTGACAGATTGTATCTGCATGCCTATTCCATTGAATACGGCGCATTGTCAGGGCAGAGCAGGGCTGAACCCGATGTAACTCCGCCGGTAACGGAACCGATTACGGTGTACGACCCGTCCGTGCCGGTTCCCGACAAAATGAAGCCGCTCGTTGAGAACGGTCGGTATGTTTACAATCCTTACAGGCTCACAACCGAGGCACTTGAGTCTATGGGCAACGGATTTGCGGATTTTTACATTGACGTCATTGATGCCGTGCTTGACTACAAGAGTTTTGTTGCGTGTGGTAACGATGACTACGCAATGATGCTGTCAACGGTTCTGTATTATGAATTCCCGCTTTACGGTATCACGTTTGATTGTGAGTACGCCGATGGCGGAGTGACGCTCAAATATCTTGTCAGCCGTGAGGAGCAGGAGAAAATCTCGGCGACACTTTTTGAATGCATAAACGGATATCTGAAGAATGTCGGTCCGGAGCAGTCGGAGCAGGTGAAGGCTGAGGCGGTTTATCATGCGCTTTGCACATCGGTAAGCTATGATGACGCGGCTGCAGTGAGCCGTCAGAATATTTCGGCGTATTATGCTTATGTCGAGAAGACCGGTATTTGCGTGACCTTTGCTGCAGCGTATTCACAGCTGCTGACACAGATGGGAATAGAGAATACCGAGGCTTCAGGGAGTGTTGGCGATGAAGGTCATGCGTGGAATCTTGTAACCATCAATGGTAGAAAATATTTCTGCGACCCTACTTTTGAGCTTGGCTGGAACCAAGGTTCGGCGTTTGTGTATTTCGGTCAGACTTTATCCGATCGTGTAAGTAACGGCATTGTTCCCGAAACATGCACGGTGGGAAAGTATGTGATAACATCCGTGGCAGATGCGGGGGTTTCGGAACGTGCGCTTCAGATAGTGCCGCTTCAATAAAAAAGCAAAGGAATTATAAAATGAACGACAGAGACAAGTACATATCTCCTTTTTCAACACGCTATGCAAGCCCCGAGATGCAATCGGTTTTTTCGGATAATTTCAAATTCCGCACATGGCGTCGCCTTTGGATAGCACTCGCTCGTGCCGAAAAGGAGCTTGGGCTCGATATAACCGACGACCAGATAGCTGAGCTTGAGTCTCACAGGGACGACATCAATTACGATGTAGCCGAGGCGCGTGAACGCGAGGTGCGGCATGACGTAATGAGCCATGTCTATGCTTACGGCAAGCAATGTCCGAAAGCGGAACCGATAATACATCTCGGCGCGACAAGCTGCTATGTCGGTGATAACACCGATGTGATCATTCTGCGCGAAGCATCTCGTATAATACTCAAAAAGGCGGCGCAGGTGCTTGCCAATCTCTCAGACTTTGCCCGTAAGTACAAATCGTTGCCATGTCTTGCATATACGCATCTTCAACCGGCTCAGCTCACAACTGTGGGCAAGCGTGCAACGCTCTGGATGAACGAGCTGGCGATGGATATCGAAAACCTTGAATTCCAGCTTTCAAACCTCAAACTTCGCGGAGCAAAGGGAACTACCGGCACGCAGGCAAGCTTTATGGAGCTGTTCGGCGGCGATGAACAAAAGGTCAAGAAGCTTGAAGAGCTTATAGCTGCGGAAATGGGTTTCGATGGCTGCATTCCCGTATCAGGTCAGACTTATTCACGCAAGGTAGATTCGTATTTTCTGTCTGTGATGTCCGGCTTTGCCCAGAGTGCATACAAATTCTCAAACGATTTGCGTATGCTTCAGTCATTCGAGGAAATGGAGGAGCCGTTCGAATCATCGCAGATAGGGTCGTCGGCTATGCCGTACAAGCGCAATCCAATGCGTTGCGAGCGTATATCGGCGCTGGCGAGATACGTTATCAACGATTCGCTCAATCCCGCGGTCACAGCTTCCACGCAGTGGTTCGAGCGCACGCTTGACGATAGCGCTAACCGCCGTATTTCTGTCGCTGAGGCGTTTTTGGGCGTGGATGCTATACTTAACATATACATCAACGTAACGTCCGGAATGGTGGTCTACGAGCGCGTAATAGAGCGGCGGGTAATGGAGAAGCTGCCATTTATGGCGACAGAGAACATAATGATGGAATCGGTAAAGCGCGGCGGCGACCGTCAGCAGCTGCACGAAATAATACGGGTATATTCCCATGAGGCTGCACTGCAAGTAAAGCTTGAAGGCAAAACAAACGATCTCATCGACCGCATAGCAGCCGATGAGCGCATTCCGCTTACAAAAGACGAGATACTGTCCGAGCTTGAACCTTCAAAGTTTATCGGAAGATGCCCGTCACAGGTCGATGAATTCATCTCAGGTGTTGTTGAACCGATACTTCACAAATACCATCACGGTGATATCAGGGCAGAACTGAATGTATAATGTATAAATATAAAAGCAGTTCCCAAAACGGTGCGTCGCGCTTTTGCGCGACGCACCGTTTTTTGCTATTCTGTTTTGCCGTCCACAGTGGCGACGGCTATTTCACGCGCCGAGTGAGTCAGCTCTGTAAGAACATCTGCAAAGTGGTCGGGGTCTGAATAATCGTCGTCGTTTATATAATATCGTTTATTGTGGTATCCCGCAGATTTGCTGTATGATGTTCTTACGCCGATATAAGCAAGCTTTCCGTCAAGCACGGCGAGCAGCTCAATGTCGCGGCTTTCTTCGAAACGTTCAAGTATCTCGGTCGTGGTATGCATTTTTGTTTTGAACTTTGATGGATCCTGTTCCAGTATTTTTTCGCGTTCGCGGTTTTCGGCGACAAATCCCATCTCTCCGACTGCAACGCATATGATGTACGCGCAGATGAACGAAACAAAAAGCCCTGTCATCGATATAACGGCTTCAAGACGCCGGTCACCCGGACGCCAGAATGACGTCCATGTTATTGAAACAACGATCAGCGCAACAGATGCTGCGGTTTTGACAGCCGGGACAAGATATGATTTGTACTTGCTGTTCACGGTAAACGGGTTGTGCCTGCCGGTGCGGCGGTTCGAATCGCTCATGTTACCTCCAATGTCTTTTCCGGTTATTTGAGTATTGCGCCGTTTTTAAGAAGAATAGTCCGCACACTGTCCGCTTTGATGCGGCGCGGGCTCGTTTTGTGTTTTGCGGCTTCGGCGGCAAGAATACCAACAGCTTCACCTATTGCCATGCACGTTGGCATAACGCGCATGGAGCCGAGTGTTTCGCGGTCCATCGATATGCATCTGCCGCTCATAAGCAGCCCGTCAATATCCGCACATATGCATGCTGAGAGCGGTATTCCGTACGGTTCGGGTATCTTCATGAGTATCGTACCGGCGCCCTTGCCACTGTGTATGTCGATCTTATAGCCGGAAAGTGCAATAGTGTCATCCGGTTTGTTGCCCTCAAGGGCATCGCGGTGATCGATGCGTGAGACGCCGCATATACGGCGCGATTCGCGTATTCCGATGGCGGGGCATATTTCGTCAAGCACGCAGTCTTCAAAGCCTGGTACGTAGTCCTTGAGGGTCTTGACGATGCCGGGGATCTGAAGCAGTCCCTGCACCTCGCCATCGGTAAGGCTTTCAATGTCAGAACCGTCACACCCGGGAACGCGCACGGTATTTACCCAAATCTTGCCCGGTATCGTTGAATTGATGTAGATTATATTTTCGCGCTTTATAGGGCAGTCCGGATACTTTTTCCTTATTTCGTCAAGATATGCTTTCATACCGACGAATACATAGCTGTCGGTGCTGCGCCAGAGCGATGTATCATAGCCGGGGTCGATGTGAACGGAGTCGAGCTGAGCCATGTTCTCAGGATGCTCATCAAGAAAGCGCATGAATTCTTCCTTATGAAAGCCTGTCATGGCAAACATTGTCGTGGGAGGCTGAAGCTCATCGCCTTTTTCGTACTTTGCGCCTGACATAAACCCAAGGTCGCCATCGCCTGTGCCGTCAACAAAAACGTCCGCATCGATATCCACTCTTGTGCCTTTACCGATGACCGATACGCGGCGAAGCTTGCCGTTATCAGTTACGGTATCGCATAACTCGGTGTGAAGAAACAACCGCACACCGGATTCAATACACATTTTGAGTGCAAGCAGCTTGAATTTGTCGGGATGTACGAGAGTTATTGAATTATGCATGGGGCAACGCTGATGTCCGAATGAATCCCCGGTCTTTTCAAGCTCGGTGATGAATTCCTGCGCTATACCGCCTATGATCTGCCTGCCCGACTGAGAAAGATAACCGAGCAAAGGAAGTCCCATAGCGGCGTTGCCGCCAAGATGTCCGTTTCGTTCGCAAAGTATTACGTCTGCCCCCTGCCGCGCAGCGGCAATTGCGGCGCAAAGTCCGCCCGGACCGCCGCCGATAACGCAGACATCGCATTTCATGTTTCGTATTTCCATAATAAAAAAGCCTTTCATCAGAGATCTGCCATAGGCAGATTTTTCTTACGTATATATTTTACACGCTAAAAAAGCCGATGTCAATAATAAAACGTAAAATCGCAGTTGCAGGCGTTGGTTTTCTATAATATAAATTCGGCAAAAAAGCGTTTTTAATAAACAATGTTAAGGTGGTCGTACATCAAAGTGACTGATCTCCTTACCGCCTTTTTGCGTCACTATGTGACAAATCTTGCGGATATGGCATATACTTTTATTGAATATCGGGCGGCGTAAAGCCGACCGGGAAAGGATAATGTCATATTCTGACGATTTTATGTATGGAAAAAAGAAATATGTATTCAGGAGAAGCACTTCGGCGTATGTCGAGCGGAGCGCGAAACCCAATGGCTGTAAATGCCGATATCCGGCAAAGAACTGTCTTGCCGGGGGAAAACACCGGATGCGGCGATTCGACCGGAAGCAAATGGGGGCTTCGCGATCATCCTCTTGCTATGGTGTACGCACCGCTTCAGAATTTTACCGGGCTGTATGAGCCTGAAAAGGGGCTCTGCCGAGGTACGATTTTTTCGGAACTTGACCTTCCGCTGCTGAGCGTGGGAGTTAAAGGAGGAGGCGTGGTTCGTAATGGATAACAAATATATGCAGGTGCGTTCCGCCTGCACCGGCGGAAACTGCGGCAGAGCGGGAATTAATGCCCGTGAAAACGGCAACAGCTATAATTGCAACGCGCTGTTCGAAAGGATACGGCAGATAGATTTTGCAATTCTTGATGCTACACTGTACCTTGACGTTTATCCCGATTGCAGAGATGCGATAGAGTATATTGCCGCCAAAAACACCGAGAGGAGCGAGCTTATGACGCAATACGAGACAACGTGCGGTCCGCTTACCATGCACGGGATCACAAGCGGTGTCAACACTTCACCGTGGCCATGGCAGTACTGCGGTTCGTAAGGAGGCGATAATATGTTTTTATATGAGAGAAAATTGCAATACCCCGTAAAAATAAAAAATCCCAATCCGACGCTTGCATCACTGATAATTTCGCAGGTCGGAGGACCGGACGGCGAGCTTGGCGCATCGATGAGATATCTTAATCAGCGCTATACCATGCCGTCAAATGAAACGGTAGGCGTGTTGACCGATATAGGTACCGAGGAATTGGGGCATATTGAAATGGTGGCAGCAATCGTTTATCAGCTTACGAGAAATCTGAAGCCCGAAGAGATACTTTCAAGTCCTTATGCCGCCTACTTTGTGGATCACACGACCGGTATATACCCCGCATCTGCCGCAGGTGTACCGTATGATATGAAGTACATAGGCGTAAAAGGCGACCCCATAGCTGATCTTAATGAAGATCTGGCGGCAGAGCAAAAGGCGCGGGTGACATATGACAACATTCTGCGGCTCACAGACGATCCCGATGTGCTTGACCCGATACGTTTTTTGCGTGAACGCGAGATCGTGCATTATCAGCGTTTCGGTGATGCCTTGCGCACAGTTCAGGATTCGCTCGACGGAAAGAATTTTTACGCATTCAATCCTTCTTTTGATACCAAGGGAGTGTTCAGGCAGAACAATATGTAACTAACTTTTCGGAGGCAGTTGTTTTTTAGCTGTTTTCGGGGGTGGCGCGCCATTGGCACGTCACCCCCCGAAAGTGTTTAATTTTCAACTTCGATGTGTTCAATAAGATCGGCAATAACGCCGTCTTCATTTGAACAGAGGCAGAGATCGGCGATCTTTTTCACTTCGTCAAGAGCGTTGGAAGGACAAACTCCCACGTCCGCCGCCTTAAGCATTGCAATATCGTTATCGTAATCACCGACGGCGTATATCTTAAGCTGCCCCGGATGCTCAGGGCTGTGGCATATGCGGCGCAGCTCGGGTATCATGGTTGCTTTTGTGCAGCCCTTTTTCTGCAGCTCAAAAAAAGTGGGACCCGACATGCTGTCTTCAAAAATGTCGCCCATTTCGCGACGCAACTCATTGCGAAGCCAGACGAGCTTTTCGGGCTTGTCGCGTATAACGACCTTATACCACTTATAATTCATCCATTCGTCCAAGGGCAAAACATAGCGTTTTTCGGGTGGGCAGCTTTCAAGATCGCGCTGCATCATCGGGCAGACCGGCGGACAGGTCATGTACCCTTCCGGAACGGATAGCCTTATGCTCACTCCCGGCAGTGTATCAAACATGAATTTTACAGCTCGCATCGTCAGTTCCGTATCGAGAAAGTTTTCGCATAATGCGCAGTCATTCCGGAAGTCGAACATATACGTTCCGTTGCACACGACTACGGGTGCATTCACAAGTTCGCGCGCCATAGGAATGTGATGTTCAAGACTCAGGTGCATTCTTCCGGTAGCTACCGAAAATAACCCTCCCTCTGCCTTGAAGCGTGCTATTGCATCCATATTTCGCTGAATGATCCGCGACTTTGCGCCGAAAAATGTGCCGTCAAGATCGGTCAGAATCAGTATATTTGAGAGGTCCTTCATTGTTTCCTGTACCTTTCACGTGTTCCTTGTATAGCTTTCTATTTTAATAAATGGTTCTGCGTATCCGGCAGAGGCGCGCAGTCTGTTGATAAGTGTTTGCATATCTTCGGGGCAGGGAGCGGTAAAAGACATTTCTTTTCCGGTGCGCGGGTGGCTGAATTCAAGCCTTGCCGCATGAAGACATTGACCATGAATCAACGCGCGGTTTTGCGAAAAAACAAAGCCGGTTTCGCCTCCGTAAACCGGATCTCCGAGAACCGGATGCCCTGAAAAAGCCATATGAACACGTATCTGATGTGTTCTTCCAGTCTCTAAACGGCAGATGACAAGCGATGCGCCGTTATATCGCTCGTAAACATTCCAATGAGTTACCGCGTTGCGCGAATGCGCGCCGGGGTCATGTATTACCGCCATTTTCTTGCGATCGACAGGGTTACGCCCAATGGGTTCATTTACAGTTCCGCTGTTTTCGGGGAATGAACCGCATACAAGCGCAACATACGTGCGCCGCACCGCGTGGCATTTGATCGCTTCAGCCAATGCTGTGTGCGAAGCGTCATTTTTGGCAACAACGAGCAGACCGGATGTATCCTTATCTATTCTGTGAACTATCCCCGGTCTTATAACACCGCCGATCCCCGAAAGGCCGGTACCGCAATGTGCCAGGAGCGCATTCACAAGCGTTCCTTCGGTATTTCCGGCTGCGGGGTGAACCACCATCCCCGACGGCTTGTTGACAACGATGATATCATCATCCTCATAAACAATATCAAGCGGAATGTCCTCCGCCAGTGCTTCTGTCGGCCGCGGAGCCGGAATGAACGCTTCAACAGTATCTCCCGCACAAAGCTTTAGCTTTTTTACCGCCGCTTTTCCGTTTACCGTGACAGCCCCGGATTCACAAAGCTTCGCTGCAGCCGAACGGCTGATGATTCTGTTTTCGCCTGCATGGACGTCCGGTGACGCTTCTGCGAGAAACGCGTCAAGACGCATTCCGGCATTACATTGAGATACCGTGTATAATAATTTTACTGCTCCTGTCATGCCGGTGCAGGTGCTGCTGTTATTTTCACACGCCATGGCTTAAGATGTCCAGTCGTTTCACTCTTTTGAATCGGGCGTTTCTTTTGTGTCGCCATTGTTGTTTTCGTTATCGGATTTAAGGGTATCGCCGGGAGCGCGGCAGGCTGTCCGTTCACTGTTTTCCGCTGCACGCCGGCCGGCTTCGATCTCGCGCGCAACTCTGCGTGAAAATCTGTATTCTTCAACGCTGAGTTTTATTACATAAATGATAATTACGGCAACGCCGATGCAGATGCATGAGTCCGCGATATTGAAAACGTAATTCCAGATCGTATAGAAATCGATAAAGTCGATAACATATCCGAGAATCACACGGTCGATCATATTACCGATACCGCCGGCGAGGATCAGTGCGAGTCCTGCTCGTTCAAGCTTGCTTTTCGGCTTTGATACGACCATAAAGGCAATAAGACAGACTATTGTAAGTGTTGAAAGCACCAAAAAGATCCAGCGGTTATTTTCGAGCATTCCGAAAGCGGCTCCGCGGTTTTCAACATATGAAAAACGCAAAAATCCGCGTATCAGATAGAAGGATGTTTTTCCCTCAAGGCTAATTACCGCGATCCATTTTGATAGCTGATCTATAAAAACGAGCGCAATTACGCATATAAACCAAATAAGCATTTTGCAGATCAATAATTAACGGCCCGGCGGCAATGCGCCGAGCCGTAGTGGGCGGAGGATGACGTCAATATACGGTATCCCCTTTTTTCCTTCAACCGATAATTTTTTTGCAGCGTTCGCAGATAAAGCCGTCCTCGGTCTTTTCGCCGTGTGTCGAGTAGCACCAGCAACGGTCGCACTTCTCACCGTCAGCCGCTTCTACTACAACTCCGAGCTGTTTGCCGTCATCGGGACGGAAAGCACCGTCCGGGGCTTCGCCGTTAACAACATGAGCACCGCTTGTGATAAATACGGTAGCAAGCTCGGTTTCGGTGAATTCACCGAGAAGCTTCAGGTAGTCCGGCTCGCGGGTATATATCGTGACCTTGGCATCGAGCGATTTTCCTATGCGCTTTTCTGCGCGGGCAAGCTCCAGGGCTTTCATTATGTCATCGCGAAGATCAAACAGATCTTCCCATTTCTGTGCGCCGTCAAATTCGTATTCGGCAACAGGGGAGGGAAGCTCATTGAGGTACACACTCGTCTTGTTGTCGGAAGCGGCATGCGGCATAGCCTGCCATATTTCCTCTGCGGTGAATGCAAGCAAAGGTGCGATAATGCGGTCAAGAGCGTTAATGATACGGTACATAGCACTCTGGGCGGAGCGGCGTGCAGGTGAATCGCTCTTTTCAACATAAACGCGATCCTTGGTTATGTCAATATACAGCTTGGACATATCGATAGTGCAGAAGTTATTTACCGCGTGATAAACAAGATGGAACTGGTAGGTGTCATATCCGTTGCGCGCAGTTGCGATAAGGGCGTTGAGACGTGTAAGAGCCCAGTGGTCGATATCAAGGAGCTTATCAACCGGCATAAGGTCACGGTCCGGATCAAAATCACCAAGGTTTGCCATAATTATACGTGCCGTGTTGCGGATTTTACGGTATGCTTCGGAAAGCTGCTTGAAGATGTTGTCGGAGCAACGGACATCAACGGTGTAATCGCTGGATGCGACCCAGAGACGCGCAAGGTCTGCGCCGTATTTTTTTATCACGTCATCGGGGGAGACGCCGTTTCCGAGCGATTTGTGCATCTGCTTGCCCTCGCCGTCAACAACCCAGCCGTGCGTCAGAACGGACTTGTAAGGCGCGCCCTGCTGTTTGGCACCGACGGCGGTGAGAAGCGAAGACTGGAACCAACCGCGGTACTGGTCAGCTCCCTCAAGGTACATATCTGCCGGCCATTTGAGCTTTTCGTTGCCCTCAAGCACCGCAAAATGCGTTGAGCCTGAGTCGAACCAACCGTCAAGGGTATTTGTATCCTTTGTAAAGTGTTTGCCTCCGCAATACGGACAGGTGAAATCGTTGCCGAGAAGCTCGGATACATCAAGATCGAACCATGCATTTGATCCGCGCTCGGCAAATATCTTTGAAACGCGGTCTATGCTGGCATCGTTGCATATAGGCTTGCCGCATTCCTCGCAGTAGAAGACAGGAATGGGAAGTCCCCAGTGACGCTGACGGGAAATGCACCAGTCGGCGCGTTCACGTATCATCTGAACCATGCGCTCGCCGCCCCATGAGGGCATCCATGTCACATCTGCGCAGGCAGCCACGGCGGCGTCCTTGAATGCTTCGACAGAGCAGAACCATTGAGGGGTCGCGCGGAAGATTATCGGATTTTTGCATCTCCAGCAGTGCGGGTACGAGTGGACAACTTCCTCGCTTGCGAACAGGGCACCGCTTTCTTTCATGTCGGCGAGTATCGCATCATTGGATTTTTCATAGTACATTCCGGCATATTTTCCTGCATCCGCTGTCTGATATCCGCGGTCATCGACAGGAACGATTATATCGATACCGTATTTTTTGCAGGTGTTGAAGTCATCGGCACCGAAGCCGGGAGCGGTGTGAACGCAGCCGGTTCCGCTGTCCATTGTGACATAATCGGCGTTTACGATCACAGAATCTCTGTCAAGGAAGGGATGAGATGCGGTCATGAATTCAAATTCACGTCCGGGCGCAGTATATACGATGTCAAAGCTTTCAACACCGCCATTGCGCATTGTGCGCTCGGCAAGTGTCTCGGCAGTGATATAGAAGTTTCCATCGGATGCGCGGAGGACTGCATATTTCTCATCGGGATGCAACGCGATCGCAAGGTTCCCGGGCAAAGTCCATGTGGTTGTCGTCCATATGATGAAGTAGGTGCGCGAAAGATCGCATATACCTGCAAGCCTGCCCTTGTCATCGTGAATCTTGAACTTTACATATATTGATGTGCATTTATCGTCCTTATATTCGATCTCGGCTTCCGCAAGAGCCGTCTCGTCGTGCGGGCACCAGTAAACAGGCTTGAGCCCCTTGTAGATGTAGCCTTTTTTGAACATCTCGCAAAAAACGCGCACCTCGCGTGCCTCGAAGGAGGGAGCCATTGTTGTATAGGGGTGCTGCCAATCTCCGATGACGCCGAGACGTATAAACTCGCTTCTCTGGCGGTCGATGTAATCCTGCGCAAACTTGTGGCAGGCATCGCGGAACTCTGAAACCGACATTTTCTTGCGGTCGAGCTTGTTTTTCTTGATTATGGCACTTTCAATAGGCATGCCGTGGTTGTCCCAACCGGGAATGTACGGGGCATAGTAGCCCTCCATGGCTTTGAATTTAACGATGAAATCCTTAAGGATCTTGTTCATCGCAGTGCCCATGTGAATATCGCCGTTGGAGAAGGGAGGACCATCGTGCAGAATGAACTGCTCGTGACCTTCATTCTGCTTCAGCATGAGCGAGTAAAGGTCGATCTCATCCCAGTACTTGAGCATTTCCGGTTCGCGTTGCGGCAGGTTGGCGCGCATCGCAAATGATGTTGAGGGAAGGTTGAGTGTGCTTGTGTAATCCTTAGACATTTCCTATTGTCCTTTCTTACTGTCCGGGGAATTATTTGCCGAGTCTGCGGCGTATGGCGTCGAGCGAACTTTTCATATTTCCGAATCCGCTTTTGCTCTCGGGTGTTTTTTCGGCGATTTCGGTGGTCTTGCCGCTTTCTTCATGCACCGCATCGTCGTTGACATCATCTGTCCCCGGCTCCGAATACATCGCCGCGAGCATATCCTTTATTTCGGCATCAGACATTTCGGAAGCGGCTTCGGAAGAAGAAACTGCTTGTTCCGTATCAGTTTCTTTTTTCGGCTCTGCCGGAGCTTTTTTATCGTTTTTTGAGTTTTCTATTGCCTGCTTCAGTGCGGATATCATATTATCGTCGTCGCTTGCGTCGTTAGTTTGATCGGTGTCTGCATCGTTAAACAGGTTGGGGTCGTTCTCTGTACCGGTCTCGCTCAATTCGTCATCGGGCAACTCTTCGGGAGCCGGCTGATCTTCTGTTTCGTCCGTGACATCGTTGTTGCCATCGGGCAGAACAGCGGCATCGGTGGTATCCGCAGCCTTTTCCGCTGCGGGCGATATGGTAATCACGGCTGGATCGTTGCGGCTTGCGGCGGCATTGCAAAGTTCGCATATCCTGCGATCCATTTCGCGGTACATTGCTTCTGCGCGCGCTCCGAGCTCGGTGCAGAGCTTTTCCGCTTTTTCTGTCATTGTGCAGAGTTTTTCATATGATTCAGCCAGTTTTTTGTCATTGGCTGAAACGGTAACGCCTATGTCGTCAAGCTTTTTGTCAAGCCGCTCGGCTTCTGACGTAAGACGTGCGTTGGCGGATCTCAAAGTGCGCATTTCTTCGCCGAGATCCGCGTTCGCCCTTTTGAGGCTTTCGGCTTCTGCGGCGGCATTCCGGGCTTTTTCTTCAGCATCGAGCGCACGCGCTTTCGCAGCTTCGGTTTCGGTATGAAGACGTGTAATGCAGGCAAAAAGATCCTGAATTGCCCGGTCGGCATTCTGTGCGGGATATTGCTCCCCGCAAAGAGAATATTTTTTCTTAAATGATTCCGGTACAGGCATGAAGAACCTCCGTTTTTATCGTATTGAAAATATCAGCCGCATCATCCGAGCGGCACGAATGAAAGAGCGGTTTGAACGAGCATAACACATACTGCGGCGCAGAAAAACGACACATCAATAGGCGTGCCCTGAAACCATCCCATGCGCTCGAAGAGACTGCGCACGGGAAAAACAAACGGTTCGGTCACGGTGAAAGCAAGCACATAAAATATATTGCCCTCGTCCACCATAAATAAAGACATGACCGAGCGTGCCAACATCGCAAAAATGACCACTGTCAAAAAGATGTCGACGGATTTTACGGTAAGGTATAAAAGCAGTTCCAAGATCATACTCCGTTTTGGGTTTGGTAGAGAATGACCGGTGAGGCGTCGGTATCAATAAACCTACCGCGCCGGAATCACATCTCGGCGCGGTCGGAAAACGCGGCTCAGCCGGGGAAGTTGTCCGTCGCTGCAGTAGCATCCGCCTCTGCGCGGCGACCTTCTTCGGAGATTTCCATATTCTCCGGTGCAAGCATATAGGTATTGGCGGCTACTCTCTTTATCTGTCCGCCGAGGGCATATGAAACGCCGGTAAGGAAATAAATGAGGTTTGAAGCGGTCTCCTTGTTGGCTGCTTCAAGATTGAGCACAACAGCGCATCTGTTGATAAGGAAATCGGCGATTGCGGGAGCTTCCTGGTAGCTCGTGGGCTTTATCAGCTTCATTGCAAAGGCAGAACCCGAAGACATACCGGACGACTGGTAGGACGATACGCTTCTTCTGGGGGCGGGAGCGTCGTCAATATTCGGGGCGTCGTTTTCGGCAGAGTTGAAGGCACTTTCGTTCGGAAAGTCCTCGGTGTCGTTGGCATAGTAGCCGTTGTCATATGAATCCTCGTATCCGGATGTTTCGTTTTTTGATTTTTTTGAAAAGATGCTCATGGTGATCCTCCGTTTTTTATTCAGCAAGTTTTTTTATTTTAATTTTTATGGTGTTTCAGCGTCCGAACATTGCGCGCCCGATGCGTACACAGTTTGCACCGCATTCGATAGCCGCCTCGAAGCTGTCGCTCATGCCCATCGAAATGACAGGCTCCTTTATATTATGAAGTTTTTCGCGCCAAATGTCAAGAACAAGATGATAAGTTTCTAAAAAATAATTTGAATAATCCTCTTTTTTCTCGAATTTTGGTCCCATTGTCATGAATCCGAACTGTTCTATATGCGGATATTTGCGTATTGCAAGGCAAAACTCAGCCGCATCCGATGGTAGAACGCCGCCCTTACTTTGTTCGCCTGCGCCGTTTATTTCAACCAGGACCCGCGTTACTGTATCCTGCATTGCCGATTGCTTTTCTATTTCTTCGGCAAGATGCACGGAGTCGAGCGAGTGAATAAGTACCGTGCTTCCGATCAGACCGCGCACTTTATTTGTCTGAAGACTTCCGATGAAATGAAAGCGTATGCGGTCGCGTTCCTCCGGTGTGAGAAGTGCGCGATGCGCCTTGAGCTGCTGAACGCGGTTTTCGCCGACGTCTGCCACACCGCATTCACGTACAAGGTGCAAGAATTCTCCGTCGCTGGCATACTTTACGGCAGCGACCACAGTGGGTGCCCGTGTGAGTCCCGCCTTGCGTGCGGCGTTTACCGTGCGGTGTACGATCTCATTGACCGAGCGGTCAATATAAGAATAATCCGTCATGTGAATTACCCCCTCATCTTATGTGCAAGAAAATCAACTGAGAGTCTTGCCGTCATAAAGCTTTCGTCCGGTTAGAATAATATCCTCAAACTCATCGAGATAGTAGTAATAATCTTCTTTGGTGCCGTATTTGACCGGTGTTCCGCCATTGTCGTAAACGCGGCGCGTCCACCCCTTGCTTTTTGCATATCTGTGCAGGGATTCGTAGTCGCCGATCAGTCCGTTTGCATTGAAACCGAGCACACGGTATGTCGGTTGCCGGTCGTTGCCGACTTCGGAATACTCCGAAACAACGCAGTAGTCATCATTTTGCAAAATAATATTGATCCGTCTGAAGCATACACGACCGCCGTGGAGGGTATAGACCCCTGTCATTCCGCAGTATGAGCGTACTGCACTCATCGGAATGCGGTAGCCGTTCAGCACCGCGCGTTCTATCCTTATGTTCTGTATGCGGATATAATTGAAATCCTGCGGCATACGGTTTGTGGAAAAAAGAAGCAGCGTGCCTCCGTTCTTTTCATCGGCGGTCTTTTTTTCAAGCTTCATGGGAACGGTCGCGCCGTCATTATCGCCGAAAATGATATTGTATGCATTTCCAACGGTGTAATGACCGTTCTCACGTTCGGAAAGCGGAACGATTATATACCACACGGCACCGTCTGCAAGCTTGCCTGACGCGTTTGTCGGTATAACGGGAGTTGATGCCAATGCGGAATAGAAGCTGTCGCTTGTAAAATCATTTATCAGTGCTTCGGTGAATATCTGCTCATAGCCATCGCAATATCTGAAATAATAACCCGCATACGGAGCTTTCACGGTTTCGGATATATTGCCGCGCATCGCCATAAGGCGGTTTTTTTCAGCCGAAAGCTTTGATATGACGTCTGTAATGTCGTTGTTTTTTCCGCGGTATGCACCGTAGCGGATCAAGAGCTTTCTCAACTCATCAGCACCTGCCGATGCCGAACCGTAATCATGCGATGCGGTGAGTGACATAAGTGCGGCGTATTTTTCTGAAAGCGATAAGGAAACATCGTGTATATTCTCGGCAGCAGCACTCTTTTCGAGCGCCGAACGCAGCAGGGCGATCTCCGCGTCTATTTCGGAAATGCGTGTATTTTTGCCCTCGTCATCGGAGGGGTATATATACGCGATTATTTCGTTGCTCGATGCACGTGCGCCGTCGGGGAGCGGATAGACCTTAGCTCCCGATACAGCTGATGTCAGGACCTTTTCGTTTTTCAGGATATACGCAGTGGCGGATTCGTACTCCGATTCACTCGTCTTTATCGCCGGAGTGGTAGTGACCGTAGGAGACAGATTGCCGGCAAGCTGGATCACCATGTAAACCATCAGTCCCACAGCAGCAAGCGCGACCGCAATCCGCTTCAGTACCGTAAGGAAGTATTGAGTGTCAAGTACCGGCGGACGCTTTTCGTCACGCGGCACATATACGATCGGTGTACCGGGACGGCGCATTTCTGCCTTTGACGGCGTGCCGTCCGTTTTTGGGGGCGGCTGAAGCGAGCCGTCGGTATTCTTGTCCGGATATTCCATTTGCACGCTCCTCCTTGTCGGATCACTCTTTTATAAATGTTTCTGCCATTGCGAACGCCTGCGGCGTTGGATCGTATCCGGCGTGCGGAATATCTATCCACCTGACATACGGCTTGCTTCCGAACCACGTCATCTGACGTTTGGCGTAACGCGCCGTGGCTGTTATAACGGCTTCACGTACGGAATCGGGAATATCGCCCGCACGAACTGCCGCGAGCATCTCCTTATATCCTATTGCCTGCGCTGCAGTTGACATGCTGCCATCCGGCAGGGGAGAGAACACACCTGCCGCGTCAAGTCTGCGCACTTCGTCCGCAAGCCCCGCGGCAAGCATTTCGTCCACGCGTCGCGCAATGCGTGCGCGAAGCACAGCTCTGTCTGTATAGCGCAGTCCTATCACAAGAGCGTCATACATGAGCGGTGCGGCGCTTTCGCGCGAACGTCGGTCAAGCTCGCTTTTCGGGACTCCGCTTTCGCGGAATATTTCAATAGCGCGTATCACACGCCTGACATTGTTTTCGTGTATCGCTGCGGCAGACACGGGGTCGACTTCCGCAAGCATACGGTGCAGGATTGCTTTACCGTCCGGCATTCCGGCGATCGCTTCAAGCTCATCACGCAGTGCGGTCCTTCCGGCAGAATCGCCGTATGAACGCGGCGTCAGAAGACTGTCGAGATACAACCCGGTCCCGCCGCATAAGACCGGTATTCTGCCGCTTTTGTGTATTTCGCCGATGGCTGCGGCAGCATCGCGCACATAGTCCGCGCACGAGTACATCTCACCAGGCGACACAATATCGAACATCACATGGGGAACGCGTGCGGTATCGGCTTGCGTCGGCTTGGCGGTACCTATGTTCATGCCGCGGTATATCTGCATTGAATCGCAGCACACTATCGTACCCCCGAACTTTTCGGCAATATTAATGGCGAGCCCGCTTTTTCCCGATGCTGTCGGACCGACCACGGCAATTATTTTTTTCTTTTCAGACAACTTCATATCCGGTGTCATTATTGCACAAAAGGAATATCTGCGGCAATGCCGAATGCATCGCGCGGCGACTGCATGACGCGCCACTGTTTTTTCGGAAATGAAATAAGCGTTTTCGGGATCATCGGCGCGGAATTCTGCTCAAACAGAGCGTATCCCGGATCATCCGAAAGGTTTCTTACTGCGGAATCATACGGAATAAGAGACAGGTACGGTTCTCCGAGCGCAAACATATATCCAGTCTCACATGGCAGCCCGCGCCACCACCAGGCGGCGATCCCCAGCTTTTCCGACGAAACGATCTGACCGAAAAAGCCGTTGAAAATATGCATCATGCCGCCGAGAACGTTACGCAGCGCAAAACGCCACTCGTCATATTCATATACGGCAACGGGAACTGTGAGAGCTATCCGGCTTGCGCGGAAACCTTCGGCATCCGCAGGGCGGGTCGCATCGCTTATCAGCACATGGGTGACCGGATAATGCGGATACCACACCGGAGCCGGTTCGGATTTGATAAAATTAATAAAATGCTGTCTGCCGCATACACTCAGATCAAACGACGTCCGATCTTCCGAGCCGTATGTGTGGGGAAGTGCAGAGGGGAGATTCTTTTCAAGCATCGATACAAATTCATCGGCGTGCTTTGAAAATGGCGCGGTGGGGAGATAATGACACGCGATCGTGAGCATCGGGGTATATGATCCCACAGCCGGAAAAACATATGATCCGGTCGTGTTGCCGGGAAATACACTGTCGGTTGCGGGATCGTACACAGCACCGCCCGCGGCGTTTGCCAGCTCGTTGGCAAATTTACGCAACGAACGAAGATTTCCGCTTTCTGCAATTTCCTCGCTCGCAAGACCTATATGTGTGACAAACCGCATACCGGGACACCGAAACAGCACACTTGTGGGAATATCCGCCATGCTTACGGATCGAGTATCTTCTGTGATCAGCGCGTTGTCAATAAGCTTCGGCAGGCGCAGCGCCGCCTCTACCGATGAATTATCCGCCGCTTCGGCGATTGGGTCATGCGGTGTGTAAACATCAATTCCGTGGTACAATGCGTATTCCTCCTTCCGGCAAGCTGTTTCAAGATAAATATATGTAATTATATTATACCATAAAATGCTTTTTTGCGCAATACCGGAGGCGAAAAAAATATCAGATAAATGTAAAAAAAGCATATATGACGTCCGTGAAAAAAGTTCCGTGCAAATTTGTTCGTCGTATTGCTTTTGGACTGTGTTTATGATATAATTGAATCAAATAAAACTCAGAGGGAAGATAACAATGAAAATCCTGACTACGATATCCGCTTTATTTATAATCGGCGGCAGCATCGGCTGGTTGATCGAACTTGTATTTCGTCGTGCTGCGCACGGAAAATGGATCAATCCCGGCTTTTTGTGCGGTCCGTGCCTGCCCTTATACGGAACCGGAGTGCTGGTGCTTTATGCATTCTGCAGTATGGATTTTTCGTTTATTCCGCAGGTGTGGTTGAGAAAATCGGTGCTTATCCTGGGACTTACCGTGCTCCTCACTGCAATAGAGTATGTCACAGGAATTGTTTTCGTTAAGTTTTTTCACGTAAAGCTGTGGGATTACAGCTCCTGCCGCGGAAATATTCAAGGAGTGATCTGCCCGCTTTTCAGCCTTGCATGGGGCGCGATAGGCGCAGGATATGCATTGTTTATTCACCCGTGCTTTGTACGTTTTATCGGTTGGCTTGCTCAAAACCCGATCTATAATTTCTTCTCCGGTGTGTATGTCGGCGTGTTTCTCGTGGATGTTTGCTATTCGTTCCATGTGGTGAAAAAGCTTAAAGAATTTGCCGAGGAAAAGCAGCTTGTCATTCGCTACGAAAATCTCAAACTGTCGATCGCCAAACGTGCCGATGAGCTTAAGCAAAAGCGCAATTTCGCTTTCCCATTCCATACGCCGTCGGGAACAGGACTGCGCGAAGAGCTTGAACGCTATTTTGAATCACTCAAGGAAAAGGGCGTGCGTGTTCCGTTTGTAAAGAAACGTAAATAACAGGAGATACTTCAATGAAAAAAACAAGTTCGAAGAAAAAAGCAATACCTATCTCGGCTGTAATCCTGACTGTTCTGATGCTGGCATCGGGGTGCGCGCCTTCATCACCCATCGACGGTGTTGCCACGACCGATACAGCCGCCGATCATTCATCTGCCGTCACCGAGGCGGGGACCGCCGTTGCGCCGCCGGCTGCGCTTGATATCTGCGTAATGTCATACAATATCGCAGGATATGCCGAGACAGATGATACGCACAAAAATGCTGTCGTGAGCATGATCCTCAAAACAAAGCCGGATGTTGCTGTCATCAATGAAACGACCGATGCAATGATGGCGGAGAAAACCCCGCTTTCCGATACATATAATTATGTTTTTTCTTCGGTTGAAGGAAACAACGTGAATTACCTGGTGCTTTACAAAAAGGATGTGTTCAAGGCGCTGTCCGATGAGACATATTGTCTTTCGGCTACTCCGGATACATACTCAAAGGTATCGGGAAGTTATCATTATCGGATGATGACAGCGATAAAGCTTGAACATACTGTCTCGGGAAAACAGTTTTATATGATCGCGACACACCTTGAAAACAATTCAAGCAACCCCGATGTGTTCCAAAAGCGTAATAACGCGAGAAAACTGCAGGCGAAGTTCTTGCTCGGACTGATAAAGGACAAGCTTGATGCGTCGTTGCCAGTCATTATTGCAGGTGACCTGAACAGTTCCGACCGCACCGACGATAAATTCCGCAAGGGCGGGATATCGGACATTCTTGCTTCGGGAATGTTTGAAAACTGCTCTGCGGTTGCAAAAAAGACGGCAACGGAGTTCACACACTTGAGCGGGATATCTCTTGACCACATCGTTGTCACCAAGGGCGTGTTTTCGGTTCTGGAGTACAAAGTGGATAAGTCCGAAACACCGCCGTCCGATCACCATCCCGCCATCGCCGTGATCGAATTCAAGCAATGACTGTGCGCCCCGAAACTGAAAATTTGCCGCCGGGATAAAAAATATTCGGTCAGATGCATTTTTTTCTCAAAAAGGACTTGCAAAAACTGCTTGAATATGATATAATAACGCTTGTTGAATGCATTCAGACGTTCAACAAGCGAATACGGAGAGGTATCGAAGTGGTCATAACGGGGCTGACTCGAAATCATGTACGCATTTGAGTAGTTGTGCCACCGAAAACCGCCGAAAAGCCTTGATTTTGTTGGGTTTTCGCGTGGTTGATGATTTTTCTGACCGGCTTATCTAACGGGTTTTCTAAAAAATTGAATAACGATTGTTTCCCTCGTTTTCGAGGGTGAACATATACGGAGAGGTATCGAAGTGGTCATAACGGGGCTGACTCGAAATCAGTTTGCGCGAAAGCGCACAAGGGTTCGAATCCCTTCCTCTCCGCCAAAAACAAAAGGACGCCGCAAGGTGTTCTTTTTGTTTTTCACTGGGGGGATTCGAACGAGAGCGGTAGTGAATGACAGCACAGGCGTGCTGTCAGAGCCGCGATGACCGAGCGGCGGCGAGCCGCAAGAATCCGAATCCCTTCCTCTCCGCCACTAAGTCCACTGTGATTTATTACGGTGGACTTTTTTATGCCACAAAATGCTCAATAATAACTTTCGACTATTTCGGTACATAGTGCCCCCGCTGTGGAATTACTCCGCAGCAGAGATGGTGCGTTTTACAGTCACTTCAGTTTTCGATATTGCCGTAATCGTTAAACAGCCACATTCCGATAATACTCCTTATGAGAAAATCGGCGATGAAGTGCGGTCACTGGCGGATGAAGTACCGTTTGACATCCCCGATTCGTGGGAGTGGGTAACACTCCAAACCATCGCAACAAGTTCATTAGGCAAAACACTTGATAAGGCGAAAAATAAAGGCGACCTTAAACCATATCTCTGCAGCATAAATGTTTACTGGGACGGAATTGACCTAACGACGGTAAAAGAAGCGCGGCTTGAAGAGAGTGAGCTGTCCAAATATCTCTTAAGACCTGGGGACCTCCTAATCTGTGAGGGCGGCGATGTTGGTCGTTCTGCAGTCTGGGAATCCACACAAGAGATGTACTACCAAAACGCCCTGCACCGAGTGAGGTTCTATGGTGGGATAAATCCTCATTATTTTCAGCTTCTGTTGGAGTGCTATAAGGGAAATCAGATTCTTGATGCCTATAGCAAGGGAATGACGATTAAGCACCTGGTGCAAACGGCACTGAATACAATCGTTTTTCCGCTTCCACCATTATCGGAACAAACCCGTATTGTAGATGCTGTGAATAGGCTGCTACCATATCTCCATAGCTACGACAAAGCTGAACAGAAATTAACGGCGCTCAACACAGGCTTCCCAGAAGCCCTCAAAAAGTCGATACTGCAGGAGGCAATCCAGGGGAAGCTGGTACCGCAAGACCCGTCTGACGAGCCTGCAGAGGCACTGCTGGAGCGTATCAGGGAAGAGAAACAGCGGCT
>CAKRTQ010000001.1 GCA_934402395.1 uncultured Eubacteriales bacterium | reverse complement strand
TGGTGATATACGATATTCGTCCTTTGACATTAGGCAGCTTCGACATCTGTATGAAGCTGTGTCTTGCCATAATCCAACCTTTCTTTAAAATATACCGTTCTCATTTTGCAACCGTCTTGACGGTTGCTGCTGTTTCGGCGGCTTTGCTGACGGAACAGCGCCGTATCAAAAGCGGCAGGGATTTCCTGCAAGCGTTGATACGGTAGCTCCCCGCAGGGGCGAAATACCCTGAGTACAAATCGACAGATTTGTGCGAGGGGTGTATTTCGCTCTCAAACGCCGAGGGCTTTAAGAACGGTCAATCTACTCGGCGGACATCATTCTGATTGAGAAGATTTCTGCCTTGATTGACCGTCATAAAACGCTCCAGCGTGTCCCTTCGGATAATGGTCTTGCGCCCTACCTTTAAGACAGGCAGCTTGCCCCAGTCCACCAATTTCCGCATGGTGTTCCTGCCGATACCCGTACATTCGGCGGCTTCCTCGATGGTCATACCTATTTTAACTGCGTTCATTATCTCATCCTCCTTTTGAAATACTTGTTTTGCAACTGTACAATCCTAATTATACTTATTTTGCAATCTCGTGTCAACCTGTTTTGCAACTGTTTAGGAATTTTTTTAATATTTATCCCGTTTCAGGGTTGCAATCTGCATTTTGATGTGCTATAATGATACTCGTCAGGAGGTGAAAACCTTGAAAAAAGAAATTGAATTCACCGCAAAACAAGTCGGTGAACGGGTAAAAGAGCGCCGAACAGAACTAAACCTTACCATGCCTGAGCTTGGAAAGCGTATCGGCGTAAACAAATCCACCATTCAGCGGTATGAAGCAGACGGCGTTGACCCGAAGCGTACTATGATTATCAACGGTCTTGCCGATGCGCTGCTTACCACTCCCGAATGGCTGACAGGGCTTTCCGAGGAAAAGGAATATGATGCCCGCACGCTCTGCCAAAAGGACATTGAGGAGCATATCAAAAAGTACCTTGATACGGTTTCCTCCACGGTCAGCGGAGAGCCGCACCAGCAGCTTCTTACCACCTTCCTCGGCAAGATGATTGACCTGTACTCGGTGCTGTGCCACTACTTTGCCAACGCTATGGCGGAGGTTGACCGTGTGGCGGAGGACGAGGGCTTGAAGCAGTCGATTATGCGGTATGCGATTGAGGTGGGCGCAATCGAAGAACGGGTCTACCGCAAAGAAATGGAAATACCTATCGAAGATATGAAGCGTTTTTTAGACGGAATTTTACATATCTACGATGAGGGACGCACCAAAGTATCTATGGGCGACCTCTTCGGGATAGTGACGGAAGCCGAAAACAGGCTTGCCGAAAAAGAAAATTCCGTGGCACCTTGACAAAAAAATATGCCGATTGAAACCAACCGGCAAAAGTGACATTCTTTACTTTACGCACACCATATGTCACAGTCCCGATTGCCACGGATAGAAAGGAGTTTTTATCTATGGCAAAAGGTTCTGTAAGAAAGAAAGGCAAAAAGTGGTACTACCGCTTCTATATCGAAGATGAAAGCGGCAATCTGGTACAGCGTGAATTCGTGGGAACAGAAAGCAAATCCGAAACGGAAGCCCTGCTCCGCAAGGCGATGGAGGACTACGAGGAAAAGAAATTCGTTGCAAAGTCTGAAAACGCCACGGTGGGAATGCTGCTGGATATGTGGGTGGAGGAAGAACTAAAGCCCGGCAGTCTCAGCAACGGTACGGTAATGGCATATCAGGGTACGGTAAACCGTATCAAGCAGCACCCTATCGGCAGCCGAAAGCTGAAAACCGTCACCGCCGACCATTTGCAGGCGTATATGGATTTTCTCAGCTTCGGCGGGACAAATCCCGACGGTACAACGGCAAAGGCACTTAGCAAAGGGTATCTGCGTTTGTTCTCGGCAGTCCTGCAAGGAGCGTTCCACTTTGCGGTATTCCCCAAACGGCTGATTACCTTCAACCCGATGCAGTATGTGGTATGGCGGGGCAAAAAAGAGGACTATGACCTGTTTTCGGACGAGGACGGCAATACCGATTCCACACCCACGCTCAGCCATGAGCAATATCTGAAGCTGGAGGAATTTCTGAAAAAGAAAGATAACCCCGCTTTACTGCCCATTCAGATTGCCTACTACACGGGGCTTCGCATCGGCGAAGTCTGCGGCTTGACTTGGCAGGATGTCAACCTTGACAAGCAGTACCTTACGGTGCGCCGCAGTATGCGCTACAACGGGGCAAGGCATAAAACCGAGATAGGAGCGACCAAACGGAAGAAAGTCCGTACCGTGGACTTCTGCGACACGCTGGCGGCGATCCTCAAAGCGGCGAAAACCGAACAGCACAAAAACCGCCTCCAGTATGGCGGGCTTTACCACCTCAACTACTACACCGAGGTGAAGGAAAAAGACCGTACTTACTACGAGGTTTACAGCCTGCCGAGGACAGATGAAATCCCAGAGGGGTACAAGGAAATATCCTTTGTCTGCCTCAGACCTGACGGCGCATACGAATCACCGAGTACGGTAGGGATTATGTGCAGGACGGCAAGCAGAAAGGTCGAGGGCTTGGAGGGCTTTCATTTCCACCAACTTCGTCACACATTCACGAGCAATCTGCTCTCAAACGGGGCAGCGCCGAAGGATGTGCAGGAGCTTCTCGGACATGCCGATGTCAGTACCACAATGAATATTTACGCTCACGCTACAAGGGAAGCGAAGCGTACTTCCGCAAGACTGCTGGATAAGGTGGTCGGCGGAGAGTAAAAAACTTTCCCTTGTTTCGGCTCGTAAGGGCAAAAACAAGGGAAAATACATAAGGTTGGAACACAAGATAGGCGAAATGCCTTGAAAATACAGCGTTTTCAGAGGGTTTAACAGATAAACTTGAATTTGCAGGTGAATTATATGAGAACAAGAAAGGTTGTTGTAACCATTTAGGAGGAACTGCAATGAAGAAACACGTACTATTTTTACTTTTTGCATTATTGAGCCTTGTACTGATCTCCTGTGCCGGTCAAGACACAGATCAAGACACGGAGCAAGCATCTGAAGGGCTCGAAATGAAGCTTTCCGAAGATGGTACCTACTACGAGGTATCGGGAATTGGTGACTGCAAAGATTCCCATATCGTCATTCCAAGCGAATACAAGGACATCCCTGTTACAAGAATCGGAGATATGGCTTTCTCAGTTTGCGATATCGAAAGCATCGTCCTTCCCGACACCGCCACAATGATCGGGGATGGCGCATTCCTGAATTGCGCCATCGCAAGCATTATCCTTCCCGACACTCTCACAAGAATCGGGGATCGCGCATTTTATTTGTGCCATCAACTCAAAGAGATCAATATTCCGAATTCCGTTACCCACATTGGCGCGCAGGCATTTGAAGAATGTACTTCGCTGACAAGTGTGACCATCCCAGCCTCAGTCACAAGCATCGGCGAGCAAGCCTTATACCATTGCGATCAGCTAAACTCCGCAGAGCTTCTCTGCACGAAGGCAGACATAGGGGAAAACATGTTCGGGCATTGCTATGCGCTCCTTCAAGTCAAGTTTGCGGATGGCTTTACGCATATTCCCATTCGTATATTTGAATATTGTACCCAACTGAATGACGTAGATCTGCCCGATTCCCTGATCGGTATCGGCGAATATGCATTCGCATATTGCGAGGCGTTGGAAAGCATCACCATTCCCGAATCGGTCACCACCATTGAAAACTGCGCTTTCAGTAATTGCAAAAGCCTTAAGAGCATCACCTTGCCGGATTCCGTAACCGAATTGGGAACGACTATTTTTCTCGAATGCTCCGCATTGCAAAGCGTCAAGCTCGGCAACTCCGTTCCCTATATCAGCGCGGGGCTTTTCTCCTATTGCACCTCGCTGACGAGCGTGAATATTCCCAACTCCGCAACACGGATCGATGGAGAAGCTTTTCAATACTGCACGTCACTCTCTACGCTTGACATTCCGGATTCCGTGCAGAGCATAGGCGTCGGCGCGTTTGGGGAGTGTATCTCGCTGCAAAGTATTGTCATTCCTCCATCTGTGACCGTGATCGAGCGCAATACGTTCTATTGGTGTGCTGACATGACCGAGATCACGATCCCCGTTTCGGTAAAAGCGATCGACGAACTCGCATTTTGGTCCTGCGACGCCTTGGCTACAGTCTACTATGGAGGGGATCTTGCGGATTGGATGCGCATTTCCATAAACGAGTCCTACGCAAACCCCTTGCATATTGCCGCAAAGCTGTATATCCACGATACCCCCGTCACCGAGGTAACCGTTCCCGATGGCTTTGACAGCATTGGCGATTACGTATTTGACGGTTACAAATGGCTTGAGAGCGTCACGATCCCCGACTCCGTGACCACTATTGGGAACGGCGCGTTCAGAGAATGTACCGCGCTGAAACGTATTTCGCTGCCCGATTCGGTTACAACCGTGGGGTGGCATGCATTTTGGGACTGCACCTCGCTGTCCGAGATCGAATTTTCCAATACACTGCAGTATATCAAGGAGGGCGCTTTCCGCGGAACAGCTCTGCAAAGCGTTGTCCTTCCCGATTCCGTGACCCTGATCGAAGGCGCCGCTTTTGATGGTTGCAAATTCTTGCAAAGCGTTATCCTGCCAAGTAAGCTGGATGCGTTGAGTGACGGCATATTCCTGAATTGTACTTCGCTGGAGCAGATCTACATTCCCGATACCGTGAAAAAGATCGGAAGCAGTGCTTTTATGGGCTGCACCTCGCTGCAAAGTGTCATCATCCCCGATGGCGTGACCATAATCAGCAGCAGTGTCTTTTCGGACTGCACCGCGATGACAAGCGTTACCGTCCCGCGTAGCGTAAGAACAATTGATGCCTTGGCTTTTTGGAATTGTACCGCGCTTAATGAAATTCGCTATCCCGGTTCAATCCAAGAATGGAATGCCATTTCCAAGGGCACGTATTGGAACAAAGGCGTCCCCGCAGAAACGATCACCCCGATCCCATCGGCGGATGATATCAATTGATGGGGCTTGACAAGCAACGCATTTGACAAAGCAAACGATAAGCAGTATCATCTCAAGGATGGAACGATATCAAGCGTTGGCATGAATGAGAAGCTAAACGGTGCATTTGTACCACCCTGCGCCGTCCTCATTCACAAGCTCCGGAAACTCCTCGTGATATTCGGTAAAGCTGACCTTGAATTGCCATTCCGCAATCGGAGTGGCATTTTTCTTTTTATCGGGCATACTGCACCACGCACAAAGGGCGCGTCGGGCGTATTCGATACGTTCACGCGGATCTCCGTCCTTGGACGAGCCATCGGCATTGTGAAAGAGATACCCACGGGCAAGGATGGTGAAAATACGCGCAAAGCCTTTGAAATCCTTGATCATTTCGGTGGTGAACCTGCCGAGAAAGGCGGTATCCTTACCGTTTGATACGGTATAGGTCGGCTGACCGATATAGGCTTTATATTCGTTCCATTCGTTTGTCATAATTGTTTTTCGCTTATTTGATTCCCATCTGTTTTTGAACCTGCTTTAGTTCTTTTTTTAATTTCGGATTTCTCAAGTCTTGATTTGCTCTCCAATCAGGTATCATATCCCAATACGGATCGTTTGATTGCTTTCTGATACATTCAAGCAAGATTGGCAGTCGAATGTTCAGATCCCATCCGATGCCTTTATTGCTAAAGCCGCCCAACACATCACTACTATGCAAATCTAATTCTTGCTTTCCTTTGAGGGCAACGTAGGTCTTTCCACATTGATAATAGAGATAATTAGGTTTGCGTGCATCAATGCTTCTTCCGTAATGTATCGTATAATTATCCTCATCGGGATCAAGCGGCATATTGCCTATGATTTCGCATTCGCCGTAATAGAAGATGTTATCCATAATCATTTGTGATGGTAGCATTTTTAGGTTAACAAGGGCTGCAGGACTCACATAGGCATCCTCGGTAGCAATATGATACACTGCCACACAAAGTGGCTTACCCATAAACATATCCCAAAATGGAATCCCGTCTTTTCTCATTTGAGCATAATCAACGAGGATTCGTCCGTATCCGAACAAATTGCGATTTATGCGATATCTAAAAAAATCGCCTTCCTTAAACTTTTGATGAATTTTTGTACGCTTGGCAAATTCATTGATGTCATTAAGCTCCTTTTCTCCGCTATTTAAGCACCAATTATCTACCCAGATAGAAAAATCTTTAAGAGTTTCAGGCTTCTCTGCGTTGTAAACAGAGCGATAAAAACATTGATCAGCAGTATTATTAACCACGGCAACATAACCACGATCAAATGAAAGTGTCATACCGATTGGAGTTTTCTTTACAAGATTTGCGGATGTAAAATTTTGTGGTTTTCCTTTATCAGTTTTGGGCAATATTTTTGTTCCATCCTCGGAAAGTGTTTGCTCTACACCGAACTCTTGATACATCTCGCGCCCGGCAGCATCAGACACTTGAATAACTTTAACTATTTTTAATCCGTCCAGGAAAGCATATGTAACATAATGATCATATGGGCTTGCCTTTACTTCAACTCTTTTCCAACTATCAAGCACGGTTGGGAGAGCAAAGCGCTTTCTTTGTTCATTTGTAAGTTCAAACATTGTTTCACCTCATTTCTTCAAAGCAAATTTTTCAACGGATTCCCAAAGCACGTCCCAAAGGAAAGAACGCTTATTGAGAGCCACCACATACTTGACCGCCGTGGAAGGCTTGCAGATGCCCTTGACAAGCTCCAAGCACTTCTTGGCAACTGCCTCGCGGTAATTTGTGCCGTAGCTCTTATCCGTATAGGCTTTGAGCAGAGCCGTCATTTCGGACGAGTCGCCCTCATAGTGCAGCCTTGCGCGGTTCTGCTGAATGTTGTCGTTGTCGGTATCCATAATCAAGTCACCGAGCAAACGGTAACCACCGCAACGGAAATCCGAGAACAGATCGTAATACTCTTGGAATTCTTCTTCGGGCAGATACTTGCAGAGGAACAACGTTCTCTGATCTTCGGTCATAAAGTGCCATTTTTCCTCGCGGATAGCGCGTCGGATCTCGCTGATGCGGTCGGCAGGAAGATTGACAAACAGAGCGTAAAGCTCATCGGCATCGTAGGTATTTTCCTCGTCACGCATAAACAGGACGCGGTTAATGCCTTTTTTCTTTGCCTTGGCATTCGGCAGGTGCTGACTTACACGGATACGTTTCAGACAGCTCTCATACGTACCAACAAGAGCCTTGATACGTTCAAGGATATCGGGATCAAGCTTCTTCTCCCACCCCTGCTCGGTGGCAAAGGTGAAAAGTTCGGATGCCTTGGCAGGCTTGCGCTTTGCCTTGGGAGTGTTCTTTTTGAGCATCTGCGCGTAATACGGCAATTTCTCCAAATTGGAGCTGACACCCTGCCAATCGGTCGAGCCGAAATATTCCTTGAATTGCTCGTCAAAGGTAGGCTCATACCACGGACGGCGCTCCTCGGAGCTTTCAAGAATGGTCTTGTATTTCAGAAAACTGCTACGCTTGACCTTCTTGCCGCCAAGATAAGCGGACAGATCGGGCTTGATACCACTTTTTGCGGAGTCGATCTCAAGTCCCGTAAGGATGGCAAGCGTTTCTGTTTCCTGTCTGCATTTCTCCTTTGTCTCGGCGCTGATGTTCTCATCGTATGCGATGATACTGCGGTCGAGTGCCGCATTGGAGATCTGACCGACACGGGAAGAAAAGGTGTTGCGGATCGCCTCAAAGCGAGCGTACCAATCGTGCGCGTTATGTATCAGCGGATCAGCGGAAGGTATCTGCAGAAGCGGCAGCGCCGTCTGATTGGTGATGGCATAATCGCCACCCGTATAGTTCTGCATAACGCAATCGTTCAGAATCGGCTCGGCGATGGTCTTTATCATATCGCCGTCGTAGTCCGCGCCGCCAAGGCGTTCGGCAATGAGTGCCGTGGGAGATACCATAACCACGTCGGTCAAGTGCGATAGGTATATGTCGCGTAAGCTGTGTTTCTTTTCCTCGGCAGGTTCAGCCAACACCTCCTCGTTACGCGCAATATGGGGATTGCGGAGCAATGTATAGCGGTCTTGGGAATTGTATGCGGCACCCGGCGCGTAAATCTCCGAGTCCTTGAGAACGCTATTCAGAAGTGACATCTGCAAGCGGTATGCCTTTTCGCTCACGCTTGCATAGGGCTGAACGAGATAATACAGAAAGGAAATGAGGTCAGCCGAAAGGAAACGGTTATCTCCGGCGATCAAGAGTTTTCCTACGGCATAGTTCTTCAGAACCTTTTCCGCTTGAGCGTCAAGCTCGTTCTGATAATATGATTCGTTTATAAATAAGGGGTTTACGTACAGAAGATCTGCGAGCTTGCTTTCTTTTTTCTTCTTTGTGGCAAACCAATAGTCCTCACGTTCACGGAACATCTCACGGCGGTAATCTTCGTCGGCAACGAGATCATAATACCTCTGCTCGGTCGCCTTTGTCAGCCAATTCCGTTCTTCGTCGTCGGGGCTATGCTCCCAACCGAGAGGAAGATCATCAGGACGGAACAGCTCGGCTTTCATAGAAACGGTGTTCAGGAACTGATAGTTCAGCTCGGTTACTTCCTCGGGGTCAGCCTTACTAATACCCGTCACGTAGAGCGCGTGGCGGTAGTTCTCGCACACGCGGATATATTTATACCAATGGTATCCGCTTTCCTCAAGCCATCCGAAGCCCTTCAGTTGGCTCTTGGTCAGTATCAGATTGATCTCACTGACAGGATGAGGATTGCCCCAAATGTCTTTGATCATCGTAATGCCAACGCTTGTGAGCAGCCTGCGGAAGTCCACCTCGTGAACCATACCCTTGATATATGGCATACGGATTTGGAAGGAATGATGCTCGTGGCGCTTGGAAAGAGATTTGTCTATCTGCTCCGAAAACTCCTTGGAGATAAGTCCCTCGCCGTCAAAGAGTGTGACCTTGATATCGCTCTTTGCTTCGACACGCTCATATTTGCGGACGTTACCTTCGCCCGTGGCATCTTCCACGGTAATGACGTTCACGCCTCTTACAACTTCCTTGGGGTTATCGATAACAACGATGCTGTGATTCTTCCAAAGGTTCGGTGCTTCAATTCTCGTTCCGCTTGAAAACATCAGACCGTTATAAGCGTAGAGCTTGGAGAGCTGACAATCACCGATCTGCATATCGAGCGTCATACGGGAGTGAACCTTGCCGTATACGTCGGCGCGGATAAAGGCAAGGCGAGCGTTACGGCTCATACTTGCCGAGCGTTCAAAGGCGAAATACTGTGCCTCGCCGTTGCCGAAGTCAAGGAAGATACCTTCGGGGCGGAACATACTCTCCGCTTTCTTCTGCCTTGTAGCAACTCTCGGATTGCTGTCGCTTCGGTCAAAGATGCCCTTGAAGTCAACGTAGAAGATGACGTCGGAAAGGTCATCAAGCACAGTATCAAGAGCCGAATGCTTGTAATCGTCACCCTTGACGGCGCACATAGCTTGGAAGAAGATGGCGTTGTCCTCTTGGTAGGTCTCGCCCTGTCTGACAATGGTGCTTTCGGTCTCTCGCTTGTTCAGACGGTAATGATAGCGGTCGGGATCAGCGTTATATCCTTTGGCGTAGGCGATCAATGCCTGCGCGGATATGGTATGTATTTTATAACGGATATGGGACATTGGTTCGCCTCCTGTTCGTAGTTCTTTTTATCATTATACCATAATTTTGTGAATTTTTCAATAGGTACAGTAAAATGAATACTACTCCCATAATCCTGCCCGATGTACGCCCTTTTCAGCACTTTGCGGGTGGGTGGTACGTTTACCCTCGGAAGGTTTTTTCGAGCCTTAAAAGCCAAAGAAACCCCTTATATAACAGGCAAAACACGCCCCATATACGCCCCTAAATGTCTACACAGAGGGGTGGAAAGATAGCGAGTGGTATTATAAATACTACTCCCATAATCTCAACATCGGCAATCACAGAACGGCTCCTCGAAGTAATTCGGGGAGCTTTTTTGTTTGCAAATAAATTTACGCCATAAGGCAGAAAGGAGATTCCAATGAGCGAATCAACTAACAAAAAAACGTCCGCGTTGTCGGACACTCAAGACGTCTATTCATCGCCTTATGAAGAGGTGAACGGATGTCTTTGCAAGGTGCATATCACGAAGCAAGGTAATTTCTACGTAAGACTTTGTAATTTTGCACCCAAGATCGTCAGCGAGCTGACCATCGATGATGGCACGGAGCTGACACGCAAATACCGCATCGGAGGTGTGGACGAATACGGTCGTCTGCTTCCCGAATTCGAGATCGATGCCACCGAGCTTGAAAAGATGGATTGGCTTCACAACCATCTTGATGCCTCCCTCGATCTTGAGATCATCCCCCAAGTTGAAAAGCACGTGCGCCACGCGATGAAAAGCACGGCAAGGTTTGCCACAAAGAAATCCATCTTCACCTTCACGGGGTGGAAGCAAGTGGATGGTAAATGGGAATATCTGATGCCCGGCGTCGGTGTTTACGACGTTCAGCTTCAAGGAAAGCAGAAGCGGTACTTCCTTGATGCCGACGTCAAGGATTTCGATTACGCCGAGCTTGCAGGGTTCTTCCGCCTCGACCTTATCCCGATGGAGATCACCTATCCTTGCCTCGCACTTGTCTTCCTCTCTCCGCTGAATGAGTTTCTCCGTCAGATCGGGCACGAGCCGAAATTCATCCTCACCCTGCTCGGTAGAACCGGCAGTATGAAAAGTACGGTCGCCGCGCTGATGACATCCTTCTTCGGCAGTTTCTCCGCAACCGACCTTCCGATGAGCTTCCGTGATACTGCCAACAGCATCACATACAGCGCCTTCTCGCTCAAGGATGTTTTGACCTGCGTGGATGACTACCACCCCACAGGCAGAAAGGAGAGCGAGAATATGAAAGCCATTATGCAGACGGTGGCAAGAGGTTACGGTGACAGAGCCGCACGCAACCGTTTGACTCCCGAGATCACCTTGCGCGAATCTCGTCCTCCGCAGGGCAACGTTATCGTGACGGCAGAGTTTGCTCCCGATATCGGAGAGAGCGGAACGGCTCGTCTGTTCTGCATTGAGATGCAGCCCGGTCAGATCAATCTGCCTCACCTCACAGAGCTTCAAGAGCGAGCCGCCAAGGGTCAGCTCACGCATATGATGTATGCCTATACCGAGTGGCTGAAGAAAACCTATCTGTGTGACGATGACCGATACGCGAGATTCCTTGAAATGCTCGCAGAGGAATATCAGAACGAGCGAGCTTGTTGGAGAGCGACCCTGCGAGAGAACAAGGTCAAGTTCCACGACCGTATCCCCGACACCTTGGCTTGCCTTCAGCTTGGCTTCAATTATGTAATGGGCTTTATGCTTCATTCGGGTGTGCTGATGCAGAGAGATGTGGATGAGATCACAGAACGCTTCAACACCATAATGTTCAATCACGCAACTCACCAATCCGAAGCCGTTGAGCAAGACAGACCTACTCACATCTTCATCCGCAAGTTCTTGGCGATGCTGGATTGCGGACAGGTCTGCGTCGTGCCTGCGAGTGAGGGTGACGGCATTCTCCCTTCGGGCTGTCTCGGATATGAGGACGAGGAATATTATTACCTTTTCTTTGAGTCAACACAGAGAGCCGTGAAGAAGTTCTGCGACGACCAAGGCGAAGGCTTCACCATCTCCACCAAGGCACTCGGCAAGGCTCTTGCTGATGAGGGCTTCATCAACACCGACACGGGCGAGAACACGCGCACGATGAGGTTCGGAAGCAAGACCAAGCGAGTACTTCTTCTGCGGAAGGATATGGTGGAAAAAGTTATGGGTATATGATGAAAATGGCGTTATGGCGTAACAGGCGATTGCACAGATTTTCGGAACTTGCGTCAGCAAGTTCGCGCGAGGTCAAGCTGAGGTTTAGAGCAAGAATGGCTTCACGACCTCGCAGTGTATCGGATGTTACGCCTTTTTCATTATACCCCTGTCAGTATTTTTTGAGAAAGGAGGTACACCGATATAAGGGAAAAAGTTGATGAATGGCAATTCTTCCGAAAGCCTTCGGGACACGTTGCCTACAACAAAAAGTGCCTACACTGCAAGCGCAAGTGTAAGCAAAGCTACCGCGTGGATATTCTTCGCTGTCCGCTGTTTGATAAGCGATGAGTACACAGTAGAACTCCCGCTGAAGCGGGGCAAGCAGAGGGTTGGGGTTCCCACCGCCAACGGCGGCGCATCCCCAACCCCACGCTTGTCGGGGGCGAAGCCCCCAAGCCCCCACTTCAGCACAGCGCAAATATTAAAGAATGTGAGGTAAATTATTATCGAAAACACAAAAGAAAAATCTGATTCCGGCGGTCGTGTCAGAGATAAAAAGATGTCCTTTTGGGTGAGTGAAGCCGAGCAGAAGAAGATAAAAAAGCTCGTCGCAAAGACGGGCTTATCTCAAAGAGAATATCTTTTGAGCGCGGCACTTGGCAGGACGATCTACCAAGTTGAGGAGCTGAAGCCAACGCTTTTTGAGTTAAAAGCCATCGGCAGAAACGTCAATCAGCTCACAATGCTCGCCCATCAAGGTCGCGTCATGACCGTAAATCTGACCGAGGCAACGAATGCTTTGGAGAGAAATTATGCCGCGATCAACGGTCTGTATGATGCGCTCGACGGCACAGTTGCAAGCGGAAATGTTGAGCCGAGCGACGAGGTAATCGACGATGGCAACGTGTAATTATATCAAAGCGAAGAAGCAAAATCAGAGCGCGATGAGGGCGGTCATCCGTTATGTTTCTCAAGATGCAAAGACTCTTGACGAGGACGGACACCGCTATCTGTCGGGGGTAAATTGCATAGGTGCTGCCGCTTATGATGAATTTATGGCAACCAAAAATCTCTACGGCAAGCGAAGCGGCGTGTATTATTATCATTACGAACAGTCCTTCGCACCCGGAGAGATTGAAGATTATGACACCGCACACAAGATCGGTTTGCGGCTTGCCGAGGAAATGTTTCCCGGCTTTGAGGTGCTTGTCGGCACACACCTTGACGCTCACGACGATGACGGTCGGCAGAGAGTCCACAATCATTTTGTCATCAACAGCGTCAGTTATACAAGCGGCATGAAGCTTGATTACGGCCCGTATACGATTGAAAAGATGCGCCGTATCAGCGACCGCTTATGCGAGGAACACGCGCTCTCTGTTCTTCCCGAATTCAAGCAGACCTTTGATGGTAAATCCATTTCGACAAGAGAGTACCGTGCCGCGCTCAAGGGTGACAGCTGGAAATTCAAAGCCATCTGCACCATTGAAAACGCAATGACGCGGGCGGCAAGCAAAGAGGACTTCATAGCGATTATGGAGTCCGAGGGCTATTCGGTAACGTGGACGGATAGCCGAAAATATATCACCTACACCTGCCCAAACGGTATGAAGGTGAGGGATAACAAGCTCCACGAATCAAAATTTCTAAAGGAGAATATGCAGTATGAATTTGCAATCAGACAACAAACAATCACCCCCTTCGGCTCTTTCGAAGCTGAAGCAGAACACAGCACAGGCGATGCAGACGGTGACGGAGACTCCTTACCAGCCGATCGTGTACGCGATCCCGAAGGAAGATCTCAAGGCGCTTCTCGAATTTATGAGGGCAACGACGGACTTTCAGCCGGAGCTGTTCGAGAAGTTTGCGGACTTGGAATCGAGGGTTCTGACACAGAAGGAATGGGATCTGATGTGGGACAGCATCAAGGAATGGTCGGGCAATCTGAGCCGCGACGTCAAGAGCTCGGCGAACAGTATCGTACCGAAAGTGCAGGATCTTCTGAGGGAGAACAAAGAAATTCTCTCACAGGATGGGAAGACACGAGAGCAATTTTTCTCTCGACTGAACACCGAAACGGACAATCGGATGGAAGCTTTCTCGGATATGATTTCCGAGATGAAGAAGTGGATCATGGGCTTGATAGCGGGTACTGGAATCGCAAGCGCGTTGTTAAGCGCAGTGATCTGTCTCTTGATGAGATAACTTCTTTCTTCGCTGACGAGCGAAATCTCTATGACGATATGCCATTCGACGAGGAAGATATGGATGCGTACAAACCTCCGTATCAACTCCAAGCGGAAGCACGCAACGGAAACGTCTATGCGATGTACCGCCTTGCCCGTCTGTATTTGGATGGGAACAACCGGTTCTATAACGAAAATATCGGTGACTATTATCTTGAAAAAGCCGCCAAGGCAGGTCACAATGTTGCTCAATACCGTATGGGCAAGATGTTTTGTTACGGAATCATCTACCGCGAGGACGGATATGAAGCTGAGAAGTGGCTGTCAAAATCGGCAGGTAACGGCAACAAATACGCCGACGCTTTGCTCGGAAAGCTCTACGTTGAGAGCGATCTGTTTGGAGATTATCGATTCCAAGGCTTCGACCACCTACTCAATGCCGAGCGTAACGGTAGCGAGTTTGCCGCCTATACGCTCGGCAAATATTTTATGGAGGGCAAGGTCGTGAAGAAGGATATTGCCAAAGCCATTGAGCATTTGGAGATCGCGTCGGCACGCGGAAATATGTATGCTGACTACCGCCTCGCACAGATATATATCTTTGAAGCAGATATATTCGATATGGAAAAGGCGCTTGAATATCTGAATCGCTCGGCACACGCAGGTAACGAGTCCGCCGCCCTCGCGCTCACGCGAATGGCGAACAATCAATTCCTTGCCGTCGCAACAAATGTCGCGGAGCTTGTCGGCAGCCTTGCAAGCATCGAGAGCTACCGTCAGCCGCAGGATTGCACCACGACGCCCATTAGCAGAAAGGAGCGTAAGAAGCATGAATGGGAGCAACGTATGTAAGCACGCAGGGCGTACCCGTTGGATTTTTGAGAATGATGGAAAATATCCCTTGCTGTCCCAAAGACGGCAAGGGATATTTTGTGCGACGGTAAGTAATTTTGGGGTTAACACCAACTTACGCCGTCGCATGTGCGCACCATTTCCAATGTTGGTATATTTTTCTCTCGGAAGGAGGAAAATATATTTGAAAAATTTTGAAAGAACGAGGTAATTGAATGGGGAAAGTTTTAACCGATGAAGAACGCGAAGAGCGTATGGCAGAGGATATTTGGTTGAATTATTTCAACCGTTATCTGTATGAACACGGCACGATTTCCGAAAAGGAATATAAGAGAATGACCGAAAAGATTGCCACAAGAAAAGCAAGACGATCTCCCGAAAGGGATGCAAGGTGAGCGTACTCACCTCGGAAGATACCGCAAGGTTCTTCCGATACATAAACGCCAAAGAAAGATTTTGGGCAATTTTCGATTTTGGTATTGCATTATGAGGTCGAATGCGATATAATAAAGTCGATAGATGATGATATAACGAACTTTTAGAAAGGATAACAATATGGATATATTAAATATCAGAACGTTATTGCGAACAAAATCGATATACGATATTCCGCTGCGAGTAACATTCTATGCGCGCGTATCCTCTGATACCGATGAGCAGATAAACTCGCTCGATAACCAAATATCGTATTACGAAGAATTCATACAGAAAAATGAAAAATGGACTTACGTGCCCGGCTACGTTGACGAAGGACTTTCGGGTATCTCCACGAAGAAAAGAAAACATTTCAACGAGATGATTGCAGATGCAAAAGAAGGAATGTTCGACCTCATCATCACCAAGGAGATCTCCCGATTTGCCCGTAACACTCTCGACTCTCTGCAATACACAAGAGAGCTTCTGAATATGGGCGTCGGCGTATTCTTCCAAAACGATAACATCAATACCCTCGATGAGGATGCGGAGCTTCGCCTTACCATCATGTCCTCCATCGCCCAAGACGAGCTTCGCAAGCTGTCCTCACGAGTCAAATTCGGGCATCAGCAAGCCATCAAATCAAGCGTTGTGCTTGGCAACAGCCGTATCTTCGGTTATAAGAAAGAGGATAAGCGACTTGTCATTGACGAGAGCCAAGCACCGATGGTGCGAGATCTGTTCCGTCTTTATGCCACAGGCGAATACAGCATGAAGCAGCTTGAAAAGATTTTTTACGATCAAGGCTACCGCAATTACAACGGCAACAAAATTGCCCATACCACAATGTCGGGCATCATATCCAATCCAAAATACAAGGGATATTACGTAGGCAATAAAGTGCGCATCGTCGATATGTTCACCAAGAAGCAGAAATTCCTACCGCCCGAAGAATGGGTAATATTCAAGGACGAAACGGGCGAAATCGTACCTGCTATCGTATCCGAAGAAATATGGGATAAAGCTAACGAGGTGTTGGCTCGAAGAAGCGAGGATGTTAAGAACCGCCAAGGCGTATGCAACCACGCAAATCTGCTGACAGGCAAATTATATTGCGCCCATTGCGGCACCGCATACTACCGCCGTGAATCCAAGAGCAAGGATGGCAAGGTCAACTCCAAGTGGGTATGCTCCAATAAGATCAACAACGGCGCGGATGCTTGCCCGTCCTTCCCAATATATGAGGATGAGGTCAAGCCAATCTTGTTCGAGGTGTTCAGCGAAACGAGAGTGGACGTTGAAGCACTCCTTGCAAGCTACGAGGAAATGTTCAAGTCAATGGAAGCTGATGATGAAACAACCAAGCAGATTGAAGAACAGAAGCGTATCATTGAGCTTGCCGACCAAAAGAAAAATAAACTTCTCGAGCTTGTAACGACAGGTGCCATTACGACGGCAAATTTTAAATCCATGACCGCCTCCTGCGACAGGGAGACAGAGGAAGCGCAGAAAACGCTCACGGAACTTGAAGAGCAGCTATTCACAAAAGAGGAATACCGCAAGCACATCGGCGAGGTAAAAGCAAGACTCGATGCCGCTATCCGTGACGCAAGCACAGGTATGATTACAAATGAATTTGTTGCCCAATATATCGATAAAATCATAGTCACATCAGACGGAAATGATACGGCGAAACTTGAAATCAAGATATTTACGGGCAAAAACACGGAAAAATGGCTCAAAAAGCTTAGTGAACGACATCGGGGTCGTACGGGTGTCATGTCTAAGAAGATGATCGAAAAGTACGAGAACGATATCAAGGCGAGCAAATAAAGAATTTATTCCCGCTTTCGGACAGTTAAGTGAATAAACAAAGGGGGTGTTAAAAAACTCAATTTGAGTTTTTTAACACCTCCGGTACCTGTTGTTGTGGGGAAGCGTTGTCAGATCATGTCTGTGGCATCCGTATCGGCGGGGAAATCGTCGGCTTCCGGTCTGCGGTGCCCGCGCCGGCGTTCGCCGCCGTGCGGCGGTTCTTTTTCGGTATTGTCGATATATCTTTGCGCCTGCGTTGTGAACAGCTTGTAATATTCGCCCTGCTTTGCCATAAGCTCGCGGTGATCGCCTTCTTCTATCACCTCGCCGCCTTTCAGCACGACGATCTTGCTTGCGATAACGGCAGAGGAGAGGCGGTGCGACACGAATATCGTTGTCTTGCCTTCACGCAGCCGGTCGAAGGTGTTGAATATTTCCTGCTCCGCCATCGGGTCAAGGGACGCGGTGGGCTCGTCAAGTATGAGTATATCCGATTCGCGGTAGAATGCCCGCGCTATTGCAAGCTTCTGCCACTGCCCCCCCGAAAGCTCAATGCCGTCCTGCTCAAAAATGCGCATGAGCGGCGTGTCATAGTCGCGCGGGAGCGCACGGATGTATTCGTCTGCGCTGCTCTGGCGCGCGCTCTCGCGTATGCGCGCCGGATCCGGTTCCGCATCGATATTGCCGAACGAGATGTTTTCGGACACCGACACGGCGTACTTGCCGAAATCCTGAAAGATTATTCCGAATATGTTATAAAGCTCGTGCGTGTCGTACTCGCGTATGTCCCTGCCGTCAAGCAGTATCATGCCCTCGGTGGGATCGTAAAGACGCGTGAGCAGCTTTATAAGCGTGGTCTTGCCGGCGCCGTTGAGACCGACCAGAACCACAGTCTCGCCGGGACGGAATTTGAGATTTACGTTCTTTATCACATACCGTTCGGTGCCGGGATATGCAAAGCTGACGTTTTTGAATTCCACTGTGTGCGGAGCGCCGTGCGCAACAGGCGCGGGCGGCTCCTTGGTCGGTACGACCGTCTGCTTTTCCTTCATGAACGACACAAGGTTGTCTATGAACAGCGTTCCCTCATATATCGAAGCCGATGTCGTTATGAATGAGGCGACGCAGGTGGCGATCGATGTCAGTGCGCCGGTGTAGAGGGAGTAGTCGCCTATGCGGTAGCTGCCGTCAAAAACTCCGCGCGCGATTATGGCGTAGCAAAGACAGTTCGCGGCGCATGAGATGACTGCGGACAGCACGAGCCAGAAGCTTTCGTGTATTATCAGAGACTTGAGCCCCGCAAAATACTGCTTGAACACCTGCTTGTAACGGTCTATGAAGGTGTCGGAAAGGTTGAATATGCGGATCTCTTTTGCCATATCCTTGTTTACGAGCAGATCGGAATAGTAATTCATCTGCCGGCGGTCCTTGGAACGGTGACGCATATACTGGAAGTTCTTTCGGCGGTAATAAAAGTTTATTGCTGCCGAGGGGAAGGAGACCACGACGATGAGAAGCGGTATCCACCACATATTCGGTATGCGTGCGAGTATCACAAGATAACCGACAAGAGATATTATCGTACTTACTATGGAGAATGTTGCCTGAAGCGTCTGTATCGGGCGCGAGCCCGCCTCGCGGTTGGCATTTTCGAGCTTTTCGTAAAATCCGGGCATATCGAAGGAGGCAAGGTCCAGTGTTTTTGCCTTCTCCATTATCTGGACCTTGACCTGCTTCACGACTTTCTGCCCGGCAATACGGATTATCGAATTCGATATCCGTGTGACCACGCGGTTTATAAGTCGGAATGTGAAAAGTCCTATCAGCAGTCCGAGCAGCACCGAGCCGACAAACTGAAGCTCCAGCGGTACGCCGCTTGCCTCGGCGACAGCCCGTTCGCTCGTCAGACGTTGCATTTCGTTGGTTATGCGTGCGGTTATAAGCGAGCCGATAATGGGGGTCACGCCGTCAAAAACAGAGATAAACAGCATGGTAAACAGAATAAGAGGGTCTGTTTTCCAAACCAGAACAAACGTGTAGAACAGGCGGTAAAAGAAGCCGCCGAGAAGCTCGCGCAGATAACGCGGCAGATCGCCGATGCCTTTTGGCGCCGGCACTTTTTCATATTGATATCCGCCTCGTCCGCCGGGCGGGGGACCGAATCCTCCGGGACCCATAATATATCATCACCTTTCCGTTTTGGTTGAATATATTTTATCACAAAATGGTTGCGATTGCAACCGTTTGTGCAAAAAAAGTGAAAAAAAGCGCGCGGCATCTTGTATTGCGCGGAATAGTATGATAAAATATATAATGAAGATTTTTTGTTGGGAGACTGCCATGCATCTTTATCCTTCAGATATACTTATTCCCGATTTTACATCGGTGAGCGGAAAGCTGTGGTCCGTTGTTGCCTGTGACCAGTATACCGGCGAGCCTGCATACTGGCATCGAGTAGAAGAGGCGGTGGGGGATGCGCCGTCAACGCTGCGGCTTATGCTGCCCGAGGTCTTTCTCGGCGAGGCGGACGCACGTGTGCCCGCTATCCATGCCGCAATGCGGAATTATATTGAAAACGGCGTGCTGCACACGCACCGCCGCCGCGCCGTATGGCTTGAACGTACGCAGAGCGACGGCAGGGTGCGGCGCGGACTTGTGGCTGCGATAGATCTTGAGGAATATGATTTTTCCGAGGGATCCGAGTCCCTTATCCGTCCCACAGAGCGCACTGTGGCTGACCGGATACCGCCGCGCATCGGTGTCAGACGTGGCGCGCCGCTTGAGATGCCGCACGTCATGCTGCTGATCGACGATCCCGGAGACAGCGTTTTGTGGCGTTTTTCCGGCAGAGCAGCCGACGCATATGATTTTGACCTCATGGAGGGCGGCGGTCATGTGCGCGGCGGATTTGTCGGCGCGACCGAAATGCAGGACGTGAACGCTGCGCTTGACGAGCTTGCTGCTCAGAGCACGGGTAAAGCTCCTATCCTGTTTGCGGTCGGGGACGGCAACCATTCTCTCGCTACCGCCAAAACGGTGTGGGAGGAATACAAGGCTGCGGGCGCACCGATGACGCATCCCGCGCGCTACGCGCTTTGCGAGACGGTCAACCTGCACGATCCTGCGCTTGAGTTTGAGCCGATATACCGTCTGGCGTTTGACTGCGACGTATCGGCGCTTCTTATGAATTTCCGCGCATACGCCGGCAGACTTTGCGGCTGTGAAGCGGCGCAGACATTTACGGTAGTCACCGCCGGCGGGTGCGAGAGCGTTACCGTGCATCACCCCGAAAAGGCATTGCCTGTCGCAACGCTTCAGGATTTTCTTGACCGTTACGCGGAGAGCGCACCGCTCGGACTTGACTACATACATGGCGAGAGCGCGGTACGCTCGCTTGCTTCGGAAAAGGGAAAGGTCGGATTCATTTTTGACGGAATGAAGAAAAATGAGCTTTTCCGCGCAGTACGCTTGAACGGTGCGCTCCCGCGCAAGACATTTTCCATGGGGCATGCCGAAGATAAGAGATTTTATCTTGAATGCCGCCGCATAGACGGCTGAAAATTCACATATTTCTTACCGTGCCGCCATACGAAAACAGACGGAGTGGGCTATAATAATAGTCCCCCATTACCAAATGAAAGGAAATTACAGATGAAAAAAAGATTTGTTGCAGCTGCGGCGGCACTGCTCGCCGTACTTATGATATGTCCGCTGTTCGCGGGATGCACAGGTCACGGAACGGGCAGCGACACCTCAGCTTCCGGCGGCACATCGGGAGGAAGCGATACGGTCCCTGCCGGGAGCAGTGAGATCACAATCCCCGATACCGAAGCCGGCAAGCTTCTGCAGAGCTTTATCGAGGCTGCATATGCCTCGGGCAGCGGACTCGTTGCGCTTGATGCAGTCGGCGTAAAGCTCTCGGAAAGATGGAGCGAGGTCGCAGCCGATGCTGAGGCGGTCATGAAAAGCGTTTACGCGCAGTATGCCTCGGGCGCGGTGACTTACGAGCGGCTCACAGCGCTGCTCAAATCATTTTTGCTGATAGACGCAGCCCGTGCGACTGCCGGCGAGCTGCTTGAAGGCGCCGAAGCCATAAAGGCAGGCAAGGCGGCTCTTGCATCGTTTGACGCATATGTCGCCGCGGGCAAATACATGGCGGCGTCCCGCGAGGCGGCAAAGCTTGCCGCATCGGATACTGTGGCGCGCGAGGCTGCAAAGGCTGTTATCGAAACACGCGCCGATGATTTCAAAGCGGGCGTGACCTCTGCCGTTACCGAATATATGGTCAGGTACCGGATAGACGAGGGTAAAAAATATCTTTCGGGACTTTCCGGACTCGGCATTGACGCTCATGTGGCTTCCGAAAGCGAAAGGCTCGAGCGATACCGCGCGTCTCAGGAGGACGAGCTTGAAAAGGTAACGGTGTCTGAGACGCTTGAAAACATTTATACGCACTGTATGATAGCGTTCCCGGAAATAAACTTTGCCTCAAAGAACACCTACCGCAAATGCGGCGACGACTGTCTGACGTATCACGAATTTATGTATTTGCTGAATTCCCTTTACGAAAAGGGATATATCCTCATTGATGCAAATATGCTTTTTGACGAGGGATCCGGCAAATCTGTGAGAAGCATGATGCTCCCGAAGGGCAAAAAGCCGCTCATACTGACATTTGATGACGTTACCTATGATTCGCGCAAGCAGGGAAACGGTATGGTGGACAAGCTCATAGTGGACGACGACGGCTATGTGTGTACCTATACGAAAATGAAGGACGGCACCGAGGTCATTTCATACAGCAACGAGCATTTTCCGGTCCTGAATGCGTTTGTGCGCGAGCACCCCGATTTTACATTCCGCGGAGCGCGCGGAACGATATTCTTTACCGGCTTTGACGGTATCATGGGATACAGAACGCAGTCCGAGCCGCTTACCGAGGCTGAAGCTGCTCTCGGTCTTGACCGCAACGCCGAGATCGCTGCGGCAAAGAAGGTCGTTGCTGCCATGAAGGAGGAGGGCTGGACCTTTGGCTCTCACAGCTACAATCACCGCCATATGACGCGCATGAGCGCATCGGAATTCAAAAAGGACACCGATATGTGGCGCGATGAGGTCGGCTCCATCGTCGGCGAGACAAAGCTTTTCTGCTGGCCGTACGGCGATCACACCGACAAAAAATACAATGCCAATCTCCGCAAGGGAGAGCTGCACAAATATCTCTACGACAACGGCTTCCGCGTCTTTTTCGGCTGCGGGTCGGCACGTTATGTGGCAAGCGAGCCCGATGGTCTCGGCATATTCACAGACCGTAAGGGAATGACCGGCAATGTGCTTTACTACATTGAGATGGAGTACAAGACATATCTGCGCGATTATCTGTATCTTATCGATCCCGATAAGATGTGGGATCCGCTCCGGCTGCCCTACAAGCATATGCCGCCTTATAAAAACTGAACAGCACAACGACATGAAAACCGCCGCGCAGCAAAAAGTTGCGCGGCGGTTTGGTATTCTGTCCCCTCATCCGACATATTTATCACCCCGCAAGGAGTATACTTTTATTGCGGGAGGAAATGCAGATGGGAGAAACGGTTTACGCCGATGTTCTGTTCATGATAAATTTCAGTATGGATTTCCTTTGCTTTTACATATGCTCGCGCGTGCTGGGGCACCCGTTGTCGCCTGTGCGCACGGTGATCGCCTCTGCAATGGGCGGAATATACTCGGTCGCGATACTGTACTTCGATCCCGGCGGTGCGGCGGAGCTTCTTCTTGATATCGCCGTTCTGCTTCTGATGTGCGCTGTGGCGCGTCCGCGCGGTTCGCCGGCGGCGCGCTTGGGCGGAGCGGCAATGTACGCGGGCGTTTCGGCGGCACTCGGCGGATTTATGACTGCCGTCTTCAGCCTGGCAAACCGTGCGGGGCTTTCCGGCGCAAATGCGGGAACAGATACGGGCGGCGAGGTGTCGGCGTGGGTGTTCGCGCTTGTTGCCGCGGCGGGCGCGGCAGCATCGGTGATAGGCGGCAGGCGCCTCGGTGTGCGCACATCGGGCGGGCGTGTCCGCGTCAGGGTGTTCATAAACGGAAAGCACGCGGAATTTGACGGTATGATCGACAGCGGCAACCTGCTCTCCGACCCGCTCAGCGGACGTCGGATCATGATATGCGAGCTTGAGGCATTGGCAGGTATCATTGATCCTGCCACCGCCGCTATGGTGCGTGCGGGTGGGATATCATCGCGCATGACCGCCGATGCAGCGGCAAAGGTGAGGTTCATACCCGCATCCGGCGCGCTCGGCGACGGTCTTGTGTGCGCGATAACGCCGGATGAGGTGATCGTCACCGACCCGGAGAGCGGCAGGGAATGCGGTAGCGATGTTCTGGTCGCACCGGTGCCGCGGCGGTTGTCGGCGGACGGCTGTCGCGCGCTCTTGCCGCCCGGAGCCGTTTAGCCAAGTATTGAATATTGATCTTTATCGTGAGGAGATGACAGCGGAAAATGAAAAAAACAGGATTCTGGACGCGTGTGCGGCTCGCGCTTGCGCGTCTTGCGGCAAGGCTCTACCCGCGCGGAATATATTATGTCAGCGGACCGGAAACTCTTCCGCCGCCGCTGACGCGCGAGGAAGAACAGGAGGCGTTGAGGCGGCTTGCAGCCGAACCGGGGGACGAGCAGGTGCGCGGACTTCTGATCGAGCGGAACCTGAGGCTCGTGGTTTACATAGCGCGGAAATTCGAAACTACCGGTATAGGCATTGAGGATCTGGTCTCGATAGGCACGATGGGGCTTATCAAAGCGATAGGGTCCTTCCGTGCCGAAAAAAACATAAAGCTTGCCACGTATGCGTCAAGATGCATTGAAAACGAGATATTGATGTATATACGCAAGCGCAGCGCATCGCGGTGCGAGGTGTCGCTTGACGAGCCGCTCAATATCGACTGGGACGGCAACGAGCTGCTGCTTTCCGATGTGCTGGGGAGCGAGGACGGCGGCGTTGGCGAGGCTTTTGCCGCGCGTGAGGAAAAAAGAATGATACACGAGGCGGTGGCTGCGCTTGAGCCGCGCGAGCGGCAGATAATAGAGCTGCGGTTCGGTCTTTCGGGCAAGCCGGAGATGACGCAGAAGGATGTCGCCGACCTGCTCGGAATATCGCAGTCGTATATTTCCCGCCTTGAAAAAAAGATAATAGCCAGACTTCGCGAGGATCTGGCGGGAAAGATATGATATGATATGAATATGAAAAAATCTTCCGTCACACGGGCTGAGTCGGGGTGACGGAAGAAGGCTTCAGATATCATTTTTGGCGATGTCGGCATATGTCTCGCGCCTTACCGCAACATACGATCCCCCGCGCGACAGCATGACTATCGGCGGTCTCGGAATGCGGTTGTAATTCGATGACATTGAATAATTGTATGCTCCGGTGGTAAGGCAGGCTATGTGGCTCCCGCGTCCGATATCTCGCGGGAGAGGCACGCCGTGCTGCAGGATATCTCCGCTCTCACAGCATCTTCCGACTACCGTGAACGGCTCGGTGTCGCCGCATTCGGGGCGGTCGGAATCAACAAGAGTGTACGGGGCTTCGTAAAGCGCAAAGCGCGGGTTGTCTGTCATTCCGCCGTCTACCGACACATACGAACGGCAGCCGGGGATCCTTTTTACCGAGCCTACGGTATAGAGCGTCATTCCCGCGTCCGCGACTATGGCTCTGCCAGGCTCAAAGCAGACATACGGGAATGGTATCCCCGCACGGCGGCAGCCGGTGCGCACCTCGCGGGCGACCTCCGTCATTATTGCGGCGATGTCGGGGTACGTTCCGTTGGCGGTATACGGAACGCCGAATCCGCCGCCGAGATCGAGCACGCCCGCCGTGTATCCGGTACGGCGGTGGATCTCTGCAATGAAGTCAAGCATTATCCTTGCCGAACGCACGAAAACATCGCTGTCCGATATCTGTGAACCCACGTGGCAGTGAAAGCCGGCAAGCTCAATACCGGGGAGCGAAAGGGCAAGCTCCGAGGCGCGCGCCGCCTGACCGGTTTCGATAGCCGAGCCGAATTTTGAATCCACCTTGCCGGTGGTAACGGCGGCAAAGGTGTGCGGGTCGATACCGGGCGTTACGCGCAAAAGTACCTTCTGACGTATGCCGAGGCGCGCCCCGGCGGCGGACACGGCGCGAAGCTCGTCCTCGCCGTCGGCAACTATGCAGCCGACGCCGTGTTTCATGGCAAACAGTATGTCATCGTCCGTTTTGTTGTTTGAGTGGAAGAAGGCGCGCTCCATACAAAAGCCCACGCTTGCCGCCGTGTATATCTCGCCGCAGGATACCACGTCTATACCCATGCCTTCTTCAGCCATTATGCTGTAAATACGGCGGAATGACGCTGCTTTTGAGGCGTAAAGGATCTCTGTATGTATATCGGGGGCAAATGCGGCGCGCGCCGCCGATATGAATGCGCGGCATCTTTCGCGTATGCGGTCCTCGTTCATGAGATAGAGCGGGGTGCCGTATTTTTCTATAAGCCTGCGGGTGCTTTGACCCGCAAAGCAAAGCTCGCCCTCGCCGCCGACCGAAAGGTCGGGGAAGGGCGGCTTTTTTGTTCTGCATATCATTCCGGTCTGCATCAGCTGACGGTCGGCGCTGCCGGCGCCTTTGATTGAATGGAAATGTTTCCGTTCTTTACGGTTATGCTTATTGAGTTGAGGTCTGAGGGATCGCGGTCGGGTCTTTCCGCGCCGGTGGTCTCGGCGTCGGTCCCTGCCGGCTCGGTGTCTTCGGGTCCTACGGGCGTGAGCGGGATCTCAACATTCTGTTCGGTGTATTTACGGTCGTATTCCTTGCCGAAAACGTTTATCTTGCCGGCGGGAGCGTAAAGCTCAACGTTGAAGCCGGAGAAATTTCCCTCGCTGCGGTAATAGATGAAGTCGCCGCTCTTGACGGAGGAGCTGATCCTGTGCGTGAAGCTGCTCTCCGCTATCGTGATGTGCCCTTCGGATTCCGCATCGAATATGAGCTCGCGCGCCATGACCTTGTTTATATCGGCTGTGATCTTCTTTTTGGAGTTTAACGTCACGGTCGAACCGGTCGTTATATCCGAAAGGCTTACGCTGCCGCTTGCCGTTGCGATCTTGTAATCGCAGTCGATGGAAAGATCGGAAAGAGTTATGTCACCGCTCTCGGTCTGTATATCTATGAAGATAACGGAGGCGGCATCGGTAAGATAAAGGTTGACCGTTTTCTGGCGGTTCCTTGATTTCAGGTAATTCTGATAATTGCGGAAGCCGTCAAAGTTGATCTTGAATGTGTCAAGGTTGATCAGTCCGGAGATCCCGTCGATGCTCGACAGGGTCAGCTGCGTTTTGCTGGGTGTGAGATTATAGCTGTTGTCGTTGAAGTTGATGAGCTCGACCTTGCATTTTTCGGCACCGCCGCAGATGTTTATGTTTGCGTTCTTTACGGATACAACGACCTTTTTGAGCGTTTCCTCGTCAATGTCGTCATAGGTCTCGACATAGTTGTTGTTGCCGTCATGCTCCTGCTTGAACAGCGATATGCCCTGGGCGTTTGCCATATTCTCGGCACTGATGCAAAGAAGCACGCCGGCGCAGGCAAGGATCACCGTAACGATAATAAAAATTATTGAAGTCGGTTTCATTTGTTTTCAAGCGCTCCTTTCAGCGCGGTAAAGCCGTCGCGGGCTTTGCGCAGACCGAAGCCAACAAGCTCGGTAAGTTTTTTCATAAGGAAGGGTACGAGTCTTATCGCAATATTGTACATAAGTATTCCGATAAGCGACGCCACCGATCCCACCGTTATTCCGAGACCGATCTCGTAAAGTCCTATCGGGACTACGCCGGTGACTATTTTGTATGCGCCGTAAATTATTCCGATAAGGGCGATCGAGCAGCCGGCACCGACAATTGCGATAAGTGCGGCGACAAAGCCTATTGCGGCTGCTGCCAACAGCAGAATGAGTCCCGCAAACAGCGCGACGGCAGCTGCGCAAAGAATCGCTCCGAGCGGGACTGCCGCGCAGAAAAGCACCCAGAAAAGCGTTTTGTTTTCGGTGTCGGCGGGCTTTTTGGCTGCCGGAGCTTTTGAATAATACTCGGGGTCGGTCACGGGATCGGTCACTGCATTGCTTTTTTGCGGTTTTTTTTCGGGGTGGCGGGCAACCGCTTTTTCCGTCCTGTCCTTCGCGGGAGCCGGCTTGCCTGCGCCGCTGCCACTATTGTTATGTACCGCGCGCTGCTGCTTTTCGGGAAGCGCCGAAAGCGGATCTTCGGCTCCGGCAGAGGGCTTGCCTGCGACCGGTTTTTCCGACGGCGCTGCTGTCCCCACGGCGGACTTGCGGCTCTCGGCGGGCTTGCGGTCTTCGGAAAGCTTCTGCATTATCCCTTCAGCCATACGGTGCGGGTCAATGTCGACCTCTTCAATGTTTTTGGAACGCAGGTAGGCGTCCATTTTTGCTTTTTGCGCCGCACGTGTGGCTTCATCGGCACCGAGCCGACCGAGCTCACCCGCCAGCGCATCGAGAAACTGTTCTTTTTTCATTAAAATACCGTGCCTTTCGGTGGTCTTTTTTGAGGGGATGACGGTTTTTTTGCTGTCCTGTGTTGCATCCCGACGCAAAATATGCTATACTGTATAAGTATTGTGCCCCGCTTGCGGCGGCACAGAATATATCTATCATATATTATATCAGATTCGGAGACGGATTTCAAGATGAGAATGAGAAAAAAGAAGCATTCGGGTGAAAGAATAGAAGCTTGTTCGGCACTTTTACTGCGTCTTTCCCCCGACGGCGATGGATATTCGGCGGAAGACGGTGCCGGCGGTGTCAGCCGTGCTGTTTTCGGAAAGGAAATGCCGCTTGAACTTGAGATCGGCTGCGGCAAGGGCGATTTTGCCGTAGGGCTTTCTCCCGCGCGTCCCGATTCGGGGATAATCGCACTTGAGAGGGTTGCGGACGTTGCCGTTACGGCACTTGAAAAGGCTGCGGCAAGTGCCGGAGAGCGTCCGGACAACCTGCGTTTTATCATAGGCAATGCGCAGAATCTCGCAGGGTGGTTCCCCGATAACACATTTTCGCGCATATACATAAATTTCTGCGATCCGTGGCCCAAAAAGGGCTACGCCAAACGGCGTCTGACTGCGCCGGGGTTTCTGGACCTTTACCGCCGCTTGCTTGTGCCGGACGGCGAGCTTTGGTTCAAGACCGACAATGAGGGGCTTTTTGACTGGTCGCTTGAGCAATTTGCATCGGAGGGACTTGACATCGCCGCGCTCACGCGCGATCTTCATGCCTCGGAGCTTGCCGAAGGAAACATAATGACGGAGTATGAACGCAATTTCACGTCAAAGGGAATGCCGATCTTTTCCGCGCATATAGTTTTCTCCGAAAAAAAGGACCGGCAGCAGGACGAGTCATGAGCTGTGAGATCAACGAGCCGTGCGGCGTACTTGTCGTAAACAAGCCTGAGGGGTGGACATCCTTTGATGTTGTAGGCAGACTGCGCCGGCTTTACGGGACAAAAAGGATAGGTCATACGGGCACGCTCGACCCTATGGCAACCGGCGTTCTCGTTGTGCTCGTCGGCAGAGCGGCGAAGGCGGCGGAGTATATCACGGTGCATGACAAATCATACCGTGCCGTGCTGAAGCTCGGCTTAACCACCGACACCGAGGATACGTCGGGGAATATCCTCACGCGCTTTTCGGGAACGCTGCCGGAAGCCGCCGTGGTCGCGTCAACGGTCGGAAGCTTTGTGGGAAATATCATGCAGGTACCGCCCATGTACAGTGCGCTCAAGATAGGCGGACGCAAACTTTGCGATATTGCACGCAGCGGCGGAACGGTAGAACGCCGCCCGCGTCCCATTACCGTGTATTCGGCGGATGCCGAGCCGGCGGCGGGCAAAGACGATGAATATATCCTCAATGTGGAGTGCTCGTCGGGTACGTATATACGCACGCTTTGCGCCGATATCGGCGCCGCGCTCGGCTGCGGCGGCGTTATGGCAGGGCTTTGCCGCCTTTCTGTCGGCGGCTTCACGCTCGACGATGCCCTCACGCCGGATGAGATCGCTGAAATGACCGCCGAAGAGCGCATGAGTGCGCTGCTTCCCGTCGGGAGCCTGTTTGCGGACCTTGTGACGGTCACGCTTCAGCCGTTTTACGAAAAGCTTTTTCGTTCGGGCTGCGAGATATATCTCAAAAAGATCGGCGCGGATATTCCCGTGGGAGCACGGGTACGCGTGCTGGACCGTGACGGCGGCTTTTTTGCGCTGGGCGAAGTTTTTGACTATCCCGACGGCGCAGCGGTAAAATCGGTGAAAACATTTGTTCTTTGAGCTTTTTGCATTTTTAAACGAGAAATAATCAAAAAAATCGCATCGCGCGTGGCGCGATGCGACATTTTTTTTATCGCGGCGGTGATACAATCATTTACAGAACAAAATGAACCGAAAAATAAAAAAAGGAGACGTTGAAATGATTCGCAATAACTGCGGTTTTGATTTTTCCGCCGAGGGGGACGGGCTTTTCGTGTCGGTCGGCGGTGAGATCGACCACCACGGTGCGGCACCGCTGCGCGACAGTATTGACGCATTGATATGGGAATACCGGCCGCGGCATCTTTACCTCGATATGTCGGGCGTGGAATTCATGGACAGCTCGGGACTCGGACTTATAATGGGGAGATATGAGCTGATGCGTGAGCTCGGCGGAGATGTTACCGTGCGCGATCCGGCGCCGTGCGTTGACAGAATGCTGAAGCTGACGGGGTTTGAACGCCGTGTAAAAACAGAAATATCCGCCGCCCGTCCGAAGAGATAAGGCGGCAATGGCAAGAGAGGGGAAGAACGGATATGAAGAAAAACAATGTATCTGCAAAGCAAAACGGTAAGGGAAGGCGGGCGGGCAGACCGCCCGCCGCCGAGACCGTGAATGAAATGAAGTTCACAATGCCGTCGCTTTCGGTGAACGAGGGCTTTTCCCGCGCGGCAGTCGGGGCGTTCGTGGCGCAGCTCGATCCCACGGCACTTGAGATATCGGATATAAAATGCGCGCTCTCGGAGGCGGTGACAAACTGCACCGTTCATGCTTATCCGGACAGAATAGGCAAAATAAGTATTCATGTGCGCCTCGGCGCCGACCGCTCGGTGAGGATCGAGGTCCGCGACAGCGGTGTGGGCATTCCGGACATTGCGGCGGCTCGTGAGCCGCTTTTCACCACCGACAGCGGCGGCGAGCGCAGCGGGATGGGCTTCACTGTCATGGAGAGTTTTTGCGACAAGGTAACAGTGCGGTCCGCGCCCGGAGCGGGCACCACGGTGACTCTTATAAAAAAGCTTGCGCCGAAGCAGAGATTCGCGCACCGGTAATACATAATTTATCATCCGGGGGTTGCCATGGTATGCACTGTAAACACCGGCGATGTAAAACGCCTGATCGCCGACGCGCAGGGGGATGATCCCGTTGCCGCAGATAAGGCGACGGAGCGGCTTATAACCGAAAATCTCGGACTTGTCAAAAGCATAGCGCGGCGTTTTCTCGGCAGGGGCTGCGAGTTTGACGATCTTACGCAGATAGGGACGATAGGAATGCTGAAGGCGATACGTTCCTTTGATCTTGAGCGCGGCACGGCCTTTTCAACCTATGCCGTTCCGCTAATTGTCGGCGAGATAAGGCGGTATTTGCGCGACAGCGGGCTCATCAAGGTCGGCAGGGCGACAAAAAAGCTCGGCGCGGAGCTGCTCGGCGCACGCTCGCGCATAATTGCCGAGGAGGGAAGAGAACCGCCGATATCCGAGCTGGCGGCTGCCGTCGGCGTGTCGCCGGAGGAGGCGGCGTCCGCCATTGAAGCGATACAGGCACCCGCCTCGCTTTCGTGGGCGGTCGGCGATGATGATTCCGGGCTTGAGCTCGGAGACAGGATAAGCGACGGAGACGGGCTTGCAGAGCTTGAGGGCGTGCGCGACAGGATCGCTATATCCCAGGCGATAGGCAGGCTGCCGCCGCTCTGGAGGCAGATAGTCATGCTGAGGTATTTCCGGAATATGACGCAGCAGCGCACAGCCGAGGCATTGGGGCTGACACAGGTGAAGGTCTCGCGCGAGGAAAAAAAGATAGCGGAATTTCTGCGGCGCGAGCTGTGCGGATAGCGGCGTTACTTTTTGGGTGTTGAAAACTCAAAATGAGTTTTTCAACATCCCCGCTGACATTGGCGGTTTTGCCGCCGATAAAACCAAGAAAACAAAAACACGGCGGGTAAAACCGACCGTGATCGCATAAAAAAGCCGGGATTACGCCCGGCATTTATGTTTATCTGTGTTTCCTTTTACGCTTTTTGCGATCCGCAATGTCAAGAGCGATCCCTGCCGCAGTACCGATGATGAGGCCTATGCACATTCCGAGCTCCATGTTTGAAAACGCAAGAAGTCCGGTGACAAGTCCCGTTGCCATGCCGAGGCACATGAGAGCCGGAACGGTGGCTGACGCGGGTCGCTCGCGTTCCCAGAGATTGCCCTCGCGCCCTTTTCCCGCGCGCTCGAATCCGCATTTTTCAAGCACACGCTCGGATGCGTGGTTCCCGTCTTCGGTCTCGGCGGTGATAAAATAGCAGCGCGGCATTGAAAAGCCCCATGAACACATGGCGCGCACAGCCTCGGTCGCGTATCCGTGACCGCGGTAACGGTCGAGTATCCCGTAGCCTATTTCGACCGTGCCGTTTTCATCAGGCGGGCCCTTGAAGCAGATGTCCCCCACCTCGGTACCGTCTGGAAGCGATATCATCCACGCGGTATACCAGAGCCGCGAGTTCGGATGGCGGCGGCAGCCGAGAAGCATTTCGCCGTATGCCTTGATAAGTTCCGGGTCCGACTGACGACGCAGAAGCCTGCCGAGAGATGCGTCATCGAGCGGTTTTATTATAAGACGTTTCGTCCTCATGCCGTGCCTCCCTTGCCGTGTTTTATATTATTGTAACCGAATGTACATGATTTGTCAAGAGCTTTGTTGCCGCGTGAAAATGGGGCGGCGATTTTTTGTTTGCGGTCTTGACATGCGGCACTTTTTGTGCGATAATAGAACAGCAAGCCTACCGGTCATCGGCTTGAGTCAGAAAACAAGGGGGAAGCATAATGAGCTTCAGTTACGACTTCCATAAATCACAAAAGATCCTGCACGTCGGCTGCGAGAAGCCGCGCGCATATTACATACCGTTTGCATCGGATGCCGAGGCGGCTGCTGCCGGAGACAGACGCGCCGCATCGGACAGGTTCATGTCGCTGTGCGGCGAATGGGACTTCAGATACTATCCCGATCCTTCGGAAATAGGAGACGTTACCGCACCGTGCTATGACACGGACACCGAATTTGAAAAAATGACGGTTCCGATGAGCTGGCAGGCAAAGCTCGGGTGCGGCTATGACACGCCGAACTACACGAACGTAAACTATCCGTTCCCGGTGGATCCGCCGCACGTTCCGGATATGAATCCTTCGGCGCTTTACAGGCGCGAGGTCTTTATACCTGCCGGTGCGCTTGACGGGCGTGAGGTATACCTTGATTTTGAAGGAGTCGATTCCTGCTTTTACCTCTGGGTGAACGATTCATTTGTCGGGTACAGTCAGGTCAGCCATATGACGAGCGAGTTCCGGGTCACTGATAAGCTGCACGAGGGAAAAAACACATTAAAGGTCCTTGTGTTCAAGTGGTGCGACGGCTCATATCTTGAGGATCAGGATAAATACCGTTTTTCGGGCATTTTCCGCGAGGTTTACCTCCTCTTCCGCGATGCCCGGCATATAGTCGATATTTACGCCCGCCCGGTGCTCAATGCAAAATATACCCAGGGCGTGCTCGGCGTGGAGCTCACCTTCAACGCTCCCGGCGGCACCGAAGTGCATTATCGTCTGCTGTCGCCGTCCGGCAGCGAGGAATCCGGCGGTTCGATAATTCTTGACGGCAGCGGAAAATTTGAAATGCTCGTTTCAAAGCCGCGCCTCTGGACCGATGAAACACCGGAGCTTTACACTCTCTGCCTTGCGGCGGGAAGCGAGCATATACGCATACCCGTAGGCTTCAGAGATGTGTGTGTAAAGGACAAGGTGGTTTACATAAACGGCAAAAAGGTCAAGGCAAAGGGTGTGAACAGACATGACAGCCATCCTTTGCTCGGTTCCGCAACGCCGTATGACCATATGCTCCGCGACCTTTACATACTCAAACGCCACAATGTAAATATGATCCGTACCAGCCACTATCCCAACGACCCGCGTCTGCCCGGACTTTGCGACCGTCTCGGCATTTATCTTTGCGATGAGACGGATCTTGAAACGCACGGCATGACCCGCGTCGGAGACTGGGACTATTTCGTGCGCGAGCCGGAGTGGAGAGAGTCCCTTATCGACCGCGTGACGCGTATGTTCGAGCGTGACAAAAACCACGCCGCGATAATAATGTGGTCTCTCGGCAATGAGTCCGGAATGGGTGAGAACCAGCACGCAATGGCTGATTATCTGCATTCGCGTATGCCCGGCTGTCTCGTTCACTGCGAGGATATCTCCCGCCGTCTGCACGCGGGACGCGCCAAGGTGGACGACCTTTCGATAAGAGACACAATGCCCGAATGCCCGTGGGTGGATGTTGAAAGCCGTATGTATCCGTCGCCCGAGGAATCCGCTGCGTATATCGACAATAAAAAATACACCAAGCCCTTCTTCCTTTGCGAATACAGTCATGCAATGGGCAACGGTCCCGGCTGCCTCTCACAGTATTGGGAGCTGATTTATTCCCGCGACGCCTTCTTCGGCGGCTGCGTATGGGAATTTCTCGATCATTCGGTGGCGATCGGCGACGATGTTTATTCCGATCCGCATTACACCTACGGCGGCGACTTCGGGGATCATCCCAATGACGGTAATTTCTGCGTTGACGGTCTTGTGTACCCCGACCGCCGTCCGCACACCGGTATGCTTGAGCTGAAGCAGGTGATAAAGCCCTTCTGCGTGACCGGCTGCGATGTCAGAGCGGGGTGGATCAGAATAAAGAATCTCCGGTTCTTCCGTGCGCTTGACGACCTTTCGCTTTACTGGAGCATTGAGTGCGACGGTAGGATCATTGCCGACGGCACAGTGCCCGTACTCAACATAAAACCGGGCATGAACCGCCGCATAAGCATTTCCACATCCGGACTTAAGCTTACGGGTGAGAGCTGTCTCAATATTTCGGTAAGACAAAATTCCTCTACCGAATGGGCAGAGGCGGGATATGAGGTCGGCTTTGATCAGATCATGCTTGAGTCCGCGCCCGTCCGCGCAGTGCCCGTGCAGCGCTGCCTTGTCCCGGCTGAGCTTGATGTGTCCGACCGCTTCTTCACAGTGAGCGCGCCCGCATCCGATACCGTGTACCGCGTGGATCGCCTGAACGGTCTTATAGTTTCGATAGTTCATGCCGGAGCCGAGCTTGTTGCCGAGCCGGTCAAGCCCACGGTCTGGCGTGCTCCCACCGATAATGACCGCAATATCAAAAATGAGTGGTTCAAATCCGGATACGACAGGTGCGAGGTCAAGTGCTATTCCTGCAACGCGAACGCAAATGACGACGGAACGGTTACTGTGACATCCGAAATTTCGCTCGGCGCACGCTCGCTCCGTCCGGTCCTTCATGCCGTGATCGATTACAGCTTTGCGCCTGACGGAAGCGTCACCCCCGGCATAAAGGTGTCTGTGCGGGAAGGGCAGCCCATGCTGCCGCGCTTCGGACTTCAGTTCATGATGCCATACGGCATGGAGTATATACGCTACTTCGGACGCGGCGGATGCGAAAGCTACGCAGATAAACGGCTTGCATCAAAGCTCGGCGTCTATACCACCACGGCGACCGATAACTTTGAACACTATGTCCGTCCGCAGGAAAATTCCGCGCATGCCGACACAAGATGGCTGACGCTTGCCACCGCTGCCGGACACGGTGTTGCAGTGACGATGAAGAGCGCGCCGCTTTCATTCAACTGCTGCCGCTTTACTCCAGAACAGCTTACGGCAACGCGTCATGACTACGAGCTCGTTCCGCTTCACGGCACGGTCCTGAACATCGACTACCGTCATACGGGCATAGGATCGAATTCCTGCGGTCCTCAGCTTGCAAAACAGTACAGATTCGAGGAGCGCGAGTTTGAATTCTCTTTCACGCTCACACCATGCTTTGTAAACGATAAAGACCCGTTTGCAATGTACCGCAATAATTGATTGAAATAATGGGGACGTTAAAAAACTCAAAATGAGTTTTTTAACGTCCCCATTGACATTGGTCCCGGCAGATGAACGTCGCCGTTTTGCCGCCGGGAAAGCCAAAAACAACGGTACAAGGTACAAAGACAGCCGGGATCGCATTAAAAATGCCGGATCCCGACCGAAATTTCCGCGGAGCTGTTAAAAACATTGCGTTTTTAACAGCTCCTGCTCGTTATACCTCCGCAACAGCGGCTTCTTTTTTGACCTTTTCCGCGTATACCTCTATAACGCGGCGGGGGTCCGCCTTCATGACCTTTATCATAACGCCGGATGTTTCAAACGTGTCGCCGGGTTCGGGGATCTTTTCGAGCTGTTCCATCACCCAGCCGCCTACCGTGGCGGAATCGCTGCCGGTATCGATGTCAAAAAGCTCGTCAACGCGTTCGCGCTCGGCAAGTCCCGAAATGATGTATCCGTCGCCCTGATGTCTTATGTCGCCGGCATCCGCACCTTCCTCAAGATCGCCGACGATCTGTTCGATAAGGTCGTTGAGCGTTACAAGTCCCGATGTGCCGCCGTATTCGTCTACAACGATCGCCACCGTGTAGTGTTCGGTCTTCATCTCGCGGAAAAGCGCATCCGCTTTCATGACCTCAGCTGCATAGTGAGTCTTTTCAACGGCGTTTGCCATTACCGAGGCACGGCTGCGGTCGGAAAGACGCAGATATTTTTTTGCATCAAGTATGCCTACTATGCTGTCTATATTTTCACCGCAGATGGGGTAGTATGAGTGAATGTCGTTGAGCACGGTCGATGCCCATGCTTCATCGCTGTCCTCGCCCCAGAGCACCGTCATTTCTGTGCGGTGAGTGGCTATCTCGCCTACGGTTATATCGTCAAACTCAAATATATTCTGGATCATTTCGTTTTCGGATTCGCCTATCGAGCCGTTTTCGCTGCCGGCATCAGCCATAAGCCTTATATCCTCTTCGGAGACGGCGGAATCCTCGGCATCGGGGTCGATACCGAGCAGACGAAGCACGCCGTTGGTTGATACCGTAAGCAGCCACACAAGCGGCTTGAAGCATACCGCTATGCAGTTTATCGTGCCGGAAAGACCGAGCGAGATAGACTCGGCGTTTTTCATGGCAAGTCTTTTGGGTACCAGCTCTCCGAAAATGAGCGTGATGTATGAGAGTATGATCGTGATAACTATCACGGATATCGTTTTTATCGCACTGTCGGAGAGCGGCGTTTTGCCGTGCAGTCCGTTTACTATGTAAACGCTGAAGTTATCCGAGGCAAATGCGCTGCCGAGAAATCCCGAAAGCGTTATCGCCACCTGAATGGTTGCAAGAAATTTGGCGGGCTGGTCGGTGAGCTTTTTGAGCCGGCGGGCTTTTTTGTTACCGCCCTCGGCAAGGCTGTCGAGCTTTGTGCCCTTGGTTTCGATAACGGCGATCTCGGCGCAGGCGAATATCGCGTTGAGCATGATGAGTACGAACTGAAGAAGGAGCTGAAGAATGATCGTCAGCCATAAGGGAATGTCCATTGTTGTTTTCTCCTGAAAAAATATTTCATTGTGCAGGCAACAAAACCGAACCTGACTCAGCGGTGACTGATGCAGGTCCGGTTTTTTATTTTATTCTGTTATCGTTACGGGGCAACTTCGGTCTGAAGATGATGTGCCCTCGTCACTGTTACTCATAAAAATATAGCCTTTCACAATATTGCATTTATTATATCACACATCCGGGCGGATGTCAATACACTATTGTGTGATATTACGCGAATAATATGTCGCAAAAATTGACTTCGTGTTAAATCGGATCGCTCCGAAACAAAACAGTTGCCTTGCGCGGCGATATATGATAAAATATATATATGACATCGCCGGAATAATCGAAGCTTTGAGAGGTAATAATCGTTTGAGCAGAAAAACGGATAAAAAAGGTGACATAAACGAAAAAAAAAGCGGCAGAGTGATGCGGTGGGCGGGGATATTGTGTCCCGTGCTTATCGCGGCTGCCGTCGCCGGTTATATGATATATTCATCTGTCACGGGCAATAAAATAACCGTTGCCGAGCTCGTGGGATACGCACCGGCGCACGCTTCGCTTGCGGCTCTTGCGCTTTTGGTGATATATGTGCTCAAAAGTCTTTCGGTAGTTTTTCCCGTGACCGTGCTTTATGCGGCAGGGGGATATATTTTCGGACCTGTCCTCGGCTGTATCGTCAATGCGGCGGGCATCGCCGCAGGCTGTGCGGTACAGTATTGGATGGGCAGAGCATCCGGTTCCCATACCGCCGAGCGGCTGGCAGATAAACATCCGCGCATGCGCTCGCTGTTCGGTTTGCAGGATCGCTCGCCGTTCTTTGCCGCGCTTTCCGCAAGGCTTTTCGGCGTTATTTCCGGTGACATAATAAGCTATTATTTCGGCGCATCGGGACTTAAATTTCTGCCTTTTCTTGCCGGCAGCATCATCGGTGTTCTGCCGGGACTTGTCACCGTTACGGTGCTCGGCACCTCTGCTACCGACCCGCGTTCGCCCGAATTCATCATATCGGTTGCAGCTGCGGTGCTGATCTTCGGGCTTTCCGCGCTCGGAAAGCACATTATAGATAAAAAACGCAAAGCGGGCGAGAAAAACAAAAACGAAGACGGGGATAAATCTTTATGAGTAAAAAAAGCGAAAATATGCAGAAAGCGGACGGTAAGCGCAAGCATAAAAAAAGCGGAATACGCGGATCGTGGTTCAACGCGCTCCTGCGGCGCCGCGCGGCGGTCGCGCTGCTCCTTGTGGTGCAGCTTGCCATTATAATATGGTTCCTTGTGAGCCGCTCGCGCTCGTCCGTGTATGTGAATATGGCGTTGAGGATACTGAGCCTCATCGGTGTGTTCATCGTTGTCCTCAGACGCACCAAAAGCGCGTTCAAGCTGTCGTGGGTCATACTGATACTTACTTTTCCGGTGTTCGGAGGCTTATTTTACCTGTTGTCGAATTTTCAGTCAACGACCTTTGTATACCGCAAACGTCTCAAAACCATAGAGAACGAACTTATGAAACCGGCTCTTGAGGGGTGCGGGTGCTATGACGAGGCGGCAGCAGCTCTTCCGCAGCATATCACGCAGATACGTTACCTTGAAAAATTTGCGGGCTTTCCCATCTGGGACCGTACAAAAACCGAATTTCTGACGCCGGGCGAGAGGTATCATGAGCGGCTGCTCCGTGAGCTTGAGAAGGCGGAAAAGTACATTTTTATGGAGTACTTTATCGTCGAAGAAGGCAAAATGTGGGACCCGATCCTCGAAATACTGAAGCGTAAGGCTGCCGAGGGCGTTGATGTCAGAATGATGTATGACGATATAGGCTGCTTTTTCCTGCTACCGCAGAATTACCGCGAACAGCTTGAGGCAGCGGGGATACACTGCCGCGTGTTCAATCCGTTTACACCGTTTCTGACAGTTCTGCAGAATAACCGCGACCACCGCAAGATATGCGTTATCGACGGCAAGGTCGCTTTTACCGGCGGCGTCAATCTCGCCGATGAATATATCAACGCACGCGAGCGCTTCGGGCATTGGAAGGATGCGGGGATTGTTCTTGAAGGCAGTGCGGCATGGAGCTTTACCGTTATGTTTCTGCAGATGTGGCGTCTCAGCGCTATACGCGAGGAGCCTGCCGAGGACTGGCGGAAGTACCGCCCGTCGGATAGCGTTTCCGCGCGCACTCCGCGCTGCGGGTATGTTCAGCCGTATGCGGACAGCCCGATGGATTTTGACAACGTTGGCGAGCACGTATATCTTCAGATGATAGGCAATGCCAAGCGGTATCTTTACATCAACACGCCATACCTGATTATTGACGACAGCATGGTGTCCGCACTCACGCTTGCGGCAAAAAGCGGCGTGGATGTAAGAATAATCACGCCGCATCGCTGGGACAAACGCTTTGTACACATGACAACGCGTTCGTACTATCTTGACCTGATACGCGCAGGCGTCAGGGTCTATGAATATTCATGCGGATTTATTCATTCCAAGACATTTGTAGCCGATGATGAATCGGCTGCGGTGGGAACGACAAACCTTGATTTCCGCAGCCTTTACCTGCATTTTGAATGCGGGGTCTGGATGAGCGGCACGCCCGCTGTTGCCGAGATCAAGGAGGATTTTCTCCGCACGCTTGAAAAAAGCGAAGAAATGACCGAGGAAAAATGCCGCGGAAGCCTTGCGGAGCGTCTTGTAAGACCGATCCTCAGACTTTTTGCTCCGCTTATGTGATCTTATGCGATCCAAAAGTGGCTGTTGAAGAGCTTTATGGTTTTAACAGCCACTCAAAAATGCCGGGGCGGTATCCCGGCATTTTTGATTCGATCTTGGTCGTTTTGGCCCCTTTTTTTCTGTAACGGTCGGATCAGTTCCTCTTTTTGCGTCCCGTGACGGTGCAAAGACCGGATATCACTGCAGTGATAACGGCTGCGTATGCCGCCGATGATCCGCAGCCGGACCGTGCGGGCTCCGTGACATCTGCCGACCCGGCAGCCCCGGTAGTTACGGCGGTGGGAGCATCGGTCCCGGCTGGAGCATCAGCCCTCAGGGTCACGACCTCGCTTGCCTTGGCGTAGCTTTTGCCTTCAGCTCTGGCGGAATACGTGAATATCACCGAAGCGGTGCCCGAGCCGGTGTACGTCAGCTTGCCTGTGTCCGGGTCAATCGCTACGCTCAGGTCGCCTGTCGTGCCGGTGACGTGCATTTTGACCTTTCCCGTAATGTCGGACAGCTTGTGTCCGTAGGTCTCGGCGCTCACAGCCGGCATCTCGCCTGCCGAAAGGTCGTACTCGGTCTTGTCGGTGCTTATGCGGCGCACAAGACTTGTTGCGTACTGCGAGTAGTTGGTGGTTATACCATATGTTCCGGAAAGGAAATAATTGAAGAAAGCCGTACGGTCGTTTATCGTCCACGGCCACACGGTGACGCCGCGGTATGACAGTGCGCGGATGAGTCCCGCGTCGAGCTTGCCCTTGTTGTATGTGGGGTTGAACGTTGTGCCGTTCTTCTGCACGGCGTCAAGTATGCCGAAGAGGGAATTGCCGAGATTTGCGCTTGAATATTGATTGTTTGATGTAAGCAGTCCCGCCGATACCTCGGGCATCTGCTCGTGGAAGAGCTTTATCTGCTCGGTGTGGAAGGAGATGACCACCATTTTGCTTTCGTAATTATACTGCTTTATCAGCTTTACAAGAGCGGGGATGAGCTTTGGATCGGTCGATTTCAGCTCCACCACGAGCTTGACGTCCTTGTCTCCGAACGTTTTGAAATAATCTTCAAGCGTGGGGATGGGTTCGCCTTCGGATATGTTTTTATTGCTTATGACTTTGAATTTTGAAAGCTGTTCGCGTGTCATTGACGCTACAGAACCTTTTCCGTTCGTGGTGGCATCGATCGTGGAGTTGTGCATTACGATCAGAACGCCGTCGCGCGAGAGGTGTATGTCGTTTTCTATCATCGTGGCACCGGCTTCGTATGCCTTGAGTGACCCCGCAATGGTGTTTTCATGCGCCAGTGAAGGAACGCCGCGATGACCGATTATGCCCGGAGCGCGGATAAGAGTATTCTTTTCAAAGTATTCGGACATACATCTTTCAAGGCGTTTGCGGTCACCGGTCACGATTCCATTGGCTCCGGTCGCTACCGCCGAGACAATGTCTGTATCGCTGCCAGAAGCAGCGGCGAGCCACACGGTCATGAACTGAGACTGGAGATACTCAACGCTGTCGCGTGAGGCGACGGGAGCGGGGAAGAGCATTACGCGGCATCCCGCTGCGTTGGCTTTGCCGCGCAGTGTATCAAGCTCGCCCTGCGATGACGGAACAGCCGAATGCGCGGAGAAATCCATAACTCCGCGAAGATGATACCACACGTTTCTTGCAGCGCTGATGACGGCGGCATTGCCGGATACGACAAACGCATCGCGCATATCATTCTTTTTGAGGTATTCCGCGAGTGCTGCGGCAGCGGCGGCATCTGCGGGGCGGAATGCCGGGATCACTTTTCCGCCGAGAGCGTTCAGGGCATCGTCGATGGAAGCGATCTGTTTGCCCTCCGCCGTAACGCCGAGAGAGCGGTCGATATCCATTATCGCTACGGCGGGCGAGTCGGCAGTGATGTTTTTGAGTATTTCCCCGGAGGTGATCTCCGTGATCATCGACGGTGCAAGTATGATATTTGTTTCGGGGTCGCGCACATCGGCAAAGTTGCCGCGGTTGGCATCAGTGCTTTTTACCGCGTTTACGGTGACGGTCACCTCATCGACTGTCAGGCGGCATCCGTTTGCCTGGAAGCCGCAAGCTCCGGCAGGATATGTAACAGAGCTTTCGCTGAGCTGCTTTTTGCCGTTTATCAGATATGTTATCTCGCTGCCCGAAGCATCGGCGGTAATGGTGTTGAATTCGGTAGTCTTTATCGATGACGAAGCCTTTTGCGTTACATTCCATTTGTTGGCGGTGGTGCGTTCGGCAATTTCGGTGCCGTTTGCCAACGCGGCGTCAGAGCGCAGACACACCTGCATATACGGGTAGTTCTTACCGGTTTGCAGACGCAGCATGACCGACGCCCACCGTTTTTCGTTCGCGGCGCGGTCTATTTTCATTTTTGCCGTTATCTTTATGTCGCCGAACCCGTCAAGATATTCAGGCAGGAGAACACGCGCATAGGATGAGCTGCCGGACGATGCATCGAGTACCAGCACGCCGTCCGAGTCGAATATCACTCTTCCGCCGGCGGTCTCCTCGATCACGCGCATACCATCGGCGGTCGATGACGAAAAATCGTTGCGGTAAAGCAGATATTCGCTTTCTCCGCCGGCGCGCACGGTGAGGCAGACCGTTTTCCTTTTCCCCTCTGCCGTAGCCGTGAGCAGATATATTCCCGTTGCGGGGCTTACCGTGCCGTTTTTGATCTCTACATCGGATGACGACCATGTTATCTTGTCGGCGGCTGTGGTCTTTCCGCTTTCGAACTGCACGGAGTAGTCGGAGAGCTTCACCGTGTCGCCCGCATCGGCGCATATGGCAGGGCAGGTGAACGGAACCGTCTTGTCGCCGGACGGCGTGCTTACCTCGGCAAAAGCCGTTACGGGAAGCAGAACGGACAGCATCAGCAATACGGCAGTTACCGCGGCTGCCGCGCGTATTCTGACAGGAGTTTTTTTCATTTTGATCGATGCCTTTCTTTTTTTTCAGGTGTTTTTCAGGTACATTATACACGCGCCGAAGGTTTTTGTCAAGCCGCGCGGCGGATTGTAAAGAATTCATAAACACTTACACCAAAACGGCGGCGGGAGTTGATTTTTGCGGAGTTTTGTGGTATGATATTAATGTATGCATTACATCATGCGCGATCAGAAAGGCTGTTTTTTAAAGTGAACTACGATGTCATAATTGTCGGGGCGGGTCCCGGCGGAATCTTTTCGGCTTACGAGCTTGTAAAGCTTACCTGTGAAAAAAGCAAAAATGCAAAAATCGCTATTTTTGAGGCGGGCGCGCCTCTGAGCGAGCGTCACTGTCCGATAGACGGTGAAAAGGTAAAGGCGTGCGTCGGCTGCAAGCATTGCAGCATAATGAAGGGCTTTGGCGGCGCGGGCGCCTTCTCGGACGGAAAATACAACATAACCACTCAGTTTGGCGGTACACTGCACGATCACATAGGCAAAAAAACGGCTCTTGAGCTTATGCACTATGTGGATGAAATAAATATTTCTCACGGCGGAGAGGGTACAAAGCTGTATTCGACCGCAAATTCAAATATAAAGACGCTCTGTATGCAGAACGGTCTTTATCTGCTTGACGCTTCCGTGCGTCATCTCGGCACCGACAAGAACTATGTTGTGCTTGAGAACCTTTACAACGAGCTCAGAGATAAGGTCGATTTTCATTTTTACACCGAGGCTACATCGGTTGAAAAAACGGGAGATGGATATACCGTATCGACCGATCACGGCAGCTATACCTGCCGTGTATGTGTGATATCGGGCGGCAGAAGCGGCAGCAAGTGGATGGAAAAGGTCTCGCGCGACCTTAAGATCCCCACAATGTCAAACCGTGTCGATATCGGCGTGCGCGTGGAGCTTCCGTACGAAATATTCGCACATCTCACCGATGAGCTTTACGAGAGCAAGATAGTCTACCGCACCGAAAAATTTCAGGACCTTGTGCGCACATTCTGTATGAATCCGCGCGGTGCCGTCGTCAACGAAAATACAAACGGTATCGTTACGGTGAACGGTCACAGCTATGAGGATCCGGCAAAGTATACGCACAATACCAACTTTGCGCTGCTTGTGGCAAAGCATTTTTCCGAGCCGTTCCGCGACAGCAACGGCTACGGTGAAAGCATAGCAAGGCTTTCCAATATGCTCGGCGGAGGTGTGATGGTACAGCGCTTCGGCGACCTTATGCGCGGTCAGCGTTCAACACACTCGCGTATCGAGGAGGGCTTTGTCACCCCCACGCTTACTGCGACACCGGGCGATCTTTCGCTTGTCATGCCCAAACGCATACTTGACGGTATTGTGGAGATGATATACGCGCTCGATAAGATCGCTCCCGGCACCGCAAACGACGATACGCTGCTTTACGGCGTTGAAGTCAAGTTCTACAATATGGAAGTCGCCATTGACGAAAACCTTGAAACGCTTCACCGCGGTCTGTTTGTGATAGGTGACTGCGGCGGCGTTACGCATTCGCTCTCGCAGGCGTCCGCAAGCGGCGTACACGTTGCGAGATATGTTGCGAAGAAATATTTTTCCTGATAGCGGACGTCGGCTGTTCGGGAAATAATTAAAAATGATTCCGACAAGAAAGGAAAGGTCATTTCAATGAATAACGAACCCAATTTCAACGACCGGAAGCCCGAGGAAACTCCCGATCCCGCGCCCCAGCCTCAGTACGTGCCCGATCCCGCACCCGTTAACGGCAATGCCGGCGGATATGCGCCCGATCCGTTTGCCGACAGCAACGTAAGACCCGGCAGGGGATTCGCCATTGCCGCGCTGGTACTCGGCATTCTCTCGGTCGTGGGGCTTTGCTGCTGCTGCTCGGTTCCCGCTGTCAGTGCAGCGTTCGGCGTTGTTGCGATCGTGCTTGCGATCATTTATTCACAAAAGACGGGTAAGCTTGACGGTATGGCGCTTGCCGGGCTTATTCTCGGCATTATCGGTATTGTCATTGCAATATCGCTTATAATCATTTTCTGGCTCAACGCAGATGCCGTAAGAGCAGCGCTTGAGAAATTTTTGAATGATTTCAAAAATCAAAACCCGGATTTTGATTTCGGAATGTACAGCGGCAACTGAAAATAAGTAAAGCGTGGGTGTTAAAAAACTCGTTTGGAGTTTTTTAACACCCATCGGCACTTTGTCGTTTTGCTGCCGTAAAATCTGAAATCCGCGGCATGGCTTGGGGGCTGTTGCGCGTCAGCACGACAGCCCCCCGTCTGTATTTCTGCCCACAAGGGCGAGATATTCGTCATAACTCATCATTATTCTTAGTGCGGCAAGAAGAGCGTTGGCACTCATGCCGGGCGGCAGCCCGGCTTTCTTTGCAATTTCATCGCGCCGCGCCGAGCTGTCTCTGCCTCCGGAAAGCCCGTCTGTCATGAGATCGGTTTTTGAAAGAGGATTTTCCGCAGAGCGGCGTATTGCAGCACCGTCGCAAAACGGCATAAAAAGCTCCCGCAGCAGGTCGCATTCCATGCCTTCAACGCCGAGAATTCCCTCGGCTGAGGGAGCCGCCTTCCTTTTTTCCTTACCCTCAATGCGCGGAATGTAAAGTCTTATCAGGCGGTCGGGAGGTACAAGCCCCGATATGTGCGAACGTATGACCTTGCCCGCGCCATCCGGGTCGGTAAGGACTATCAGCGGTGTTTTTTGAGCGAGCGCGCGAATAAGCGCGGCTTTTTCGCGGTTTTTGAAAACGCCGAAGCCGTCTGTTGTAATTATGTCGGCGTCTATCACCGAGGTAAGCTTCTGGCGGTCGTATTTCCCCTCAACTATCACGGGGTATGGGATGCAAAGCTTTTTTTCATTCATTTTTTCAGTCCGAACCAGATCATAACGGCAATGCCGAGTATTATCCTGTAAACGCCGAAGGCGCAGAAGGAATGTTTTTTTACAAAATCGATGAGGAATCTTACCGTTGCGAGCGATACCGCAAAGGCGGTCAGAAATGCTGTGGCAAGCGTGATCACGGCAGTAGAGGGTAATATTTCGCCGGTTTCGGCGATATATCCGGCAAATCCCGCACATTTTATCAGCGAGGCGCCGAGCATGGCGGGAACAGCCATAAAAAACGAAAATTCCGCCGCCGCTGTGCGCGATATGCCGATGCAGCACGCGCCGAGCACGGTCGAACCGGAGCGCGATGTTCCGGGAATTATCGCCAGTGCCTGAAACGCGCCTATCAGCAGCGCATCGCCGAAAGATATATCATCGGCGGCAGACACACGCGGAGGCTTGCCCGAACGTTTTCTTATGAGTTCCGCCGCAATAAAGAGCACGCCGTATATCACGAGTGCGGCGGCTACGACCGAAGGTGTGTATAGCCTGTCGTTTATGTCACGACCGGTTTTTGCCTCAAGCCACCGGTCGATGATGAGTCCGACTGCCGCTGCCGGTAGCGATGCCACGGCGATTTTGGACCACATAACGAGCGCGGCGCGGCGGGTCTCGCGCGTTTTACTGCGGAGAAATGGGAAAAGCCGGTCAAAATAAAACACGACTACCCCAAGTATCGCACCGAGCTGGATCACAACGTCGAACATCTCAAGAAATTCGGCGCGCATTCCGGAGGAAAGATATCCGCCCGGTGCGAGAGCGGGTATCTCCCCGAGAAGAATAAGGTGTCCCGTTGAGCTTACGGGCAGCCATTCGGTTATGCCCTCGGTGATCCCATATAAAAGGGCGCGTAAAATTTCGGCAAACAAACCAGGACCTCCGCAGAATATATTTGATGATATATTTGCACGTCCTTTTTATGTGCCTCAGCTGCCCGCGCGAAGTATATCGCCGGGTGTTACCTTCATTGGTACACGCAGGTAGTAGATCATTGACGGGTGCGGCGCGGCATCGATGGGGGAGCCGTCCGCGTCATACATTTCGGCGGCGGTAAACGCCATGCCGGGTTTTCCGGGAGTCAGCAGCTCGGCGGTGTCGCCGCGCGTCAGTTTGTTGCGCTGGGTAAAACGGTATAGTGTGCCGTCTCCGGTTTCGCGCGCAAGACCTTCCGGAAGCTCAGTACTGTCAAGTGCCAGCGCAAGGTATGCTTTTTCGCGGATGTAGCCCTTTTCTCGGCAGAGCTTTGCATCGTTCATGGGCGCATCGAAGTAGAATCCTGTGTCGTATTCGCGGTGTGACACCGAGTTCAGCTCGTCGAGCCAGCGCGTGTCAAAGCGGTATCCGGCAGGGTCGGAAGCATAGCTGTCTATTGCCATACGGTAGGCGTTTGTGACGACTGCGGCGTAATATGCAGACTTTACACGTCCTTCAAGCTTGAAGGAGGCAATACCCGCATCGATAAGCTCGGGGATGTGTTCTATCATGCAGATGTCACGCGAGGACATAATAAAGGTCCCTGCGGCGGTTTCCTCTATCGGATAGCGCTCATCGGTGCGCTTTTCTTCCATCAGGGTGTAATTCCAACGGCACGGCTGTGCGCATCTGCCGTGATTGGCATCGCGTCCGGTCATAGCGTTGGAAAGCAGACATCTGCCGCTGTATGAAACGCACATTGAACCGTGAACAAAGCATTCAAGCTCAACATCATCCGGCAGTGCCGCGCGTATCTCTTTTATTTCGGCAAGGCTCAGCTCGCGCGCCAGCACAAGGCGGGAGGCTCCCATTGCGGCGTAAGCCAGTGCGGCTGCGGGGGAAGTGATGCTTGTTTGGGTCGAGATGTGTATGTGTGCCTCGGGAATCTCTTTTCTCAAAAGACCTATAACGCCGAGATCGGCAACGATGAATGCATCCGGATGCGCACCGCGCACCGCACGTAAAAATTCGGTGAGTGCCGGGTATTCACTGCCGTGCGGCAGAACGTTTACCGTGATGTACAGTTTTTTTCCCGCAGAATGCACACGCTCTGCGGCGCGGTATATTTCCTCCACCGTGAAATTGCGCGATGCCGAGCGCATTCCGAACGCTTCGCCGGACAGGTAAACGGCGTCCGCGCCGTATCTCAGCGCGGCATCGAGCTTTTCGGGGTCGCCGGCGGGAGACAAAAGCTCCGGCTTTTTAAATTTTGTATCCATGGTATCCTTCACATTTTTTTGGTGCTTTAATTTTACCACAAATGAGACGCGCGGTCAAGTGCTGCGCTTTTTTTGCATCCGATTCAAAATATTATATTGAAAAAAAACGCACGGTATGATAAAATAATAATGAAATAGATTTGATCGGAGCATTACAATGGAAAAAAGGGTAAATGACTTTGCGCCGCGCGACGGAATTCTGCGTGTGCGCCTTGTAGGGCACGCATCGTCACAAAGGTGCAAATCGGACGCTTTTATAATAACCTTCAACGATATGGTCTGGCTCGTTGACGGCGGTATGCGCGGAAATACGGATTCGTATGAGCGTTTGCTTGAGCTTCGCCAGGCATGGCTCGGCGACAGCCGCCGTAATGCGGTCGAGAGCGAGGACTACAAGCTTCATATAACATGGCTCGTTTCGCATTTTCACCTTGATCATGTTCAGACAACGATCGCGCACACGCTCAAAAGCCCGTACATAGTGCTTGATGAGGCAATTATTCCGCCCGATACGCTTTTGCCTGCCGACTATCCGATGAATGACGATGCGTATTTCCGTCCCATGCTCAAAGAAGTGGCTGAAAAGTATCAGAAAGGCGCGAAGATAAGCACCGTGCCGGTCGGAAGAGACGGGCTGAGCCGTTTTACTTCTGGCGGTCTTACCCTTGACATTCTGCCGCCCGAGTGCGATTGGGGCACGCCGGAGAATATCGGCATCATGACGGAGCTTTACAGTGACGGTGTGCGAGATGACAAACGCGCGTCGATCACGGTAATGAATTCAAACTGCCTGTGGTTTGTTCTGCGCATGGCGGGACGCAGTATTCTTCTGACCGGAGATACGATGAAGCGTTTCCCCGATCGCAGCGATGAGCCTTACGACCGTATGTTCCGCTATTATTCCGACATTATAGGCAGCCACATTGATATCGCAAAATGGACTCACCACGGAATTGCCCGCGATGAGGCGGCTGAGCTTGTTCATTCGCTCACGCCCGAATATATAATCATTACCACTGTCGAGCGTGAAACGGCAAGCGTGAAGTATGCCGCCGCATATCCCGATGACCCTGCCCGTCTTGTTCGCGTGGGCGCTGCGGATGAGCTGCTCCGCATAGACCCCGACGGATGCATCACGCATGTGACAGGATGCGACGTTTTCGCTGATTTCGGGGGCAAGGGCTGATGTATCTGCTGATAAAGCCCGCGTCCGGCGCGTGCGATCTCGGTTGCAGATATTGCTTTTACAATGATGAAATGTCATGCCGCTCCGAAGCCGTTCGAGGCATGATGAAGCGGGAAACTGTGTCGGTCATACTGAAAAAAGCTCTTGAAAGGTGCGCCGGACGGTCGGTTCCCGAGCCGCTTTCGGTCGGATTTCAGGGCGGCGAGCCGCTCCTGGCGGGACTTGACTTTTTCCGCTTTGTCTGCGATCTTGTAAAGAGCAACAATACGCACGGAGTCGCGGTGTCTTATTTTCTCCAGACGAACGGGACACACCTTGATCCCGAATTTGCCGCCTTCTTTGCCGAAAACGGTTTTCTTGTCGGTCTTTCGGTGGACGGACCCAAGGAGTACCACGACCGCAACCGTGTGACAAGGGAGGGAAAGTCCTGCTTCAACCGTGTCATGCGCGCCGCAGAAAATATGCGCCGCGCAGGGACCGATTTCAATACGCTTACCGTTGTTACGTCGTCATCTGCCACTCACGCACAGGCGGTCTACGGATTTTTCGCACGCTCCGGCTTTCGATTTCAGCAGTACATTCCGTGCGTTGCGCCCTTTGGGGCGTCCGGAAAAGGGGGACCGGGACTTGACGAAGAGGGGTACGGCGAGTTCCTTTGCCGTATGTTCGACCTTTGGTATGCCGATGCCTGCCGCGGAGAGAGCAGTTATGTCTACAACCGCGATTTTGAAAACTGGGTCGGTATTCTTGCGGGGCGTCAGCCCGAGGAGTGCGGTATGTGCGGGGTGTGCTCAGAGCAGTATCTCATCGAGTCGGACGGTAACGTCTATCCGTGCGATTTTTACGCACTTGACGCGTACTGCCTCGGCAATCTTGTGACAGACAGCTTTGAGGATATTGACCGGACGCGTGAGAGAATAGGTTTTATTGAAGCGTCGCGCGTTCTGCCCGATGAATGCCGCGAATGCCGCTGGCTTGCGCTCTGCCGCAACGGGTGCCGCCGCAACCGCACAGGCGGAGAGCCGTCCGCGCTGTCGCCTTCGGATTTTCCCGGCGGCCGCAACCGTTTTTGCGGTGCATACCGCAGGTTTTTTGAGTATGCGTATCCGCGTATGCGTGCAATGGCTGATATGATAGCCCGCCGCGGCGGTATAGACTGACCGTAAACAAAAATTTGCCGACGCGCCAAAGCGCGTCGGCAAATTTTTATTTACGATTCCGGTCGTCTTTGAAAAAGCAGCCTTCAAATGCCGTTCCGCCGAATATACGCAGCACCGAGGCGCAAAGCTTTTCGCCCGTTGTGCCGAGTGTACGGTAAATAAGGCTCATGGCGTGAGCGTCTGCGCCGCGTACTATCAGATCCTGTCCGCGCTGTATGCCGCGCAGAATCTTTTTTGCCATCTGCGTTGATGAGGATGAAAAACGCATGAATTTTTCGATCTCGGGCTTCTGGGCATCAAATATCGGCGTTTTGGTAAAGCCGGGACAGACCGATGCAATGTAAAGCCTGCTGCGGTATTCGCAGGCAAGAGCTTCGGTGAACGCGCGGGAGGCGGCTTTTGACGCCGAGTAAGCCGCGCATCCGGGCAGTGCGCACAGTGACGACGAGCTTGAAACATTTATGACGGCTCCGCGCGGCGACCGCAGAAGAAGCGGCAGCATTGCCTCAACGGCTGATACCTGTGAGAGAAAGTTGAGCTCCGTCACACGGCGTACTGTGTCCGCTCCGCCGCAGGCGGGAAAACGCGCGAACGGCGGCAGCATGCCCGCGTTGTTTATAAGTACATCGGGAATTATTCCCGCTTCGTCAAGCTCGGAGGCGAGCTTTGTCCATCCGTCCGCTTCGGTAACGTCAAATGCGCGGTATCCGAAATAACCGCTGCGCGCCTCGGAATTTATGTTTTTTGCCGCTTCGCGCAGCTTCTCCTCGCGCCGCGCTATGCCGATGACGCGGCATCCGTGTTCAAGAACGAGCAGTCTTGAAAGCTCAAGTCCTATCCCCGATGATGCACCGCTGATCAGAACGCACGCGCCGTCAATACAGTATCCCATTACTGCTTGTCCTCGGCGGCGTCGGTGTCGAACTGCGAAATGTCCACTGCCGCCAGCTTGTCGGCAGGGATTTTTCCTTTGGTGCGCTCAAAATACTGTATGTTTCCGCGAAGCATGAAAAGAAACTGATTGTTCGGCGTGCGTCCTTCCGCTGCGCTGATATATATCAGCTTGCGCGCCAGCTCTTCGGACATTCTGACCTCTGCCTTGTAGGTTTTTTTCATGATCATTATCATTCCTTCCTTGCATTTTTGCCGTTCTGATCCGAGCGGCACATATTGTCTGAAAGCAGCGTATCCGGCGGTCCGTGACCGCTTTCAAACATTATCTTTTTATTCAACCGAGACGCTCGGTGAATATTTTTATCGCGGTTATGGCTGCCGCGGCTTTTTTTTCATAGCTTGAGTCTTCGAGTATGGATGACAGCGGGGTCCCGCTGCTGACACCGTCGGCGATCGGCTGCAAAAAATCTCCCCAATCGTAAAAGTCGGATATGCGGGAAACGCGGGAGGCAAATATCAGGCGCGCTACGAGAAACGCAGTGTTGTCCGTTGTGACAGCGCGAAGGCGGCTGTCACACGCGGTGCGGGATGACTCCGCAAGTGCGGCGGTTATATCTGTCGTGCGTTTGCCGGATTCAGTGCCGCGCGGGACAGCCCAACCGTTGGCACCGGACGGAACCGCAAGACAGCGGTATTCATCATCCTTGCCGATCTTCGGCATCGGGAGGCAGCATTCGGTATCGGAGACCGCCGAAAATCTTTCTACGGTAAATACAGCGGACCCGTCAGCCCCGGAACCGGCGATGATCTTTTGGGCGTTGCCGTAGGCTGACGCAAATTCCGCGTCCGATACGCCGATAGACGCCTCACTTCCGTAAAGTCTGATCACATCGCCGCCGAGTGCCGTTATCAGCGCGTGCGGAGCGAAGAGCGTGTCATCTGAGGAAAGGCAAAACACCGTGTCGGTGGATGTGGAGGAGGTGATGAGCTCCGCATCGGCAAGCGTCAGCAGTATTTTTTCGAGCGTTAGCTCGCCGTCAAGAGCGGCGCGGCGTATATCCTTGCCGAAAATGGCGTAGATCTCGTTTGAGAGCGCCGCGCTTATGTTGCATTTCAGCACATAGGCGGAATAAATCGATGACGGCGAGAAGTCGCCGAAGGCGATATAGTATTTTCCCGACACAGCCAGGCTTTCGGCAGGGATGCGCGATAGCCCGTCAAGTGCGGGCGAGAGTCCGAGCGCGGCAAGGTTTTCAAGCTGACCGGCACGCAAAAGCGATGCAAGATCGTCAAGCGGCAGGTTCAGCGCATCGTATGCCGGCTTTCCCGACATTTCAGACGCGGCAATATCATCGACCGGCGTCACAGACGCTTCGGACGCGATCACGGCTCCGGTCATTTTTTTTACGGCAGCTATTGCGTCCGACATTTCATCAGAGGCGAGCGAGTCAGCCGCCCCCTTTTTTTCGAGCACGCGGAAGGTGTAATCCGAATAAAATCCCGGTGTTGTATCGTCAGACGGCGTAATGATTATTTTTGACGGAGACTCGGACGTCTCGGGCGGGCTGTCGGTCTGCGCCGACCGCTGCGTCGTGGTTTCGTGATGCGGCTGCTGCGCACCGCCGCCGCACGAGCAGAGAATTACCGTTGCCAGCAGGATAATTGAAAGCAGCGGCGTGAGCGCGCTCTTTTTTTCAGTTTTTATCTTGATCTTTTTCATCCTTGTTTTTCTGATCGCGTATTACGCGCGGCACACGCGCCGATATAAGGCACAGGCATTCATAATTTATGGTCCCGGCAAGCCGCGCAAGACCGTCGAGCTGCCCCGGCTCGCCTATCAGCACGGCGGTATCTCCGGTTTTTGCAGGTATGTCGCCGAGTGCCACCATGCACTGATCCATGCAGATCCTGCCTATGACGTGAGCCTCGCCGAGGCGTTTGCCCTCCTTTGAGTATATAACTGCCGAAGCACCCGAATAGGCGCGCATGAAGCCGTCGGCATAGCCGATGGGGAGCGTGGCTATCCTCATGTCGGCGGGGGATGTGAACGTTCCGCCGTAACTCAGCTCTTCGCCCGCGCGCAGCGTGTGTACCTGCGACACCTGAGTGCAAAGGCGCATCACAGGCTGAACGGGAAAGTCAAAAAGCCCCGATGGCTCGGCGCCGTAAAGCAATACGCCGAGGCGGCATATGTCAAAGTGGTATTCGGGAAACCTGAGAGATGCCGCACTGTTGCAGACGTGCCGTACCTCAAGCGATGCGCCCAACTCCCGAGCACGTTCAAGAAGCGCGAGGTAACGCCTTGCCTGCTCGCGTGTGCGTTCCTCTCCCGCACATTCGTCGGCGCGCGCAAAGTGGGTGAAGGTGCCCTCTGCACGTATTCCGGGAAGCGCGACCGCCTCGGCGATCTCGTGCGCCGAGCGTTCGACTTCTTCGTCACTGTGTGCGGGAAAGCCTATGCGGTTCATTCCGGTATCAAACTTGATGTGGACACGCAGGGAACGCCCGGTGTGCGCCAGTCGTGACGACAGCGCGCGCGCATACTCGAGCGAAAATACTGTCTGGATAAGGTCATGGTCGGAAAGAGCAGCCACCTCGCTTGCGGGGGTATATCCGAGTATCAGAATATCGGCGCGCGAGCCTGCCGCGAGACAGACGTTTCTTACCGCGATTGCCTCTTCAATGCTTGAAACGGCAAAAAAGTCACAGCCCTCGCCGAGCAGCGTATCAACGCATATTTCGATCCCGTGTCCGTATGCATCCGCTTTGACAACGCACATCATGCGGCAGTCGGGGGATGTCTTTTTCACTGCCGCGCGCAGTGCGCGGTAGTTGCTGCTGAGGGCGTTAGGATCTATTTCCGCCCATACCTTGTGGGTGGTCATGTCGGGAAGCGACGAGTACAGTTTATATGAATGAGTCAATTTCAAATCCTTTCGATGCAAGATGTATTCAATTATTCGGTAAAAATGTTTAAATGCGTAAACACTGCAAGCCGAGCACCAAATAAAAATCGTACGCGCAGTCAATAATGGAAATATAAGTAAACAAACTTGCATCGGACAAATGATGAGAGTATAATAACCGGCGTGTCTTTGAGGCAGTGACTGCTTGTATATATAATTATAGCATATTTCGCTCCGTAATGCAATATAATGTAGCAAAGCAAAAGGAGGAGCGTGGAAAATTGCTGTGATGTGGTCGGCAAAAAAGATCGGACTTGCCGTTGTGTGTGTCGTCTTGCTGCTGCTTTTCGGCGGCTGTGCGCCCGGTACGGACGCCGTGTGCCTTTCCTATCAGAGCTCGGCGGCGCGCGCCGAGGTGCGCGGCAGATATAACGGAGCGGAATTCGGCGCTACGCTGGAGCTTGCGGCGCAAAACGGAACGGCGGCGCGCGATGTGACGGTAAGTTATACGTCCCCGCGCGGACTTGAAGGAATTGTGATAAAGCGTCGGGAAGGTGTGATAACGCTGACCTTCGGGGATCTGACGCTTCCCGGGGATGTATTTTCGGAAATGGCTGCTCCGGCAGATGCTTTTATGCTCACTGCTGCGGTATCATCCGCAAATGTGGTGACGGACGCGGACGGTACGCAGCGTACCGTGGTCACGCTAACCGACGGCTCCGAGGTAACGCTCGATCCGCAAAGCGGTTTCCCACTTGCGATAAGAACGGGCGGCACGGAGCTTGAAATACTTGTGTATGAGCCGGAAAGGAACTGAATCGGTCCTTTCGTCAATATATATTATATGATACAGGCAGAAAAGAAAGGTATGGTAAACTGCATTGAAAAAAACATTACTGGCGGCTGTCATATCGGCTGTGCTGTCGGTCGTTATCACGGTGTGCGGAATGGCGTCTGCGTCGTTTGTGACCGCTGACGGGCGCGGTGCGTGCGTTGCATCGGACGCGACCGATAAGAGCGCATACGAAGCCGCAGAAAGCGAGCCATATATTCCCGGCGGGATATTTTCCGGGATGCAGACCCCGAAATTGGGCTCAAAAAGAATACTTCAGGCGCTGACGGGGGCGGAGAAAACAGATGTTCTGCCGCCGGACACAGATGCGGTGACGGATACCGAGACGGAGACCGAAGCTGCAACGGAACCCGTGACAGAGCCGCTGCCGGAATTTATTTTGCCGGAATATCCGTCCGACAGCACGCCGGCACTTCTCACGGTCAACGGAAAAGAGCTGCCGCGCGGTTTTGCGGCGGTCATCGGCGGTGTGATGTATTTTCCGCTCGATGAGTTTTGCCGGTCGTTCGGCGAAACGGTCTGCCGCACGGTGGATGAAGGCTGCACCGTCACTGGAGACGGGTTTGAGGTGTGCGCGGCTGTCGGCGACAGTTACATTACATCGCGCGGGCGTGTGCTGTGGTGCGGTACAGGGGCTGAAGTGATGAGTGCGGGCGATGTTTTGTGTGTGCCCGCAGAGCCTCTTTGCCGCGCTCTCGGGGTCGCTCTCACCGTTGATGGCAGTACGGCGGAGGTCATTGGCGAGGCATCATCAAAAAGCGCCGATGAGGTGTATGACTCCGACAGTCTTTACTGGCTCTCGCATATTATTTCCGCCGAGTCGCGCGGGGAGCCGCTTGCGGGACAGATAGCGGTCGGCTGTGTTGTACTTAACAGACTGAGAACGCTTGATTATCTTTCATGCGTGTATGATGTGGTGTTTGACCGCAGATACGGCATTCAGTTTTCGCCGGCGTACAGCGGAAGTGTTTACAATGAACCGACCGAATCCTGTGTCCGCGCGGCAAAGATATGCCTTGAGGGCTATTCGGTGTCGAACAGCATTCTGTATTTTATAAACAGTGCGGATACGCCTCCGGCATGGATGGTAAACGGCTGTGAGCTGATAGTTACAATAGGACATCACGATTTTTATGCATGACCAAAAGGGGCTGTAAAAAACTCATTTGAGTTTTTTACAGCCCCTTTTGGTCATTGGCTCACTTTTGCAAGCAGCAGCCATCCGTCGGATTCGGAATAACAGGCTATCACGCCGCTTGAAGGCGTGGTTATTTCCTCGTAGTCAAACGGGATTATAACATTGCCCGCGGCATCTATCGCACCGCGCGGACCGTCCGCATCGCCGAGTATGCCGATCCCTTCAACAAAAGGCATTGCATAGGTGTACACGGGCTGTGCTACCCAGTAGCCATCGCGGTGATAGTAGCCATACCTGCCGTCACGTTCGAGAAGCAATATTCCTTCCGAGTAGGATACAAGACGGTACCCCGCAGGGAGTTCAAACTCATTACCGTACGGATCTATCAGGATATCGTAATCGGCGGTGATGTAGTTCACCACATCGCCCTCGTTGAGCTCATGCTCCAACACGCGTACGCGCATAAGACCGTGGTCGAAATAGTAGTAGCCGAGGCTGTAAATGTCCTGGTAAAACGGCTGGTAATATGTCCGCACCATATATGTGTAACCGTGCGCGGCATCGGTGCGGTATTCGTAGCGCAGTCTCGCCGTGACTCTGCCAGAGGTGTTTATGACCTTGAGCACACCGTAATCGTCCACCACGCAGGCATAGCCCTCTGAAAACGCATAGGCGTGGGCGTAACCGCCGCCGAATCTCGGATTATCAAGCGATGGTCCGTAATAATAGCGGGGAGCATCAAATGTCACAGATACCTCAAGCATCGGGTCGTACGGTGCTTCTGTCTCTGTCGGAACATCTGTTTCTGTCGGTGCTTCTGTCTCCGTTCCGGTGCCGGTCGTGGCATCCGTAACGGGATAGGCAGGCTCATCGGGGACAGGCGGTGTGTCCGGCACCGTAATATCCTCGCCGGTCGTCTCCGGCAGAGGTTCTGTCACAGGCTCGGGCGTCGGTGCGGCGCTTTCCGCTGTGGCTGCCTCGGCTCTTTCGCGTTCAATGTCCGCTTTTGCCTTGTCGAGCGCAAGCTTGAACGGATAGTTGTAGTAATGTCCGCCTGCCTGACGTACCGCGACCTTTTCGGCAAAGTCGGGGTCGAGCTCATAAAGAACGCGTGCCACACGCGGGTCTACCTTGAATCTTGTGTAATAGCTGCTTCGGTCGAGCAGGTAGCTGAGAGTTACCGGCTCACGCTGCCAGAGCACGCCGAAACGTTCGTCATCGTTTATTCCGTAATTCGGCGCGTAGTCAAAAAACAGACCTCTGCCGTCAAACTTGCGGTCAAAATCAACTTCGACAAGCTCGCAGGCATTTTCATCGAGGTAATAATACTTTCCTCCGGATGTAAACAGGGGACGGTTTTGGCTGTCCCGCGTATATGCGGGATTCAGCTTGTCATCGTCAAGAGTGCAGACAAGGCTTCCGTCCGCGCGGTAGATCGATATCGTCATATCGCCGTTGTCGTAAAGAATATATCCCATGTAAGGCTCTATTGCATTCCTTACGGTCACCTCATCGGTAATTGATTCGTAGAGCTGTCCGCCTTCCTCAAGCGTTTCCGCCCTCAGCACCTTGACGATTTTGAGCGTGCCGAAGGAGTGCTCATACGGCATGGCGCGCCCGCCGGGCAGGATCGCCGCAAGCTTCATTCCGGAGCTGAAGGGCTCGTATGTTACGCGGTATCCGTCGGCGATAAGGGCATCAATGGACGGATAAACGACAGGGGCGTCGTCACGCGGGCGCGTTGTCGTTCCCCCGGTCGTATCTTCCGGCGTTTTGGTGTCGTGGGAGTACGGGGCGGACGTAAGCCCCGCCAGGTAGCTTTCATACGCAAGCTCGCCCGGCGTTTTTGTGCGTTCGGTATCGCTGCTGCCCCCCGGCAGCCGGATTCCGATAAATCCCGCTGCGATAAGGCATACAAATGATGCAGCAACAACAAAAACGGCAATTGCCGCAATGTGTACCGCATCGCGCCCCGGTGCGCTTTTTTTGTAATTATTTTTCATTTTCAAAAAACCACGCTTACTTGTGGTAGCGTGTTCCTTTTAAGATGTTGAATGAACGGTATATTGCTTCAAGCAGCATTACTCTGAAAAGCTGGTGAGGAAACGTAAGCTTTGACATTGAAAGGCGCATATTGCACGCCGCCTTGACCTTTTCGTCAAGGCCGTGTGAGCTTCCTATCAGAAAGCATATGCTTCCGCACGTGTCGCAGGCTTTGCCTATAATGCCGGCAAGTCCGGGGGAATCCGTTTCGCGTCCTTCTATGCAAAGCGCCACCGTAAATGCCCTTGGCGGTATTGCCGCAAGAATGCGTTCCGATTCGTCCGCAAGCGCCGCAGCGGCTGCCGCTGCGGATTCATCATCGCGTACCCGTGCTTCCTTAAGTTCGACCGTTTCAATACGGCAAAAGGCGGAAAGCCTTTTTTCATATTCGGCTGCTGCCTCACGCAGATAGGGTTCCTTGAGCGAGCCGACAGAGATGATTTTTACATTGACCACCGAAAAACCTCCGTTCGCTCTTTATACCGATATGCCGACGCACATGATGGGATCTGCCGCTATGACCTCGGCGTCAAGTCCCGCATCGCTGAGCCGTGTCCGGCACACATCGAGTGCCAGTGCGGGAAGATTGTTTTCCTTTGATATATGCGCAAGAATTATCTTGCGCGCGCCGTGAGCGACAAGAAAAGCAGCGAAATCCGCGCTGTCTGAATTTGAAAGATGACCGCGCGCCGAGGCTATGCGCTGCTTTAACGGCGCGGGGTAGGGACCTGTGCGGAGCATATCTGGGTCGTGATTGCTTTCGAGCAGTACGGCGCGGCACCCCGATATGCCCTCCTTTATGCCGTCGCTGATGACCCCGGTGTCCGTGACGATCCCCAAAGACACCGTAGCACCGTCATTTTCAATGTCAACGCGGTAGCACACGGGACATTCGGCATCATGCGAGGTATGGAATGAGCGTACCATTGCCGCGCCGATCCGTATCTCATCGAGGGGGCGGCAGCGGCAGACACTGCCGCTATGTCCGCACGTTATCGCGTCCGCCGTGCCGAGCGCAGCGTAAACGGGGACCGGATGCTTTCCCGTAAACACTCTCAGTGCCGATATATGGTCGGTATGCTCGTGCGTTACGAATATCGCGCGTACCGAGGCGGGATCGATACCCGCATCGCAAAGTCCGCGTTCTATCGCTCTTGCCGAGCGACCGGCATCGAACAGCAGTGTGTCGGAGCCGAAGTTCACCGCAGTGCAGTTGCCCGACGACCCCGAAAACAGAGACACAAGTCTTATTTCACTCATAGACCCGTGTTGTGAATGACATACATATCAAACAGATCTATAAGCACCGCCAGAAGCATCGGTATGATAAAGGTCATCATCCATTTTGACTTTTTCTCGCGTGACGCCGTGTCGGCTATGTAGTCGTCCTTCTCCTTTTCCGTCATTGTATCGGGGAGCATATCCGGAGTGACGCCGCGCCCGGAAAAGCCGCGATTGTAGATAACGTAAGCAAGGATCAGCACTGCTGCGCCTATCATATACACAAGCACGACTATTTTCTGAACGATGAATTCAAAAGCCGATGTGATAAGCAGGCGGTAAAGCCCTATGAACAGTATGCAGTTTACGATAAGAAGTATGAGGTGCTTTTTGTTTACACGGGCGAATACCTCGCGTATATTGCGCGGTTTTTGAGGATCCGGAGTTTTGTTTTGCGTGCGGCGGGGTTTGTTTTCGTTTATTTTCATGAATGTGCGATGGTCCTTTGATTTATGGTTGAGATCAGAAGAGCTTTACCGCTCCGGTGCGTCTTATGTGGAGAACATATGTTGCACCGCTACCGAACACTGCGTTCATTGCCGCAGCATAGTCGTCGGCGCTTTCGGCGGGGAGGTACGCCTGTATCGTTCCCGCAAATCCGCCGCCGTGAACACGGCAAACGCCCCGCACACTGTGCGTATCAAAGAAATGCTCGGTAAGGCAAAGCGCAAGCGAAAGCCCCTGCTCCGAGATGTTTTTGGTGGTATAAACATTCTGAAGATATCTGAAGGACGAAAGTCCCGAGGCTCTCACTCCGTCAAAGAATCCGTCAAGATCGTGCGCGGCGAGGGCTGCCCGCTGCGCATCCACGCGGCGGTTCTCATTGAAGAAGTGTATCGCGCGCATAACGGCTCGGTCGCCGTATTTCTCGCGCAGTGCGGGAATATTCGCATAAAACTCGTCCTCGGAAAGTTCGCGCAGTACGCTCTTGCCGAAATATTTCGCTATATTTTTCATTTCGGCAGGCACGGCGGCATAATCATCGGTGAGATCGGCATGGTTGCCGCCCGTGTTAACGATGCAGAGCCGGTAGCCGAAGCTGTCAAGGTCGAAATCCATCTTTTCGATGACGGGAGCCGAGGGATCGGCAAAATCTATGGCGACTATGCCGCCTGCGGCGCAGGCGACCTGATCCATAAGTCCGCAGGGCTTGCCGAAAAACACGTTTTCGGCGTACTGGGAATTGCGTGCTATCTCAACATAGTCTGATTCACCGTTGTTGTAGAGGTGCGAGAAGATGAGACCTATCATGTTTTCAAATGCGGCGGAGGATGAAAGTCCCGAACCCTTAAGTACGTTCGAGGATGTGGCGGCGCAAAAGCCTCCTACGCTTCTTCCGTTTTTGACAAGTGCGGCGGCTACGCCGGCAATGAGAGCATCCGAATGCCCGAAGCGTGCCGCATCGGGAGCGGTGAAGCTGCCAAGGTCAACGATATCTTCGGGATATCCCGCGCTTTTTACGCGAACTGTGCCGTCATCGGTTTTTGCGGCAACTGCAATTACGTCAAGATCTATGGATGCCGCTATCACCTTGCCATGGTTGTGGTCGGTGTGGTTGCCGGAAAGCTCGCTGCGTCCGGGTACCGAAAACAGGGAGACATCGCCTGATGCGCCGTACCGCGTGATGAAATCGTCAAGTACTGAAATATAACGGCTGCGCGCGGCGGCTGTGCCCGCCTCACCGTAAAGACGGGAAAGGCGCATATCAAGTGCGCCCTCCGAGATAAGTCCCAAAAGTTCTTTTGCGTTCATATCGGTCTGTATCCTTTCAGATTACGGAGTACAACAAATTTTTGCATAATAATTATATCATTTAAGGGCTGTTTTGTAGTGTAAATTTATTTTATCCCGTGTAAATTAAGTGTAAATAGGGGACTGTTAAAAGCTCGATGCTTTTAACAGTCCCTCGGTATGTTACCGTATCTTATTGAATTCCGTAATGTCAGCAGTATTTTTTCACCGTTACGCAAAGGCGACCCTTGCGCGTGGTTTTTTCGATCCCGCAATAGATGAATTTTCCGTGCCCGCGCGCCGAAACGGTCGCTCCCGGTGCGAGACGCGCATCCGGAGCCTCTGTAAGCCGCGCGTTGACAAAGATAAGTTTGCGCGCAAAAAGCTGCTCGCTTTCGCTGCGTGAAAGTCCGAATACCGCAGCGCATATGGCGTCGGCGCGTTCGGACGCCGCAAAAACACTCATTTCCTGCGGCTTGGGTACCGTGACGTCGGGAAGAACGTCAAGCCGGGTGCATTTTACAGCCGTGTGTCTTACCTTTGTAAGGTTTTCGGCTATAAAATCCGCTGTCTGATCAAGGCAGATAATGTATGCCGCGCCGTCCGACGGCAGAATGTCGCCGGTAACATCGCGCTCCAGCCCCAGCCCGAGGATCGACCCGAGGTAGTCGCGGTGCGTCAGCGGTTCGGCAAACCGCGGCGACAGCGGTTCGATTTTTATAAATGCGAGCGGCGGCTCGGGCGGATATCCGAGATCGTCCTCACTCCCGAAAACGGCTACGCGTCTTTCGGCACCGTCATATCCCCCGCAAAGGCTCACCGGAACGGGCAGACGCATACCGAACAGTATATCCTGCTCGGCAAGCGCGAGAAAATCCGAATATGTGTAATATGAACCGTTGTCGGCGCGGGCGGCAAGCTCTGAAAAATTATTGCGCAGAGCGCGTTCCTCATCCATATTATTTGTCGGGTGTGTATGTGAGTTTGAGCTCGCTCCAGAGCATACGGTGGTCGGAGTGCGAATTGGCAACGGTATTGGTCAATCCGATCTTGAAGCCGGCGGAAAGCACGATGTTGTCTATCGCGCTGCTTCTCTTCGGAAATGTCACATATCTGTGCGAGGTGTTGTTGACAAGCGCGCCATAGCCGAGCGTGTCAAATTCGGTGAAGTCCTGTGTGTTGAAATCGGCGGTTAGGATGTAGTGCTCGCATTTGTCGAGCATTTTGCGTATCGCGCCGAACTGTTTGGTACGCAGGGCTTTTTCCTCGTACGAAAGATGCGTGTTGAAAAAGTCAACAATGCAGCCGTCAACGTTTATAACGGCGTGGCCTATCGCTCTGCCTTCCTTGCCGCCGGAATAAAGCGGAATGAATTCAAAGTCCACTATGGGATAGCGCGAAAGAATGAGTGTGCCGTATTTGCCGCCCTGATAGTCGATGGCGGGGGTGAACTTGTAATATTCCATGCCTGCGGCTTCTGCGAGCGCGGCGGGCTGATCTATGCCGCCGACACGCCGGGTCTTGTAATCGACCTCCTGGATGCCGCATATGTCAAGACCGGCGTCCTTTATCACATTTCCGATGACGGAAAGATCGCCGTTCGCATCGGCGGCGTGCTTGATGTTGTATGTGCCTACGCGCAGGGTGAGCGTTTTTTTCGGTGTTTCGGTGGTAACAGGCTCGGTTTCGGGTTCTTCGGTGGTCGCGGGAGCCTCTGTGGTGCCCGGCGCTTCGGTGGTGCTTTCGCCTTCCGGCTTCTGGCTGCACGATGCCAACATCATCGGCGCCGCGCCGACTGCGGCGATGGCAAGGGCTATGGATATGATTCTCTTGTACTGCATTTTCATGGCTGAGACCTTTCCGTTATTTTTTCTTACATTATATCATCAGCGGCGCGGACGTGTCAATATAAAAAACGATATTTCTTGACAAGCTCGGCGGCGGGTGCTATAATTTTATTCAATAAAGTGCTGTAAAGGAGAACCGTAAGCATGGGAAAAACTGTACTGTACGAAAAAAACATACCCCTAAATGATACCGAATTTGATGTTATAGTCTGCGGGGCGGGACCTGCGGGAATATGCGCCGCAGTGTCAGCGGCGCGCGAGGGTGCCCGCGTTTTACTGGCTGAAAGATACGGGACCATCGGCGGAATGCTGACCGCCGGAGCCATATCGCCCATTCTCGGCTCGGTGAGCGGCGGGACCATGTATGATGAGGTGTGCCGCAGGATAAAAAGCTGCGACGTTCCGTTCGTCAGAACACGCAATGGGCGCGAGGTGCTGCTTGACCGCGAGGTCACAAAGGCGGCTCTTGATGAATTCGTAACGGAGAGCGGAGTTACCGTGTGGCTCGGCGCGGCGGTCGCGGATGTGATCACCGCACCATGCGACGGCAGACGATGCGTGCGCGGTGTGATATTTGCCACTCAGCGCGGGCTTTGCGCAGTGCGCGGCAAGGTCATCGTGGACAGCACGGGGGATGGTTGCGTGGCTGCTCTTGCCGGCTGCCACGCCGACATCGGGCGTATCGGCGACGGCAGGCTTCAGCCCGTGTCGCTCGAATTTGTGCTTGAGAATGTTGCTGAGGATGCCATTACCGTTTTCGGCGGCTCCGACCCGGTGAAGATCCCCTCGGGCAGGTTTGCGGGAATGGAATTCCGAGAATTCTGCAAGATGAAGAACCGCGAGGGCGAGCTGCCCGAAAACGTGACGATAGTTCGTCTGCACGCCAAAACGCACCCGGATGAGCGCGAGGTAAACGCAACGCAGGTGAATGGCATCGATCCCTTGGATCCGGCGGCACTTGCAAAAGCCGAAGCCGAGCTAAGGGGGCAGATCGCCACGATAACCGATCTTTTGCGCAAATATATACCCGGATATGAAAATTGCCGGGTGTCGTCATCCTCCGATACCGTCGGTGTGCGCGAGTCCCGGCGCATACGCGGCATAGATCTTGTATGTGACGCCGACGTGGAGGAGGGAAGAATGAGAGATGACGCCGTTGTACATAACGCATGGTTCCTCATCGACATCCATAACCCGGCGGGCGGCGGTCAGGCAGAGGGGCATTCGCAGCCTGCCAGACCGTATGATATACCGTACGGAGCGTTTTTGCCGAAGGATGCGGACGGATTGCTTGTGGCAGGCAGGTGCATATCGGGAACGCACCGTGCGCACGCATCCTACCGCGTAATGGCGATATGCATGGCGATGGGTGAGGCGGTTGGTATCGCTGCCGCCCTGGCCGCTGCCGTGAACGTTGATCCCAAGGCGATACCCGCCGCAGACATCCGCCGTGTTCTTACAGCGCGCGGAGTTGAGCTGTAATGAGCTTGATTTAGTCTCATTTGTGTTTTTCAAAAGGATCGGTAATACAAAACAGGCTGTTAAAAAACTCAAAATGAGTTTTTTAACAGCATGTTTGTTATGATCGCGGGATGTCTTTAAAACCCGTACCGCTTGCTTATTTGTTTTTTGCCATATCCGCAAGCATACAGCAAAGCTCATCGTATCCGATCCCGACGGCGGCTGCTTCCTGCGGCAAAAGAGATGTCGGGGTCATTCCGGGAAGGGCGTTTGCCTCAAGACAATAGAACACGCCGTCGTTGCCGTAAATGAAGTCCACTCTGCCGTATTGCTCCATGCGCAGCGCGTGAAATGTCGCCACTGCAAGCTCCTGGACTTTTGCGGTCTCATCGGCTGTAAGCGGCGCAGGGCATATTTCCGTTGTAAGTCCGCTCTGGTATTTGTTCTTGTAATCGTAGAACCCCGCCTTCGGGATTATTTCAACAGGCGGCAGCGCTTTGCCGCCGATTACACCCACTGTGAGTTCGCGCCCCTTTATCAGACGTTCGACAACCAGTTTTGATTCATATTTTGCCGCAGTTCCAAGCGCCGTGTCAAGCTCGTCGGTCCCGTGGACCGGCGTTACACCGACGCTCGAACCGCAGGATGTGGGTTTGACAACGCATGGCAGACCTATTTTATCAATGATCTTCTGCTTGTTGCCCGTTTTTACGTCGAAATAGATCCATTCCGCAGTCGGAATACCGGCGCGTGTGATCAGCTGCTTTGTGAGGTCCTTATCCATTGAAAGGAGCGCGCCGGTGTAGCCGGTGCCGGTATAGTGCCTGATCCCCGCGCAGTCAAGTGTTGCCTGAAGCTGTCCGTTTTCGCCTATCGCGCCGTGAAGCCCGAGAAACACCACATCCGCCGCAGCGCATATCTTCAGCACGCCGGGACCGATCAGGGCTTCGCGCCCGCCGTTGCGGCGGCGCACTTCGTCAAGATCCGGCTCCTTTTCGCTGACCTGTCCGGAATAGCTCTTTCCGTATTCAAACACCGATGTGATGTCATCGGGCAGGTCATCAATGCCTTCGTACACGTCAACTATTTTTACCGCGTGTCCCTTGCGCGAAAGCGCGGAGGCGATAAGCGCGCCGGAGGAGAGGGACACATCGCGTTCGGGGCTTAGCCCGCCTGCAAGTACAACAATATTCATATCATAAAGCCTTTCAGTGCAATTGATTTTTGGTTTTTTGAAAGTATCACCGTGCGCTCAATGCCGCCGAGATCGGCGAGTATTGCGGTGTAAAAGCCTGCGCTTTTGCCCAGCGCGGATACGGCATCCGCCTCGCCGGCGCCGACTTCAAAAATTACGGTCCCGTCATCGGTGAGCACGCCGCGCTCTGCTGCGCGCGGGATAACAGCGCGGTAAAAGTCCAAGCCGTCTGTCCCGCCGTCAAGCGCGCCGCGCGGTTCAAAATCAAGCTCGGGCTGGATAATACCGGCTGCAAGCTCGCGTGTGGGAATATACGGAGGATTTGATATGATCGCGTCAATGGGGCGCGGAAGCGCATCGAAAAAGCACTCGGAAAGCATATCGGCACAAAGGAAGCGGCATCTGTCCGCAACGCCGTTGCGGACGGCGTTGCTTTCAGCCACTGCGAGAGCCGCCGGGCTTATATCTGAGGCGACGGCGTGTATGTCGCAGCGGTTTTTCAGCACAGACACCGCAATGGCGCCGCTACCGGTGCCGAGGTCGGCAAAACGCGCTCCCTCAGGCAAAAGTTTTATTGCCGCCGAGACCGTTATTTCCGTATCCGGTCGAGGAATGAGGCAGTCTGGCGTTACATAAAAGTCGAGTCCGTAAAATTCCCATTCACCGAGAATATATTGCAGCGGCTCGCGGTTTATGCGCCTTGTCAGCGCGTCCGCAAGCTCGCGCGACCGAATATCCTCGTCACGTCTGAACGGGAGAGACGATGGGGATATGCCGCCGAATTTTGCGCACAGGAGTTCCGCCTCGCGCCGGCATTCGGCGTCATCGCCTATACCGGCTGCCGCAAGTGCTGCTTTGAGATCATTGTATGTCATCTTTTAAGCCTCCCCGAGCAGCTCGCCGGCAGTCCGGCGCACCCATTGCCGCAGCTCGTACACGAATTCGTTTTTTTCCGCATTCGCCGCTTTTGAGCGCGCCCGGTCGGAATCGGTCATTTCAAGCCAGTATTTTCCCGTTGGAATGTCGACCGATATACTGTTGAGCGGCCAGCCGTCAAGCCTGCCCGCGCAGGGCGTGTCTGTGATGATAAAAGCGTTCGGTTCAAGCATCTGCCGCGTGAAGGTAAACGTGCGAAAAGCCCCGGGCGTGCGCATGATGCAGTATGAATCCTGCCACGCCGCGCGCAGCCTGCCGCCGTGCCTGTGCGCAACGCCGGCAAACCACATGAGCATTTCTTCATCGTTCATGCTATGACCGGCGGCGCGCCGCACATGCACTCCGGGTTGGTCGGGGTCGTTGTCGGGAAGATCAAGGAACAAAAGCCCGGCGTCAAGCGCGAATACCGGCATTTTGGCAATGCGGTGCCATGACGCGGCTTTTTCTATGGCGTTTTCCTCGGCGGTCCTACCGTTCTCGGGCGCGTCAAAGGCTTTGATCCCCAGCGCGGCGGGGGAGACGCATTCTATGCCGGTGCCGTCAAAAAAACCGCACAGGTACGGTAGCTTGCTCGGGTTGGCGGTGCCTATGAATATTTGCTTTTTTTCCGTCATCCGTTTCACCTCGGAGCCGTTGATTATCAGATTATTATATCACGGGGATATTGCTTTGTCAAGATTTTACCGCCGCGTACTGCCGCGCAGCACGGCGAAAAATAAAATTTACATATTATTCTTCATTAGAGGGGTTGCATTTTGCGCGAAATATGTTATACTATAATTGGCTTAACGGCACAAACCAAGGAGGATTAAAAACCATGTGCTTTTTCAGAAAACCCGAAAAACCCCATTACGGTAAGGTGATTGCCATTACCGTAGGCGTTACTCTTGCTATTGCCGCTGCCGCATACGCTGTTTACAAATTCTTTGTGGAACGTAACTGCGATTGCGATTATTGCTGCGACGATTGCTGTGACTGCGACGACGATCTTCTTGACGACGAGGACGAAGACTCCGACGACGTTGAGGTTGAGGTCGAGGACGCCGACAACGGTGAGGAGAACGGCGAGAACACCTGATCCCACCCACACATAAAACCGCCTCCGCGCATTGCGCGGAGGCGGTTTTATGTGCTTTGCGGTATTACTTTTCAAATGCTTCCTTGATGACCGCAAGTCCGGCTTCGATGACGGGCTTGGCTGATTCATACTGACGTGTATAAGAGTTGCCGCTCTGTACGACCTTGCGGAACAGGTTGGCTGTGTGGTTGCCGAATGTTCCCGCAAACAGGCGACCGAGGTCAAAGCTTATGCCGTTGCGGAGGATATCGTACATCTCGCCCGCTTCGGAATCGCTGGCGTAACGTACCTTCATGGCAGCCTCAAACACCTTGGGTGTTACGCTGCGGTAGTTCTGCGAGCCGAGTGCTTCGATGACTGCGGCGCAGGCATCTATCTTGGTGGATGCTGCATTGATGGCGTACATTGTGTAAGGATGTCCCACATTGGTGACGAAGTTTTCCTGATCCGAGGAATACTTGGGCTGGGGAACAATACCGTAATCGAACTCAATGCGGTTCTTGTCGTCTCTGTTGTCCTTGCCGGCAACGATAAATACGCGGTCCGTTATCAGAAGAGCGCGCTCTTCAAAGAATATGTTGCGTATCTTGATGCTGCTGCTGTAACGCACGCCCTCGGAGGAGAGGAGCTTGTGTATCTTTGAAGTCATGTCGATCTGGCGTTCGCCGTAAAAGTCGGGAGAGATGATAAGCTCTCCGCTCTCGTCCTTGCCGATGGAAATAATGTTTGCGGCGGTCTGGAATGCATCGATATTCATGTCGTAAAGAACATATCCGTATTCATCATCGTCGCTCTTCTTGCCATCACCGCTGTCCCGGTATACATCCTGCACCATCTCGGCGAGCTTGTCAAAGGTCCATTCATTGCTCTTTACAAGCTGAGAGGGAGTCTTTTCTATGCCGTATTCGGTAAGCTTGTTCTTGTTGAAGAAGGTACCCGTCATCATCCAGAGAAGGTTGGTGGAGATGTCGCCTGAGCAGAAATAGAGCTTGCCGTTGATGGTGCACTCGTTCATAAGTGCTTTGGGCCACCAGGGCTTTTCAACATTGAAGTATTCGGTTTCAAGCAGATTGGCTGTGAGATGCTGAATCGACATTGCAGCGGGGGTGCGGCTGTATGTTGCATAAATATCATATTCGCAGGGAGAAGCCTGAGCATCGGCGCGAGCCTTTTCAAGGTATGCCTTCTGTGCGGCTGATGTGGAGCCGGCGGTCTCGATGAAGTTTAACTTCACACCGAGGCGGTTTTCAACCAGCGAGTTGCGGCTCGTCAGTGCTTCGCCGATAAGGTCGCCGGTGCCGTTGACATCAAAGAACTCGGTCATGGTGTAGTCGTTCCACATGAATATGTTGATGGTCTCGCCCTTGAAATCAAGGTCGTCGGGCAGGTCGTCAAGCAGATAGCCGTTGCTGTCTACTGTCGCTTCGGGGGCGGCAGTGGCGGGGGTGTTGCCGGCACCGGTGGTGGTTCCGTCGCCGGTGCTATCCGGCTTTGCGCATGACGCGAGCATTGCTGCAAGCATCAGAAATGTGAGAAACAGCGCAGTGATCTTTTTCATAAAAACTCCGTTTCCGGGCGGCGTTGCCGCCCATTTTCTTTTACAAATGATATTATATATGCTTTTTGCACTGCTGTCAAGTGCTGCGGAGGGTGCTTTTTTGTTCAGTTTATATCTGCGGAATAAAGATGAACGCTGTCGGCGCCCCACGTTTTTTCAAATTTGATGCTCACGCGGCGCGCGTTTTTGTTGATCGGAATGCGGACGAGCGAATTGTGGCAGTTATCGGCATGGTACACTGCTTTGCCGTCGCACTCGACCGTGAATTCCTTTACGAGCGTGTTTGCGACCTTTACGGGCTCAAAGTCAAGCCCGCGGTTGCAGCGCTGCGCAAAGACCCTCATCTTTGTATTGGGGGATATCGACTCGCGCGTAAAGTCGGGGTCGAAAACGATGCGCAGAGTGCCGACGGGGCGTTCTTCGCCGAGATCGAATTCAAGTGTTCCGCCGACCGGAAGCACGGCGTAGTTGCGGTTCATATCGGCATCGGGGCGCTCTTTGCCGTTTTGCAGCAGAGAAAGCTCGCCCGCGGGAAGATTTATCTTTGCCGATCTTGAAAGTTCGGGGATCACGCGCGGGAAGCCGGGCAGGTATGCTCCGTCATCAAGCAGGCGCGTCTGGAGCAGATCGACATATCCGTCCGATACGCCGGCGGGCATTATGTCATTGTCGCGGCATATAACAGCCGCCTCGCCGACAGCCATTCCGAGAAGTGAGCAGGTTGCCATGACTCGCGTTGAAGATATCGCTGCGTGCGTAGCGCTTATGTTGCGCCCGGCAAAGAAGAGGTTTTCTATATTTGCGGAATAGAGCACGCGGTAGGGAATGCCGTAGGGCGAGGGAGCGGGATGCAGCGTGGAAGCCGACTCATCGGGAGCTGCCTTGAAGCCGGCGGGGTTGTGGTCATCCATCGGCCATCCGCCGTATGCTATGACATCGGGGAATTTTCCGCCCGCTTCAATATCATGCTGTGTGAGGGTGTAGGCGCCGACGTATCTGCGGGATTCGCGCTTGCCGGGAAGGAATCCGACCCATTCAAGCTCCCAGTTTTCGGCGTGGTGGTTGCCGTAGTTCTTTATGTGGTCCCAGACGCCGAAGGCTATTTTGAGAAGCTCGTCGCGCAGCCATTCGGCATCGTGGAGCGAGTCGTTTTCACCGCCGAGCTCGATCCACCAGAAGTTGCCCTTGGACGTTCCGAGGTCGTGCGTGCGGGTGCAGCTTGAGGTCTGTTTTATTTCTATACCCGAGATGCTGGCACCCTCTGCAAGCAGCTCCTCGGCGGTCTTTTCGCCGGGTACCGGCTTTTCATCGTCGGGCAGGGAAAATCTTTTCTTTCCCTTGCCTACAAAATCGGAGTCCTCGGGGTAGACATACGCCCATTCCGGCGGTATGAATTTCACGGGGCGGTCTGTCTCGCGCGCCTGAAGCAGACAGGACATACCCATTGTTTTTCTGTCGGCAACAACGGGACCTATGGATTCGCCGAATTCGCCGTGTCCCTCGCGTCCAACGCGCCATTCCGCGCCGGTGAGAGTGGCAAGAACGGAGTCGCCGGAGCAGTCGGAAAAATACTTTGCTCTTACGGTGTGCCATGTGTACGTTGTGAGCTGCCAGCCGGTCACCGAGCGCACGCGCACGGCGCCGTCGGGCATCGTTTCGGTCTCGGCATCGACGCAGGAGCAGTTGAGAAGAAGCTCAATGTTCGGCTCCTCCATCACCTTGCCCCACATAACGCTGTCCCAGACCGAATAGCAAAGGGTGGGGTTGCGGTAAATGTTTTCTTCTTCAAGCTCTGAAATAATGCCGGTCTCGCGGTTGTGAAGTCCCTTTGCGCCGCGTACCCACATACGGATCTCGCTTGAGGCATTGCCGCCGAGAACGGGTCTGTCCTGCATGAGAAGGACCTTGACACCGCGCCGTGCCGCGCAAAGCGCCGCCGACATACCGGTAAGACCGCCGCCGATTATGCAAAGCTCGGCGGTATGGTCAATGCGGCGCATTCCCGATGTCTTTACGATTAATGATGAATTGTTCATTATTGTGCATCCTTTCGGTCGGTGTTCATTCCATTATGAATGTCACCTTGGTGTAGAATTCGCGGCGTTCGTGCATCATATCGAGCGCACGGTTGCACTCCGAGAGCGGGAAGCGGTGAGTGATGAGTTCCTCATATTTTATCTCGCCCGAAGCCATTGCCGCGATCGTTGCGCTCCAGTCGTTGACTGTCTGATTGTAAGAGGAATTCCATGTTCCGCGCAGAGACAGCTCCTTACGCAGAAGCTGAGAATATACGCTTTGTTTTATTGTCATGTCGCGTGCGGGATTGCCCATGAGGACTATTCTGCCGTGCGATTTGAGCGCGGATATCGCATCGCAGAGCGCGGGGGCAGCCCCGGTCCCTTCAAGTGCGCAGTCACACGGACCGTCCTTTTCGGGATCGTACGGCTCAAAGCCGAACTTCTTTGCGAACGCCAGCTTCTTCTCGCTGATGTCCACGACGCGTACGCAGGCGGCGCCGGCACGGCGTGCCCACTGAGCTGCGATAAGACCGATAGGTCCCGCGCCCCAGATGACGCAGAGGTCGCCAAGCTCCACACCGAGGCGGCGTATTGCGGCGCGTCCGACGGCACCCGGCTCGCAAAGCGATGCGCAGGCGTAGCTGAGGCTGTCCGGAGTGATAACGAGGTTTCTCTTGTCAACGGCTATGTATTCGGCAAATCCGCCGTCGCGGCGGGAACCGTAGTAATCATAGTTCTTGCAGTTGGCATATTCGCCGACTTCGCAGGATGAGCACTTGCGGCAGGGCAGAAGCGGAAACACCGCCGCACGCTTGCCCGTAAGCTCGGGATCGCCGTCAACGATGAGTCCGGCAAACTCATGTCCGGGAATGGTGGGGAAGTGGTAGGTCCCTTTTTCAAAAACGCGCGGGATATCGGATCCGCAGACGCCTGCTGCCATGACCTTCATAAGTACCTCGCCCTCGTGTACTTCGGGCATAGGGACTTTTTCGTACCTGAGGTCGCCGACTGCATGAAGCACGGCGGCGTTCATCATTTTTTCCATAGCAAATACCAGACCTTTCTTTCTGAAAGCAAATTTATACAAAGTAATTATATCACAATAATTCCTGTGTTACAATAGAGAAAATGAAAAAAGGGTAGGTAAAAAACTCAAATGCGTTTTTTACCTACCCGTCGACATTGGTCTCGGCGGCTGAACGCCGCCGTTTTGCCGTCAGCCGAGGTCGAGTTTTTCAAATTTTTTTACCGAGACTGCGCGTGTGACAATGAAGGATACGATGTAAAACACAGCTCCCGCACCCGTGAATATAAGCTTTTGACGCATAAATTCGGGGTCGGGCGTGTCGAGCATATCACGGAAGAAGGGCATGGCGTATGTGGTGATGGCATCACATGCCGCAATAAAGAAGATCATGACACTTGACACCGCGAATGCGGTCCCGACGCGGGCAACGTTGCTGTAATACATTATAAAAAATACAAGATTGAATATGCCGTAGGTTATGGCTCCCCATCCGATAAGGGCAAGGTTGGGGGCGATGCCGGCAGCGTTTTCGTGATAAGGCATCAGAAAGACCATGACGCCGGTCAGCACTATGCTCGTGAGCTCTATTATCGCCGCAAAGGATATTCTTGCGGTAACAATATCGCGTTTTGCGACGGGAAGTCCCATCGAATAGGCTATGTCGCGGTTTTCACGCCCGAGCAGGCAGGTGAAGAACAGCCCCATCGTCACATAAAAGAAACTGACAGAATAAGGATAGTTGGGTATCGCCACCATTGCCGCCGTCATAAGCATCAGCGGCACCGTAGGGTGCATTGCAAGGCGGAAGTCCTTTTTTATCAATTTTGATATGTTTCCCATACTCATACCCCCTTCTCAAGATGGACCATGATCGATTCAAGATCCGGTTTTTCGCATTTGCGTCCTATGATCTGAGCGTCCGAGGCGCGCACAAGCGCGGTAAAGCCGTCGCGCATGCGGCGTCTGCCGAGAAAATACCTTTCATCGGCATCTCCCTCGTCATTACGGTAGGCTATGATGCGGTATGAGTCTTCAAACACACGCATGGGCGCATCGGCAATTATATTTCCGTTGCGTATGTAGATTATATTCTGCGCGCATTTGTCAAGATCGGATGTTATGTGTGTCGAAAACAGTATCGTTTTGCCCTCATCGCAGAGAGCCAGAAGCACATCGAGCAGATCGTCGCGCGAAACGGGGTCAAGACCGCTTGTCGGCTCATCGAGCACGAGCAGCTCCGCGTTGTGTGAAAGAGCAAGGATCAGCGCGTATTTGACCTTCATTCCCGCCGAAAGCTCAGACGGGGTTTTGCAGCCGTCGAGCGAGAACATTTCCATATAGCGGCGGTATGCGGCATCGTCCCAGTTAGGGTAAAAACTTTTTGTGACGTCGGATATCGTGCTGAGTCTTTTTTTGAGGTAGAAATCCACGCCTCCGGAAACAAATCCGGTGCGCCGTTTTATCTCCGCCTCGTTGCCGGCAAAAGGCAGACCGAAAAACTTCACATCGCCGCCGTCGGGATGTACAAAATTGAAAAGGGAAGAGAGAGTAGTGGATTTGCCCGCTCCGTTGCGTCCTATAAATCCTGTTATTTTTCCCGCCTCAAGCGAAAACGAAACGCCGTCAAGCATGAAGGCAGGGTATATTTTTGTCAGTCCGCTGACATCAAGAATGCTCACTTTGCATCCTGTCCTTTCCGGGTATCCCCATGTGATATTATTATGATATCACATTGATTACGAATTGTCAATAGAAAAACGGGCTGTTAAAAAAATTTTTGAGTCTATAACAGCCCGTTGTTTCATCCGCCGTGCCAGAATGCGAGATTGTCGCCGAGTGGGTCAATGCCGAAGCGTATCAGCAGAATATTGCGCACTGCCGCGTGGATAAGCAGAAAAGCAATGAATATCCACATATGAACGAGCTTTACCTTGAATATTTTATTCTCGCGGCGCAAAAGCGCAATGAAGGCGCGGATATCAAAGTAAGCCGTAAGCAGTATGAGCACCAGAATGCATATGTTCTCGCGCGCAGCGTCGGCAAATCGCAGATGCAGCACCGAGTCGAACACGCGCGTCATGCCGCAGGTGGGACAGTATATATGAAAGTAACGGTTCAAAAAGCAGTAGATATACGGCTTAAGCACGCTGTCGGCGAGCAGGCGGTACGGCATAAGTATTGCGGCGCCGAGCAGTATCGAGCAGTTGAACAGGATGAATCCCGTCCATTGCTGCCTGCGGCGGCGTTCATCGGGGTGGAGAGAGGGGCTTTTTTTCGGTGAAGTGGGCATGAAGGTCTCCTGTTTTTTTTGCGGATTTTCACATCTTTGACTTGAATCGCGGCAGGCTTTGTGGTATCATATTATATGTAAGTATAAATGAAACCGAAAGGACGATCGAAATGAATAAAATGATCAGACTGTTTTCTTTGGCTCTTGCCGCGGCGTTTATGATAGGCGCGGCTGTGCTTCCCGCTTCGGCGGACAAGAGCTATTCCTCAATGCTCGTTATCGGAGATTCGATATCCACAGGCTACGGGCTTGAAAATTACACTCCCGGCGGATCGCCGTACGAGTGCCGCAGCTACGGCAATATTCTGGCGGAATCTCTCGGACTCAAAAGCCGCGAAAGCTATATAAACCGCGCCGTGAACGGTGATGCTTCCGACGATCTTCTTAAGCTTCTGCCGTCGCTCAAAACGTATGCCGAAAAGAGCGAGCTTATCGTTGTTTCGATAGGCGGCAACGACCTTTTGCACATTCTTCCTCAGTTTGCGCAAAGCCTCACCGGCAAAGGTATCTCGGGACTTGTCGATGCAGCAAACGCAATACTTTCAATGGATAAAAACGTGCTTGCGGACAAACTCAAAAAGCCGGAAACGTCAATGCCGATAATCACTGCGGTCGCAAATTATACCGTAAACCTGAAAAAGATAATCGATACGCTGCACGAATACAATCCGTCGGCGCGCGTGATATTCCTTGCGCAGTACAACCCCATGGAGGGCGTTGCGGAGGCGGGAGCTTTCGGCACATTTGCGGGAAATGTCATCGACTCGCTCAATATGGCTCTTCGCGGAGCGGTCGCGGCGTCCGGATACGGCTATGAGGTGGCGGATATTCCGTCGGTCATCAATGTCAACGCCGAGGGCTATACGAACATAGCCTCGCTTGATATCCATCCGAACGGCGAAGGGCACGCTCTTATGGGTAAATACATGGCAGAGCTTGTTGCCGCTCCCGCTGTGCCCGTGACCGCAGTGACCGATCCTGTGACCGAGCCTGTGACCGAGCCAATTACCACTCCCGCGGCTACGGAACCCGAGACCACGCCGGCGCCTGACGAAAGTGCATCGGCTACCGGAGCCGAGACACCGGAAACAACGGAGAAGCCCGCCGCAAAGGGCTGCGGTTCGTCTGTCGGCGCGTTGGCGCTGATAGCGGCAGCGGCAGGCGCGCTGTGCATCTTCAAAAAGCGGAGATGAACAAATAGGAAAAACCGTCGTCGCAGCCGCTGCCGCTGCGGTCGTGTTCATTGCATTATGGGCGGTCGGGTACACGGCTGTGATAAACCGTGACAGCCGTGCCGGAAACAAGGCGGTGTACAATACCGTAAGCAGTTACATTGCGACTGAAGGATTTGCCGGAAACCGAATGCGGACGGCAAAACCGTTAATGTCTATGGGGATGTTGAAAAACTCATTTTGAGTTTTTCAACATCCCCCATTTTGTACTTTTGTTGTTTTTATCCTATATCTTTTACGAGCTTATCGAGAAGCGTCTGAAGCGGTTTGCGCTTTGAGGATGCCGATGCCATATACGATCCGGTGTTTCCGGAGCACGCCTGACGGAATATGTTGTTCACCTCACCGAGCGAGGAATAGAATATTCTGCCGAGGTCAAATGTTACCGACGAGCGGATGGTGTCATATACATTTGCTATCTTGCCGTCGCTGGCGTAGCGGGTCTTCATGGTCGCCTCAAACAGCACGGGAGTGATCTGACGGTAGCCCTCGGATCCCATTGCTTCAAGCACTGCGCCGACCATTGCGGCATCATCGCCGATGTTCTTGGAGGCAACGTAAAGGGTGCAGGGGAATGCAAGGCAGGAAACGTAGCTTTCCTGATCAGCATCGTATTTCGGTACGGGAAGTACGCCGTAGTCGAGGTTATCGGCAAATCTGAGCTTCTTGAGCGCAACATCGCAGCGGGAGATTATCATCATGGCGTTGCCGTCCGACATATAGCCGCTTTCGGTGAAGTCGGTGATGAAAAACGCGCCGTTCCTGTTGGCAAAGAAGTTTCCTACCTTGTCGGCGAGGTTCACTGCCTTTTCGCTTGTGAAATCATCGGAGATCTTGGGCTTGCCATCGGCATCGCGGTCAACGATGATGAGGTCGCTGGCATAGTAGAAAACGTCGAAATAGTTGTCGCAGATGTAAAGACCGAAAAGGTCGCCGCGGTCTTTCTTTCCGGTGTTGTTGCGGTCCTCATATACCTCGGCGGTCATGTTGAAGAGGTCGTCGAGCGTCCAGTTGCCGGCAAGCGCGCGGTCGTAAAGCTCATCCGCTCTGTAACCGCGGTCATTGCACATATCCTTATTGAAGAACACGGCGTGCATTTTGTGCAACATATTGGTGGAGATATCACCGGAGCAGAGATAGTAGTTGCCGTTTATCATGGATTCGGTAAGCAGGCGGTCGGGCCACCAGGGCTTGGAAAAGTCGAGATTTTCAAGCTCGTTGAGCTTGTAGGTGAGTCCGTTTGCAACAAGACCGGCGGAGGTAAGCGAATATGCCGCCATTATGTGCGGCGTTGAATCGGTACCGGCGGAAATGCGGGTCTGTGCGGCGGCAATGAAGCTCTGCTGGTTGCCGTAGTTGCCGGGAATGGCTTCGAATTCAAGCTTTACGCCAAGGCGGCGTTCCACCGTATTGTTGCGTTTGTAGATCGCGTTGTCAACGGCGTTGTCGCCGAGTTCGGCGATTTCGAATTCGTTGTTCTCAACGTCGCTCCAGACAAGAAATCTTACGGTCGAGTCGTTGAAATTCAGGCTTTCGGGCAGGTCGTCACGCAAAAATCCGTTTTCATCGACATTCGATGTGGTTTCGGGCGTTACGGTGGCTGTGTCGGTTTCGGCGGAGGATGTGCCGTCGTTTCCGGCATCGGGCTTGGCGCAGGCGACAAGTCCGGAGACCAGCATCAGAATGCATATGAAAAGTGATAATGCGCGGCGGATCATCTTTGTGTTCATGTTAGTTCTCCTTTTGATTTTTTCTGTCAGTAGGTTCCCTCGGTGTCCGAGACGACCGAGCCGGCGGAGGTCGTTTTTCTTCTTGAAACGGCAACGTGCTCCATGAGCTTTTCGCGGAACAGCTCTTCATCAATGGGAAGCTCGACTTCCTTACCGAGCCATGCCGAAAGGTGCATGGCGTTCGATATCATAAGACCGTTTATTCCTTCGCGTCCGTCGGCGACGAGCGGCGTTCCGTGAAGCACGGCTCCGGCAAATGCGTTCAGAACGCCGACGTGCTGAGGATTCTTGCCGTCTGTCTCGGCTTCGTACTTTTCCGATTCCGGCGCACCGAAGGCGGCTGTACGGTTCTGCTTCGTGAAGACCGATTCGGGGACCGCAAGCTTTGTTACCCAGAGCTTTTTGGAGTCGGTCAGCAGTGTGCCGCCGTCGCAGACAATTTCAAACCGGTTGGTGCCGGGAACGTCGCCTGTGGAGGTGATGAACGTTCCGGTCGCGCCGTTTTTGTATTCGCAGAATACGCTCACATCGTCTTCGACCTCGATGTCGTGCCATTTGCCGAAATACATTTTGGCTTCGAGCTTTGCGGGCATTCCGCATATCCATTGCCAGAGATCGAGCTGGTGCGGGCACTGGTTGAGCAGAACTCCGCCGCCCTCGCCGCTCCATGTGGCGCGCCAGTCGCCCGAGTCATAATAGAACTGCGGACGGTACCAGCTCGTGACTATCCAGCTCGTGCGGCGTATCTCGCCGAGCTCGCCGGAGGTGATGATCTCGCGCATTTTGCGATATACGTGGTTCGTGCGCTGGTTGAACATCATGCCGAACACAAGATCGGGGTGACGGTCGGCTTCGGCGATCATGCGGCGGACATCAAGAGTGAAAACTCCCGCCGGCTTTTCGCACATCACGTGAAGCCCTGCCTGCATTGCCTCTATCGTGAGCCCGGGGTGCTGATAATGCGGTACCGCAACGAGCACGGCGTCGCACAGTCCGCCGGCGATAAGCTCGCTCCCCTCGGCATAACAGGCGATATCGGGGACAGACGCACCCGCATCGCGGGCTTTTTTCAGCGCGGCGTGAACGCGTTCGAGCTTTGCCGGGTCGCGGTCGGCGACGGCGGTCACTTCGATCTCCGGGCATTTGCCCGCGAGGACGTTTGCGAGGTGCTTTGACCCCATGTTTCCGGCACCGATAATGCCGAGTCTCAGTTTTTCTGCCATTGTCAGACCTTCTTTCAGATTATTTGTATCCGAGCGAGGAGAGATAGTCGTAGCTGCGTTTCATGCAGTCAAACGGGTCGTCATCGTAGCAATGATCCTGTTCGACAAAAGCGTATTTTGCGCCGGATGCTTCTGCGGCGGGGAGGATCGCCTCGTAATTCATGTTTCCGCTGCCTATCGGAGCCATGCGGATACTGAGGTCGGCGGGGCTCCAGCACATATCCTTGAGATGTATGCAGTCAAGTCTGCCGCGAAGCAGACGCAGCCACTGTACGGGATCGCCGCCGCCCGCCTGCACCCAGTAGCAGTCGAGGGTTATTCCCATTTCATCGGCGGGAATGCGGTCGCAGAGATCCTCGATAAGCAGCTTTCCGCCCGGGATACGCATGAATTCCATGTTGTGGTTGTGATACATGAGCTTCATTCCGGCAGCTTTGATCTTGGCTGCCGCATGAGCTGCATCGGCAATGAACTGTTCGTATATGGAGAGGTCGCAGCCGCTCTTTTTGAAGTTGGGGATAGAGCCTATTCCTATGTAGCGTGCGCCGAACGTGCGGTGGAATTCTATCGTGGCGTCGGTGTCGTTCATGATGCGTGAATAGCTGAAATGCGTGAGCGGGGCAATGAGTCCGCATTCACGAAGCAGGTCGCGCATCCATTCCGGGTCGTAATCGCATACGCCGGAGAGCTGAACTGCGGTGTAGCCCATATCGGCTACGCGTTTTATCGTCTCGCTGAGATCGTCGATGGTCTTGCAGTGGTTTCTTAGTGTGTAAAGCTGTGCGCCTATCAACATGATTTTATCTTCCTTTCGGGTGGTCAAAGAATTTTGCGGAGAGCGTGCACGGCATAGTCGAATGCCTCGCGCCCATCCCTGAATCGGAGGTCGCCGGTTTTGTGTTTTTCTCCGTCCTCAAGCGAGGACAGCCCCGTGAAGTGAGTGAGATGAGGCTCAAGTGTCAGCACCTTTATGCCCGCATCGCGGAAGCGGGGAATAAGCTCCGGGATCCTGCCCACGCCGTCGCCGGCGGGAACGTTCGCACCGTCGGCGGTCGCATCCTTTATGTGAGCGTAGTACACGCGGCTGCAAAGCAGCTCCCATGCTTCGAGCGGGTCTGCGCCGCACTGCACAAAGTTTGCGGGGTCAAACACCGCAGATATCGCGGGAAGTGCATCAAGCAGCTTTTTGCAGCGTGACGGAGTGTCGCCGTATATCTTTTTTTCGTTTTCGTGGCAAAGGACCGCTCCGGAACCGCGCGCCAGTTCGGAAAAAGCGTCTATGCGCCGGCATATTTCGTCAAAGCAGGATATGCTTCCGTCTGCGTCGTAAAAGCTGAATATCCTTATGCACCGTGCGCCGAGTATTTCGGCAGTCTCCGCGATGCGTGCAAATTCATCACGCGCGGCGGAAAAGCCGTCGCGTATGCTGCTTTTGCCTGCCGGAGAACCTATCGACCAAACCGATATCCCGGCTGCGTCAAAGCGTGCCCTGAGCCCGCGTGCTTCAGCCGCTGTCAGCAGCGATATGTTTTTGCCGTCAACTCCGCGCACTTCGATAAGACCTATGCCGTTTTCTCTGAGCGCACGTATCTGACCGTCAACCGAAGTTGACGCTTCGTCCGCAAATGCGCACAGTGAAAAATTATCTGTCATATGACTTTACCGTGCCTTTCTTATGTAATCAAATCAATTATAACACAAAAAAAATCTTCTTTCAATACATGCGGGCAAATAAGCGCAAAAGTTTTTGTAGTGTTACAATTGATGTGAGACCGAAAGAAAGAAAAAAACGCAAAAGTTTTTTGCCGAATTCGTCTTTTTTTGTTGCATCGTGCGCGGAAATGTAGTATCATATTGGTGCTGAATCATCATCTGTAAAAAGAAAGGCAATATCTTGAGCTACAAAACCGAACTTCACTGTCATTCGACGACAGTGTCAAAATGCGCCTCCGCCACGCCGGAGACGATAGTGGAAACCTACCTTGCGCACGGCTACACAACGATCGTGCTCACCGAGCATTTTTCGCCGTTTTCCTTCAACAACAAGAAAAACGGCGACAGGCGCGGGCATACGCATGAACAGCGTGTCGATTTCTTTCTCAGCGGCACCGAGGCATTGAAAAAAGCCGCCGGCGACAGGCTTCATATTCTTCAGGGCTGCGAGCTGAGACTCATCTCCGATGACAACGATTACCAGATATACGGGGATTCGGGCGATTTTCTGCGTGCCAATCCGGACATAATGGATATCGACGTTGCCGAATTATCAAGGAGAGTCCGCGCGGCGGGGCTTCTGCTGATCCAGGCGCACCCCTTCCGCAATGAAATGACGATAAGCGACCCGTGCCTGCTTGACGGTATCGAAATATACAACGGCGCCGTCGGGCACGATTCCCGCAATGACATTGCGCTCATGTGGGCGAAGCGTTACAGCCACCTGATCGGAACGTCCGGCAGCGATTATCACCGCACGAGCAACGGGCTCGTTTCCGGCGGGATCGTTACCGATGAGGCGATAACATCAAACGCAAAACTTCTGGAGGTGCTGCGTTCGGGCAATTATACCATTCTCGGCGATCCTTTTCTTTTGCCTGCCAGACGCTTTATAAAAGAGGGCGGAACGGTAAAAGAGGAAGAGATGCGCCGTGTCGGGCTTATAGACTGAGGAGGACATGATGGAGCTTTTATTTCTTGGTACGGGTGCGGCGGACTGGAATATATCCCGCCGCGTTGACGGTGAATTTTTCAGACGCTTTTCGTCTGCTCTGGTCGATGACGCACTGCTTATCGATCCGGGACCTCACATTTTTGATTTTGCCGAAAAAAACGGCACACCGGAGCTTTACCGCAATGTGCGTTCGATAGCGGTTACGCATTCGCACGGAGATCATCTCAATGCCGAAAGCGTAAAGAAGCTCGCGGAAAACGGCGCGCTCACCGTGTACTGCGATCGGGCAGTCGAAAAAAAGCTTGCCGATGCGGGAGTCGGCGGTGTGAGATTTGTTCCGCTCACCGCGTTTGAGAGCGTTACAACGGCGGACGGATATGAGATAATTCCGTGCCGCTCGAATCACGGACCGTATCTGCCGGGCGAAAATATGCTCAATTTCATTATAAAAAAGGACGGCAGATCGTTTTTCTACGGGCTTGATTCCGGTTGGATAATGTATGACACGTGGCTGAGGATAAAAAAAGAACGCCCGAACGCAGTGGTCTTTGAATGCACGCTCGGATATTGCCCCGGCGATGACCGTATGTTCGGTCACACGGGCATTCCGATGATAGAGATAATGCTTGAGACAATGCGCGCACAGCACGGTCCCGCCGACGATGCGAAATATTACACTTCGCACATGGCGCTTACCCTTCACGGTACGCACGAGGAGCTTGTGCGGCAGCTTGCGCCGCTCGGCGTGACTCCCGCGTATGACGGAATGCGCATCACTGTCTGAGCGACCTCAATTTTTGTCACTTTTTTGACTAAAAATGTCTTGAAATTGCGCACTGATTGTCTTATAATATAATCATCAAAGAAAGGCACGGTAACTGAAATGGAAAAGATCAAAGTAACCATCTGGAACGAATTCAGACACGAAAAGACCGATGAGAGCGCACGTGCGCTTTATCCGAACGGCATTCATGCCACAATAGGAGAGTTCCTTTCAAAGGACGAAGAGATCGAGGTGCACCTTGCGGCACTTGACGATCCGGAGCAGGGTCTGCCCGACTCGCTGCTCAATGACACCGATGTGCTCATCTGGTGGGGACACATGGCTCACGGCGAGGTAAACGATGAGCTTGTCAAAAAGATCCAGCGCCGTGTTCTGCTCGGCAGAATGAGCTTTATTGCCCTTCACTCCGCGCATCATTCAAAGCCCTTCCGCGCGATACTCGGCACTACTGGCAACCTGCAGTGGGGACGCAACCAGCGCGAGATCATGTGGAACCTGCTTCCCACGCATCCCATAGCGGCGGGCATTCCGCAGAGCTTCTTTATTGAGGAAGAAGAGCTTTATGCCGAGCCCTTCTTTATTCCGCAGCCGACAGAGCTCATCTTCGGCTCGTGGTACGAGGACGGCTACATATTCCGCGCGGGCATGACTTTCCTGCGTGATGCCGGCAAGGTGTTTTACTTCCAGCCCGGACACGAGACCTGCCCGTCCTTCCACAATCCTTACGTACAGCGCATAATAACCAATGCCGTACACTGGGCAAAGCCGCTCAACCCCGGATATGATATCCACGATTTCTGCCCGCATCCCATCTACAATTATGATGATGTCGAGGCAGCCGGCAAGCTCAAAAAGAATTGCTGCCGTCCCGTTGAGCAGCAGCTGGGCATCAAGCTTAAATAATTGCCAATTGCGGTGAGCTGCCGCGCCACGGCGCGGCAGCTCCATTTGTATGATGCATATAATTGTCGCGGAGGACACCATGCTTGAAAAAATGATAAAAAACGAAACGGCAAAGAAGGCGGCGGCGCTTGACCGATGGATGACGAAGCACAATGCCGAAAATCCGCTTCCGCCGGACGTCGTGCTGACAGCGAACGTCGATTATATCGGCGACGGTGCGGGATGCCATATGATGGACATTTACCGACCATCGGATGTGACGGGGAAGCTGCCTGTGCTAGTGGATATTCACGGCGGCGGTTTTCTGCTTGGCAAAAAGGAGGCAAACGGACTTTTTGCGGCTGATATGTGCCGCCGCGGGTTTATAGTTTTCTGCCCGGAATATCCTCTTGTGCCGGATACCGATATTTTCGGTATATTCCGTGCGCTCGCGGCGTGCATAAACAGAATCGCTTCTATTGCCGGTGAATACGGCGGAGACGCAACGCGCCTTTTTCTTTGCGGGGACAGCGCGGGAGCTCATCTTTGTGTTTATCTTGCCGCAATGCGGAAGAATTCCGACATGGCTCGTGCTGCGGGCGTGGAGCCAATCGTGCCCGAAATAAGGGCTTTGGGGCTTCAGAGCGGTATGTTTTATACAACACTGCCGGATCAGGTCGGGCTTTTTCTGCCGTCGATGATCTACGGAAAGGACCGCAAAAAGGATCCGTTCTTCAAAAAGTACGCCGTACCGGACGTGCCCGACATAACGAAAAAACTGCCGCCATGCTTTGTCGTGACGGCGCGCGGAGATTTTCTGCGCAATTACAGCCGCCGCTTTGCCGCTGCGCTCGAAAAGAGCGGAGCCGAATACGCATTCCTTGATATTGATGAAGATAAAAAGCTTCCGCACGCCTTTGCAGCCATGCTTCCCGAGACCGAAGCGGCAAAACGGGCAAACGCGGCAATGGCGGAGTTTTTCGGAGCAACGGAAGCATGACAGATAAAAGAAAAAAGGATGTTAAAAAACTCAAATTGAGTTTTTTAACATCCCGACGACTTGTTCCCGGCAGCTGAACACCGCCGTTTTGCCGCCAATAAACGCAAAAAGCGAAAAAAACACGGATACTGCGGGCAAAACCACCAAGCCCGCATCAAAAATGCCGGAACCCTGACCGGCATTTCCCTGGGGGCTGTTAAAAGCATCGAGCTTTTAACAGCCCCATTTTGGTTTATTCCGGTTTCTTTTTGTTCCACACAAACCCGGCGATGACCGAGGCGGCGACTGCGGCGGCGGATACGGCGCACCATATGTTTACGGTGATCGTCCAGCCGAGCCCGGCGACCGATCTGCCGTAAAGAGACGATGCAAGTGCCGAACCGAAGTAAATAAAGCAGTTGAGCGTACCGGATACGGCGGAGGATATGCCCATTCCGCCAAAGTGATAGCAAAGATATGTGAGAAATATCGTGTTCACGCCCCACATTGCAGCCACGCCGACGGCAATAAGGATGACCGACGGCAGAGTGCCGCGCAGTCCGGTGAGCGACAATACGAGCATTGCCGTAAAGGTGATGCCGTACAGCACGGCGGCGGTAAAGCATTCATTGTGCGTGAATTTCCGGTCTATCCATATTGCGAGATACGGACCCGCAATGCCGAGAAGCGGTACGCCGGTCGCAATAAGGGAGGCGGTGGAATCGGACATTCCGAAGCGGCTTACAAAAAGCTGAGGTATCCACTGTATCACCGCTTCCTTGAGTGCGCCGTTGAAAACAGCCGCAAAGGCGACCGAGAGAAGCCCCGTGGCAAAGAACACAGCCGGCGTCAGCCCGCGTGCGCCGCGTTCGGGCGCTGCCGCGGTGCGTTTTAGACGTTCCACGGCGGCGTTTTCATCCATTTTTGCGATATATTCCGAAAGCCCGCCGAGTCCCGCAAGCCATACGATTCCGCAGGCGGCTATGAGTGTGCCCGTTATGTAAAATACCGCGCGCCAGCTTCCCGCAGCAAGCGCCAGAGAGGGAATTATGTAGCTTCCGACAGTTCCGAGAGGTATTGTGAGTGATATGTCGGCTCCCGCGCGCTGTCTTGACGGCTCGTCCATCCATTCGCTGAATGCGCGGATTATCGGCGACCAGAGCATTGAATTGAATATACCGTTGAGTCCCCATATTACGGCAAGTCCGGCGCGCCACGGGCATATGCCCATCATTATATTTGCCGCGCCCGCACCGAAAAGCCCGCAGGCTACCATGTATTTCGGCGATATCCGCACGCCGAGCGCGCCGTTTATGAGCTGCCCCGCACCGTAGCAAATGAAATATGCCGATGCCATGGTGCTTGCCGACGCAAGGTCGATAAGCCCCTCGGTGATCATTGCATTCTGGCAGGCGGAAAAGTCGTATCTTCCGAAATATGAGAACATATATGCCGTAAAGCAAAGAAAAAACAGTTTTCCGGCATCTCTGCCGAGCTTGTATCTTTGGGTTTTCATCGGTGACCTCTTATGATAGAATCGCATAACATGATACCACCGTTTTGCCGAAATTGCAATACCTGCGGGAAATTTTGTTGACATTCCGCGCCGGCTGTATTATAATAAACAAAGGGAAGATGTTCCCGAATACAAAAGGCATGGTGTTTTTTATGAAAACAAAAAAGAAGAATTACCTACGTTTTGTGCTTGTGCTGTCAGCTCTTGCGATAATTCTGACGGTGCTCGCCGCCTGCAAACGCGACGCGGGCGGAGACGACGGTACATCGGATCCAGATGCGACTACCGTCGCTCCGGAGGTGAAAGTCCCTGTATCCGAAGCGGTGAATTACAAGTTTGTTCGTCCCGAAAAGATAGGCAGTGACTTCAGCCGGGCTTTCTCGTCGCTTCACAGTCGTTTTGATGCGGCTCTCGGCGCATCGACCGAGCAAAGCGATGATTTTTACCGCGAGGGCGTTCCGCAGTTTGAAATAAAGGAGCTTGAGGTGCTCGTCGGTACCACGAACAGACCCGAGTCGGTCGAGTTTGTTTCATCGCTCCGCACAAAGGACTACGGTTATGCGCTCATCGGCAAGAAAATAGTCATTGCCGGGCGTACCGAAGAGGGGACTGTCAAGGCGATGGAGGAGTTTGAAAAAAATATAATTGCGCGTTACGAAGCCGACAAGACCGCAACGGATATCATGTCATCGTCGGACAATTATATTTACAATGCCGCGTATGATGTCGATACGCTCAGTATCGGCGATGTTGACATACGCGAGTGGAAGATCGTTTATCCTTACAAGCGTCCGATGGGCGAGGATATCGCCGCGGCGCGCCTTGCCGATGCCATTGCATCGGTGTGCGGATATACTGTCGATGTCATAAGGGACAACGATATTGAGGGCGATGCCGGTCATGTGATATCTGTCGGTGCGACCGCGTTTGCGGGAGATGCTCTTTCTGCCGAGCTGAAAAAAGCGGAGGGCAGCGCATTTATCGGCTGTGACGGAAAAGCGGTGATAGTCGGCGGCGGCGATTCGACCGCTACGCTTGCTGCGGTCGAAAAATTTGCCGCCGAGCTTACCGCTGCGATATCCCGCGACGGCAAAAACGCAACGCTCAGGCTTGACGCCGGTAAGAAGTACGACATCGGTGAATCTATCCTTACAGCGATGAGCTTCAACGTTCTTGTAAGCTCAAAGTCGGATGTGAGAACGCAGCGCGTCATCGACATGGTGCTTAAATATCTGCCCGACACGATAGGATTCCAGGAAGCCAGCCCCGACTGGATGACGAGCCTCACGACCGGCAGCCTCAGAAGCATATATGCATATGTCGGAGAGGGACGCAACGGAGGAAACAGCGGGGAATACAACCCGGTATTCTATAACAAGACAAAGTTCACACTCAGGGAAAGCGGCACTCACTGGATGTCCGATACGCCGGATGTGGCATCGAAATTCCAGGAATCCACATACAACCGCATTTATACATACGCGCTTCTTGAACGCAAGAGCGACGGAAAGCTTATAATGATAGTCAATACCCACCTTGACCACAAGAGCGAGCCGGCGCGCGTAAAGCAGATAAAGGTCCTGCTTGAATTCATTGAAAAATACCGCGATTATCCGATAGTGCTCAGCGGCGACTTCAATACCACACCCACATCGAACGTCTATTCGACAGTGGTGAAAAGCTTCATGAAGGACTCCGCAGACGTTGCCATGCAGGCAAAACGCGCTTCAACGTTCACAAATTACGGCAAGAGCGACAAGACGCTCGACTATCTGTTTGTGAATCCCGCGGGGATCAGCGTATCAAGCTATTCTGTCTGCAATGAGAAGATAAACGGCGACTACCCGTCGGACCATCATCCCGTGCTTATCAAATACACGATAAACGGTTGAAAATACCACGCTGCGACGCGCCCGGCGCGTCGCAGCGTGGTATTTTATGCTGTCAGAAAATGCTTTCAAACGAAACGCGCTCAAGTCTTGCGGCGTGCTCTATTGCCGTTATCAGCTGTCCGCGCTGATATTCGAATTCGTCCCGGTCGCCGGCAAGCGCCGCCGCTTTGAGTAGGCGCAGCTTTTCTGTCACTCTTTCAACGTCGTCATATGACACGCTGAATGAAACGGCGGTCTTTTTCTCAAACCAGTACGCGTCAAGTGCGCATACCGCTTCATAACAGCCCTCGGTACCTACCGGGGGCATTTTTTCGGCGGCGTCAATGGCGTATTCGTAAAAATTGCGTATAAACACGCTGTTTATGACTATTCCCGCTATCAGTGCGGCGAGAAGCAGAGCCGAAATTATTATTTCCCTCATTGCTTTTCATCCTCCTGCCTCCTGAAGAATCTAAGATTTCCGCCGTCGTCCGCAAGCAGGAGGAAAATATCTCCGAGCGTGCAGTTCTCGGTCGTGAGAAACTGCCCGAGCCAGCTTTCGTTTTTGTTTACGGCTTCGAGACCGTGACGGTTTATTTTTCCGTTTTCGACCAGTATGTGATAAATGCCCGTTTCGGCGGGATCCTTGCCCGTGTCGGCTGCTGTCGCGGGCTTTTCTGCGGCGGTCGGAATGACAGATATACTGCCGTCCTGTTCGAGTATCGCATATGCGACGGTTGATACGTCCGTACTGCCGGAGCGCCGCAGGGCGACCATCAGCTCATCAGCTGAGATGCGCATGCGGCGAAGCGCGTCCTGCTGCGGCTTGCCCTGCTTTACAAGCACAGTCGGGCGTGTGGAAAGTATATTTTTCAGCGCGGGGATACGCGACAGGAGCGCGGCTGAAAAGACTTCTGCGGCAAGGACCAGTATTATCGGGATTATTGCATAAACGAGCGGAATACTGTGGTTTTCTATCGGCAGTGCGGCGATTTCGGACAGCAGAAGAGTGCTTACAAGATCGGACACCTCAAGCTGACCGAGCTGCCGCTTTCCCATAAGGCGCATTGCGCCGACAAGGACAACGTAAATGATCACAGTTCTTATCAAAATGACGGACATAAAAAGAACACACCCCACCTTGCCCGGCAGTGCCGGGTTTTTTTATAGTATAGGCAGGGTGTGTAATATTATACATATTCAGCTTTCGGTGTCTCCATCATCGTAACGGCGAGTGTACACTTCCGAGTCCGGAACTGCATCAACGGCTTTTAGCGTGTCGCTGTCAAGCTCGCCGCATTCAAACAGAGAGAACTGCCAATCGCTGCAGGTATCGAGGTACATGAAGATCTTGTGCATCGTGCGGTATTTTTCTTCGTTCCCGGCGCAAGGGGCGAAGCGGATGACGAATGCGCTGGTAAACAGCTCGGGCGATATCGTTTTGCGGACGAGGCGAATGCCGGTTATATTATTTTCCGCATCTGCCGAGTGTATATGCGCGAGGATATCATCGAGCATCCCATCGGGAAGATGCTCTGCGGAAAGGTCGTCTTTGGCTGCAAGCTCGCCTATATCGTTATACTCGTCCTGCTGCTTCTGCGCAAGCTCAATTGACTTTTTGCGGCATATGTCGAGGTCATCCTGCCTTCCCGTGATGCAGCAGAATGCTCCGATCATGTCCATGCCTTCGTCGATATAGTTTTTGTTGTTCTCTACGGCATGATAGATATATTCGATCCCGGCAGGGTCGAACGAATGTATAAGATGCGCTCCTTTTATGAAGTAAGCGCGGCAGCTTGCAGCCACCGGGAGCTCATTTATCGCGCGGTCACAAAGCTCAAGAGCTTCGGCGTTTCTGCCGAGCGTGCGCAGGTCGTCGATAATGTCGCCGTAATCCTCTGCAACGAGCGGCTTGCCGTCGGCTTCCCACTTTTCAATGCGCGACAGGGGATCGAGGTAATTTCGCTGCCTTATCTCGGCGTAATTCTCGCGTATGGAATCTGTCACGGCGTTATCCATTATTTCCGTGGCTGCTTCGCACTCGCGGCGCAGCTCATCGGATTTGCTGTTGTCAAGTGTACGGTATTCGGTAATGCCGATCGCATCCAGCCGCATTTTTGCCGTCGGGTGAGACGAGTCGTTTGCAAGTATCTCTGTGGCGATATACTTTTTCCATTCCTCCGAATGCGCGTCTGTCATGCGGCGGAAGCTCTTCTGCTTTTCAAAAACGAAACCGCCGTGCAGCTCCTCGCTCTCGTAGTCGTTTGTGTCATCTTCGGTGCCGCTTGCCCATTCGTACATATTTGAGAAGTAAAGCTTTATCAGCGAGGATGCCACCGCAGCGCGGTCTCCGAACTTTGCCATTGCGCGGTCGGCGGATGCCTCGGAAATGACAGACGATGTATAAAGGAACAGCCCGAGCTCAAAACCGTATATTGTGTCCGGAAAAACAAATGCAAAGCGAGACAGTGCATTCAGCATTGAGTAATCGCCGTTGGTGTCAAAATTGGCGGCGTAGCCGGTCGCTTTTCTTGCCGCAAGAGTCTCGGGAGATATATGCGAGAATTCGTGCAGAAGAATGCAGTATATTTCATCCTCCGACATTATGTCGAGCAGCAGTGTGCCGAGCAGAACAGCGCAGATGCCGCCGTGCGGGGTAAGAATGCCGGCGTTGCAATCCGGAGTCACAAAAATGCGTATCTGTCCGCGGTAGCCGTTTTTTTCGGCGGCACGGCGGGCAAGGGCGTAAAGCGCGGGGAAGTCGTTCTCGGGGAGTATGTCTTTATTCTCGCTGTAATCGGGTGCCTCTTCCGGCAGACGTATGCGCGAGGCAGCGCATCTTATGAGTACGAATGCGTACAGCTCGGCGGCAACGAAAAACAGGTTTTTGTAGGAAACGGGGAAATAAACGGAATATGTGAATGCTGTTCCTATGCCGCAAACGGCAAGCAGAACAGCGTATATGCCCGAAGCGATCCTGATAAAACGCAGCAGGCGCAGCTTGCCCGCGGCTGTTTTTTCGGCTTCATCACGATGCGAGATCATGAATCGGTTGGCTTCTGCGACCGACAGGCTGTTCATACGCGCGGAGTATATGCGCAGTGCTGTATATCCCGTGAGCGTGGCTGCAAGGGGCAGGCAAAAGCACACTAAAAACACTGTGCGCAGCACGGTATGCGCTCCTTGCCCGAAGCTTGCGGACAGAGATATGCCGGCAATAAAGACGGCGGTAACGGTACAGAAAGCGCAGACATCGGCAACGGAGCTTTTTTTCTGCTGCTGTTTGTCGGGCGTCTGTTCGGCTGATCCGTTGGTGCTGTCCGCCTTACGCCGGAGCTGCTGCCATATACGGACAAAGAAGCAGCCGGCGACCGCAGATGCAAGCCCGATCGCCGCAAGTATCGAAAATACTATGCGCTGTCCCCGGTCGAGGTCGCCCGGCGTTCGTGCGGGTATCAGGTCAAAGGTCGGTATCAGAGCGGCGAGCATGACGGCAAAGCAGATGGCGAGGCATATCTCGCAGCGTTTTATTTTTTTGTCAGTCATCGGGTGTCCTTTCATGTCATTCGGTGATCTCGGAATATGGATTCCGCCTATATTGTATCACAAAAAAACGCCGGCGTAAAGAGAAACGGCGGTATGAATAAAGCCCAAAAACGCGCGGCAGTGGGGCGTGATGGAGAAGTGTCCTCATCGCGCCGTATGTATTAATATGACAAAAATGTACCGATGATGAAACAAATACAGCTCGAAGGATTTTTGGATGCCGCCGGACGCGTCGTTCGGGCGTTTTTTACGCCTGTCGAAAAATTTTTTTCATGTCTTTTTGATTTTCCTATTGCATTTTCAGTGCAGAGTATAGTATAATATCAGCGCAGTGGTTCAAAGTGGAGCAAAAAGGTGCGAAAACCCACGAAAAGTGAATGATTGTGGGTCGCAACGGTTCAAAATACGTGCGGAGAAGTTCCTTCGGCTCATGCCGGTAAAGCACGCGGCGGGAGCTATTGCACATCAGCCTTTAATTTCTTTTTGCGGAATCAACTTCATCTGATAGAAAAAGTTACACACGGGAAACAGCTGTTTTTGCCGAATACATAATGCGGCATTCCGCAAAATAAAAATACGGTCGGAAAGGAGAACGCCATGGAAGAAAATGAAAAGCCCGTGCCGACGGCAGAATATATGCCGCTCATGGGGACGTTTCGTCATAACGTCGACAGCAAAAACCGTCTTTTCATTCCCGCAAAGCACCGCAGCATACTCGGCGCGAGCTTTGTGATATTTCCGAGCATACGCGACAAGTCGCTGAAGGCGTTTTCACGTCCGGAGTGGGAGGAATACATCAAGCCCACCGATGATATCGACCGCAAATATCTTGAAAAACTGAACCGCTTTTATAACGGTCAGGCAATAACGGTCACACCGGATGCGCAGGGCAGAGTGGTGCTCACGCCCGAGCTTATCGCCTATGCGGGGCTCGGAGCCGGCAATGCCGTTATCATAGGATGCGGACATTATTCCGAGATCTGGTCTGAGGAAAATCTGCGCGCCGAAGAGGAAAGCTCGGACATGGCTGAGCTGATAGCGGTACTGGAAGATCGGGGGCTTTAATATGAATAACGAAGAAAAAGTCAATTTTTCGCATGAGCCGGTAATGCTCGGCGAGGTGATGGATTCATTGTCGATAAAGCCCGACGGAATATATATTGACGGCACTGCGGGCGGCGGCGGGCATTCGTCCGCGATAGCCGAGCGTCTGACAACGGGAAGGCTGATAGCCATTGACCGTGACCCCGAGGCGATAGCAGCCGCCGGAACACGTCTTGCACGGTTCGGCGACAGGGCAAAGGTCGTGAGGGCGAATTTTTCGGAAATGGACCGTGTGTGCGCCGATGAGGGCGTGAGTGCCGTTGACGGAATTCTGCTCGACCTCGGTGTTTCCTCGCACCAGCTCGATACACCGGAGCGCGGGTTTTCGTACATATCCGATGCGCCTCTTGACATGAGAATGGATACCGATGCGCCGCTCAGCGCCGCCGATGTCGTAAACGGATACCCGCGTGAGAAGCTTGAACGCATAATTCACGAATACGGTGAAGAGAGGTTTGCATCCCGCATTGCGGCGAAAATATGTGAGGCACGCGAGGTCGCGCCGATAAGGACCACGGGCGAGCTTGTGGCGCTGATACGCTCCGCAATGCCTGCGGTTGCGGTGCGTACCGCCGAGCATCACCCGGCAATGCGTACATTTCAGGCAATACGCATTGAGGTGAACGGCGAGCTTGAAATAATCGGACCCACGGTGCGCCGCGCGGTTTCGCTTCTCGCACCCGGCGGACGGCTTGCCGTCATAACATTTCATTCATTGGAAGACCGCAGGGTCAAACAGACATACGCCGAGCTGGCGCGCGGCTGTATATGCCCGCCCGATTTTCCCGTATGTGTCTGCGGACACAAGCCGGAGATCAGAACGGTAACAAAAAAGCCCATAACGGCAACTGCGGAAGAACTGAAGAGAAACCCGCGCTCGCACAGCGCCAAGCTGCGTGTGGCGGAAAAGCTCTGACGACGCCAATAGAACAAGAACAAAAAGGCAAAAGAAAAAATATATGGAGTCAAGATCGAAAGATCGGTCTTTCGATCGGCGCTTTGCCGCTTTTATTGCCCGTGCTGCAACGATCCGCCAGGCAAAACAGGCTCCGGATAAGAAGTAAGAAAGGACTGTCATGAAAATGAATGCAAATACCGATACCGCCGCATCCGCGTCCTTCAACATCACATACAATTCACTTGAAAGACGCTTTGCCGAGCGTGGCACTGCCGATGCAGTCCGTAAAATGGCTGCCGAGCAGGAAGAGAACGAAAGAAAGACCGCAGCTCTTGCGCCGGATGCATACCGTCTCGGCGAACGCAAGGAGTGCCGTGAGTGGAATGCAAAATACAAGACCGGCATGTCCGAGGACGGATTTTATATGTCCGTTTCCGATTACGAGCGTTGCTTCCGCAACGGCATGGGGTATTCTCCGAAGGCGGAAGTGAAGCTTATAGAAATGAAGGCGGAAGCCGCAGCCAAACGCCGTAATGACAAGAAGAGAACGATAGACAAGAGCGTTGTCGTGACAAAGCGTCCTGCGGAGCCCTATTCGTATGACGGCAACCGCTGCGTGTCCCTTGCTACGGCGCAGTACCGTGAGTCGAAGATGTCAAGATGGTTTCCGCGTATAGAGATCGTGCCGGTAAAGGAGAGAAGATTCCGCACGCTGCCGATAGGGGCAATGGCGATGGTGCTTCTGTTCGCGCTGCTGCTCGCTCTTCCGATCACCCTCAGCGTTATGATAAAAGAACGCTCCGACACTGTCATAGCTGCCGAGGCAAAGCTTGCGGAACTTGACGGAAAGGTCACATCCCTTGAAAATTCGCTCAGCGTCAAGGACGATCTGGCTGAGATCAGACGCATTGCCGTTGACGAATACGGAATGATAAGCGTGGATATCTCCACGACGCATTACCTTGCGCTCGGCGGAAAGGACCGCATAGAGGCATTCAGCGAAGATGACGGAAATACGGGTGTGATGGCACTGCTGAGCGCACTCGGAATAGGAAGAGGAAAATAGACCGCAAGAATAAAATCACCTTCGGTGCAATATCATTGAATGACGGCATTCCGCCGCAATTACCGGGAAGGAAACAACGAAAAGATGAGAGGGGAAAAAACCAGGATCAGCACAAGGCTAGTGTTGCGGTCATACTTCGCTTTTGCCGTTATCATCATCGTATTTGTTCTGCTTGCACTGAGGATATTCACAATCCAGACGGTGAATTTCGATTATTATCAGCAAAAGGTGATAAATCAGCTTACCACAGAGTCGACCATCTATTCACAGCGCGGCGTGATATACGACGCCGCAGGCACAAAGATCGCAACCAATATTTCGGCATACCGGATATTCATTGCGCCCTCGAACATCCGTGCGGCAATAGCTGAATCCACGGGAGAGGAAGCAAAAAATTACGATGATATCATTGCCCGCGGGCTTTCCGAGATACTCGGCGGTAAGTACGGTGTTACATACGACACTGTGGCGGAGATGATAGAAAAGAAAAAAGGAAGCCTTGACGCAACGGTCGTGCGTCTTGCAGACGGTGAAAGTGCCGATCTCGTGCTTGACTTCGTTTCAAAAAACGGGCTTGAAAATATGGTGCTTGTCGAAGCGTCAAGCAAGCGTTATTATCCCTACGGTAATGTCGCTTCCCATGTTCTCGGCTTTACCGGAACCGACGGCAGCGGCCTTTACGGACTTGAATACCAGTACAACACGCAGCTTGCCGGTACGCCCGGGAGATATATCACCGCGCGCGACTCATACGGCAGAGAAATGCCGTTCGAGTACAAGAGTGTGATAGAAGCGGTAGACGGCTACAATGTTCACACTACGCTCGACCTCAAGATACAGATGATACTTGAGGAACAGCTCCGCGCGACGTTTGAGGAATGCAACCCCGAGTGCGGAGCTGCGGGTCTTGTGATGAATGTAAAGACCGGCGCGGTGCTTGCTATGGCAACATATCCCGATTTTGACTGCAACGACGCGCGCACGCTGGACAGCTATTACAGCGGTCTGCTTGAGGCGTCGGGCTACAGAGAGGGAAGCGCGGAGTACAATACCCTTAAAAAAGATCTTCAGATGAAGATGTGGTCGAACAAGGTGCTGACCGACCCGTATATGCCGGGTTCGACCTTCAAAATAATCACCACATCGGTCACGCTTGAAGAAAATGCAGCGAAGGTGAACGAACGTTTCAACTGCGTCGGGTATCTTCAGGTGGCAAACCGCAAAATACATTGCTACCACGTGAGCGGCCACGGCAGCCTCACCCTCGGCGAGGGCTTGCAGCAGTCCTGCAACCCGGTAATGATGACGGTGGGAATGCGTATAGGTCAGGAGAAGTTCTATAATTATTTCCGCAATTTCGGATATCTCGAAAAAACGGGAATCGATCTGCCCGGCGAGGGTGAAACTACATTCTGGGATGAAGACAAATTCGGGATAGTTGACCTTGCCGTTGCATCGTTCGGACAGAACTTCAGGATCTCAATGATAAATCATCTCACCGCACTTTCGGCGGTGGCGAACAACGGCAATCTCATGAAGCCGTATATTGTCGAAAAAATGACCGATAACGACGGCAACGTGGTCTGGAGCCACAAGGCGGAAACGCGCCGTCAGGTAATAAGCGCATCGGTATCGAAAACGGTATCCGATATACTTGAAAAAGGTGTTTCGGGCAACGGCGGTGCAAAAAACTGTTATGTTCCCGGTTATAAAATAGCGGCAAAGACCGGTACTTCGGAAAAAATAGGCGATGCCGACAAAAACGCACGAATAGGTTCGTGCGTGGCTTATGCGCCGTCCGATGACCCGGAGATAGCAATACTTATAGTTGTCGATGACCCTAAGCTCGGCACCCGCTTCGGTTCAATGATAGCGGCGCCGTACATTGCGAACTGCCTTGCCGAAATGCTCCCGTACCTCGGGTACGAGCCGCAATACACGGCGGAGGAAGAGGCTGCGCTTGACGTAACGGTGGAAGAATACCGCGGGCGCAGTCCTGCGGTCACGCGCAACATGATAAAAAATCTCGGCGTTGAATGCGAGATCATCGGCGAGGGCGACCGCGTGACGGCGCAGGTCCCCGCATCCGGATCGGTGATTTCAAAAAAGAACGGAAAAGTGATAATTTATCTCGGAGACAGCGCGCCGGAGCGCGATGCAAAGGTGCCCGATGTTTCAAAGCTCTCGGCTGCGGCGGCAAACAAACTGATACTTGACGCCGGATTGAATATAAAAATAGAAGGAAGCAAAAGTCACGCTCTCGGCGGAGAGGCACTTGTGGTGTCGCAATATCCGTCGGCGGGCACTGTGATAGAGAGAGGAAGTGTTGTAACGATAACGGTCAGGTTCACCGACGGTGAGGACTGATCGGATATAAAGGGCGGCGCGGGCGTACCCGGCAGGACGTTTAAGCAATAACGATATCTTGACCGGAGGTTTTTATATGGAGCTCGCCAGGCTGCTTTCCGACGCCGGGTTTGAATACCGGGCTGTCGGCAGAACGGATATTGAAGTATCCGAAATAGTATCCGATTCCCGCAGGGTATGCGATAAATGTTTGTTTTTGTGCATTCGGGGCATCAAGAACGACTCGCACCGCTATATCGGCGAGGTGTGCGCACGCGGCGCAGCCTGTGTGGTGGTCGAGGAGGGTTATACGGATCCGTCCGTGCATCTTCCTGCGGGAACAACGATAATCTACACCAAAGATACCAGAGCCGCGCTGGCGCGGCTCTGGTACGCCCGGTATGAGCTCGCGGCGGCGGGTATGCGCCTTGTCGCCGTGACCGGGACGAACGGAAAGACCACAGTGAGCTATATGCTGCGCTCTGTATTCGGCGCGGCAATGCATCGCTGCGGACTTATCGGCACCGTAAGGTGCGAAACACCGCTGCGCGTGCTCGACACGCGCGGCGACCCGGGCTTTTGCCCGGATGATGAAAACGCAAATATGACCACTCCCGACCCCGGGCAGCTTTACCGCATGCTTGCGGCAATGCGTGACGACGGGGCGGAATATGTGTTTATGGAGGCGACCTCCCACGCGCTTGCCCTCGGCAAGCTGGCACCGCTCCGCTTTGCGGCGACCGTTATAACGAATCTGACTCCCGAGCATCTTGATTTTCACGGCGATATGGAAAATTACTTTCTTGCAAAGGCGTCGATACTCCGGCAGTCTGAGGCGGCGGTGATAAATGCCGATGACCGTTACGGCGGAAGATTCCTTGAATATGCGGTAGGTCACGACTGCCCGTGCGTCGGCAGGATAATTCTTTGCAGCGCGGGCAAGCCGAAGACCGGCGACACATTCTGCGAACGCTTCACGGCTGAGAATATACGCGCCGCAGACGGCGAGGGCGTTTCCTACACGCTTGTATCGCCGCGCGAGATACGCACGATACGCTGTCCGACGCCCGGTTCGTTTACCGTAATGAATTCGCTTGAGGCTGCGGCGTGCGCCATGACCCTCGGAGTGAGCGGCGGGTTCGTTTCGGACGCGCTTGCCGCATCTGCAGGGACCCCCGGCAGGCTTGAACGCGTGCGGCTCGGCGCGGGATTTCCCGTGTCTGTGTTCATTGACTATGCGCATACACCGGATGCGCTTGAAAATCTTCTCAGGACCGCGCGCGGATTTATTGATGCGCGCAACGCCTGCCGCGGTACGGCGGGCGGCAGGGTGATCCTTCTTTTCGGCTGCGGCGGCGACCGCGACAGGCGTAAACGCCCCGAAATGGGTAGGATAGCGGCGCGGCTGGCTGATTTTACGGTTGTGACCTCGGATAATTCGCGCTCCGAAAAGCCCGAGGCGATAATAAATGAGATAATGAGCGGCTTTGACCCGTCGGTGCCGCATATTGTGGAGCCGGATCGCCGCAGGGCGATCTTCCGCGCAGTTGAATGTGCGCGTGCGGGAGATGTGCTTCTGCTTGCGGGCAAGGGACATGAGCAATATGAAATAGATGCCTCCGGAAGGCACGAATTCCGGGAAGCGGACATAGTCCGAGACGCCGCGCGCCTGTGGCGCGGTGAGGAAGAAAAAAGGTCTGGTATGAACGATGAAGGTGAAGATAAACGTAAATAAAGGCTGCCTTTCCGCGCGCTCGGTCGCCGCGCTGTGCGGCGGCAGGATCGCTTCGGGCGCCGGATATGCCGATGCGGAAAATATCCGTTTTGTGTGTACGGATTCGCGCGAGGCAGGGGAATGCACCATGTTTGTCGCCATTATAGGCGAGCGCGTGAACGGTCACGACTATATCGGCGCGGCTGTGCGTTCGGGGGTGTCGGCTGTGCTTGTATCCGAGCTGCCCGCCGGACTTCCCGATGCCGGGATCCCCGTTATCGTTACCGATGACACGGTGGCTGCGCTTTCGCGCATCGCTGCGGGCATTTCGCCGCAAATAAGCGCGCGCCGCATTGCCGTTACCGGCAGCGTCGGAAAGACGACCACCAAAGAGTTCATAGCATCGGTGCTTTCGACCGATGGAGAGGTCTACCGCACCGAGGGCAACCGGAACAGCGTTATCGGTATGCCGCTCACCATGTTGGCGACCCCGGAGAGCGCCGCATATGCGGTTCTTGAAATGGGCATGAGCGGGTTCGGCGAGATAGAGTCGATGTCTCTTGCTGCGCGTCCGGATATTGCTGTTATAACGAACATAGGCTCATCGCATCTTGAATTTCTGGGTACGCGCGAGAATATAGCAAAGGCAAAGCTTGAGATACGCGCCGGACTTGCGGAGGACGGAGGACTCCTTCTGAACGGAGATGAACCTCTGCTTGCCGATGTTGCCGCCGTGGACAGACGCGCCGTGTATTTTTCGGCTGCGGGCGACCCGCGCGCCGCGTATTTTATTTCCCGTTTTGACGACGGAGAGGACGGCTGCGTTTTTGATATATCATTCCCGGGCGGAGTCATGCCGGATGTGAAGATACCGGTGCACGGCAGACACAACGCCCAGGCGGCACTCATTGCGGCGGCTGTCGGAATGATGCTCGGACTTGGCGATGAAAAGATAAGGCGCGGTCTTGCGTCGTTCCGTCCCGCCGATATGAGACAGAATTTCATTACCGCAGGTGGGCTCAATATAATCAAGGACTGCTACAACGCAAGCCCCGAGTCTATGCGCGCGGCAATAGATGTACTGATACCCGCCGCCGCGCGGCTGGGGGGGATACCCGCCGCAATACTCGGCGATATGGGCGAGCTCGGCGATGATTCGCCTGCCATGCACCGGGCGGTCGGAAGATATTTTGCGGAGCGCGGCGGAGAATTTCTCATTGCCTACGGTCCGCGTTCGGCGGAGACCGCGCGCGGCGCGGCGGACGCGGGACTTTCACCGGAAAAAATAGTGAGGATCCCGGATATATCTGCGCCCGATGCGCCCGCGATTGCCGCAGCGGCGGCAAGGCTGACGCTCGGCGTGAATGATCTTTTGCTTATCAAGGCAAGCCGCGCTGTCAGAGCGGAAAGGATCGTTGACGCGATCTGCATCGCCGACGGTGACTGCAAGGCAAATAAAGAAGACGAATAAAAAGGCACAACGACAATGAAAACAAGAATGCTTATTGAGTTCTTTTCGGTCCTCGCGGTGGTCTTCGTACTTACCGTGCTCATACTGCGCAAGCTGATACCGGTGCTGAAGAGCCGCAAGATCGGTCAGAAGATATATGATATAGGGCCGCGCTGGCACAAGGGCAAGGAGGGAACGCCGATCATGGGCGGAGTCGGTTTCATCATCCCGTCCGTTCTGGCGTTTGCCGTGCTTTTTGCGGTTTATGCCGCAAACGGACGCGCCTCAGAGCTTACTCCTGCCGCGCTTACCATGGGTCTTGCCGTGCTGAACGGACTTATCGGCTTTTTTGACGATTACACCAAGCTTATTAAAAAGCAGAACGAGGGATTCCTCGCATGGCAGAAGTTTTCGCTTCAGCTTATTGCCGCAGGGCTTTATCTCTGGGCGATGAGCGCCGCAGGGTGCATTGATACGACACTTGTTATTCCTTTCTGGGGAGCAGAGTTCGATCTCGGCGTATGGTACTATGTTGTGGCTTTGCTGCTCATAACGGGAATGGTCAACGGTGTAAATCTTACCGATGGTATAGACGGCCTTTCAAGCAGCGTTACGGCTGTTGTCGGCGCGTTCTTTGCGGTAGCGGCGTTTGCATCCGAAATGCCGGAGCTTTCCGCCCTTGCCGCAACGGTCATCGGCGGTACTGTCGGATTTCTCATGTACAATTTCTATCCCGCAAAGGTGTTTATGGGGGATACGGGTTCGCTTTATCTCGGCGGCATGGTGGTCGGAATGGCTTTCATGCTCGGCAGCCCTCTTATCGTGATCGTAGCCGGGTTTGTGTACATCTGCGAGATCGCCTCGGATATTCTTCAGGTCGGTTATTTCAAGCTGACACACGGAAAGCGGCTTTTCAAAATGGCGCCGATCCATCATCATTTTGAAAAATGCGGCTGGAGCGAGGTCAGGATCGTTGCCGTTTTTGCATCGGTAGCGGCTTTGTTCTGCGTGATAGCGTGGTTCGGCGTATGATGTGCCAAAACTGCGCCTGAACCGGATTTGCTTTATTAAACATTAAAAACGGAGGAACAGTGGGATGTGGTTTCGTCGGAAGGATATCACGATCAACCCCGTGCGCAATATGCGCCGGCTGCTGAATAAATACACCGATACATCCGATGACATGACCGCGGCAGAAGGACCCGGCAAAATGGTTGCCCGCATACGTCCCGACCCCGTGTATCTTGTCCTGTTTCTCATCCTTCTGACAACTGGAACGATAATGTCCTTCAGTGCCGGATCGGCGTATGCCGAGATCCAGTACGGCGACAGTCTGTACTTTTTAAAACGGCAGCTTATTTTTATTGCGGCGGGACTTATCATTTCTTTTGTGCTCGTAATGTACGCCAATCCCGTGAATATGAGACTTGTTGCCGTGGCGTCATATATCGCAGCGGTATTATTGCTGGGACTGGTATTCGTCATAGGAGAGACCGGCGGCGGCGCACAGCGGTGGATAGGCATCGGTCCCATCACCGTACAGCCCTCAGAGGTCGCAAAGACCGCGCTGGTCCTGATCCTTGCGCTGTATATGAGCGTAGAAGAGAAAAAGATAAACAGCCGCAAGCTGAACGCAGCCTCGGCGGGCTACGGGCTTGGGATCCCTGCGCTCATCATCGGCATTGTTGTGGTGCCGGTAGTCTTTGAGCATCATTTGTCGGGAGCCATAATACTTACCGTGATCGGCGTTGCAATGATGTTTTTCGGCGGGGCGGACCTGCGATGGTTTCTTTGCGGCATTCCCGTTGCCGGCGTTGCATTGATTTTCGCAATGAATGTTGACTATACGCGCCGTAGAATAGACAGCTGGCTGAACCGCGGCGCGGACGCGCTCGGCAGCGACTGGCAGTCAACGCAGGGGCTATACGCAATAGGCACGGGAGGACTTTTCGGGCTGGGACTCGGACAGTCAAGGCTGAAATACGGATATGTTTCACAGCCGCAGAACGATTTTGTGTTTACGGTAGTATGCGAGGAGCTGGGCTTTTTCGGCGCCGTTGCAATAATGCTGCTTTTTTTGGCTCTTGCTGCACGCGGGTTCGTGCTGGCGGCTCATGCGTCCGATAAATTCTGTTCGCTTGTGATACTCGGGCTTTCATTCAAGCTTGCGCTTCAGGTAATGCTTAATATCGGCGTTGTGAGCGGAGTGCTTCCAAATACGGGTATTTCGCTCCCGTATTTCAGCACCGGCGGTTCAGCCGTCGTCATGCAGATAGTTGAGGCGGGAATGATACTCAGTCTGTCGCGTTTCTGCACCCAGAAGCGGGCGTAAACAATTTTTTATCCTGAAAGGAAAAAACAAATGCGTGTACTTATGACAGGTGGCGGGACCGGCGGCCACGTCAACCCCGCGATAGCCATTGCGGATACAATAAAAGCGCATATCCCCACAGCCGAGATCGCCTTTGTGGGCACAAAACGGGGGATCGAAAACAAACTCGTGCCGGCTGCGGGTTACAGGCTTTATCATGTTGATGTCAGAGGCTTCAGACGCTCTCTCTCGCTTGCAAATATCCGTGCGGCTTATCTGGCTCTCACATCGCCGATAGCGGCGAAAAAGCTTGTGCGCGAGTTCAGACCCGATGTCGTCATAGGTACCGGCGGATATGTGAGCTGGCCGCTTCTGGTCGCGGCTTCAAAGCTCGGCGTGCCCTCGGCGGTGCACGAGTCGAATGCCGTACCGGGGCTTGCTGTGCGTAAGCTTGTCCCTTATGTCGATAAAATATTCGTTAATTTTGCCGTTACCGGAGATGCGCTCGGCGCACCGGAAAAAACATTGCACGTGGGCAGTCCTCTCCGCGCCGATTTCGGAATGATCTCAAAGGATGACGCACGCGCCAAGCTCGGTCTTACGCAGGATTGCCGCAGGTATATCGTTTCCTTCGGCGGCAGCCTCGGCGCGGAACGTGTGAACGGGGCGGTGCTCGAACTCATGCGCGATTGGCTTACAAAGCATCCCGATGTTTACTGTACACACGCGTGCGGAGCGGGCGGATATGCCGAAACACGCGCCGCATTCGATGCGGCAGGGCTTGGAAAATACAAAAATCTGGAGCTTGTCGAATATATCTACGATATGCCGCTCAGAATGGCTGCTGCGGACCTGGTTATCAGCCGTTCGGGGGCTATAACGCTCTCCGAGCTTGCGCTTGCTAAGAAAGCCGCGCTTCTGATACCGTCGCCGAATGTCACCGATAATCAGCAGTACAAAAACGCCAAGGTGCTCGCCGATGCCGACGGCGCCGTGCTGGTCGAAGAAAAAGATCTGACTCCGGGGCGTATATGCCGCGAGGTTGAGGCTGTACTTTACAGCCCAATGCGTCAGCGTGAGCTTGAAAACAATATAGCCGCATTTGCGGTGCCGGACGCCAACGAGATAATATTCCGTGAAATAACGGCTCTTGCCGAAAACGGAAAACGAAAAAAAGTTTGAAAACAAACAGGCTGACGGCTTGAGTTGAGCTGTTTTCATACACGGTCTGCGCCCGGGGGATCGTTCATTACGGTCCGAAGTATCTCCGCAGGCAGAGAAAAACGGTGCAAATGCAAAGAAAGGAAGGGTCATTACAATGAGTGTAACGGACACCCCCGGTGTGCGTGCGGGGGCTTCGCGTCCGGTGCGTCCTCCTGTCCCACCGCAAGGCGGCGGAGCGGGGCGTCAGCCGCGCGGAATGCCAAGCCGCGCCGAGATCGAAAGAAGACGGGCGGCGGAAGCAGCCGCGCGTGAAAAGAGCGAAGCAAACCGCCGCAAGGCAAAGTGGCTGATAGCAATAGTCCTTTTGTGCCTTTGCTGTGTTATGGCATATTTCATATCAAGGTTCATTGCATCGTTTTTTGTTGTGGGCGAGGTGAATGTTGACGGAGAATCACCGTACAGTGCTGCGGATATAATTTCCGCTGCGGGGATAAACGATGGGGACAAGCTCTACCGACTGGACAGAAAAACTGCGGAAGAAAGCATAACGGAAAATCTGCCGTATATATCTTCGGCAAAGGTGAAGATAGTCCTTCCGTCTTTTGTGTACATTACGGTCGAATCCGAGAAAGCGGTGATGTATACTGAGATCGCAGGAGAATTTTATGCGCTGTCCGGCAGTATGCGTGTGCTTGAACGCGGGGACAAGCCCGAAAAGTTTGCCGCTGCGGGACTGCAGTATGTGACTCTTCCCAAAACCGGCAATGCCGTAGTCGGAATGCCGCTCACCCTTGCGGACGGTTCCGACACCGCGTATATCGCAAAGCTTGAGGCGGCGATAGCGGAATCCGAGCTTTCGGGCAGGGTGACGAAGCTTTTTCTTGACGAAAGATTCAATACCGTTATGACGGTAGACGGCAGGTACCGCGTGATATTCGGGTCCGATGCCGATGCGCCGCAAAAAGCACTTGCCGCATCGCGCGTTATCAAAGAATGCGCGTATCCGGCGGATGTTACGGCGATAATCGACGTTTCCGACCCGTCGGCGGTCGTTGCTGTCAGGCGCGAGGGGATCGACCTGAACGGTAAAAATTGACGGAAAGGCGGGCGCATGCCCGATGCTTCGGAAGTTTTTTCCCGTTTTCGTGCCGAAAAACGCCGAGGAAATAAATGTTTATGAGAAAAAATAAGAAATTTTCTCAAAACCCCTTGAAAAAAATCGAAAAAAATATTATTATATAATAGATGGATTATATAGCCCGCGCACAGCTTGCGCGTGGGATGGATTTTGAAAGTTTAAGAAGAACAAACCGGAGGAAATAAAAATGGCATTTGAGCATGATGATTTACTCGAAAGCGGCGTCAGTATAAAGGTAGTTGGCGTCGGCGGCGGCGGAAACAACGCCGTTAACAGAATGATAAGCACCAACATCCGCGGCGTTGAGTTTATTGCCGTGAATACAGATAAACAGGCTCTGCGCTCATCAAATGCGCCCAATCAGATAGTTATAGGTGAAAAGATCACGCGCGGACACGGCGCGGGAGCAAACCCCGAGATCGGTCAGCGTGCTGCGGAGGAAAACACCGAGGAGATCAAGTCTGCGCTTGCCGGTGCCGACATGGTGTTTATTGCCACCGGTATGGGCGGCGGAACCGGCACAGGTGCCGCTCCCGTAGTTGCACGCATAGCCAAGGAGATGGATATCCTCACGGTTGCGATCGTCACAAAGCCCTTTATATTTGAGGGCAGCCGCCGTATGCGTCAGGCGGAAGAGGGAATACGTCAGCTCAGCCAGTACGTTGATTCGCTCGTTATCATCCCCAACGAAAGACTCAAACAGGTCTCCGATACGCGCATAACTCTCTACAACGCGTTTGAGATCGCCGATGATGTTCTGCGCCGCGGCGTACAGAGCATTTCCGAGCTCATCAACGTACCGGGATTCATCAACCTCGACTTTGCCGATGTGACCTCCGTTATGCATGATGCGGGCTTTGCCCACATGGGCGTCGGAAGCGCCACCGGCAAGGACAAGGCGGAGCTTGCCGCAAAAGCTGCGATCTCCAGCCCGCTGCTTGAGACATCCATCAAGGGAGCTACCGGTATTCTGGTCAGCATCTCCATTTCTCCCGATGTCGGACTTGAGGATGCCGATCTTGCTTCTACCATGATAGCCAACGAAGCAAGCCCCGATGCGAACGTTATCTGGGGTGTTGCGTTCGATCCCGATCTCGACGATGAGATGAAGATAACCATCATCGCCACCGGTTTTGAAAAGGATGTCGAGGATGCGCTCCAGAACGGTGCAAAGCAGGAAGCTGCTGCCGCAGCGCCTGCCGCCGCAAAGCCCGCAGAGAAGAAGGAGCCCGGAGCTCCCAAGGCACAGCCTGCCGTTGAGCCGCGCCGCACGTATGAGCAGCCCGCGCAGCAGCCTGTACGTCAGCAGCCCGCCGCTGAGCCGGCAAAGGCACAGCCCGAGACCCCTCAGAACGTCAAGGAGCTGCCCCGCGATGCCGACGGATTTGATGAAATAATGGACATTCTGCGCAAGAGAAAGAACCGCGACGATTTCCGCGGTTCGGGACGCAAATAATTTCAAAGGGGGCGTCGCGCCGGTGCGACACCCCCTGATTTTACTTGTATGAAAAAAATATTTATTTTTCTTGCCGCTGCCGCAGCGGCTCTGCTCCTGTCCCTTTCGGCGGGAGCTGCCGATATAACCGGCAGTGCGGCGTTTTCACCGTCAGATCCCGCTGTTGCCGACGGAAACGAGGCTACGCGCTCGGTGTACGGAAAGGGAAGTATGATAACGGTACGGTCGGACGTTCCGATAGCTGCGGTTTATGTTAAATTTGATCGTGAGCCGCCGGAATGGACGCTTTCGGCAAACGGCGTGTCGGTGCGCCGAGGCAGGTACGGATTCTGGCATGAGTTCTGCGATCTGGCTGCGCTCGGCGGTCCCGCGCGCGAGGTGACGCTGCATTTTGATACCGAAAAAGCCGAGATATGCGATATTTACGTGTTCTCGGAAGGAGATATTCCGGATTGGGTACAGCGTTGGCAGCCGGCGGAAGGGTATTCCGATCTTGTTCTTTTGTCTACGCATGCCGATGACGAGCAGCTGTTTTTCCTCGGAGTGCTGCCGTACTACGCCGGGGAAATGGGATACGAGGTGCAGGTCGTTTATTTTACAAATCACCTCAATACACGCAACCGTCCGCATGAGCTGCTGAACGGTCTGTGGACTGTCGGCGTAAGGCGTTATCCGGTCATAGGCGCACTCGGGGACTACTGGGACGGCTACAACGAGACGCTTGAGTATTCATACTCAGCCGCCGCGCGTGAAGGCATATCGCGCGATGATCTTATTGCTTTTCAGGTCGCGGTGCTGCGGCGTTTCCGCCCGCAGGTGGTCGTGGGACATGATATAAACGGAGAGTACGGACATCCTCAGCATAAAATAAACACAGACACGCTGATCCCCGCACTCGCTTTCGCGGCGAATGCTTCGTATATGCCCGAAAGCGCAGCCGTGTACGGCGTGTGGGATGTCCCGAAGACGTATCTTCATCTTTACGGCGAAAACAGGATCATTATGGATTGGGACAGACCGCTTTCCCGCTTCGGCGGAATGACGGCATATGAGGTGTCAAAGCTTGGTTATGCCTGTCATCTGTCACAGCAGTACGCGTGGTTCACCGATTGGATAAACGGCAAATACGGGCAGTACACCAAGGCGACGGATATCAGGTCGTACAAGCCGACGGAATACGGGCTTTACCGTTCGCTGGTCGGTGCCGATGCTGTGGGAGGCGATTTTTTTGAGAATCTTACCGTGCGTTCCACATTGTCTCCCGAAACCGGGCCGGCGGCTTCGACCGAGCCGGCAGAGACGGATTTGCCGGTGACTCTTCCCGTGACCGAGCCGCCGCTGACCGATGCGCCGGAAAGTATATGCGTCACGACTGCAGTCGCGGGCAATGCCGGCGACGACAGAATATCCGCCGCTGCCGTAACGGCGGTGATCGGCGTCATATTGCTCGCCGCTGCCTGTTTTGCCATTTTTAAGATGAAAAAAACGGGGAAACAGTTCTTCCGCTTTTTGTCTTGACACATACCGTGCAGCATGGTATACTTATATAAAACCATTGAAAAAGGAGCACTGCCATGATACAGAAGCCCGATATATTTGCCGCACTGCCCACAGTATACGCGGTAAAAAACACATATGTGATCACCGTTCCGGTCAACGAGCCCTGCCTTATGTGGGTTGCGGTAGGCGACAGTGAATATTACGATGATTCAAACGGCATACTGCGCTCGGCGCGCCTTACGCACAAAATGACGGTGCCGATGGCGGAGCTTGATGCGGCGCGCAGCTATACCGTCCGCTGGCGCAAAATGATAGAGCGCAAGCCGTACCGCTCAGAGGTCGGCGAGATCGAGGAATACACATCGGTGTTCCGTCCGATAGATCCGGCAAAGGAAAAAATAAATATATACAACATCGCCGACGCCCACAACCGCGTTGAGGGACCCGTGAATGCGGGAAAATATTTTGAACGCATAGGCGAACCGCTTGATCTTTTGCTTCTCAACGGCGATATTCCGAACCACAGCGGGGATGTGGTGTATTTTGAGGCGATACATAAGATCGCGGCGGGCGTGACGGGCGGCGAGATCCCGGTCGTTTTCGCACGCGGAAATCACGACACACGCGGTGTGTGCGCCGAGCTGATCGCCGATTACACGCCGACGGATAACGGCGTTTCCTATTATACGTTCCGTCTCGGTCCCATCTGGGGGCTTGTGATGGATACTGCCGAGGATAAGCCGGACGACAATGTTGAGTACGGGCATACGATATGCTGCGAGGACTTCCGCCGCCGCGAAACACGCTGGCTCAAGGAGCTTTGCCGCGCCGACGTGCCGGAATATTCCGACGGGGAGATAAAATACAAGCTGGTGGTGGTGCACAACCCGTTCACCGAGCGCCGTCAGCCTCCGTTCAACATAGAGGAAGACACGTTCACATATTGGGCGACGCTTCTGCGCGAATGCGTGAAGCCGCACCTCATGATCTGTGGTCATGTGCATAAATGCTACGTGACGTACCCCGGCGGCGAGCGTGATGCGTTCGGGCAGCCCTGCCCGATCGTTGCGGCATCGAGGCTCAGCAAGGATGACCTTTCATTTTTTGTCGGGGGCGCGATAACGCTTGAGGGCAATACCGCCGACGTGAAGTTCACCGACAACAACGGAAACATTGTCGGCGGCGAAACAGTGAAGCTCTGAGACAAGCCGGTCCGGGGCACGCGGCGGATAATGAATGCAAAGCGATAGCTCCGAAAAGCAAAAATGCGGTGCTGAAAACCGTTTTTGGGTTTTCAGCACCGCATTTTTGCGGCATGGAATGCTTCAGAAGAAAAACATGCCGCCGCAGTCGAAAAGTCTGCCTTTGCGCGGGGAGACGGCAACGAAACCTCGCGCGTGTATAAATTCAAGTATCGCTCTGCCGTCCGGATGCGTCATCGGGTCTCCCGTGAACCATACCTCTCCGCGCGCCGCGCAAAACCCGCAGGCACCGCCGATAAATCCGTAATCGTAGCCCGGCAGGTCGATATGCCCCGGTCTTATCTCAAGGACCGGGATCCCGGCGCGCCGGACGGCTTTTGTTATTCCGGCATCGGCGGTGATCACACCGTCGCCCGCAAGGGCTGTCGAGCAGGCGGCGTATCCCTGATTGACCGGAATTAGCGCAAGTCCGTTCATGGCGGCTCTGCGGCAAAGCTCGGCAGCCGTGCGCGGGTTGGCGATGAAGCTGTTGCCGACACGTTTGGCGCAAAGCGGAACATCGGCGGGGTATCTGTCCCCGGGCACCGCGGTCATGAATTCCGTCACCGCGCCGGAGGCACGGCATATGAGACAGATCTCTTTCTCGGCAATGCTGAAGTAGTCGCGGAATGTATATATCACTCCGCCGAGCGGATGTATGAGAAGGTCGGCGTGCGTCGCAACGGGGGAGGGGAGCATTGGAAATGGCGGGAGTGTGACGGTATCCATACCGGCATCACGCGCCGCTTCGGTTATTTCGCGCGGAAGCCCCGCGCCTGCTGCAAGAAGCATTTGTTCTGTGTCCTTTCCCGGAACTGTCCGAGGATATGCGCATATTTTCGCCATACGGCGGTCCGAAAATAATTTTTGGGGGTGCCGCCACCTTGGCGCGACACCCCCATACGATACAGAACCCAATCAGGCGTTGTCAACCTTTTTCAGGGTGCGCAGACAACGTGCGCACATGCTGACAGTTTTAACTGTGCCGTTTTCGGAAACCTTGACCTTGCGGATATTGGGCTTCCATGCTCTGTTGGTCTTGCGGTGTGAGTGGGAAACCGAGTTACCGAACACGACGCCCTTGCCGCAAACGCTGCATTTTGCCATAAGTGACACCTCCTCAATATATAGTAGCGGATTATTTACATACAACATCCGTTATTATAGCATACTCGGTGCGAAAAAGCAAGAGTTTTTTTTAATTTTTAATTATATTCCTACTGTTTCGGCGAAAAAATCGTTCCGGCGCACCTGCTTTTTTGCCCGTTTTCTCATTTTTGCGTGAAAAATGGCTGTCAGCGCGGTTTTTATGCGTGGGTATACGCCATGATCGCCGCGCCGGAACCGGTGCGGGTGAGCGTAAAGTCCGCAGCGGATACAGTTGCCCCGGTCGTTTTTATGAATGCATCGAGCGCGAGAATGAGCGGGATCGCCGAGCCGTCATCGGTCGCGAGCATACCGTTGACCGCATATTTTATACCTTCGAGCGGGATGTTTTGCTGCCGGAAGGAGTCGGTAAGCTTTCCGAACGCTTCGGATACGTGACCCGGCGTGCGCACGTTTCGCAGCAGCGCACCGCAAAGAAGTACTCCGCGATGCGGCGGCGTGCTTTCGATCATTGGATTCGGGTCGTAATACTTCATTGTGATACGGAATGCATCGCTTTCGTCTTTTGCTTCGTCGGCGGTATCGGCGCGCATATTCGCGTTGCGGTAAAAACGCAGTCTGTAAAGCAATTCGGCGGGCAGATTCACGGATGCCGTCGGAGTGCCGCCGTCGGAAGAGGCGGACAGTATCCGGAAGTCGCTGCCGCCTACGGTGCCGAGCCTTGCCGCGTTTATTCCGCACGTGCGGAATGCGTTCACGGCATCGGTCAGAAAATCGGGTGAGACCGCAATGACCGCACAGCCGGGGTATGGCATGCACAGCGCTTCGGCGTGACCGTTGCCGGGAAGTGCGGTGGCGTCTGCCGTTGCGACGTCGCATATGTCGGATAAGGCAAAGATCAGTCCCTTGTTTGATAACGGACACAAAACCGGCAGTGCGCCGCTTCGGACGAGTAGTGCGACCGCCCCGCGGATCCGGTACGGTGCGTCTGCCGCACCGCCGGCTGACAGGAAAAAGAGCGCATCGCCGGTGCGCGGTTTTGGCGGGTCCGATATAGATACGGTTATGCTGCCGGTATCCGGCATGGGCGTCAAAAAGCCGTTTTCAGGTCCGGTTTCCGCTTCGCCGTTTAATTCGCAGATGCGAAAAACAAAGTTTTCATCGCCGCGCGGATGGCACGCATACCTCGCGAGCGATATGAGAGAGGCAGGGGTTTGGCGTCCGGCAGGCGGGCGGTGCGAGTTGAATTCATCAAAAAAACGTGCGTAGGCTTTGACGAGAGATCTGTCCTCCGATGTTACGGAGGCAACTCTTACGGAATCGGGCAGCTTTTTTGATCCGTTTGCATATGCTGCGGCAAAGTAAAGCTCATCGGTCGTCGGATCACGCCGCAGATTACGCAGGACGTTTCTTATGTGCAGGAATTCCGCCTCTGAAAGCGGGAGCCCCATATCCTTTCTGACAGCCTCAAGGTAAGCACTGCCGGCACCGGTAAGACCGTATACCGTGCCGTTTCTGCGTGCTGCATCGTGATTCATTCGGCTTTTTCCTTTCCGAGCACGCCGGTGCAGATCGAACCGTATTCAAAGGAGTTGCCCGCTTCGACGCCGGTCAGATGAACGGGCAGCAGTCTGCCGTGCAGGTTCTCTGCCGACGGTACGCGCACTTCGATGAACGAGGCTGTGTGTCCGGCTGCCTCGGCTCCGTCAAACGTTTCGAAAAGCACGGTCGTATCCGGAGATACCGCCGCTGCCTCTGCGAGCAGTTCTTTCCTTATGCCGCCTACGGTTTCAGAAAGCACGGCGGAACGGCGGTGCTTTTCAGCCTCCGGGATCTGATCTTTCATTGCCGCCGCAGGTGTGCCGCGGCGCGGTGAGTATGGGAACACGTGCGCGGCAAGAAATCTTGCGCGGCGCATAAAATCGAGCGTTTCGGCAAAATCCGCATCGGTTTCGCCCGGAAAGCCCACTATCACGTCACAGGTGAACTGCACGCCCGGGATCGCCGTGCGCAGATCTTCTATGACCTGCATGGCGCGCCCGGCGTTGTATTTGCGCCTCATTGCCGCGAGCGTGCGCGAGCATCCGCTTTGCAGGGATATGTGGAAGTGCGGGGCAAGCGAACGCAGAGCCGCTATTTTTTCAATGAATTCGGGGCGCAATAGCGACGGTTCGAGCGAGCCGAGTCGGACTCTTACGTTGTTTTCTCTTATTTCGGGCAGCGCGTCAACGGCGGTGAGCAGGTCCTCAAGGCTTGTGTTGCCGAGATCGCTCCCGTATGATGCCACTTCTATGCCGGTTATGACGACCTCTCGCGCGCCGCCGCGAACGAGTCCGGCAATTTCGGCAAGAGCCTCTGCCGGCGGCTTTGAGCGCACGGGACCGCGTGCATCCGGGATTATACAGTATGAACAGCGGTTTTCACAGCCGTCCTCTATTTTTACATATACGCGCGTGCGCGCGAAAGCGGATATTTTCATCGGCTCGAATGTACTGCCGGCAAGCGTGCCTATTCCTCTGAGCACGGCAGACGGCACATTTCTTCCCGATGACGCAAGGCGGTCAAGCTCATCGACCGCAGCCAGCTTGCGCGTGTTGCCGACAACGGCATCTACACCCGCGATCGCTGCCAGCTCGTCGGCGGCGGTCTCGGCAAGACATCCGGTAACTATTATAAATGCGCCGGGTGAGCGGGTGCGCAGACGGCGCACCATCTGGCGCGATTTGCGTGCCGCCTCTGCCGTTACGGTGCAGGTGTTGACTATGTATGCGTCGCAGCATTCGTCTGCCGTCAGCACACGGTAGCCGCGCCGCGTGAGCTCCTCGGCGACAGCTTCGCTTTCGTATTGATTTACCTTGCATCCGAGGGTCAGAATGCCCACGGTAAGCCCGCTTGATCTCATTTTGTTTTACCGTCCGATCGGGAATGTTGTTTTATATATTGTAGCATAAAAAAAGCCGCTTGTAAAGGCGTATTCCGCGCCGCAGGGCGGCGACATATGACGAAAAAGAGTTTTTTGATAAAAAAAGCCGCGTGCGATCGAAAAAATTATAAAAAAGTATTGCAAAATCCGTTTTGGTGTGATATAATATAGCGTAATTGCGATAACAGGTAGCATTTTTATACGAAGCGAGGTGTTAAAAGTGAAAGAGGGTATCCATCCTAAATACGAGGAAGTCACGATCCGGTGCGCTTGCGGTGAGACCGTTCGCACCCGTTCGACCAACCCGAAGGGCGGAGATATCAAGGTTGAAATTTGCTCCAAGTGCCATCCTTTCTTTACCGGTAAGCAGAAATTCGTTGATGCCGGCGGTAGAGTTGATAAATTCAAAAAGAGACTCGAGGCAAGCAGCAAATAAGCTTTGTTACGAATGCGGGGGCAAGTTGTGCGCAGTGATGTGGCAGCTTGTCTCCGTTTCCTTTTTCTCCGTCTTTCATACAAAGAGAAAGGAAAAATATGACAGAAATACACACGACAGAAGAAAAGAAAAACACAACGGCGGTGCTTGTCGGCGTTGAAACTCCGGATATGCGCGAGGGCGAATGCGAGGCATCCCTTGATGAACTTGAGAGATTGGCGGAAACCGCCGGAGCCGTGGTTGCGGCACGGCTGGTACAGTCGCGCGAGAAGCCTGATGTACGCACCGTCATCGGAAGCGGCAAGGTATCCGAGCTCAAAACGGTAACGTCGGAATGCGGCGCGGAGCTTTGCATTTTCGATTGCGAGATGTCGCCGTCGCAGATACGAAACGTTGAGGACGAGCTGGGAGATGTGAGGGTAGTTGACCGCTCCATGCTCATCCTTGATATTTTCGCGCTTCATGCGGCAACCGCAGAGGGCAAGCTGCAGGTAGAGCTGGCGCAGCTGAAATACACCGCGCCGCGTCTTATCGGAAAGGGCAAACAGCTGTCAAGACTCGGAGGCGGAATAGGCACGCGCGGACCCGGAGAGTCAAAGCTTGAATCCGACAGGCGGCATCTTGCGCGGCGCGTTGCGGCGCTTGAGGCTGAGCTTGATGTGGTGGAAAACACGCGCCGCACCACACGCTCGGCGCGCGACCGCAGCGGATTGCCCCGTGTTGCCATCGTCGGCTACACGAACGCGGGCAAGTCAACGCTTCTCAACCGTCTGACCGATGCGGGGATACTTGCGGAGGATAAGCTATTTGCCACGCTCGATCCGACAACGCGCAAATTCACGCTTCCGGGCGGCGAGAGCGTTCTGCTCACCGATACGGTAGGCTTTATAAGAAAGCTCCCGCACCATCTTGTAAAAGCATTCCGCTCAACGCTTGAGGAGGCGGCGCTCTCTGATATCCTGCTTCATATCGTGGATGCGTCAGATCCGGAATATCCGGAAGAGATGAAGGTGACCGAAGAGCTGCTCGCCGAACTTGGCGCGGGCGGAAAGCCTACGCTCGTGGTCTACAACAAGTGCGACCGCGAGGCGGACGGGATACCCGCTCCGACGCTTGCGCCGAACGGTGCTAACCGTGCCGTCTGCGTTTCCGCGCTTACCGGACAGGGCGTGGATGAGATGGTCGCAATGCTTGAGGCGATAGTGCGCGAGGGCAAGGCGAGAGTGACATTCCGCTTTCCGAACAGCGAGGCGGGGATGGTGGCGACGCTTTACCGTCTGGCGGCGGTGGAAAGTGTTGATTACGGCGATGAATACATCACTGCCGTGGCGGTAGCCGATGCCAGAACGCGCGGTATGCTTGCCGCTTACGAACAGAAGTAAGAAGATCTGATTCCGGGAGAGGGACGGTATTGCCATGGGATACGATGCATACAGAACGATCGGCGGAAGGGGCGAGAGCCTTTATGAGGATCGCCGCTCCGAATTTCTCGGCTGTGCCGTTCCCGTTTCATCCGAGGACGAGGCGGCGGAATTCATAAAAAGCATAAAAAAACAGCACCCTGCGGCAAGGCACAATGTTTGGGCGTATGTTCTGCGCTCGGGCGCGGAAAGATATTCCGATGACGGCGAGCCGCAGGGGAGCGCAGGGATCCCGATGCTTGAAGTTCTCCGCAAGTCGGGCGTGTGTGACGTTGCGGTGGTCGTAACCCGCTATTTCGGCGGTATCCTTCTCGGCACCGGCGGACTTCTCCGCGCATATTCGGCAGCGGCAAAGCAGGCGGTAGACGATGCCGGCATCGTGCGGATGATACCGCTGGCGCTTGTGCGTATAGTCTGTACCTATCCGGACCACAGACGCATCACGTCCGAGCTGACAAAGCTCGGCGCGTCTGTCGCGGCAACGGATTTCGGCGCAGAGGTGACGCTTTCGGTTTCGGTAAAAGCCGAAAATGCCGAGGCGCTCGGCAGCCGCATTACGGAAATGACAGCCGGGAGGATCATCCCAACATTTGAGGGGACAACGTACGGCAGAGAATAGCGTAAAATGCGTTTTTATGTCCATTGCCGTGTCTTTTTATAAAAAAATCATGCCGAAAAAAAGTATTTCGGCATTTTTGTGCGTATATTATTTATGTGATGATGTTTGAAAGGAGGGAACCGATGATACCGCGCGAGGTTATTGAGGAGATAGTTGCGAGAAGCGACATAGAACAGATAATAGGCAGCTACGTCACTCTTAAGCGCGCCGGCGCGAATCTTGTCGGCATCTGTCCCTTCCACAATGAAAAATCACCGTCGTTTACGGTTTTTCCGCATGACCAGTCACCGCATTTTTACTGCTTCGGCTGCGGTGCGGGCGGGGATGTTGTCACATTCATCCGAAAGATCGAAAACCTTGACTATGTTGCAGCCATTGAGTTCCTTGCGGCACGCGCGGGCATTGAGATACCGAACAACGGCAAGTCGGAGCGCGGCGGTGTGTCGCGCAAGCGGATCCTTGAAATGAACCGCGCGGCGGCACTATTCTTCCACAAGTGTCTTTACGATCCGCGCTACGGCAGAGAAGCGCTTGACTATCTTGCGGGGAAGCGTGCGCTTTCGGGAGCCACGATAAAGCATTTCGGGCTCGGCTATTCGCCGAACGATTTCGGAGTGCTGACCTCATATCTCAAAGGTCTCGGATATACCGATGAGGAGATGACGGCGGGTTTTCTGTGCGGCAGGAGTCAAAAAACGGGGCGGCCGTATGACTACTTCCGCAACCGCGTCATGTTCCCGATAATCGACGTTGCCGGAAACGTGGTGGCGTTCGGCGGGCGCGTGATGGACGATTCAGAGCCCAAATATCTGAATACGTCCGATACTCCCGCGTTCAAGAAGAGCCGCAATCTTTTTGCTCTCAACTTTGCAAAAAGCCACTGCGCTGAAAGAATGATCCTCTGCGAGGGCTATATGGACGTCATCGCTCTTCACGCTGCGGGCTTTGAAAACGCCGTGGCTACTCTCGGTACTGCGATAACCGAGGAACACGCGCGGATAATGGCAAAGTACACAAAGGAGGTCATTATCTGTTACGACTCGGACGCGGCGGGCATAAACGCCGCGAACAAGGCGATGCGCGTGCTCGGCGGAGTCGGAGTCGAGGTGCGCGTTCTGAAGGTCGAAGGGGCAAAAGACCCCGATGAGTTCATAAAGAAGTACGGAGGGGCGAAATTTTCCCTCCTTATCGACAAGAGCCGCACCGGATTTGAATTCAAATGCGAGGCGGTGCTCGCCAAATACGATATAACAGATCAGCAGGGCAGGCTTCGCGCCGCCGTGGAGCTGGTGAAGATAATTGCGGATTACTATTCGAACGTTGAACGTGAGATATACATATTCCGTGCCGCGGAGAGGCTTTCGCTGCCGGCTGATGTGATAAAGCGCGATGTCGAACGCGAGCGCGCGCGGCGCAGAAAAGAGCACGCAGCGGAGCTGAGCCGCACCGCCGCGGCGTCGATACGTGATTTCGGCGACAGGGTGAATCCCGATGCCGCGAAGAATCCGCGCGCGGCTGCTGCCGAGGAGACGCTCATCGGTCTTTTGCTGATCGACGATGCTCATCGCAGAGCGGCTGCATCCGGCAGGCTCGGACTGTCTGCCGACGACTTTTTCACCGATTTCGGCAGACGCGCCTACGAAGAGATCTGCCGTCTTTACGGCACAGAACACGGATTTGATTTTTCACTGCTCGGCGAGTCCTTTACCGCCGATGAGATGAGCCGGCTCGAACGCTGCCGTAAGCGGCGCGAGCAGCTTACGGAAAACGGCGCGGGAGTGCTTGCCGCCGCCGCCGATGTTCTGAAAAACGACCGCGAGAAGCGCAGCGGAGAGAGTACTCTCGCAGGCGATCTTGAGGCAAAACGCCGCGCTTTTGCTGCCGCCAAGGATAAAACATCCAAAAACGGTAATAATTAAAGCGTGAGCGACGAAAAAGATCAATAAAATATAAGACATATATTCCCATGCGGCGGTGCCGCACACATACCGAAAGGAAATCAAAATGGACGAAAACGAAAAAAAGATGGATGTGAACGAGCTTATCGAAAAGGGCAAAAAAGGCAGTCTTACCGACAGCGATTTTGAAGATGCCCTTGACGATCTTGACTATGACATAGACAAGATGGACAAAGTCTATGACGCGCTTGAGGACGGCGGCATTCCGGTCGCCGGCGAGATGTCAAGCTCGGAAATGGACAAGATCGAAAGCGAGGTCGAAAACTTCGGCGTGGGCGAGAACATGGAGAGGATCCTCGAACAGGAGGGACTTACCATCGATGACCCCGTGCGTATGTACCTCAAGGAGATAGGCAGAGTTCCGCTGCTCGACTCGGACAGCGAGCTGGAGCTTGCCAAAATAATGACTGATGAGAGCAAGCCGGCAGAGGAGCGTCAGGCAGCTCAGGACAAGCTGGTAGAGGCTAACCTGCGTCTTGTCGTGAGCATTGCCAAACGGTATGTCGGAAAGGGAATGTTCTTTCTTGACCTCATTCAGGAGGGCAACCTCGGTCTTATGAAGGCTGTTGAAAAATTCGACTACACAAAGGGCTACAAGTTTTCGACATATGCCACATGGTGGATACGTCAGGCGATAAACCGCGCCATCGCCGACCAGGCGAGAACGATAAGGATTCCCGTGCATATGGTCGAGACTATCCATAAGGTCAACCGCTATCAGCGTCAGATGCTCCAGGAACTGGGGCGCGAGGCGACCGCCGACGAGATAGGCGAGAAGATGGGCATGAGCGCCGAAAAGGTGCGCGAGATAATGAAGATCGCGCAGGAGCCGGTCTCGCTTGAGACCCCTATCGGTGAAGAAGAAGATACCCACCTCGGCGATTTTATTCCCGATGAGGATACTCCGGCTCCCGCCGATGCCGCATCGCAGACGATACTCCGCGAGGTGCTTGACCGCGAGCTTCACACGCTCACCCCGCGCGAAGAACACGTGATAAAGCTCCGCTTCGGTCTTTACGACGGCAGGTGCCGCACACTCGAAGAGGTCGGCAAGGAGTTTGACATAACACGTGAGCGTATACGCCAGATAGAGGCAAAGGCACTGCGCAAGCTGCGTCATCCGAGCCGTGCCAGACACCTGCGCGGATTCATTGACTGACCGACGGTTTTGTGTACCGCTTTTTAACACTGTACGGTGCGCCTTCCGTGCGGTGTCTGTCTTGTTTGCTCTGAGTTTTTCACTTATTGCACAAATTCGGAGCGCAAAATATGTATGGTTGCACAAAATAATCGTTGTTATGCTAAAAAAGCAATGCCCGGGTTAGTGTATTATGCACAATAAAATCCGCCGGAATAACGATCCGTCGGCTTTCGAATATTTAATTTACAAAAGCTGACGAAATTTCAACTTGACACTTCCGCATTTTTGATGTAAAATATAATACAATCTAAAAGTACGCACATCGGTGCGTGTCCCTTCCAAGGAGGATTTTCAGTTATGAACAAAAGACTCATCAGTCTGTTTCTCTGCTTTCTGATGCTGATCAGTGTGTCGGCAACAGGATGCTCGGTGTTCGGCGATGGCGGTGGTACAACCACCGACAGCAATGTTACCGTGGCAGACCCCGACCAGGGTAAAGCCATCACGCTCTCATGGTATGTTCCGTGTGAGAAGCAGGTATCCGATGCCGACCGTGCTCTTGTTGAGGAAGCCATAAACAAGATCACAAAATCAAAGTTCAAGACCCAGGTGAAGCTGCATATGCCCACTCTTGATGAGTATTATGCAACCATCGAGGGTATCATGCAGGCGCGTGTTGACGAGGAAGAGCAGCAGAAGCTTCATGATGCCGAAAAGAAAAAAGTGCTCAAGACTGCAAGAGCGGAAGGCAACACCGACACCGCAGCAGTGCTTTCTTCGTTCTACGATGAGCACCCCGAGTGGGTAAAATATCAGGAGACAGAGGCATCCTCCGACACCGAGGAGACAGCACCCGAGACCCGTCTCAACGAGCTTGGCATGCCCGAGATAAAGTATCCCGAAGAGCGTGAGAACCAGCTTGACATCATCTGGCTCGGCGGATACGACAAGTTCATGGAGTATATCAACAACGACCTGCTCCAGCGCCTTGACGAAGAGCTCTCCAGCACATCCAAAAAGCTCAGGCAGTACATATACCCCGGTGCGCTTGACTCTGTAAAGACCGCCGGCAGCGGTACATATGCCATTCCCAACAATACGGTAATAGGCGAGTATACATACCTTCTTCTCAACAAGAGACTTGTCGATAAGTACAAGTATACTCCGTCCGACCTCGGAAACATCGTAAAGTGCGCCAATTTCCTTGCCGATGTCAAGAAGTATGAGCCGGACGTTCTCCCCATCGTTGGCGAGATACCCGTAACTCTTACCAAGTACTGGAGCATTGACCCCGATACACTTGCGGTCGATCACGATAAGTTCAACATCATCGGTCACGGTATCAGCGATACCGCCACTCTCGGTTCGATGTTCAACTTTACCGGTATTTTCGGTACGAACGTCGAGCTTTCCAACACCAGTGATTACGCCAAGCAGCTCATTGCCATCCGCACATACAAAGATCTCGGTTATGTGACCGAGGACACCAACACCACCAAGGAATATGCGGTGCGCGTGGTCAAGGGCGGCGGCGAGCTTGCCGAGATCTATGCCGAAGACTACTACATGAACATTATCGAATCACCCCGTGCGGGATATGATGATATATTCGGCAGTATGTTTGGTGTTTCCACATACACAAGAAGCCTTAAGCGCAGCATGGAGATAATCACGTATCTCAATACTAACTCCGATCTCCGCAATGTTCTTCAGTACGGCGTTGAGGATGTTCACTATGAGCTTGATGATGACGGAATGCTTCACAGACTCAACCAGAACTATATGATGGACATAAACAAGACCGGTAACGTGTTTATGGCGTATCCGGAGGAGGGAATGCCCAAGAACGTATGGACATACGGTAAGGCTCAGAATACTGCTGCCAAAACGCTCATGACCCTCGGTCTGCGTTTCAAGGAAGATGACTTCAAGAACTCTTCAGACCCCGGAGCGGTGGATAAGCTCAAATCTGCCATAAAGACTGTCAATGAGTATTCCGCAGATGTTGAAAAGAGACTGAATGCGGCGCAGTCTGTTGCGGAGCTTGAAGAGATTATGCGCGAGGTCGCCCGCAAATTCGGTACCGATTCGAACGTAAAGGCGATAACGAGCACTACAAACCAGGATACAGCAACGCCCGGTTCCGTATATTACGATTGGCTTAAGAGCAACGGCTTCCTTGAGGAAGGCTGATAAGCAGATTTGTCTGCGATGAATAATTGTCCCCGAGGCGACCGCGCAAAAAGCGCGGCTGCCTCGGGGGCGTTCGTTCCTGTTGGACTCAGAATACTGTTTCAACTGTCTTTTGCGAGCCTTCGGGCGAATATTTCCATACGTCTATGTGCTGCGTTTTTTCGCAGTCTATGAAGTATTTTATCGGCGCGGGCGGCTGCGGCTGGGCGTTGGCATCTATCAGCACCAGTTTTACCTTCATCCGCTCCGGGATTATGCTTTTTATGTAAACGGCTGCTGTGTCTCCTATGTTCAGTTCATCCGCGCCGTTGCCGCTGTGCGGCTCGGCAAGTCCGGCGAGGTTCGGTGTAAGTTCAAGAAAAACACCGTAATTCTCAATGCTTCGCACGATACCCGCTACTGTCTGACCTACCGAAAAGATGGCGGCGTTTTCTTCCCACGTCCCGAGCAGCTCCTTTTGCGACAGATAAAGCCGCCCCGTCTCCGGGTCAATGCTTTTTACTACCGCGTAGGCGTATCCGCCGCAGGAGAGGCGGTCGCGCGGATGCGATATGCGCGATACAGACAGGCAGTCCACGGGGATGAGAGAGGATATTCCGCAGCCTATGTCGGCAAATGCGCCGAAGCCTTCAAGGTGAGTTATCTTCACACGTATTATGTCGCCGGGTATCAGATCGGAAATATAATTGGACGTGCATTCACGCTGTGCATCACGCCGTGAAAGACGTGCGCGTAACCGCCCGTCAACTGTTTCGAGTGCGGTGATCTTGAAGCAAACAGGCTTGCCCACGCGTGTTATCACGGCTATGTCCTTTATCTGCTCTCCGGGACGGCACAGAACCGCCTCCTCGCGCGGGATTATACCCTCGATGCCGCCAAGGTCAAGGTGGAGGTTCATTCCGCTGTCGCACATGAGCGCGCTTTCTTCAAGTATCGCGCCGGTCTCCATCGCGCGTTCGAGTCCTGCCGGGGAAGAGAGGAAAAGCCGATTTTCGGGTGTGTGTATGATCATTCCTTCGGGTTTGTACTTTCGTGTCATGTTGGATTGTCCTTTCATCATAAAAAATCCGGTCCTTTGCTAAATGATATTGACGCGGCGGACGGAATATTCCCATCGGCATCTCAAAAAAACAAAATGAAAAGCGAGCATGAGGGGCAAAAAGGCGCAAAAACAAGAGAAAACGTGAGGGATTGCCGCGCAAAATTAAAAAAATCGAAAAAAAAGCTCAAAAAACTATTGACAAGCATTCTGCGGCGTGGTATAATATGCGAGTTGAAAGAACCCATATTATCAAACGGAGGAAAACATCAATGTCCACCTTTATGGCGAAAGCCGAAACCGTTGAGCGTAAGTGGTACGTGCTGGACGCTGCGGGCAAGCCCCTCGGACGCACTGCCGTTATCGCCGCCAACATTCTTCGCGGTAAACACCGTCCCGAATTCACCCCTCACGTAGACTGCGGTGAATACGTTATCATCGTAAACGCCGATAAGGCTGTTCTTACCGGCAAAAAGTATGAGCAGAAGTTCTACCGCCGCCACTCCGGCTACATCGGAGGACTCAAGTCCGTACAGTACAAAGAGCTTATGGCAAACCGCCCCGAGTTCGCAATGGAGCTTGCCGTCAAGGGAATGCTCCCTCACAACTCCCTCGGCCGTAAGTCCGCTACCAGACTGTTTGTCTATGCCGGACCCGACCACAAGCATGAGGCTCAGCAGCCCGTTGCTTACGATGCCTGATTGGAAAGGAGACTGAATCATGTATACAAGTGCAAAGCCTTATTTCTACGGAACAGGCAGAAGAAAGAAATCGATTGCCCGCGTTCGCCTTTATCCCGGAACCGGTATGATCACCGTTAACGGCAAGGAGCTGAACGAGTATTTCGGTCTTGAAACGATGAATCTCATCGTAAACCAGCCCTTTGAGGTCACCGGAACTGCCGGTAAGTTTGACGTTGTCGCAACCGTTGTAGGCGGTGGATTTTCCGGTCAGGCGGGTGCTATCCGCCACGGTCTCTCCCGCGCTCTCGTTCTTGCGGACGAAGCAAACAAAGCTCCTCTCAAGGCTGCCGGTTTCCTGACCCGCGACCCTCGTATGAAGGAAAGAAAGAAATACGGTCTCAAAGCCGCCCGTCGCGCATCCCAGTTCTCCAAGAGATAAGTTTTATCTGTGGGGACTATGCGCCGCGTATGTGGCTGCGATTGCTCCGCAAATGGGGCTGTCGAAAGTGCATTTACCTTTCGACAGCCCCATGATTTTAAATTTGCGGGCGGTTCTGCTGTACGGTCGCGTATGACGGAAAAAATGTGCTATGCTTTTTTTGCATAGCGGACGGCGAATTTGTACAAAAGTGTGGACTTTTGTATAATGATGTTGTATAATAATATAGTATAATTACTTTCGGGACAAACCGTCGCCGAAGTGTTAGCGTATTCATAAAATATACATACCGAGGAGGAACATTCCAAGACATGAAGAAGAAATTGACTGCGGTCGAATTTCACGGTACTCCGGAGCAGGAAGCCAGACTTCTTGCCGTGATCGCCAAATATGACGGAGTAAAGGGTAAGATGATGCCCATACTCCAGGAAGCACAGGAGATCTACGGTTATCTGCCGATAGAGGTCCAGAAGGTCATCGCGGAGAAGACCGGCGTTTCCCTTGAAGAGGTTTACGGCATTGTGACCTTTTACTCACAGTTCAAACTCAATCCCGACGGTCAGATAGCGATAGCAGTATGTCTCGGCACCGCCTGCTACGTAAAGGGTTCGGGCGAGGTCATTGAGGAGATATCAAAGCAGCTCGGCGTTCCCGTTGGCGGCATTTCTGAGGATGGCAGATATTCACTTGATGCAACACGTTGCATAGGCGCGTGCGGTCTGGCTCCCGTGCTTACAGTAAACGGCGAGGTCTACGGACGCCTTACAAAGGCTGACGTTGCCACCGTTCTGGCAAAATACCGTGACTGATAAAGGGCGAAAGGAAGAAAGAATATGGAACACGTGATCAAGACAATAGATGCCCTTAACGAAGTTAAGGCAAGCTGCCTTAAGGAAATGGCTCTCCGCACCGGCGGCGATGCTACCGGCGGCAAGCTCAAAAGAGAAATACTTGTGTGCGGCGGTACGGGATGTACATCGTCAGGAAGTCCCAAGATCCGCGAACAGCTTGAGGAGCTGCTCAAGGCGCGCGGAATAGACGATACCGTTGAGGTCGTTATGACCGGATGTTTCGGTCTTTGCGCTCTCGGTCCCATCATGATCGTTTACCCCGAGGGGACCTTCTACAGCATGGTCACTCCCGATCATCTTGAAGAGATCGTTGACTCTCACATTATCGGCAACGAGCCGGTAGAAAAGTATATGTACCATGAAAAAGCGGAGAACAACAAGCTCGTTCCGAGACTTCAGGACACCCGCTTCTTCAAAAAGCAGCACCGTGTTGCCCTGCGCAACTGCGGCGTTGTAAACCCCGAAAAGATCGAGGATTACATAGCCCGTGACGGTTACCAGGCAATAGCAAAGGTACTTACCGAAATGACCCCCGATGAGGTCATCCAGACCATGCTCGATTCCGGTCTCCGCGGACGCGGCGGCGCGGGATTCCCGACAGGCCTTAAGTGGAAGTTTGCCTCCGGCAATCGCGGAAATGTAAAGAAATATGTCTGCTGCAACGCCGATGAGGGCGACCCCGGAGCGTTTATGGACCGTTCGGTGCTTGAAGGCGACCCCCATGCCGTTCTTGAGGCAATGTCGATCGCCGGCTATGCCATCGGCGCGGATGAGGGCTATATCTACGTGCGCGCAGAGTACCCCATCGCCATTCACCGCCTCCAGATAGCCATCGAACAGGCACGTGCCGCCGGACTGCTCGGTAAGAACATATTCGGCACAGGCTTTGACTTTGACATTTCTCTCCGCTTCGGCGCCGGCGCATTCGTCTGCGGCGAGGAGACCGCTCTTATGACCTCTATCGAAGGCAAGAGAGGCGAGCCGCGTCCCCGTCCTCCGTTCCCGGCAGTAAAGGGACTTTTCGCTCAGCCCACCATTCTCAACAATGTTGAGACATACGCAAACATTCCTCAGATCATTCTCAACGGTGCATCATGGTTCGCCTCTATGGGTACCGAAAAATCCAAGGGCACAAAGGTATTTGCGCTCGGCGGAAAGATCACCAATACCGGACTTGTTGAAGTCCCCATGGGAACCACTCTGCGCGAGGTCGTTGAGGACATCGGCGGCGGCATACCGAACGGAAAGAAGTTCAAAGCCGCTCAGACCGGCGGACCTTCCGGCGGATGTATTCCCGCACACCTTATCGACACTCCCATTGACTACGATAACCTTATCGCCATCGGCTCAATGATGGGTTCGGGCGGACTTATCGTTATGGATGAAGACAACTGCATGGTCGATATAGCAAAGTTCTTCCTTGAGTTTACCGTTGATGAATCCTGCGGTAAGTGCACAGCCTGCCGTATCGGCACCAAGCGTCTGCTTGAGCTGCTCGACAAGATCATCTCCGGCAACGGCGAAATGGAAGACATCGACAAGATGCAGGAGCTTGCCATGTATATAAAGAGCAACTCGCTCTGCGGTCTCGGTCAGACTGCTCCTAACCCCGTTATTTCCACACTGCGCTATTTCAAGGATGAGTACATTGCTCATATCGTTGAAAAGAGATGTCCTGCCGGTGTCTGCAAGAAGCTAGTCCGTTACCGCATAGTGGAAGAAAACTGCAAGGGCTGCACAGCCTGCGCAAGAACATGTCCCGTCGGCGCGATCACGGGCTCGGTGAGAAATCCGCATAAGATCGACACCATGAAGTGCATCAAGTGCGGTGCCTGCATCCAGAAGTGCCGCTTCGGCGCGATCGTCAAGGAATAATCGGAGGAGAATGAGATAATGGATAAAATAAATGTAACGATCAACGGCAGAGAATATGCCGTAGATAAGGGTCTGACCGTTCTTGAAGCGGCAAGAGCCGCCCATATAGATATCCCCACTCTCTGCTACCTCAAGGACATAAACCAGATCGGTGCCTGCCGTATCTGCCTTGTTGAAGTCTCCGAGAACCAGAGACCCTACCGTATGGTCGCATCCTGCGTTTACCCCGTAAGCGAGGGTATGGCAATACGCACAAACTCTCCCGCAGTCTTCAATGCGAGAAAGACCAACCTTGAGCTTGTGCTCTCCAATCACGAAAAGCACTGCCTCTCCTGCGTGCGCTCCACCACCTGCGAACTTCAGAAGCTCTGCAATGAGTACGGCGTAGACGAAAACCGTTTCGGCGGAGCCGTAAATCACTACGAAATAGACGACAAGTCTCCCATCATCCGCGACAACAACAAGTGCATTCTCTGCCGCCGTTGCGTTGCCGCCTGCTCCGCAATGCAGGGCATCGGCGTTATCGGTGCGAACGACCGCGGATTTGATACACACATCGCTTGCGCGTTCGAAAAGCCGCTTGCCGAGACTTCTTGCGTCAACTGCGGACAGTGCATCGTGGCATGTCCGGTCGGTGCTCTTTATGAGAGAGACGATACGGATAAGGTCCGCGAGGCTATTGCAGATCCCGAAAAGCACGTGTTCATCTGTGCCGCTCCTTCAGTCCGTGCGCAGATCGGCGAGTGCTTCGGCTACGAGCCGGGAACCGACTGCGAGGGCAAGATGGTTGCCGCTCTCAAGGCTCTCGGCTTTGAAGGCGTATTTGATATGAACCTCACGGCTGACCTTACAATAATCGAGGAAGCCAACGAGCTTATCGGCCGTATTCAGAACGGCGGCAAGCTGCCTATGATCACTTCCTGCTCGCCCGGATGGATAAAATTCTGCGAGCATTATTACCCCGAGTTCACCGACAACCTTTCTACCTGCAAGTCGCCTCAGCAGATGTTCGGTGCTCTCATGAAGACCTACTTTGCCGAAAAGATGGGCTATGACCCCAAGGATATCTTCTTTGTGTCGGCTATCCCCTGCACAGCGAAGAAGTTTGAGGTCGGCAGACCCGATCAGGCTGCTTCCGGCTACCCGGATGTTGATGTTGCTATCACCACCCGTGAAGTCGGCAGAATGATTGAGAAGGCTGGCATCAAGTTCCGCGAGCTTGAGGATGAAAAGTTCGATCAGCCCTTCGATGTCGGTTCCGGCGCGGGAGCGATCTTCGGCGCGACCGGCGGCGTTATGGAGGCTGCTCTCCGTTATGCAGCCGAGATAATTCTCGGCAAGCCGCTTGAAAAGCCGCTTGAGACTCCCGAAATCAGACGTCACGGCAGCGATGAAGGCTATCGCCTTGCGACCTACAATGTAGGCGACACTGCGGTGAATGTTGCGGTCGCCTCCGGCACGAAGAATGCCAAGGCGCTGCTTGACGATATCAAGGCAGGCAAGGTCGATGTTCAGTTCATCGAGATAATGGCGTGCCCCGGCGGATGCGTCAACGGCGGCGGACAGCCCTATCAGCCCGCATCGGTCAGAAACAACGTTGACCTGCGTGCGCTCCGTGCCGCTGTGCTTTACGAGGATGACCGTAATTGCGACATCCGCGAGTCTCAGAAGAACGCTGCTGTCATGAAGCTGTACGATGAGTACTTCGGTAAGCCGAACAGCCACAAAGCACACGAGGTGCTTCATACCTCTTATATCAAACGCGGTCTTTGATACCGCACCGCAGCCTTTGACTGCAAAAAAAGAATGGGGCTGTTAAAAATTCGATGTTTTTAACAGCCCCGGGAAAAATGCCGGTCAGGGGACCGGCATTTTTGATGCGATCTTGGTCGTTTTTGCCCGCTATGTACTTTTTTCGGTTTTATTGGCGGCAAAACGGCGGTGTTCAGCCGCCGGGACAAATGTCGTTGGCGGTGTAAAAAAACTCAACTTGAGTTTTTTAACACCACCATTCGCGTATTGTGAACAAAACGTTTATCGTCAAAGTGACGAAAGCTTTTTGTCCGACTTGTTGGGAAGACGGCACGGTCTGCCGCGCGTTAGCGCGGCAGACCATTATTTTGTTTTCAGTATTCGTGAACTGTTTATCAGTACCGCAAATGCTCCGCAGTTATGTAGTATTGATCCGGCAAGCGCGCTGATAACGCCGAATGCCGAAAGACCTATCATGCATGCGCTGATCCCTATTGACAGCGCGAGATTCTGATATATGATGCGTCGTGTGCGGCCTGCGAGCCTGATTGCAAACGGTATGTTTTCAAGGTTGTTGTTCATAAGTGCAATATCAGCCGATTGAATCGCAAGATCCGACCCCATGGCTCCCATAGCGACTCCGATGTCAGCCTCGCGCAGTGCAAGTGCATCGTTTATTCCGTCGCCTACGGCAAGCACGCGGTGATCGCGCCTGAGCTCGCGCATATAACGGTATTTGTCCTCGGGGAGAAGCTCGGCGTGCAGCGTGTCTATACCTACGGCGTCGCATATCGCCCTTGCGGGGGCTTGGCGGTCTCCCGTGAGCATTACGGTCTCGCTGATACCGACAGAACGGAGGGCGGCTATGCTTTCCGCCGCATTTTCACGCACGGTGTCGTCAAAGCAGAGACAGCCGAAATATCTGCCGTTGACCTCAACAAAGCTTACGCTTCCGCCCGAATGCGCGATGTCATCATCCGGCACGGTACAGTATCCTGCTATCCATTCGCGTTTTCCGAAGCGAACGGTCACGCTTTTATCGGGAGATATTCCTTCCACGCCCATGCCGGATATTTCTCTTATGTTAAGGTCACGCCGGAATGCGGTGTCGGCTGCAGCCGCCGTCAGCGCGCGTGATACGGGATGCGTCGATGCCATTGCGACCGAAGCGGCAGCCCCTATCAGCTCATCGCGTGTAATGCCGTCACAGGGTGCTGCGGCGGTCAGGGAAAGCTCGCCCTTAGTGACCGTTCCGGTTTTGTCGAAAACAACGGTATCGGTTTCGGTCATTTCCTCTATGAATTTTGAGTTTTTTATCAGGATACCGCGTTTTGTTGCGGCTGAGAGCGCAGCTATCATCGGCGCAGAGCTTACAAGCATCTGTCCGCAGGGGCATGATACGACCAGGATCGCTATCGCTTTTCCCGCATCGCGTGTGATGAGCGCAACTGCGGCAGCTACCGACAGAACAAAAGGAATATAGTACATCATGAATCTGTCTATCAGGCGCGATTCGGGAAGAGATATCGTTTCGGATTTTTCAAGCAGCGAAAGTATCTGAGAAAATGAGGTGTCAACGAATTCTTTTTTGACTTCGACCACAAGTCTGCCGTCGAGATTTACTGTTCCCGCATATACGCTGTCGCCTTCCTTGGCATGAAAGGGAAGCGGTTCACCGGTAAGCGACTTCTGGTCTATGTGGCTTGAACCCGACACTACTGTTCCGTCTATGGGAATGCCGGCGCCGGGGCGCACAACGATGTGCTGCCCGATCTTAAGCGTTTTTACATCGACCGTGCGTTCTGTACTGCCGTCAAGCAGGATAGCCGTGCTTTGCTGCATACGCTTCAGACCGTCAATAACGTCACGGCCGCCCATTATACTGCGTTCTTCGAGAAAATGCGCGATATTGAGTATCAGCGGTATCAGAACGGCAAGAATCAGATCTCCCGTAAAATAACAGGCGACGATCGCAATGGCAACGAGGATCTCCATTGCATTCGTCATGCTTTTAGTGGCGATCCCTTTTATCGATGCAACAAATATCGGGATCGCTTCGATGAGAAAGCCGATGGTGTAGATAAGAGCGGGGATCGTTTTGCGTCCCGGAAAGACCGCAGAATAGATCAGTCCAACAGCCAGACAGGAAAGTGCTATCGCACCGCATATTATTTCGAGTCTCAGGCGGCGCTTGCCGCTGTCGGTCAGATTGTCGCGCGAGAGAGCCTCAAGGCTGCGTTCTGCCATATTATCAATGTTTTCCATGCCGTCACCTTAATTTCCCGGGATGAATATCCGCGTTTCGCCGTCCTGTACCACGCGCACGGTCCCGATCTTTCCTATCGCCTCGGTAAGCTTGGCATTGTAGATGCGGATCTTTACGAGCTCCGGACTTTGGCGGTATTCATCGAGCACACCGTAAAATTCGGAAAGCGATGTGTTGGCTGCTGCCACCGATGCCGAATATTCCGAATTTGCATCGTTTTTCAGCTTGTTTGCGGTCGCTTCGGCTTGCGGAATAAGTGTTTCGCGGTATTTTTTGGCTTCCTCCAGCATGGTCGCGGCGCGAACTGTCGCCGAGTTCACCTCATCGTAAGTTGAACGCACCTCAGCCGGCATTCCGACATCGGTAAGCTCTATCGTGCCTATCGTTACGCCGACTCCGGCGCGGTCGAGCTTGCTTTGCGCCGCTTTCTGGACTGCATGAGCAAATTCATCCTTGCCGGATGTCAGCAGCTCGTCTACCGCCATGCCTGCCGCCTTGTTTACCATGGCGGAGCTTACCGAGGCGTCGATCAGCTTTGAAACGTCGGCGGCATTCAGTGCGTATGCCACAGGGTCGGAGATAACATATTTGACCGATGCGCTCACTACGGCAATATTTCTGTCCGCCGTTATGACATATCCGTTCTGACGGAGCGTCGTCATGCTGCCGGAGGTGTAGTGGGTGGAGACGGTCTGTTCTATTACGTTCCCCGTTGGAATGGTTATTACCTCATCGATTATGTACGGGAAGGCAAAAAGCAGCCCCGCTTCGTGTACCTGATCTGTGTATGTGTCGCCGACCAGTTTTCCGAAGCGCAGGATCACGGCAACATTGCCGCTGGGTATCACCCTTACGCCGGAAAAAGCGATGAGCAGCAGGACCGCGGCGACGAGAATGAGAAAGTACTTCGTCACCGAGCCGAGTATTTCGGCAAAAAGCGACGATTTTTTTGTTTTAGCCATTGACCGCGCCCCCCGCATTTGCGATAAGCTCGGATATTGCGGCGATGAGATCGGTGCGGTCTTTTTCCGGAAGCTTGGTGAGTATGTATGAGAGGTCTTTTATAACGGTAGCGTTCCCCTCGTCGCCGCCGTCCAGATATTCACTGTATGAGGTCAGAACGTTGAAAGGGTAAGAATCTGCCTTGACAACAAGAACGGTGCTTTCGCCGACGGACGAGATAACGGTGTCAAGCTCGCGCAGAAAGCGGTAGAGCTCAATGTTTGCCGCCTGAGCTTCGGCGTATATGCGCGCCACCTCGGTCTCGGTCTGGGCTTTTATCTCGGCGGCTGCCGTAGTGCCGTCGGCGATTATTGCGGCGGCATCGGCGTCGGCGGCGGAAATTATTGCGTTGGCATCACGCTGCGCGTTGGCAATGATGGTGTCGATATCCTTCTGGCGGTCCGCGCGCATCTGGTCAAAAACGCTTTCAAGGTTGGTGTCCGGAAGTGAAAGGCGCAGTATGCTGACGTCGCTTATCTCGATTCCGTAATTGTCGCGGCAGCTTTTACGCACGCGCTCGAATATTTCGGACTGTATTTTTTCGATCTTCAGCTCCTCGCGGTCAAGGGAGACAAGACCCGTGAGTTTGTACCCGCCCATGACGCTGTTTGTTGCACTGAATACCTGATCTTTTATATATGACCCGGCGACTCCGCGCGTACCCACGCTGTTGTGGTAAAGCAGCGGATCGCTTATCTTCCACACGGCATAGGATTGTATTATCACGTTTCGCTTGTCCTCGGTGGTCGTTTCGAGATGGTCGGATTCAAGATATTGCAGGCGGCTGTCGTATTTGACCACAGTTTCAAACGGCCACGGGAGCTTGAGGTAAAGTCCGGCTTCTGTGACTTCGCGTCTGACGGCGCCAAGGCGCAAAATGACCGCGCAGCTGCCCTCGCGCACCTCGCAGGTGAATCCGAAATAACCGAGGACTACTATAAGCGCCAGCGCAATTATTATCTTTACAGCACGGAGACTGCCCGTGCTTTTGACCTTTTTTTCACTTTCTTCGGTAATATCGGAGGGCGCAGCCATTTTTTCTCTATTCTTTTTCATTATTATTGCCATTCCTTTCTTTGCATTTGTGCCGGTTTTCTTTACTTAATAAAGAAGATCGGGACTGTGATGCTTTATCCCGGAGGCACAAACGGTGCTTGAAAACAGCATATCCGCAGGTCTTGATTGATTTTGTTTTCGGACCTGTTGCCTTTTTATTTTGTCAGCGAAACGCTTCCGAAATAAATTTTGGACGAGTCAATGCCGTCGCCGACAATGACGAGACGCGCTCCGCCGTATGCTTTGCCTACGGCATCGAGGTATTTACGGTACCGATAGGCATCGGGGAATGCTTTATCCGCTCCTACCGAAGCTAAAAATCCCGCGACCTCTGACTTTGCGGCGGCGACAGCAGTGCTTTTTTCCGCATTGGCGGAATTAATTGCCGTGTCGCGGCTCTTTTCGGCATTGGCGCGTGATACAGCAGCCGCAGCCTCCGCATCCAGAATATACTGCTCGGCACGTATGCCGGCGCTTACGATCTCCTGATAGACCGATGCTATCTCAACGGGCGGGTGAATGCTTTCAAGCACAACGCTTACAACGTCAAGCCCGAGGTCGTAGCTTTCCATGCGTCCCGCAAGATCGTCTGCAAAGCTTGCGGCAAATTCCGTACGGTCTGCCGAGAGCAGTGAAGTGAGGTCGGTATTTATCGTTCGCGATGTGACTGCCTCATATGCCAGTGCGCGCAGTATGCTCTCCGGAGAGGAACTTGACGAAAGATAGCGATGCAGGTCGCCGATCTTGTATTCTATCCTGAGATTTATAGAAACCAGCTCGTTACCGCCGCCGAGAAGAAGCTTGTATTCGCTGCTGCCGTGCCCGGCAGTCCAGATGTTGTCGCTGTCCTCGGATGAAATGTATCCCACGGTCATGCGGTTCACGCTCTCGGTGCTGTAGGTTTCAACGCGGTCAAACGGCCATGGGAGGGTAAGGTGTATTCCCGGTTTGAGCGTTTCGGAGCGCAGCTTTCCGAAGCGGTATACCGCACCCTCGCTGCCGCTTTCTATCTGTATCAGTCCCGTACAGGTCCAGAAAAGCAGAAGAGCCAGCAGTGCGGTGTAGGGGATAATCTGCTTGACAAGCCGCAGACTCCAGAGCGAGCGCATGGTTATTCCCGTGTTTTTTTCAAGATAACCGAGCAGGCTCATATCGCGCGAGCCTGTGCCGGTAAAGGGCATCGGCACCGAGAGGTCGGGTGCCGTTGCAAATTCGCGGCGCACGAGCACAACTGTGAGCGACAGGAGGATAAATGCGGTCATATACCCGAATATCACGGCAAGGGTCACTGTAAGCGGACGCTGAATATCATATATCCCCAGCAGCTTCAGCACGCTTCCGACAGCGCAGAGTGCCATTGAAAGCTGCCCGGCTGCAAGGGTGGAACGCAGATTCCCGAGTACAGCGGCGAAGTACGGATCGTCGCCGCAGGTGCAATGTCGGCACCATTTTTCAAGTCCGATAAAGATCACAAAAAGTGCAGCGAGAATAACGGGCGAGAGGTATGTGAGTTTGAATACAGATGTGACGCGCCCGAAATAGACCGCAAAAAGGATGATTCCCGTGGCAAGCGACAGGATTATCAGTATCGCAGCGGCGGCGGTGCGCGTGCGGTTGACGGCTCTTGCCAAGCTGCGTGCGGCGCGCGCAAATGCACGGCATATGCGGCGCGTGATGCGTCTGACGCGGCTTGTGTCCGCTGTCCCGGCGGCGCGGGGTTCGCGTATGGGGATACCCCTGCACGCCGCTATAAGAATAATGTTTATAACGCCCGGCAGCGCCAACGCGATCGCGGCAAGCATGAAGGGAAGGTATTTTTCGTAGCCGTATATAAGTGTCAGCGCGACTGCCGAAAGAATGAGCGCAGCTGCCGATACGATGGCGGCTGTAATACTTTTTTTATGACGCATTTCCGCCTCCGCGATAATTGCAGTAGCGTTCCGCTTCTGTCATTATGTAGTTGCTGGAATTACATTCGATAGCCTCAAACTGTTCCTCGGTCCCGCCGTAAAATACAAGCGAGAGGGAATAGCAGTCGCGAAAGGCATAGCTTTCTATCACCTCTGCGGTCGCAGGCAGTGTGATGACCTTTATGCGCATATCGCCGGAGAAAGCATATTCGCCTATCCGCCGCAGCGATGCGCCGAAGTTTATGTCGGATATGAAAAAGCAGTCGCGGAAGGCGTAGCTCCCGATTGATTCAAGGCTGTCGGGGAAGTTGAGCGACGTGAGTTTTTCACAGCTGTCGAATGAGGCGTTGCTGATCGACCTCAGGTTGCTGCCGAACCGGACGATACGCAACTCGGAGCAGAATGAAAACGCGCTGACACCTATTGTGAGCAGAGAATCCGGAAGGTCTATGCTCACGATATCGGAATTCATACTGAAGGCGTCGGATATATGCTTTATGCCTTCCGGTACGGTGACCGCCGCGCCGCTGCCCTGATATTTTATCAGCACTCCGTCGCCAATTACCACGAAATCATCGGTAAGCGCTGCAAGCCACGGGGTCCCGACGAATGCCGAGGAACCGACCGAGTACAGCTTTTTGCCGATCGCAAGCGATGAAAGGGCGGTGCAGTTTATAAAGGCGTAGTCGCCGACAGATTCGATGCCGGATGGCAGGACCACCGACACGAGCGATGTGTTTTCGGCGAACGCGGCGTCGCCGATACCCGTCACCTGTGCGCCGTTTATTACCGCAGGAATGTTAAGCGTGGCGGCATCTCCGTCATATCCCGTTACCGCCACGGTGCCGTCGATGTACTTCATATAGCTGTAGTTGCCGAAGTGCAGCGTTTCATCATCCGCGTATTCGCGCACGGTGTGAATCTCGGGAGTGCTTCCGCCGCACCCCGCAAGCAAGGCTGCGAGCATAGCGCAGATAAGTAAGAAAACAGTTGATTTACGCATGGTTATTTCCTTTCGGGCGATCGTCAGGGTTTTGAGCCGTATACAACATTGCCGAGCGCCTTGTTGCCGTCGGCGATGCTGATTTTTCCCCATTTGCCGGCAGAACCGCCGAAATTGACTGATGTAAGATTCGGACATCCGCCGAACGCGCTTTTTCCGACAGAACTGAGGCTGCCGGGCAGATAGAGCACCGAAAGCGTGCTGCATCCGCCGAATGCACCCTCGCCGATCTCACCGACGCTGCCGCCGATGACCGCGCGCCCGAGGGCTGTGCATCCGCCGAATGCGTAGTCGCCGATCTTTTTAACGCTGCCGCCTATCGTTACACTGCGTATCGTCTCGTTGCCGCTGAAAGCGTCGGCTATCACTTTTACTCCGCGCGGGATCTCCACATTCACATCGGTCCCGTTATAGCGCACAAGAATTCCGTTTCCGACGACGAGAAATTCCTCGCGGCTATCTTCGAGCCACGGCGTGCCTTCAAATGCGCGGCAGCCGATGCTTGCAACGCTGCGCGGCAGCTCAAGTGACGCAAGACGCGTGCAACCGCGAAATACGGATGCGCCGAGCGAGGCGGTTTTTTTGTTGAACTTCACATTTACAAGAGACTCGCAGCCCGAAAAGCAGTTGTCGGGTATTTCGTATACCCCGCCGAGTGCCGCCGATGTGAGAGAGGTGCATTCCGCAAACGCCGACTGACCGAGAGACGTACACGACTCGGGGAGTGCTATCTCGGCAATGAGCGAGCAACCGAAAAACGCCTGAGAGCCGACAGACACGAGCCTGTCCGCCAATGGCAGCCGGGAAAGCGCGGTGCATCCGAAGAAAGCGGCGGAGTCGATCGTTCTGAGCGCGGGAAGCGCATCAATGCGGCAGAGCGACAGACAGTAGGCAAAAGCGGAATCGCCGATCTCCGTAAGCGCCGCTCCGCCGTCGATGCAGATAAGCGCGGGACAGCTCTCAAACGCTCCGCGTCCGATCTTTTTTACGTTCGCGCCGAGCGTCAGGTATATAAGAGAAACATTTTCGCGGAAAGCATCCGTCCCTATTGAAGTCACGGGGTGTGAGTCAACGGTGTCCGGAATGATGAGGTGACACTCGGTTCCGGAGCTGCTTTCCTTTCCGCCCGAAAGATTGGGAAACGTACCGTCGGTATTGAGCCCGGTGATCTCCGCCTCGCCGTTTTCGTAGAGCGAATATACGAACCCCGAGGAGGACACGTTGCCATCCGATACCTTGGCGTATACCGTGCTGTCGGAAAAAAGTCCGCATCCGCCCAAAAAGGCGGGAAGCACCAGCAGCACCGCAAGTGCCTGACACACTGCCGTTTTGAGAATTCTTTTCATTTATCCTCCGTTAAACTCCGCGCTTTGCGCGGCAAGCTCGGTAAAGCCGACCGGTCTGCGGTTAGCTATATCTAATATAGATATATATTATCATATGAAATCGGGTTTGTCAAGTGCGGATAAATGACCGTAAAATTAAAAGAAACGGCGGTGTTCAAAAACTCAAATGTATTTTTGAACACCGCCGTCCCGCGCCCGTGAAGCGTGCGTATCACTCCACGGTTACGGACTTGGCAAGATTGCGCGGGTGGTCTACATCGCATCCACGCAGCACTGCGACCTCATAGGCGAGCAGCTGTGAAAAAACAACGCTCTCAAGTGCCGAGATTACCGGAGAAACAGCCGGAAGCACAAAAACATCATCGGCATATTCTTCGGGCGAGGCGAAGTCGGGCGCGGAAACGAGTATGACATAACCGCCGCGGCTCCTGACCTCCCGTATATTTCCGGTCATCTTGTCGTAGTAGTGCGGGTCTGTCGCTATGGCTATGACGGGGGTGCCGTCTGTCACGAGAGACAGCGTTCCGTGTTTCAGTTCTCCCGCCGCGTATGCTTCACTGTGGACATAGGATATTTCCTTCAGTTTGAGCGAGCATTCCGCAGCGGCGGCAAAATCCTGCCCCCTGCCGATATAAAACAGATCGTTTCGGGTATATATTTTTTTTGCCAGCCCGCGTATCTCATCGCGCCGGGTAATGATACCGGCAATATTTTGCGGCAATGTGTCGGACATTTCACGGCAAAGCCGGCGTGCCTCGGAGCTTTCCGTTCTGCCGCGGAGACATCCGAGCTTCAGCGCGAGCATAGTGAGCGCCGTCACCTGAGAGGCATATCCCTTTGTGGTCGCCACGGCGATCTCGGGACCCGCGCCGGTATACATCACAGCGTCGGATTCGCGGGCTATTGCAGAGCCGATGACATTTATTATGCCTATTGATGTGAGACCGTTCCTGCCTGCAAGTCTTAGCGCCTGAAGCGTGTCGGAGGTTTCGCCCGACTGCGATATCGGAATGACCAGAGTGTGTCCGGCGGTAACGGGCGGTGTGTAACGGTATTCCGAGGCGAGGTCAACGGTTACGGGGATGCCCGCCAGCCGTTCCGCAAGGATGCGTCCTATAAGTCCGGCGTGCATTGCCGACCCGCAGCCGATGATCGAAAGACTGTCGGCAGAGAGGAGAAGAGTATCATCGATACCGTCGGCTGAAAGGTCGGGAAGACCGTCGTCCCCGATGCGCCGTACGGCTGCACGGCGTATGACCTCGGGCTGCTCGCATATCTCCTTGAGCATAAAATGCTCGTAGCCCTCTTTGTCTGCGGCATCGGGAGTCCAGTCTACCGTGTCGGCGTTTTTTTGAATGCGGGAGCCGTCAGCCGAGAAAAAATCCGTACCGTCAGCCGAAAGACGCGCCATTTCTCCTTCTCCGAGGCGGATGAGTCTGGATGTGTGAGGCAGAAGAGCGGGAATATCCGAGGCGATATACGAGCCGTCTGCGGTGTGGGCGACTATCAGCGGGCTGTCACGGCGCATCGCGTATATTTCATCCGGGCGGTCGCGGAAAATGATCCCGAAGGCGTATGACCCGACGAGCCTTGAAGCCGCGCTGCGCATGGCGGCTATCGGGTCGCCGCTTTTGCGGTAACAGAGGTCGATGAGATGGGCGGCGCATTCCGTGTCGGTGTCGCTTTCAAAAACGTACCCCCGGGTGATCAGCTCGTTGCGCAGTTCGAGATAGTTTTCAATGATACCGTTATGAACGAGCACGAGACTGCCTGATGAGTGCGGGTGCGCGTTGGCTTCGCTCGGCTTTCCGTGCGTTGCCCAGCGTGTGTGACCGATCCCGCAGGTGCCGCTGATGCCTCCGAGCGCATCGACCGCTCCCATGAGTTCGGCTACACGTCCCGCGCGTTTTACTGTCCGCGCGCCGTCATCGGTCATTACGGTGATGCCGGCAGAGTCATATCCGCGGTATTCAAGCGCACAAAGACCGTCAAGCAGTATTTTTGCCGCTTGTTTTTTTCCTGTATATCCTATTATTCCGCACATTTTAAAACCACTCCTTGATAAATATAGTATTTTAATATAAAATATGGATTGAACAAAGATAAAAATGCTGCTGTCGGAAGCTGTAAGTTTCCGACAGCCCCGATATTCCGGACGTTATCTTCGTGTTACTGTTTTGTCGGCGGCTTTGACGATGCACCCTTCGGGTATCACGCCGCGCAGATGTGTCAGCGGATAGACCGACGTCCCCGCGCCTATGACCGTTCCGGGGCTGAGCACACAGCCGCACCCGATATCGGCGCCGTCGCCGAGAAATGCGCCGACCTTGCGCCTGCCTGTGTCATATGACCTTCTGCCGCGTACGACCACGTTTTTTCCGTCCGTCTTGAGATTTGAGCATACCGCTCCCGCGCCCATGTGCGCACCGAGACCGAGCACCGAATCGCCCACATAGTTGTAGTGCGGCACCTGTACGCGGTCCATGAGCACGCAGTTTTTCAGCTCTGTGGAGTTTCCTATCACACACCCGTCGGCGGCAAGCACTCCGCCGCGCAGGTATGCACCGGGACGCAGCACGCAGCCGTGACCGATAACGGCGGTCCCTTCGATAGTTGCCGTGGCTGCGATCTTCACATCATTGCCCACGAGAACGCCGGGGCAGAGCAGGGTATATCCGTCGATGCCGCTGCCGGTAAGCGAGGCGGTGAAGTCCGATATCCTACCGAGGATCTCCCACGGATATTCCGCGCCGTCAAAAAGCGCGCGGAACTGCGGCGGTATCGAGGCAAAAAGATCGTATATCCGAATTTTGTCAGTCACAGCAGTACCCCCGTTTCTTTATAACTGCGGCAAGCTTGCCTGCGTATGTCTCACAGTCGGCAGCGTTTTCGCATTCTATCATTATGCGTATCACCGGTTCGGTGCCGGATTCGCGCAAAAGAACGCGTCCGCGTCCGCCTATTGCGTCGTTTATCTCCGCAAGCTTTTTCTTTACTTCCTCATCGGCGGTGACGGCGGGTTTGGATGTCACCTTTATGCTTCGGCTCAGCTGAGGATACAGCTTTACCGGTTTTGCGAGCTTTGAAAGCGTGGTCTTGTTGTCGAGCATCTCCTCGGTTATCATTATAGCCGTCAGAATGCCGTCGCCTGTTGTGGCATATTTCTGAAGAATGATATGTCCCGATTGCTCGCCTCCGAGACGATAGCCGTTCTGCTGCATACATTCGTAAACAAAGCGGTCGCCTACGGCGGTTACGGCGCAGTGAATGCCTTCGGCTTCAAGAGCCGATATAAGTCCGCTGTTTGACATGACCGTTGCCACAACGGTGTTGAAATCGAGATTTCCGCGTTCTTTGAGCCGCTTGGCAAGGATATATATGATATGATCGCCGCTTATTTCATTTCCTTTTTCGTCAACGGCTATGCATCTGTCGGCATCACCGTCGAAGGCAAAGCCGACATCGAGATGATTTTCGCGCACGAACGCCCGCAGCGTATCAATGTGTGTCGAGCCGCAGTCATGGTTGATGTTGGTGCCGTCGGGGGATGCCCCTATCACATATGTCTGAGCTCCGAGCGCATCAAAAACAGCTTTGGCTATCATCCATGACGCGCCGTTGGCGCAGTCGAGACCGACCTTGAGAGTCCGGTAAGAGTGCGAGGCAACCGATATGAGGTAGCCCACGTATCTGTTTCTTCCCGCAACGTAGTCAACAATACAGCCGACCTTTTCGCGTCTGGCAAGGGGAAGATCATCTCCCGCGATACCGAGCCGCGCCATGTCGCCGTCAATGTATGCTTCTATGAGGGACGCTGCAGCGTCATCGATCTTTTCACCGTAGCGATTGACCAGCTTTATTCCGTTGTCATAGTATGGATTGTGTGACGCCGATATCATTACGCCGCAGTCGAACTCATCCTGCTTTGTTACATAAGACACGCTCGGGGTCGTGGTAACGTGAAGCATATAAGCGTCTGCGCCCGATGCAGTGATCCCGGCAACGAGAGAGTATTCGAGCATATAGCTTGAGCGGCGGGTGTCCTTGCCTATGACTATGCGCGGACGGTATCCCGGCTTGCGGCAGCCGGAAAGCGGGGAAGCGTAGTACCAGCCGAGAAATCTTCCCACCTTGTATGCGTGTGCTGAGGTCAGCGTTACATTTGCCTCGCCGCGAAAGCCGTCGGTGCCGAAATATTTGTTTTTTCCGGGAGACATGATTGCAGTCTCCGGCGCGCTGCCGGCACTGTCGCGGTGGATCACCACATCATCGTGCAGAAGCTCATCCGCGCTCAGCGAAAAAAGCTCGCAGATCTGCAGGACCTTGTCGATATGCGGGAGCGATTGGTCCATCTCCCACTTTGAGACCGATTGACGCGACACACCGAGTTTTTCGGCAAGCTGTTCTTGTGATATTTTGTTGGCAATGCGCAGATGCGTTATTTTTTCACCTATTGTCATTGATGTACCGTTTGCCTTTCCCGTCCGTCGGCGGAAGCGCGGAAGTGTGTATTACGGCATCGTACAATGCCGTTTTCCGCACTTATATAAGTATTTTCATTACAGTATCAGTTTATTCATTACGCTGAATATATGATACCACACCGCGCTTGACAAATCAAGCAATTTTTGATGGAATCTTTGTCAACCTGCGGTTGCGTAAAGAAAAATGCCGGAACAGGTGCCGGCATTTTTTATGGGGCTGCCGCATTTTGCGGCAGCCCCATGTTTATTCTGTTATCGGTAATTTTCCACAGTGGCTTCGTCATCCACGGGGATGTGAGCGCTCACTGTCGAGGACGTGGCGGAATCTTCTTCGTCGTTTCCGAGTTCGCCGTGCATAATGCTTTCAAGCTCGTCCTCCTCATCGGGAGAAACAATGTCATATTCGTCGCGGTCAAAAAGATCAATGGCATATCCGCCGTTTTTCTTTTTTATTTCGGTAAGAGCCGAGGCGAATGCCGCAAAGAGCGCAGCAAGTGCGGTAATGCTGAAAAGCAGCGTTATAGACGCCGAACGGCGGCGTTCGCGGCGTATCAGATCGCGCCGCTGTTCCTCTGCATATGCACAGAGCTTGAAAATGGAGATCACCGCAGCGGCGGCGACCGACAGTCTGAATGCGCGGCGCAGCCGCTTTCTTATTCTTTTGGGATTTGCCGTGTTAGCGGGTTGTCTCATGCCGATGTTATCCTTTCGTTTTATCTTTGCTCCGCAGGGCGGGCGCGTCAGTTGTTTTCCTGTTTCGAGATATACTTGAGGTATGCGTTCATGAAGCCGTCAAGTGCGCCGTCCATGACTGCGTTTATATTGCCGGTTTCGTAGCCGGTGCGGTTGTCTTTGACGAGCGTGTAGGGCATAAACACATACGAGCGTATTTGCGAGCCCCATTCGATATTGGTCTTGTTGCCCTGTATCTCGGCGATCGTGTCAAGACGCTCGCGGATCTTTATCTCCATGAGTTTGGATTTGAGCATTTTCATAGCTGTTTCCTTGTTCTGAAGCTGTGAACGCTCTGTCTGGCAGGTGACAACGATGCCTGTGGGCTTGTGTACGATGCGCACAGCCGAGCTGACCTTGTTTACGTTCTGACCGCCCGCGCCGCTTGAATGAAAGGGAATAAAGTCATAGTCCTCATCGCGTACAACGACCTCGTCGAGCTTGTCGAACTCCGGCATTACCTCGATCGATGCAAACGAGGTCTGCCGTCTGCCGGCGGCATCAAAGGGGGAAACGCGCACAAGACGGTGAACGCCGTTCTCGCTCTTGAGATATCCGTATGCATTGGGACCCTCAACGAAGATCGTAGCGCTCTTGATGCCGGCTTCCTCGCCGTCCAGCCAGTCGGTGAGCTTGACCTTGTAGCCGTTCTGCTCAGCCCAACGGGTTATCATGCGGTAAAGCATGAGCGCCCAGTCCTGAGCCTCGGTGCCACCGGCGCCGGGATGGAAGGATACTATGGCGTTGTTGTGGTCGTATTCGCCGGAAAGAAGGATAGAGGTGCGTTCATGCTCCTCCTGCTTCATTATCGCTTCAAGCTCCGCCTGGACCTCGGGCACCGAACTTTCGTCATTTTCTTCTATTGCCATTTCGGCGAGTGTGATGGCATCCTCAAGGCGCGCACAGAGTGCTTCGTACTCGGATACGGTGTCCTTTGACTGCTTTATTGTCTGAAGGATCTTGGACGAACGCTCCTGATTGCTCCAGAAATCCGGCTCAAGCGTTTCCTTTTCAAGCTCCTCCGCTTTCTCGCGCAGCTCATCTACGCGCAGTGCCGAGCCCAGCTCCTTGAGCACGGGACGGAGGGACACGAGCTTGTATTTTGCTTCTTCAAGTGCAACTATCATGTTAGATCAATACTCCGAATTATTCGATAAGTCGTTATCGTTCATTATAGTATACCATAAAATGCCGTGTCTTTGCAATAGGTAAATGAAAAATTTCTGTGATTTGTCCCGCCGGCATTTTAAAATTCCGTTCCTTTGCTGACTCTGTGTGTTGACGCGCGGAAAAATATTGTGTATAATGTGCATAAAGAACTGCCGGGAGCGCGTTCCCGGCGCGCAGGCGGGATAGAGCACAAAAGTCGGAGATCGGAGGACGTATGAATGACCCGGATGAATGCCGCCAAAAAGAACGTTGTATTTTCAGTCATATCGGCTGTATGCTTTGCCGCGGCTGCGGTGTATCATCTTCGCATACTGCTTGAATCATTGAAATACAGCTTGAAAAGGATATCCGTGAGCGGCGGCGGTCTTGCGGTTGACTGGGGATCTGGCACGGACGGTATTAAGCTTGCCGTACCGCTGATATGTGCGGTTTTGGTTGTGCTTGCGGCGGCGGTGTTTGCCGTTATCACGGCGGTGAGAAGATCCCGCGCATGGTGTGCGGCGTATATGATCGGGTGCTTTGCTGCGGCGGTCTCATCGCCGCTTCTTCGGCGTCTGACGATGCTTACCGACTATATGTTCATCCGCTTTACGCTCGGGGCCGGAACGGACGATGCCGGTATGGCTTCTGTTATTGCCGGTCCGTGGATAAGGTTTGGGCTTTTTGCCGCTGCGGGGGTCACGGCTCTCGCGGCAGTACCCGCCGCTGCTGCGGCTGCCGGAAAAGACAGAGCCTCATCATAAGGCAGAAGCTGCCGCCCCACGGCGCGGCAACTCCTCTTTTGATGATGCAAACTTTTCGTGTCCTATTGACTTTGCCCTTGTTATTGGGTATAATAAGATTACAAATCAGGTTACATTTATTGAAAGGAATAATTTAAAATGACTGTAACAAAGCAAACCGTTATCGGAGACGTACTTGACTACAATGTTGACACAGCAGAGTTTTTCTTTGCCATCGGCATGCACTGCCTCGGCTGCCCCGCTTCACGCGGCGAGACCATTGAGGAAGCCTGTGCCGTTCACGGTACCGATGCCGATGCTCTTGTGGCAAAGATCAACGAATTCCTTGCCGCAAAAGCCGCAAAAAAGGACTGACAGGCGCATATGACCGTAAGATCACCCGGCGCGCGGCTTATTGCCGCCGCCGGATATGCGCGGCAGGGTAAATTTATTGCCGATGTCGGGACCGATCACGCGTATCTTCCCGTGTATCTGCTTGAGCGCGGCGTATCGGCGGGGGCGTTGGCTACCGATATAAATCGCGGTCCGCTCGAACGAGCCGCAGCCAATGTTGCCGCTGCGGGGCTCGGCGACCGGATAACCCTCCGGCTTGCCGACGGTCTTGACGGCGTTGAGGCTTTCCGCCCCGAGGATATTTTTGTTCTCGGAATGGGCGGCGAGCTTATCGCACGCATTCTCGGCGGTTCCGAATATATTAAAAATGAAAATATACGTCTTGTCCTTCAGCCCATGACGCGACAGGCAGCCCTGCGCCGTTTTTTGCTTGACGGCGGTTTTTGTATTGACGATGAGGTGCTTGTAGGCGATGAGGGGGACAGGATATACCAGTTGATATGTGCGCACTATGACGGCTGCCGCCGCACAGCGGACGACTCGTCGCTCCTTGCCGGGGCAATGATACTTTCACGCGGCGGCGAGTTGTGCCGCAGGTACATTGCGCGTCTGTGCCGCGAGCTTTCGGTCAGCGCGGCGGGCAAACGGCGCGGAGGGGATGAGATATCTGCCGCTGCCGACGACGCGCTTGCCGCCGATTTGTGCCGGGAGGGAGGACGTGAATATCATGTTGAGAGCTGACGGATTCTGCCGGGCGCTTGAGCTTGCGGTGCCGCCGCTTGCCGGCTGCGAGGATTTTGACGGTGTGGCATTCATTCCGGAACCTGCGCGGACTGTGCGCCGCGTGGCTGTGGCACTTGATGCAAACATATTCACGGCAAAAGCCGCCGCCGATGCGGGTGCAGACATTCTCCTTACGCATCATGCGATGCTTTACGGCGGTGAGCCGGAAGAGGGAAGCCCGCAGTACCTTGCGCGGGAATATCTTGTTTCGCGCGGTATCGCGGCAATGTCTCTTCATGCCCGTCTTGATGCCGCAAAAGGCGGCATGAACGATGTTCTCTGTGATATTCTGGGCGTTTTTGACCCCACCGGCACCGTACCGTTCGGTATTCCCGAGGCGGAGGGTCTGGGGAGGATCGGAACTCTTTTTACAGCCGTGAGCGGACGTTCGCTTGCGGGTGAAGTCAAAATGCGGCTTTCGGCGCCGCGTGTTCTGCTGACCTACCCCGATAAAACTATCCGCCGCGCAGCGGTCGTGAGCGGTTCGTGTTCGGACTTTGTCACACGCGCCGCAGAGCTTGGCGCGGACGCCGTTATCGGCGGCGAATTCAAGTATCACACGCTCGACCTTGCCCGCGTGCTCGGCATATGCTGTATCGGCGCGGGGCACTACTATACCGAGCGGCATGCGGCAGATATCCTTCGCCGCCTCGCGCTTGATATCGTTCCGGATGCTGCTGTCATCACCGTTGACCCCGGCTGTCCCGCCGAGGTACTCTGACCTGTAATCAAGAAAGGTGTTTATTCATATGACCTATGTAATGTCTTGCCCTAACGGGTGCTATTCCGATTTTCTGCGTATGCTTGAGAAGATATCATTCGGAAAAAAGGATGTTCTTTTTATCCTCGGCGATATTTCCGACACGGGAGACGAGCCCATGGAGCTTTTGTGCGACCTCTCGTGCCGTGAAAATATCTGGCCCGTCGCGGGCGACCGCGACGCTCTGACCTCAAAAATGCTTACGGGCTTTACGCGTATGCTTGAAAGCGGTGAAACGCCGGACAGTACCTTTATCGCGGAGATGAACAGCTGGGCGTCAAGCGGCGGCAGAGTCGCGCTCGATGCCTTCCGCGCGCTTGATGCGGATATGAAGGAAGGCGTGCTCGATTATCTTTCGGATATGGCACCGTATGATACAGTGCACGTCGGTGAGGTTGATTATCTTCTTGTTCACTCCGGTATTGCCGGATACAAGGATGGACGCGACCTTGACAGCTACCCCGATGATGCGTTCCGCACATCCGAAGGTGCCGTACTGACCTTTCCCGGAATGTTAATGGTCTGCGGCGAGCGTCATGACGGCGCAGAGTTTGACTGCAATACCGGGATCGTTCACCGTGATGGTCACATAGAGCTTGACTGCGGCGCGGCGCGCGGCGGCAGGCTCGGCTGTCTTTGCCTTGACAACGGCGAGACATTTTATGTCTGATACCGGTCGATGCGTAAAAATGATATGACCGTGCTTGACATAAGCGCGGTATCGAACCTTGGCTACGGGGTCGGGCGCGTTTCTGACGGCGAGCCGGACAGCGGAATGGTCGTCTTTGTGCCCGGAGCGGTCAGCGGCGATCGTGTGCGCGTCAGGATCATCAAAACTGCAAAAAGCTATTGCGTGGCGCGGCTTGAGGAGATGATCGCCGCATCGCCCGAGCGCGAACCGGAGCCGTTCTGCACGGCTCCCGCGAGCTGCGGCGGTTGCGCATACAGATTCCTCAAATATGAAAGCGAGCTGAAACTGAAAAGAGACTCGGTCGAGGCTGAGTTCCGCAAGGCGGGACTCGACTCGGTGAAGGTATCCCCTGTGCTTTGTGTACGCGATGCGGACGGAAAACCCAAAACGCGCGGCTGTCGCAATAAGGCGCAGTATCGTTTTGTTATGACAAAAAACGGTATACGCGCCGGGTTTTACGCATCAGGTACGCACCGCGTGGCGGGATATGAGGACTGTTCGCTTCATCCGGAAATATTCCGCGACATTGCGGTGTGGTTCTGCCGGCGCGCCGAGCGCGATGGGCTCACTGTTTACGATGAAACGACGGGCAGAGGGCTTCTGCGGCATCTTTACCTGCGGCTCGGCGTCGGAAGCGGCGAGGTTCAGGTGACGGTCATAATAAACGACAGTGAACTGCCGGGAGCCGGGGCGATCGCAGCCGATCTCTGCGCTGAATTTCCGTCTGTCGGCGGGGTGCTTATCAATGTTAACAGAGGAAACACAAATGTGATAACGGGCAGGGAATACCGCACAGTGCGCGGCAAGTCCGCTCTCCGCGATATTTTTTGCGGCATGGAGATGGAAATATCCCCGGCGGCGTTTTATCAGGTGAATCACGATGCCGCGGAGCTGCTGTGCCGGACAGCCGCCGGGGTGCTGGGCGGTGAGAGGCTGCGGCTTCTTGACCTTTACTGCGGTATCGGCACGATAGGTCTTTCGATGTCTGCCTGCTGTTCTGAGCTGTGCGGCGTTGAGATCGTGCCAGAGGCTGTGGAATGTGCCCGCCGTAACGCCGCGCGCAACGGGATAGAAAACGCGCGCTTCATATGCGCAGACTCGGCGGCAGTCACCGGCGAGCTGCTCTTTGCGGGGGGCTTTGTGCCGGATGTGGTTGTGCTCGACCCGCCGCGCCGAGGGTGTGATGCGGAGCTTCTTGCATCTCTTGACCGTGCCGGCATAAAAAAGATAATTTACATATCATGTAATCCCGCCACGCTTGCACGCGATGCGGCGGAGCTTTCGCGTCTCGGATATGCCGTAGGCGACGCGCAGCCGGTCGACCTTTTTCCGCGCACCGGACACGTTGAGACGGTGTGCTTGTTCCGAAAATGACAGTTCGCCTGTCTGCAACAGGCTGCTGATAAAAACGACAGAAAGGAATATCGATCACAATGAAAACGAAAAAAATCTTATCTGCGGTGACAGCGGCGGCTCTTGCGCTGATGCTTGCCGCACTGTCAGCCGTCAGCGTGCTGGCGGCAAACGACGCGCCGGACAAGGGCAAAGTATTTGATATCTACTACGGAAAAGCCGTTGTTGACGGCGAAAGGGATATCGATTACTTCACCACACCGAGCGTTGTAAGCTATGTTCACAACTGTACATACGAGGATAAATCCTTTGCGTATCCGGAAGGAAAGGCGACATCCTTTGAGAGCTATCTCATGTGGGATGAAACGAGCCTTTACGGTTTTATCGAGGTGACGGACTACACTCCCGTTACATATGCGTTCAAGGACTACAAGACCGATTGCGTGGAGCTCAACTTCATTCTTACCGATCTTGAAAAATACGTCGGCGGGAAAACCGGAATGTACTCCGATCTTGCAAATCTCTCGGTCGGAATGTTCCGTATCTCCAATCCTGTCGGCGCAACGGTCAGTGCACTTTACGAGTTGCTGCCTCAAAAGGGCGGACTTGCAACAATGGATGAGCTTTACGGTCTGTCTAAATGCGCCGTCGTGAAAACGGACAAGGGCTACAATATTGAGTTTTCGATCAAAATACCGGATGAGATCGTGCACCTTGTCTGCACGCCGGGCGCGCATATCGGCTTCGGCATCCAGTGCAACGATGATGTTAACGACAACGGCGTTCGTGATGCGATCATTTATTCGTCCAACCTTGATGACCAGAACGGCAAAACGGGTGAATTCGTGCTTCTTGACAAGGACGGAACACGTCCCGAGTCGCCGGTCAAGCGCGATCCTGTCGCGACTACGCCGGAGGAGACCACACCCGCTGCCACTGAGCCGGTGACTGTTCCCGCGACAGAACCGGTTACCGAACCGGTCACCGAGCCTGTTACCGTGCCTGCCGCAACGTCCGCGGTGCCGCTGACTACGGAAAAGACGCCCGAGACGGCACCAGCAACATCGGCGCCGACGGAGAAGGGCGGATGCGGATCGTCGGCGTTGCCTGCGGCTGTTATGGCAGCTGTTGCCTCAATAGGCTGTGCTGCTTTCCGAGGCAAGCGCGACAGAGACTGATAAAACTTTTTGTTTTCGGCATTTTTCACATTTTCGGACGTCCGAATTAGTGCATTGTGTCAAAAAGAATGCTTGACGCTTGACAATTACGACGATTTGATGTAAAATTAAACTACATAAAATCAGGAGGAACACTCTAATGAAAAAAATACTCTCTCTTGCTATCGTGCTTATCCTTGCGGTAGCGATGTGCCTTCCCACATTCGCGACCGAAGCGGCTCCTGCCGAGGATATCACCGCTGATGTTAAGTTTGCGACTGCTATGGAAATCTACACCGGTTTTCTGCCCGTTGTAAGAACCGACGCTCAGTTCATCGCTTATGATACATATGTAAACGGCGGCGATGAGAACTTCAAGGCTCCCGGTACCGGTCAACGTACCATCACCTTGATGGGCTTCCCCTTTGTAAATTTCTTCAACGATAACTTCGTGGTGGATATCTCCAAGAAGGACGAATATGTTCTTATGCAGTATCCCGCATGCTGGCAGAACAACTATACCAACGGTTCTCCCGCCAAATTCGTTTACAACGTTGACATCCCGAAGGATGGCATTTACGAGTTCGTCGTAGTCGGATGCGCCCAGATCAAAGAGGCGGATGTTGACAATGATGCCAAAGACCGCGGCTTCTCCATCTCCGTTGACGGACAGAACAAGAAGCAGGTCAACATCAGCGATACTCAGCTCACTTTCAGAGATTACAGCTACGAGTACAGCGTAGATGATGTAAAGAACACCAACATCACCACCGCTAACGGTGTGAACTCCAAGTACTTCCAGGTCGGTTATGTATACAACATTACCTACGAGCTGACCAAGGGCACACACACCATCGAGTTCTATCATCTTGAGACCAGCGGCGGTAACAGAGTAGACGGCGGCAACAGCTCCAGACTTAACTTCATGGGCATGTATGTTCAGGAGTTCCTTACCGATGTTGAGCTTGCCAACTACAAGTATCCCGAGACCTCCGAGATCATCGAGACAGATGCTCCCACGCAGCCCGCGACCGAGGCTCCCAAGACCGAGCCCGTGACTGAGGCTCCCAAGACCGAGCCCGTGACCGATGCTCCCAAGACCACACCCACCACCAAGGCTCCCGATGCCCCTGCAACTACTGCTGCTTCCGGCGGTAAGAGCGGATGCGGTAGCTTCGTAGGCTATGGCGCAGTCGTTATGGTTGCCGTTCTCGGTTCCGCACTTGTCGTGACCAAAAGAAAATAATCGAAAAGTTGTAAGATAACAACTGACCAAAGGGGCTGCCGCGCATCAGCGCGACAGCCCCGAAGTCAATAAAAGGGTTTTGCTATGTATCCGAATGATATCATTCCCGGCGTTGATCTCTACGGTATAATGTTCTGCGCCGGTATTCTTGCGGCAATGGTGACATTCCGTATTTTTTCGGACAGGCTCGGTTTCAGTGCCCGTCTTAATAATTTTGTCATTGCTGACGGCGTAGCGTCAATTATTCTCGGCTATGCTTCTGCTGTGCTGTTTCAGGCAATATATAATGCCATCGACACCGGTAAATTTGAAATCACCAAATACACCGGCGCAACATTTTACGGTGGGCTCATCGGCGGTGCCGCGGTGTTTTTATCTGTATATTTCGGGTTGGGGCATTTTCTGTTTCGAGACAGGGAAAATACCGCACGCATGAGCGAGGTCATTTCTGTTTGCGCCGCGTCGGTCAGCATTGCACATTGTCTCGGACGTATCGGATGCCTTTTCGCGGGCTGCTGCTATGGAAGAATAACCGAGTCGCCGATCTCGGTGTATAACGCGTACCTTGACGCGCGTGTTGTTCCGGTGCAGCTTTATGAGGCGATATTCCTCGCGCTTCTTTTTGCGTATCTGTGCTTCCGTGTTGAAAAAAAACAAAACAAATGTCTTGCCGTGTATCTTTCGGTCTACGGCATATGGCGGTTTTTTATTGAATATTTCCGCACCGATGATCGAGGCGGCAGCATTGTGAGCTTCCTTACGCCATCGCAGTTTATTGCCGTTATACTTACGCTCGTCGGCATTCTGCTGTTCGTTGTCGAGACTGTGATCGCAAAGCGCGTGTCGGGAGAAATGAAAAATGCCTGAAGAAAGCAAAAAAAGAAGCAGGCTTGACCCGCTTGTGCCGGTTTTTCTGCTTGTTACGGCGATCCTCGTCTGGTTTGAGATGTTTCCGCCGACAATCTCGCATGACGAAACAGTGAACGCGCTTCTTATAAGCATAATAACGCGCGCTGCCGGGAGCGTGATATTCATTTTGCTCGCCCAGAGGATGGGGTGGAGAATCTGGACATTTCGCGTTAAAGGTCGCGCACTTGCGGCGGTTCTGCCCGCATTTGCTGTTGTTATAAATAATTTTCCGCTTATAGGACTTATCAGCGGCGCGGCTTATGTCACAGCACCCGCATGGCAAACGGCGCTTTTTGCGCTTTCCTGCCTTCTTATCGGGCTGTTTGAGGAAATGGCGTTCCGCGGTGTGTTTTATCTGCTTATACTGTCTGCAAGGCGCGATTCGACAAAAAAGATATTCCTTGTCACAGTCGTGTCATCGGCGGTGTTTGGCGCGATTCATCTTTTCAATCTTTTAGCCGGTGCCGGAGTCGGACCGACTGTCCTGCAGGCGGGATATTCCTTTCTGATCGGCGGGATGTGTTCGATCACTCTGCTTGTTACGGGGTCGATATGGATACCCGTACTGCTGCATGCGTTGTTTGATTTTGGCGGATATCTCATCTCCACGCTCGGCGCGGGCGTTGTGTGGGATCCTGCCACAGTAGCGATAACGGCGATACTCGGTGTCGCGGTGGCTGTCTGGATGACTTTCTTGCTTCTCAGGATCAAACCTGCCATGACAGACAGATTCTTTCCCGAGAGCACATGACTGTTTGAATCCTGAACCATGTGTATATTAGTGGTTTTGCCACCAATAAAGCCAAATAGCAACGGCACAGGTGACAAAAACGATCCGGATCACATAAAAAATGCCGGATCATGACCGGCATTTTTTCGGGGGCTGTTAAAAACATTGAATTTTTTAACAGCTCCTTTATTGATTTCACGCCGCTCCGACGCGGGAAAGCGAACTGACAAGTATGTCTTCTATCATGCGATGTCCCTCGGCGGTGGGATGGATCCCGTCAGCGCAGATGAGTGACTTGAACGCGTGAGTGTAAAGAAATTCCTCACGGAGGTCAAAAAGCGGAAGAGAACAGTCGTCCGCGAGCTGTTCAACTGCGCGGTTGTAGCCTTCGTGCCAGCGATAGAGCATGTTCACATCGCCAAGCCACGAAAGAATGTTTTCGTATGAAAGCCCGCGGCTGATAAAATTCATATATTTGGTTGTATCTATCGGCACAAGAGAGGAAAGTATAACTTCTGCACCGGCAGACTGTGCCAACGATATTGCATTGCGGTACAATTCGCAAAAATGACCGATATCTATTTTAGGCTTGTGCGCTTCTTCGGGACGTTCCGAAACCTCGCGCCAGTCGTACGCACAGTCATTGCCGCCGAATTCAAGCATGACGGTCGCACCGTCGAATGACATTCCTTTTGCAAGCGCGCGCTTCATGCGCTCAAGTCCGGTTTCTATCGTAGAGCCCATATGACAGCATCTCGTAAGTTCGATTCCGCGTTCGGACATACGCTGCTCAAGCGAACCGCTGTAAAGTTTATATTTTCCGCGTCCTCCGTCGTCGGTGTACATTACTCCCTTGAGTACCGAGTCTCCGAAAATGATTATACGATCGTTCATAGCGATAACGCTCCTTTCTTTCCGCTGTGCGGGATGTATATGTCAAAAGAAAAATTTACAAACCTGTAAGCCGATTTAATTGCATTATGTCCTTGAATGTGATATCATTATACAGGTAGAGTTGACTTTTGGCAACACACAGCCGGTATACACGGCTGAACCGAACGTTTCCGGGCATTCTACCAACGGTAGATATGAACTCTACTTGCGGTAGAGTGACATTTTTGCCAACAAAGTCTTGCTTAAATGGAAGGATATATTGTTAATGAAAGATATAAAACAAAATATTGCAGAAAATCTTTCAAAACTGCGCACCTCTGCGGGGTTGACACAGGCGCAGCTTGCCGAGAGTCTTAACTACACGGATAAAGCCGTATCCAAGTGGGAGCGCGGCGAGTCGGTGCCGGATATAACCGTCTTAAAAAAAATAGCTGACCGTTTCGGTGTAACGGTCGATTGGCTCATATCGGATCATGGGGGCAACACGCAGGCTCCCGACAAGGCAGCGATTCATGCCCGCCGCCATAACCATTTGTTGATAACTCTGCTTGCCGTTATGTGCGTCTGGTTTATTGCAACTGCGGTTTTTGTTGTTCTGGGCGGTCTCGGGATATCGCACAAGTGGCTTGTGTATATCTGGGCTTTGCCGGTCTCGATGATAGTATTGCTGGTTTTCAATGCAATATGGGGCAAATACAGACGCAATTTTGTTTTTATCTCGCTGCTTGTATGGACGATACTTTCCGCGATATATATAACGATAATCACTATTGCAAGGTGGAACTTCTGGCTGATATTCCTTATCGGCATCCCGCTTCAGCTTGCAACGATATTCTGGTCACAGATCGTGCGTATGAGTAAAAATATTTTGCGGCAAAACAAAGCCGAATGAATCACGGCGGGCATCCTCCAAAAGGGGATGCCCGCCGTGAGCGTTATATGGTTATACTTATTTCTTTTCCGATGCTTACCGATGCGATGCGGGATGTGTCCGGTTTTCGTTTCTGCCGTCTGAGAATGCGGAACATTTTTGCGATCGTGCGGGCTTTTATGCGCGAGGCGCTTCCTTTTTTGCGCAGTGCGCGGTTTATTTTGAACGCTGTTGCCAATGCGGAAAACGCTCCGAAGGCAATAAAGTTCGGGTATGAGAGCTTAAGAACATGCCCATCGCCCTTATTGATTCTTATCTGCATGGTCTATTCGACGAATATGTCAACATGAACTTCGTTTTCAACGTTCACTTCAAGCAGCTTCCCGAGGGCGCCTTTTTCGGCGAGGTTTATGACCTGTGCCGCTATTTTGTTCATGTCGACATTTTTCAGCTTTTCGTTTTTGTCGCCCAATTCAATAAATGCGGATACGGCATTTGCCTCAAGCGCGACCTTGACAAGCTCCATCGGGAGGTTCAGATTTACATTGACCGCACTTTCATCATCTCCGGCGTCCACCCTTACTACAAGGCGCATAAACATTTCGCTGATGCTTTTGCGTTTTTCGTCCGGCACATATTTAACGTCTGCCGGGCTTTCGCCGGACAGCAGCGTGTCTGTGCTGACGCCGAAAAGCCGTGCGATCGCGGGCAGCAGCATTATGTCCGGACAGGACATATCGTTTTCCCATTTTGAAACCGCCTGCGGTGATACTTCAAGTTTTTCTGCAAGCTCTTCCTGAGTCATATCCGCTTTTTTTCTGAGCGATGCTATTCTTTTTCCGAGAGTTTCTGACATATTTCTATGCCTCCTTTTCTTTTTGTGACCTGATTATACCACACGGGCGGGATGAATTTAAGATACCAATCGTTGAATCGTCTCAACCGAACGTTGTTTTTTCACTCAACCAACGGTTGTGCGGGACTTTTTTTATATCAAAGGGGTGTTAAAAAACTCAAATTGAGTTTTTTAACACCCCCTGCGTTCGTTTATCCCGATATTCGTTTCCGCTTTTTGATAATGAACACGGTCAGTCCTGCAACTCAGCCCGCGGCGGCGATCACCAAAAGCATCAGAATGCTCACGGAATTGCCGCGGAGCCCGTTTCGTTAAGCATTGCTGCCGATCCGGGCTTTTTTCCCTTTTACAACGCGGATAACAAGGTAGGTCAACGCGCCTGCGATGCATCCGGCGGCAAGTGCGGCAACAAATATCATGAGAACTATGCCGGTAAGTGCTCCGGTATCAAAGAAGCTGCGTCCGTCGCCCGGGTAGCTGATGATACCGAACATACGAAGCGCGGAATAGATACCGGCTGCGAGAATCAGGATGGAAGGGCAGAGCCGCGGCAAAAGTTTTTTTGCTTTCAGAAGAAGAATGAGCTGTGATGCCAAGCCGACAATGAAGCAGGCGGCGCAAATGAGCTGAAATTCCATCCGATGATCCGTCCTTATCTTATTTCAAGCATGGATTCATCCCACATAGCGGGAGCCTTATATCCCATGAGATTTACCATGGTGGCTGCGACATTGGAAAGTCCGAAGTTTCCTTTATCTTCACGGAGACCGAGATCCTTTCCGCTTGCATTGTAGAGAATGCAGGGAACGCGGTTGAGAGTGTGCGAGGTCTTGGGCTTGTAGCTGCCGTCGGCATTCTTTTTGGGTTCGTGGGTCTTTTTGTCAAGCTCAGCCATTTCATCGGCATTGCCGTGGTCGGCAGTGATGATGGCTACGCCGTGCAGACGCTCAACGACAGAGAGCAGTCTGCCGAGCTGAAGGTCAAGTGCCTCCATTGAGCAGATCGTTGCCTCAAGCGAGCCGGTGTGGCCTACCATGTCGCCGTTCGGGAAATTGACGCGCAGGTATTTGTACTTGCCGGACTCAAGGCATTCAATGAGTTTGTCTGTAATCTCGGCGCACTTCATCCACGGACGCTGCTCAAACGGAACGACATCGGAGGGAACCTCGATGTAGGTCTCAAGCTCTTCGGAGAATTTGCCCGAGCGGTTGCCGTTCCAGAAGTAGGTCACGTGACCGTATTTCTGAGTTTCGGATATTGCAAGCTGTGTGATGCCTGTGCCTGCAAGGTACTCGCCGAGAGTGTTGGTGATCTCGGGCGGGTTTACAAGATATTTTTTCGGAATGTGCAGGTCGCCGTCATATTCAAGCATACCGGCGTATACTACCTTCGGCACTCTTACGCGGTCAAACTTGTCGAACGCTCCTTCGGGCGCATCAAACGCGCGGGATATCTCGATGGAGCGGTCGCCGCGGAAGTTGTAGAAGATAACGCTGTCGCCGTCACCGATCGTGCCGACGGGCTTGCCGTTCTCGGCGATGACAAAGGCGGGAAGATCCTGGTCTATCACGTGATATTCGTCACGGTAGGTCTTGACAGCCTCGGCAGCGGACGCAAACTGTCTGCCCTCGCCGAGTACATGAGTGTGCCAGCCGCGTTCGACCATTGCCCAGTTAGCCTCATAGCGGTCCATGGTTATCTGCATTCTGCCGCCGCCGCTTGCGATCCTGATGTCGAAATCGGGTGCACGGAGTTCTGCCATGAATTCTTCAAACGGTTCAATGTAGTCAAGTGCCGAGGTCTCGCCAACGTCTCTGCCGTCAAGCAGAATGTGCAGACGCACGCGATGCACGCCTTCTTTTTTGGCTTCGTTTACCATAGCCTTGAGGTGATCTATGTGCGAATGCACATTTCCGTCTGAAAAGAGTCCGAGGAAGTGCAGGGTGCTTTCGTTTTTCTTGACATTGGCAACAAGCTCCTGCCATGTGGCGGAGGCAAACATTTTGCCGCTTTCGATAGACTGAGAGACCAGCTTTGCGCCCTGTGCGAAGACCTGACCGGCGCCGAGCGCATTGTGTCCGACCTCACTGTTGCCCATATCGTCATCTGAGGGAAGGCCGACAGCGGTTCCGTGCGCTTTGAGCGTTACCATCGGACGTGTTGCCATGAGTTTATCGAGAGTTGAAGTAAATGCGCGGCTGACCGCGTTTGTCGGACCTGCCGGAGCGATACCCACGCCGTCCATGACTATTGTCAGTACGGGACCGTCAACGCCATCAAAATTTTCGAGCTTTTCAAGCTTCTTTACGTTTTCCATTGTCATTAATGATTCCTTTCACGGATATTCCGGAGCGGTGCCGGAAAATAATTTCACATTATATAGTATAACCGATTCCGGATTTTTTTCAAGTCCTTTTGCGGAAAAAATGAAAAAAGATGTCCTCGGAGCGAAGGGAAGCGGGAAAAAGCATAAAAAGAATGCCTGTTATCTGCCGTTGGCGGCAATATGGGGATGAACGCAATTTGATTTTTGTACACAGCAGTGTTCTTTTTCTTGACACCGCGCGCGGTTTGTTATATAATCAGAAGAAAAATGCCGGCGCAAAATTTCAGTTGGCGGCGGTGCCGCGCCGGGCGGCGGAAAGGATATTCGGATGTTCGTACATTTTGCCGACACCCACAAAGACGAAAATATATATGTCATGGGGCATGAGCGGGCGGACTTTGATACGCTCGCCTCGGCATATCTTGTCAGCCGCTGGCTTTCGCGCCTCGGCTGTCGCGCACAGCCGGTGCTGCCGGACACAGCCCCTCCGCAGGATAAAATACCCCGCGAGGTTATGCTGCTTCATGGTGTAGACATTGACGAATGGACGTGCGCGACAGAGCTTTCCGCCGGTGCGGGCGGGCTTTTTCTGGTCGATTGCCATACGCCGTGCATCTGTCTGCCTGTTGCCGCCGTTATAGACCATCATCCTACGTCGGTACCTATGGCGGCGCCTCTGGAATTTTACTTCAACGAGGCCGCGAGTTCGTGCGCGCTTGCGGCGTACCGCATGGCGAAAGCTGAGGGGATCGCCGTTACCGATGCGGAGGAGATACTCACCGTCCGGTCAGTGTATATGGATACGCAGTCGCTGCTTTCGGCAAAATTCGATCCGTCAGATATGCCGTGGCTTGATGCTATGATAAAAAAGCACCGGCTTGATCCCGAAGAGCTGCGCTGGCGCGGACTTTGCTTTGCAGATCTGTCGCTGCCGCCGGAAAAGCTTGCTGTCGGCGGGCTGAAATTCTATACGATAGCGGGGAAGAGGTGCGCATCGAGCCATATACAGGCTGAAAAAATACCGGACGCGGTCGTTGACAGTGCCGTCGGTTACCTTGAACGGCACCGCGCGGAATGCGGCGTTGACATATGGATTCTTTTTGTCGCAGAGCCTTTGACGGGCAGATCGCGCGTGATAGAGCTGTCGGACGGAGGCGTTACCGACAGGCGTTATGACCGCTTTTTGTCGCGTTCGAAGGATATAATCCCGGAACTTGAACGAAGATTGTTGCAGGGGCTTGATTTTTAAGCGATAAAGGGTTATAATATAATCTGAAAAAACAATTAACCGCTTCCCGAGTGATTTTGCGCACGGGAGCGAGGAAAGGCGAAGATAAAATGTCAGAATGCACACATGATTGTTCGAGCTGCTCCGCAAACTGTCCCTCAAAAGGAAAAAACGCTCCGCAGGATTTCCACGAGGCTCCGAATGCGCTCAGCTCGATTAAAAAGGTAGTAGGCGTTGTAAGCGGCAAGGGCGGCGTAGGTAAGTCGCTTGTCACCTGCATGACCGCAGTGCTTATGCAGCGGCGCGGCTACCATGTCGGTATACTTGATGCCGATGTGACCGGTCCTTCGGTCCCCAAGGCGTTCGGCGTACACGCCGACGTTACGGGAGATGAGCACGGGCTCATTCCGCCGAGAACAAAGACCGGTATCGATGTAATGTCGGTAAACCTGCTGCTTGATGATGAAAAACGTCCGGTCGTATGGCGCGGTCCCGTGATTGCGGGAACGGTAAAGCAGTTCTGGACCGATGTTATATGGCATGATATAGACCTTCTTCTGGTCGATTGCCCGCCCGGAACGGGAGATGTGCCGCTTACGGTATTCCAGACGATCCCTCTTGATGGGATCATAATAGTTTCAAGCCCGCAGGAGCTTGTCTCCATGATCGTGTCAAAGGCGGCGAACATGGCAAAAATGATGGATATTCCCGTGCTGGGGCTTGTTGAAAACATGAGCTACGCCGTTTGCCCGGATTGCGGAAAGCGCATCGACATCTTCGGCGAGAGTCACATCGATGAGATTGCCGATGAGTTCGGATACGATCTTCTCGCCCGCATGCCTCTTGACCGCCGGCTGGCGGCACTCTGCGACCGCGGAGCACTTGAGCTGATGGATGACAAGACGGATTATCTCGATCCCGCTGTCGAAACTCTTATAAAGAAGCTGGGACTTGAGTCAAAATAAAATACCGGGGCTGTTAAAAACATCGTGTTTTTAACAGCCCTTTTTCTGACCGTCCGTTTTTACGGTATCCTGTTCTTTATCCGTGAAGAGAAAATTATTCCGTTCAGCTTTTGTCTTTCCGACTCGCTGAGGAACCTTGACCGGTTTCGCCCGCGTATCTCAAAATATCCGCTTTGGGTATCGTATCTTATGTTATCATATTCACGCGTACTGAATATGTACTCGTTTTCACGCTTCACCGCAAGGTCGTACACCGTGTGTTCCCATCTTCCGTTGTTCATTATGGCGAGAATTTTCTGCTCGGTCTCGCTGTCAAATTCGATCATTTCTGAATTCTCTGGGGAGCGGCACTCAAGCGGTGCGCGGAACATAAGCGGGTCGGTCAGCAGCATTGCTGCGGTCACGATACAGGCGGCGATGGCGGCAAGAGTGATCCACATAGCAGGTTTTTTGTAGTTGAGCACATTTTTGATGCGTTCCTTTATACGCACCTCTCCGAATGCAAGCGGGCAAACGGACAGAGGGTGCTTTTTAGCGCCGCAGACGAGCAGAGCCGAGGAGTATGCTTTCTTCTTATCGCTGCCGGGTCCCGAAATTACTTTTTCATCGCAGGCGTATTCGATGTCGCGGCAGAAAAGAACATATGCCGCCCACATGAGCGGGTTGAACCAGTAAACGGATAGCAAAAGAAAGCCGCACGGCTTCAGGATATTGTCAAGACGGCTTATATGTGCGCGTTCGTGCATAAGCACACATTCGGCGGTCTCATTGTCGATCCCGGACGGCAGATATATTTTCGGGGATATCATGCCGAGTATGAACGGAGAGTCGATGTAATCGCATTTGAAAACATTGCCGGCGATACGTACGCGGGCGCGCGTTTTCAATATCAGACAGAGGTATGATATTGCGGCGTATGCCAGCATTGCGGCAACGCCGAATTTCCATACTGTGGCGGCAACAGTGACCGCACTGCCTGACGGCGATGCATTGAGAAGTCCGCTTCCCAGCTCGTCAATGGCGCTGATGCCGGAGCGGACGTACCATTGCTGCGAAGACGGGAGAGGAAGATGACCGACTGTTTCCGTGCGCGGCAGGATGCTCAGCCGGGACGTGATGAAGAACGGCAGCAAAAGACGCATAGCGGGAAGAATCCACATAAGGCATAAAAGCTTTCGCGGCGCCCGGCGGTATATCAGCCTCAATGCGATAACGGCGATAATGATCCACCCCGCGTTGATACTGCGGTTGAAAAGCGCTGTAAAAATGCTTTCGGATGTCATTTGCCGTCCTCCTTCCCGTATGTGTCGATCATACGGCGTATTTCGGTTATCTCAGCTTCGTTTAACGCGTTTTTTTTCGTGAATGCGGCAATGAACGCGGGCAGCGAGCCGTGATAGATCTCGTCGATAAACTGCTTGCCTCGAAGCGCATCGAATTCTTCGCGTGATATCAGCGACGTGACGGTCCCGCCGTCATTGCGGAAAATGCCGCGGTCGCACAGCTTTCGCAGCACGGTGTAGGTGGTGGATTTTTGCCATCCGAGTTCATCGCGGCAGATCCTTACCAGATCCCCCGAGCCTATCGGCTCCCTTTGCCATATGATATCGGCAAAATGCGATTCGATAGCGCCGAGTTTTAAGTCATCCATGCAGTGTCCTCCTTTCGTTGGTCTATCTATGGTAGACCTCTGTATATAGTCTATCACGGATAGACCGGTTTGTCAAGTGCTTTTATCAATATAAATCGGGAGTTCATGATTTTTCTTAACACTCTGTCTATTGACAGTGACGCTGTACTCATCTATAATTATATCATAAAGTTGAAAACAAAGGAAGTGACGGGTGTGAGAAAACAGAAACCGCGAACCAAAGCCGCGCAGCTGCGGCGAGTGATCTTTTCGGTGCTCATTCTCGGAGTTCTTTTGGCTGCAATGACTGCCGTTGCGGTGTTTTCGGTGAGCGGAGCCATGAGATCGGCAATGCGAGACAGGATAATATCCGCTTCCGATGTTGACGGCTGCGGAGATTTTGACTGTATTCTGGTGCTTGGCGCCGGGGTGCGCGACGATGGATCGCCATCGGATATGCTGCGCGACCGTGTGGCAACGGGAATATCGCTTTTCCGGGACGGCGCATCGGCGCGTCTGCTCATGTCGGGCGATCACGGCAGAGAAAATTACGATGAGGTAAATGTCATGAAACGGCTGGCTACCGAGGCGGGCATTGACCCCGATGCCGTGTTCTGCGATCATGCGGGTTTTTCGACCTATGAAAGCATATATCGCGCCAAGGAGATCTTCGGGGCTGAACGTGTGCTTATCGTAACGCAGAAATACCACCTTTACCGTGCGCTTTATGTGGCGCGCAGGCTGGGGCTTGAGGCTTACGGCGTAAGTGCCGATGTGAGATGCTACCGCGGGCAGACATACCGCGATCTTCGTGAAGATCTGGCACGCTTCAAGGATTTTTTCACGGCACAGCTCAAGCCGCAGCCCACGTATCTCGGAGACAGGATACCGCTTTCGGGGCAGGGGAGTCTCACGGACGGCTGATATTGCAATTAATCATAAGGAGTATTTACGTCAATGGTCACTATTGCTTTCCCCGGGCTTGGGATAGAGCCTTTTTCCTTCGACAAAGTTGCGTTTACCATTCCCGTGCTCGGCGGTATCGAGGTGCGCTGGTACGGTATTGTTATAACACTCGGTATAATCCTTGCGTTTTTTTATGCACGTTACAGGTCAAAGCAGGAGGGCATAATACTTGACGACCTGCTCGATATAGCCATTTACACCGTTATAGTTGCCATAATCGGCGCAAGAGCCTACTATGTTCTGTTTGATATCATAGGCAACGGCAATGCGGAAAATTACAAGAGCTTTATTGATTATATTGCGATCTGGAAGGGCGGAATCGCCATTTACGGTGCAATAATCGGCGGCGCTCTGGCGGTATTCTTTGTAAGTAAGATCAAAAAGCTCAAATGGCAGAAGTGCTTTGATATGATAGCTCCCGGAGTTATGATAGGTCAGATACTCGGCAGATGGGGCAATTTCTTCAACGGCGAGGCATACGGCAGGACACCCGTCGAAGGTTCGCTGCTGTATCGCTTCCGCATGGAGATCAAGCATGAGGGCTGGTTCTATTCGGTTACCGCGCACCCCACGTTTTTATACGAATCGGTATGGAATCTTATCGGATTCTTTCTCATAAACGCGTTTTACAGGAAAAAAAGGTTCGACGGAGAGGTATTTTTGTGGTATATCACATGGTACGGCTTTGGAAGAATGTTTATTGAGGGTCTGCGCACCGACAGCCTTTACGGCTTTGCCGGACTGCGCGTATCTCAGCTCGTAGGCGCCGCCTGCTTTATTGCCGGGTTTGTGCTTACGCTTATATTCCGTATAAAAGCGATAAAGGCGGGAACGCGTCCCGTATTTGTCACTGCGGGCGGTACGCCCGTTGCCGCAGCCGCGCCCGTGACCGTGACCGAAAAGGATCCCGAAAGCTCGTATTCGTCTCTGCTTGCCGATAATGACGGCGAAGCGGTATCGGACGGAGCGTCCGGGACGGAAGACGCCGGCAGCGAAGAAGTCAAAGAAAACAAAGAAGATAAAGAAAACAAAGAAGATAAAGAATGACATGATGAGCGGGGCTGCGCAGGCTGCGGGACTTCCGGCAGCGGCGTGAGCCCCGCCTCGTTTATTGGAGGTTCGGTTATGGCTGTTTTGATAGACGGCAAAAAAGTTGCCGCAGACGTTCGTGCGCGTGTCGCGGAAGCATGTGCTGCTTTTGAAAGGAAATACGGGAGAAAGCCATGCCTTTCGGTTATACGGGTTGGCGACGATCCGGCGTCTGCGGTGTATGTGCGCAACAAAATGCGCGCCTGCGAGGAGGTCGGATTTGCCTCCGAATGCTGCGTGCTTCCTGACGATACAACGCAGGATGAGCTTGCGCGTGAGATCGTAAAGCGAAATGATGATGATACCGTTGACGGTATTCTTTTGCAGTTGCCGCTGCCTCGCGGTCTTTGTGAGGCAGATGCCGTGTCGCTCATTGACCGTGCGAAGGATGTTGATGCGTTCGGCAATCTTGATGCGGGGCATCTTTGTTTTTCGGATGACGAGATACTGCCCTGCACGCCCGCCGGGATCATGGAGCTGCTGAGGGTATACGGAATACCGACAGCGGGCAGGGAATGCGTGGTCGTTGGTCGGTCTGGGATCGTAGGCAGACCTATGGCGGCACTGCTTATTGCCGCCGACGGTACAGTCACGGTCTGCCACAGCAAAACGCGCGATCTCGCATCGCACACGCGGCGCGCGGATATACTTGTATCTGCCGTAGGTCGTGCCGGACTGATCACGGCGGATATGATAAAGCCCGGGGCTGCGGTTATTGACGTGGGAATGAACCGCGGCGCCGACGGGAAGCTGTGCGGCGACGTTGATTTTGCTGCGGCGGCAGAGGTTGCCGGTTATATAACGCCGGTTCCCGGCGGCGTGGGACCGATGACGGTCGCCATGCTTATGAGAAACACAATGATTGCAGCTAAAAGGAGAATTGAAAAATGAAGCTTTCGACAATGACAAATCTGTTTTACGATCACGCCGCAAACGGCGATGACGCATATCTTGAATCGGTAAGAAAAACGCATGAGATCGGTTTTGATGTTATGGACTTCTGTATGTGTCCCATGCAGCGGCGCGAGACCGAGCTTAACGGTGACCGCTGGCAGTTCCTTGTTGACCGTATAGGCAATGAAGCGGCAAAGCTGGGCGTAACTTTTTCACAGTCGCATATCCCGTATTCAAAAAACAAGCCGGGATTGCGCAAAAATGATGACGGCTGCGAGCAGAACGACTATTTTATTGAAATGACGTGGCGTTGCATTGAGATCAGTGCTATGCTCGGCGTCAAGTGGGCTGTTGCGCATCCGGTGACCGATTTTGACGACCCGTGCGACATCGCGCGCAGCATAGCCTATAACCACGAGATATATGACAAATACGTTGAGCGCGCCTCTGCGCTCGGCGTAGGAATTGCACTTGAAAATATGGCTGACATTTCAGCCGGGAATACCATGTACCGCCGGTTCGGGTGCAACGCCTCCGAACTGTGCACGCTCATAGATTCGTTTAATTCGCCGTATGTCGGCGCGTGCTGGGATTTCGGACACGCAAACCGTATGTCGCTGAAGCCGCAGAGCCGCGAGCTTGCCAAGCTCGGCGCACGCCTCAAAGCCACGCACGTTGATGACAATATAGGGCAGACCGATCTGCATACCATTCCGTTTTTCGGTACGGTGGACTGGAAGGATGCCGTCACCGCGCTGAAGGATATAGGCTACGGCGGAGATTTCAACTTTGAGCTTGCCGTGTGCCGCCGCCTTCCCGATGAGCTGAAGGCTTCGGCGGTCGGATTTATTTACAAAACGGGAAGGTACCTTATAGATACATACGGCGCATAAAAGGCAAAGCAGTGTCCCGGTGCTCCGGGATCTCTGCTGCCAATGTTAAAATGCGGTGCCGAAAAACTCTTGCCGCGTTTTTCGGCACCGCATTTTTATTGATCGTGTTTTTATGTGAAATTGCGTTTATAGTAGACTATAAGCACCACGAGCAGTATCACTATAACGGCGATTATGGCGATCCATACCACCATTATCGTGTCAAATCCGTGTGTGGTCGTGATCTGACCGGGATCAAGAGTCGTTACAGCCGCCGGATCGGTTCCGGGGACGGTTTCGGGTCTTGTTTCCGGCTCTGTTGCATCGCCGGCAACGGTCGTCTCTGCGTGCTCGCAAACCGTTATCGGCAGTCTGAGCGATTTTCCGCGGAATGTTACCGTGATCTCGGTCACGCCTTCGTTGAGCGCTCCGTCGGGTGTGAAGGTTATAACATCCTTCACATCTTCAATAAGAACAGATTCGCCGTTTTCGTATGTGATCTTTATGATCATTCCGGCAGGGTCGAACCTTTCGCCGGGGCTGTATTCAAGACGCGTAGGATTCTGCGCGATCTCGATCTCCTTTACGGCACGCTCACGGACTGTAATGTTCTGTGTCGCCGTGCAGTCAACGTACGAAACGGTGATGCTGACCGTTTCCTCGGTCTCGTGCGACGAAAGCGTCAGCGGTGAGTCGGGCGAGCAGGTGTATGTGGTTATTTCGGCACTGGTCCCGTCATTGTATACCGCAAGAATGACCATGCCTGTCGTATCGAACTTTTCACCTTCAACATAAATGAGCTTTGACGGCGGCGTCACTATGGAAAGGCTTATGACCTTTTTGGGGGATACTTCGATCGTCTGTCTTGCTGTGTAAATAAGATTCTCGCTGAGCTGATAAACGATCTTTATGTGCGTGTCTGTCACCTTTACGGGCGATCCGGGCGCGGGAGTTATTTTAAGCTTGTCGTGCGGTATTGTTTCGCGCGTGCCGTCCTCGTACACTGCGGTCACTACCATGCCGGATATGTCGACAGACTGGTTGGAGATGTAGCTTGTGATCTCCGGCGCGTGCGTTATTTCTATGCGGCTTATGGCGCGGGCGGGGAGAACGGTTATCCCTGCGGATGCGCTGAGCCCGAGGTAGGACACCGTAAACGAAGTGTCGCTTATCGTAAGCGGCGAGGCAGGGGATATCGTGTAGAGTGCGGGATCAAGCGGGACTTCAGTGCCGTCATCGTATTCTGCCGTTATAAGCATATCCGAAAGCACACCGGAGGTGAGCAGGTCGCCTTCTTTGAACGTGCGTACCGAGGGAAGAGTCTTGAAATGCAGTACGCGCATTTCATGCACGGCGAGAAGAGTCTCCTCGTACGCCAGATATCTGATCCTGACTTCGGAGCCGGGACCCATGATCTCGGGCGCGGTGAGTGTGATGTCATCGGTGATATCGCGCTCGTCGCCGTTTACGTATCTTGCCTTTACGGAAAACCCTGTGCGTGAAAATGCCTCACCGTAGTAGTAATCGGTCTTGACGGGCGGTGTGATCTTGAATGATTCAAAACCGTAAACTGTGAGCACGAGCGTCTGTGAAACATTTCCGACCGAAAAGGTTAGTGTAAGTTTGGTGCGGTCGGACGAATTCGGCGCGAGATTTTCAAGTGACGCGCTTACCTTGCATTCGGAAATGTCAAGAAAACGTCCCTCTGCGCTGTTCTCATAGGTGCCTATGATAAGCATACCCGTGGGGTCGAACCGCTCGCCCTCATAATAGACGGTTTTTGCGGGCTGGGTGATCATCATGGATACCAGCTTTATTACCGTGATGCCGGTGAGTTGAGTTTTGGCACCGTAGCATTCGATTTCGACATCGGTCACATCCGAGGTGAGCACCTCGGGGCAGTTGACCTTTATCTCATCGCTTTCGGGAAAACGCACGCTTCCGTCGGCATAGGTCAGCTCAAGCATAAGCCCTGCGGGATTGAATGGCGAGCCTTCGTTGTACTGCATTTTGACCGGCTGTGCAATGATCCTTGCGCTTGTGGGACGCTTTACGGTAACGTATGTCTTTTTGCCCTTTCCTCCGTATATGAACTCAACCGTCACATCCTCAGATTTGCCGTCGGTGACCAGTCTCCCTTTGGGTTCGTAGTCAAATTCGCCGAAGGTAAGGTAAAGGCTCGTGCCATCTGCGCGTGTGGCGCGTATAACGTACATCGTGGGATCGAAATATTCGCCCTCGTAATATGTATCGTTGCCGGAACGTTCAATATCTATGCTGACTATATCACTTGATGCAGGTGCAGACACGGTGGTCTCTGCGGCGGGATCTTCGGTTGGAGATTCGGTTGGAATCGCATCTGCGGTTTCAGTGGGCGCATCCACGGCGAATGCCGGGAAGAGCAATGCCGATACCAACAGAAAAACCAGAAGAAGGGTCAGTGAGCGGCGGATATAGCTGTTTTGCATATTGTACGTCCTTTCGTGCAGTCTGTATCTGTCTGGCGGCGCGCGGCACAGCCGCAGCGCAGACCTTATATTAATCCTGATATTATATTATACCACTGTTCGTAGCGGGTTTCAATAGGTTATTTATTGAAATAAGAAAAAAATGAAAAAAGAAATGGGGTTGTCGTGCGTTAGCGCGGCAGCCCCATTTTTCGCAAAAGCGGAAAAAGCAATCAGTCTGCGTAAACGCTGACCTGCTTTTTGTCCTTGGTCTTGTGCTCAAATTTTACGTGTCCGTCGATCAGAGCGAAAAGGGTATTGTCTGTTCCCATGCCGACGTTGTTGCCGGGATGAACCGCAGTTCCTCTCTGTCTGATGATGATGTTGCCGGCAAGAACCGCTTCGCCGTCAGCCTTCTTCACGCCAAGGCGCTTGGATTCGCTGTCGCGTCCGTTCTTAGTCGAGCCGACACCTTTTTTATGAGCAAAAAACTGTAAGCCGAGTCTGAGCATTATTTCTTCCTCCTCATAGATTTGTTGACGTGATCGTTCTTACCGATAGTCGCGGTCGATTACTTCGACCTCAAGATAATCTGAGTATTCCTCGATAAGGTCGTTGAGCTGATAGAAGTACGCCATAAAAAGCCCCGATACCGCATATCTCTTGCGTTCGTCCTCCTCAAACTCGGGAAGGGCGGCTTTTGCGGTCACAACTATCCTTGTTGCACCCTCGTTGACATCATACTGTATGTCGGAGGCATAGGCAAGCTCCACAGCATTGACGATAAGCATTGTCATTGCGGAAAGCGCTGCGCAAAGCACATCGTCTCCCGCCTCGCCGTATCCGGTGTGACCCTGCTCCTCGAAGCCCCAAAAGACTCCGCAGCTTCTGTAAAATACGACTTTAGTCATGATTTAGCCTTCGATCTTGGTTATCTGAACCTTGGTGTAAGGCTGTCTGTGACCGATCTTTTTCTTCTCGTTCTTTTTGGATTTGTACTTGAAGACATAGATCTTGCGACCCTTGCCGTTCTTCAGCACACTGGCGGTAACGCGGGCACCTGCCACTGTGGGAGTACCGACCTTGAGTCCGTCCTCGGCGGATAATGCCTTGACATTTTCAAATACGACTTCGCTGCCTTCTTCATTTGAGAGCTTCTCAATAAAAACGATATCGCCCTCGGAGACCTTGTACTGCTTTCCGCCGGTTTCAATTACTGCAAACACGAAAAGCACCTCTCTTTCGTTAAGACTCGCTGATATGGGCGGTACCGGAATGAAATTTTGCTTTCATAACGGCACACTTAAAAAAGCCTGTTTCAAGCGGCAAATTATTATACACCGTAAAAGGTGTGCTTGTCAATAGTTTTTTTGATTTTTCGGCGCAAAAAACGTGAAAAACTTCTAAAATTAATATTAATGTATATGGGGGCTTTGGTCGCCGGCTTTTTTTCGTCTGCGGGCGCGCTTCATCGCAAACACTGTCAAAGCGGTGCAAAGCGTGCCGAGTGCGGCTCCCGAGACGTCTATCAGCACATCGGTGAAAAGACAGGCGCGACCGGGGACAAAATACTGAATGATCTCGTCCGTGACAGCCACCGCTATACAAAGTGCCAACGAAAGAAGATACCCGCGTTTCCTCGCGTGCGAAAAACAGGCAGCCGCCGATGATGCGAGGAGCCCGAGAAGCCCAAATTCACATATGTGCGCGGTTTTGCGCAGCAGTTTTTCGGATATTCCGCGAAGTCCGATATGTGCCAGGAATGCATTCACCTTTTCAAGCAAACCGCCGCTCACGGCGCCTGAGACCGAGGCGGGCTGGAGCGAATTCGAGAAAATAAACACAGCAGCCGCTGCGGAAAGCGCGAGAAACACAAAGCCGAGGACTTTTTTTCTGTTCATCTGATGTCAACCTTCTTTTTGCCGCCGCAATCGTCATACATTTTGACGGATAACGGGGTCATTCGGTCCATTCGAGCTCTTCGGCGGAGATGACCTCGCGCGAGGTTCTGATCTCACCAAACCAGAGCGGCGCGTCGGTGTATTCTATCTCGCCGCTCTGATTGTCGTACGGATCGCGTCTGAGGTAAAGCCGCGGCGGGTCAAACGACTCGGCAAAGCCGGTGCAGTTGATCTGGCGGTAGGGGTCAAGATTGCCGAAATAATGATTCCACAGTTCTGTGTCGCCTTTGCGGAGCGCACCGCCTCCGAATGACGGATCGGCGGGCAGCCAGCCGTACGGTGCGATATAAAACTGCGCCCAGTCGTGACTTCCTATGCTGTCGGGTTCAACGTGACTTCCCGACTGCCAGCGTGCGGGCACACCCATGGCGCGGCAGAGAGTGATGAAGAGCAGTGCCATAACGCCGCAGTCGCCGCGTCTGTTCAGCATTGCAAAGCCGGGGATGAAATCCATGTAAAGGTAATCCCTCATATACGAATATGCCACGTGCGTTGTGACCCAGTCATAGGCGCGGCGGGCAAGGATAAGTGGATTGGTCTCGCTGCCCGCAAGCGTGGCTGCAAGCTCGCATATCGAAGGAGTAAAACGTATCTGCGGCAGCTCTTCGCGGAGATATTCGTCGGTCTCGGCGGGCGCGGGGCGCGCCGCCTCGGCATCGGTGACTGTATAAGCTTCCTTTATATCATATGTGAATTCGATCCAGTAGTCGGCGCCATCTTTATGCTCGGTCTCGATAAAAGCGGTCCTGTGTCCGGAGTCGGAAATGTAAACGGGGTGCGAGGAGTCGACGAGAGTTATGTTTGACTGTTCGCGGCATTCGGCGGGGTAGGGCAGATGAACGCGTACAACACTGCCGGGGCGTGAGTATTCGGCACGCGGCGCGATATGCTCGCGCACGCGGAATCGGTAGGCTCTGCCGCCCTGCGACCGCATGATCTCAAGATTTTCGTGCAGCCGCCGGTTGAAGTACCCGGCAGGGTCGTTTTTTTTGCCGGATTCGATATCGTCAAGCTGCCGCCGGCAGCAGTTCATTATGTTGCGCGCCGCAGCATTTTCAAAGTAACGTACGCCGCCGCGCCGAATGTAGTCGGCGTGTCCCATGTCGATGAAGCTCTCAAGATCCGCGGCGGTGCAGTGCGGGTATTTTTCACGCACACGTGCAAGAAGCCTGTCAAAATCACAAAGGTAATCTTCGGTCATGCCGTTTGCAATGACCTCCTCAAGAGCGAGACGAAGCTTCATCCCGTCGGTGACATCGCAGCGGTTGAGGTAACGTTTTATTGCGGCAATCTCGCCGTCAAAATCACCGGAGTATTTGTAAAATGCGATCTCGTCCGGCAGTTCAAGCGCCATGTATTTTATGTTTTTTTCGTTGAATCTGATCATGTCTGCCTCCGTGTGTGGTTTATTATTAAAAAATGTGGTAGCCTGTTGGCTACCACATTTTGGTCGGAGTGACTGGACTCGAACCAGCGGCCTCTTGGTCCCGAACCAAGCGCACTACCAAGCTGTGCAACACCCCGTAATCTCAGATGCGAGCCGATCCTTTATCTGCTCGTTCTCAAATCGTACTTGATGATTATATCACATGACACGGGGTTTGTCAATACTTTTATCTGAAAAAAATCTGAAATCACGGATAGCAGTGCTTTTTTTCGGCAAAAACATACTTCAGACCGTCATTTTTGCGCATTCAAGCAATGCATCGCGGTCAGAATACGGAACCCGCACGCCGTTTATCAGCTGAAAATCCTCCGCGCCTTTGCCGGCGAGGAGCACGATGTCGCCCTCGCGCGCGATTGAAACGGCGTATCTTACTGCCTCGGTGCGGTCCGGGATCTTTACATAGTCGCAAGATGCTCCCGGTTTGAATGCTGCGGCAATATCGTTGATCGTCCGGCGCGGATCTTCGAAATCCGGGTTGTCGGCGGTGATTATGCAAAAGTCGGCAAGCAGAGACGCCACCTCGCCGAGCTCGCGGCGACGGGTTAGCGTGCGTCCGCCGACCGAGCCGAAGAGGCAGATAAGCCTGCGCGGACGGTATTTGCGCAACACCGTGAGCACCGATTCAAGTGCCAGACCGTTGTGTGCATAGTCGACCACGAACGTTATGCCGGAACCGGGCAGTGCATCGACCGTCTGGAACCTTCCTGCTGCCGTTACATCCTCAAGCGATGCAAAGGCGTCACCGGGGGACACTCCGAGCGTGCCCGCTGCCGCGACGGCGCAGAGCGCATTCATAAGATTGAACGTTCCGGGCATCGGCAGTCTTACCGCGTATCCGATGCCGCCGGTCTTGACCTCGGCGCGTACGCCGAGCCGCGCGCCGTTGCGTTCAAGCTCCGCTCCGGTCAGATAAAAGTCCGCCTGCGGGTCGTTTGCGGAAAATGATATTTTGGCTTGTCCGCCGAAGCCTTCGAGCATGTAGGCGGACATTTTATCATCGGCATTGTAAACAGCGGCTTTTGCGCCGAAATCGGTAAAAAGCATATGCTTGCAGGCGGCATAATGCTCAAGAGTGGGGTGCTCCGCGCCGCCGATATGATCCTGCGAGAAATTTGTAAAGCATACCGTATCAAAGCTGACGCCGCGCACGCGACCCATGTAAAGTCCCTGCGATGATACCTCCATCACCACGGCGCGCGTACCTGCGTTGAGCATATCGCGCATGGTGCGCTGAAGCTCAAGACTTTCCGGCGTGGTGTTGAAGGTGGGGAAGCTTTGTCCCGCATATGTTATTCCGCTGGTGCCGATGTATCCGGCGGGGATCCCGGCGCGGTTGAGTATGTGAGATGCCATGAGCGCCGAGGTGGTCTTTCCCTTCGTGCCAGTGATGCCGATCACCTTCAGCTCGCGCGACGGAAAACCGAAAAATGCCGCCGAAAGATCGGCGAGCGCCGCGCGTGTATTTGCCGACATGATCACGACCGCATCGGACGGAAGCGCGGGCTGCTCCGAGCACACAAATACACGGCAACCCCGGTCGTATGCCGCAGATATAAATATATGACCGTCAACCGTGCTGCCTTTTAAGGCGACAAATACAGACCCGCTCCCGGCGCGGCGCGAGTCGCAGCAGATATCGGTTATTTCCGGGGCTTCTGATATGTTTTCCGGCTGTTTTCTTATTCCGGAGGCGACAAGAAGATCTTCAAGACGCATATTTTTTTACCGTGTGCCGTGCGGCATTCCTTTTATGTATGTTGTTTTTATGTAGATAAGTATATCACATTTCCGCTACGAAATAAACCCCAAATTGCAAAAAAAGCCGAGGAAAAGACTGAAAAAATCTTCCAAACCACTTGCAATGCCGCCGTGCCGGTAGTATAATATACAAAAAGGTTCGGAGGGCGCTGCATTCATGACACAAAAGGATACGCTCAGGATATTTTCGCATATACCGCAGCTTGCCACAAAACGGTTGATCCTTCGCGGACTCAGGGTGGCGGATTCATATGATATGTACGAATACGCCCGCCGCGCCGATGTGACGCGCTATCTGACGTGGCAGCCGCATCCGAACAGAGAATACACAAAAGAGTATCTTGAGTACATCCTTACCAGGTATCGCGCGGGGGAATTTTTTGACTGGGCGGTCATATGGCACGAGGACGGCGAGCCGGGGGACAAAATGATAGGCACCTGCGGCTTTACGCGTTTTGACTATTCAAACAATGCCGCGGAGATAGGATACGTTATCAACCCGGAATTCAGAGGTATGGGTATTGCCGGTGAGGCGGCAAGGCGCGTTATACGTTTTGGATTCGAGGATCTCGGACTCAACCGGATAGAGGCGCGCTATATGACCGGCAACGACGCTTCCCGCAAGGTTATGGAAAAGCTCGGAATGAAATACGAGGGGACCATGCGCGATGCGCTGAGGATAGGCGGGGAATACCGCGACGTGGGTGTTTGCTCGCTGCTTTATGATGAATACAACCGCTGGCGCGGCTGAGAGTATAAAAAAGAATGCCGGGGCTGCCGGAAAGCTCAAATGAGTTTTCCGGCAGCCCCGGTTGTATTTGCCTGACGGCGAGTGATATTGCCTGCGGCAGTTTAACGGGAGAATACAATATCAAAAAAGCCGAATGGCGGTCCTTTTCCGTATAGTCGGAATAGAAAAAAGTTTAAGACATCTGCGCATTTTGCGGCGGTGTGCCTTTGACCGCAACCTAAGCAGGCTGTTAAAAACCGACGGTTTTTAACAGCCTGCGTTTGTTTTTTTATTGTGGATTATTTTGCCGAGTCGGAACCGTTTCCGGCTTCATTCTTCTCTTTGTCTTTTTTTCTGTTGACCATGATATTTGTGAGTATGCCGAGGATGAGGGCGCAGGCGACCTCGGTCACGGTAACGGGACCGAAGCTGACTGTGAGTCCGCCGACACCGGCGATGAGGATAACGGATACCACGAAGAGGTTGCGGTTGTCGCCGAGATCGACAGTCTGTATCATCTTAAGACCCGACACTGCGATGAAGCCGTAGAGTGCGATGCACACACCGCCCATGACGCAGGGAGGAATGGTCGCAAGGAATGTGGTGAAGGGAGCTATGAAGGCGGCAAGCAGGCAGAGCACTGCGGTAGCGATTATCGTTACGATCGAGGCGTTGCCGGAGATAGCCACGCAGCCGACCGATTCGCCGTAGGTGGTGTTGGGGCAACCGCCGAAGATGGCGCCTGCCATGGAGCCTACGCCGTCACCGAGAAGGGTGTTGGCAAGTCCGGGGTCCTTGAGCAGGTCGTGCTCGATGATGGTGGAGAGGTTCTTGTGGTCTGCGATGTGCTCGGCAAAGACCACGAAGGCAACGGGAACGTATGCTACTGCTACCGTGCCTATGTAAGCGGCGTCAATATCCGCAAAGCCGCGGAATGCTTGGATAAAGGTGAATTCGGGAACCCACTCCATGTTTGCGAAGAGGGAGAAGTTGATTATCTTGAGTGCGTCGATACCGGCGACATTACCGATGACGGTGAAGACGGCTGCGACAGCATAACCGGCTACGATGCCGATGATGAAGGGGATCATTTTGAGGAACTTTTTGCCGTATACCGAGCAGGCGATGGTCACACCGAGGGTGACGAGTCCGCAAAGGATGGCGATGTAGGGGGAGGCTACCGATGCTCCGTCTACCTTGATCGCTCCGGCGGAGAGATCGCCGACGGCGTTTCCGGCAAGCGAAAGACCGATGATGGCGACTGTGGGACCGATAACGACGGCGGGCATGACCTTATCTATCCATGCGACACCGCAGAGTTTGACGACAATGGCGATCACGACGTATACAAGACCTGCGAACGCTGCGCCGATGATGAGTCCGGCATAACCGGCAGCGGCTGTGGTTGCGCCCGCAAAGGCGGTCGCCATTGAGCCGAGGAATGCGAAGGAACTTCCGAGGAACACGGGGCTTCTGAATTTGGTGAAGAGCAGATAAACGATGGTTCCGACGCCTGCGCCGAAGAGTGCCGCCGACTGGGACATACCGTGTCCTATGATAGTGGGCACCGCTATGGTCGCTGCGAGGATAGCGAGGAGCTGCTGAAGCGCGAACACAATGACCTGTCCGAACTTCGGTCTGTCTTTGACACCGTAAGTGAGTTGCATGAAAACCTCCGATTGAAACCGCCATCTGCGCGGTTTCCGTTTTTATTTCCGTTTCAAGTTTCCCGCCGCACTGCGCGGATGCTACATTCCGCAAAAAAATACCGCCACGTCTCGTATTGAGGCATAGCGGCGCACAGCGCGCAAACAAAGAGGGGGCAAGCCCACCTGTTCCCGCGATATTGAATTGCTCCTGTATCCAAACTGCGCGCATCTGCCGACATCAGTTGATCCGGTTTACTTTATGATACCACATCCGAGCCGATTTGTAAATAGGAAATGTCGAATCCGAACGAAAAAATATCAACAAAAAATATGTATTGGTTTTGTGCAAAACGCCGAAATGGGCGCAAATGATGTAAAAAACGTGCGCGGAGCAGCCGAATCTGCTATAATGTAAGGCGATCAAATGCGAAAGGCGGGAGAGGTATGTACCGTATTGCAATATGTGACGATGAAGCCGAGGCGCGCCGTTATGTTGCGGAACTCGTCCGCAGATGGGCGGAGCAGGGAGAGCACGACGTGACGCTGCGCGAGTATCCGTCTGCCGAGGGGCTGCTTTTCGGCGACGAGGCGGGATATGACATTCTGCTGCTCGACATTGAAATGGGCGGTATGAACGGAGTTGATCTTGCAAGAAGCATCCGCGGGCGAGACGCCGTGGCGGAGATAATTTTTGTTACCGGATATTCCGATTATATTGCGGAGGGTTATGATGTGGCTGCACTGCAATATCTCATGAAGCCGGTCTCATGGGTAAAGCTTTCGGCTACGCTCGACCGTGCGCTTGAGCGCCTGCACCGCAATGAACGTTCGCTTTGCCTTGAAACTGCCGGCGGGATGGTCCGCACTCCGCTTTATTCAATAAAATACATCGATGTGCAACGCAACTATGCGACGGTACATACGAATGAGGAAATCACGGTCAGGCGTACGCTCTCGCAGCTTGCCGGCGAGCTCGACGAGCGGTTTTTCCGTCTCGGCAGGTCGGCGGTGATAAATCTTTACGCCGTCAGAAAGGTAACAAAAACGGATGTCTACCTTGAAGACGGCACGGTGCTGCCGCTTCCGCGCGGCTGCTACGATCCGCTCAACCGCGCGCTTATAGAAATGAAGTGAGGCACCGTATGTCATTTATCAGCAAAAGAAACGAGCGGCGCATAGCCGCATATCAGCGCGAGCTTATTGAAACGCACTATGCCGAGGTGGAAAATATGTACCGTCAGATGCGCGGCTGGCGGCACGACTACCGCAATCATATCCAGACGCTCAAGGCATACGCCGCCGAGGGCGATATGGAGGCGATAAAGTCTTATCTCGATAAGCTGGACACAGACCTCACAACCGTTGACACGGTGATAAAGACCGGCAACCGCATGGCGGATGCGATACTCAACAGCAAGATCTCTCTTGCGCGGTCAAAAGGCATAAACGTGACTGCCGATGCGCATATTCCGGTGGCGCTCAGTATGTCGGAGCTTGACCTTTGCGTGATAATAGGCAACCTGTTTGACAACGCGATAGAGGCAAGCCTTGAGCTGCCGGAGAATGAACGCATGATACGTGTTTACATGGACATGAAAAACACACAGCTTTATATTTCGTTTACCAATCTGACCGCCGCCAAGAAGCGCCGGAAGCACAGCGGACGTTTTTTCACCACCAAGGGAGAGGGTCACGGGCTCGGACTTATACGTATTGACGGCATAGTTGAGAAGTACGCGGGATATATCGACCGCGCCTCCGAGGACGGTGCGTTCACGACCGAAATACTGATACCGCAGGTGTGAGATGCGCAATTCGTCCCGCGCCGGGCGCAATTCGTCCCCGGATCATTCCGGGGACGATATTTATGTATTATAATGCGGGCAGAAACGGAGGTAAAATTCCAATGGACAAAAATAAAAAAGAAAAAACAAAGCCGAAATACAGTATGCGGCAGACCACCGCATTCATGCTCGGGACCGCGTGGCGTACACACAAAAGCGTTATCGTGCTGGCGTTTGCGCTGGCGATCATACGTGTTGCGCTGTCTGTGACGAGAATGGTGATCTCACCTGTCATACTCGGGCAGATAGAAAGCTCGGCGCCGCTTTGGTCGCTTCTGGCTACGATCGGGATATTTATCGGCGCACAGCTCGTGCTTTCGGGGCTTTCGGAATACATCGGGACAAATGCCGGTTACGGCAGAATATATGTAAGAAAGCAGCTCATCCGCATGATCGCCCGGAAATGCTCGTCAACATCATATCCCAATACGCTGAGGACCGATTTTGCAACGCTTTGCAGGAGTGCGTTCAGGGCTTGTAGCGGCAACAATGAGCCGACCGAAGGAATATGGTCTACGCTCAAATCCATCGTCAGAAACATACTCGGCTTTGCGATCTATCTTGCCTTCCTTACCGGGCTTGATCCGTGGCTGGCTGTCATTGTTACCGCAACATCGGCGGCAAGCTATTTTATCGGTAACAAAATAAACGAATGGGATCACCGCCACCGCGAGGAGAGGGATGAGCTGGACAAGACGCTCGGGTATATCGAGAACACTGCGGAATCCCGCGGGGCGGCTAAGGATATACGTATTTTCGGGCTCGGCACATGGCTTTCGGACGTTCACGATAAAACGCTGAAGCTTGTGTATTCTTTTATGGGGAAGCGCGAAAAGGTACACTTTGCCGCAGACGCCGTTGACCTGCTGGCAACGCTTTTGCGCAACGGCGTAGCATATGCCTATCTTATTTCGTTCACAGTGAAAAACGGACTTCCGGCATCGCAGTTTCTCTTTTATTTCGGAACAGTCAGCGGATTTACCGTGTGGGTCACCGGCATCTTGAGCGGTTTTTCCGATCTTCATCGCGGCAGCATAAAGATATCGGCTCTTATGGAATTTCTGAATTACCCCGAACCGTTCAGGTTCGAGGACGGCGAGGCATTGAAGGTCACGCCCGGTATGCCGTGCAAAATAGAGCTTGATGATGTTTCCTTCCGCTATGACGGTGCCGAAAAGGACACGATCAGCCATATTGATCTGACGGTAGAGCCGGGGGAGAAGATCGCCATTGTCGGTCTTAACGGCGCGGGCAAGACAACGCTCGTCAAGCTGATATCCGGGCTGCTCGATCCGACCGGGGGACGCGTATTGCTCAACGGCGAGGACATAAGAAAATACAACAGACGTGATTATTACAGGCTGTTTTCATCGGTATTTCAGGATTTTTCGGTGCTTGAGGCAACTGTCGGAGAAAATGTGGCGCAATGCGTTTCGGGCATAGACGGTGAGCGCGTGCGCCGCTGTATCGACGCGGCGGGGCTTACGGGGAAGATAGAGTCCCTGCCCGAAAAATATGAAACTCATATCGGACGTGAGGTCTGGGAGGACGGCGTTGAGCTGTCGGGCGGCGAGACGCAGCGTCTCATGCTGGCGCGTGCGCTTTACAAGGACGGCCCGGTGCTTCTGCTCGATGAGCCGACAGCGGCACTCGACCCGATAGCGGAGAGCGACATATACAACAGATACAACGAGATGACAAAGGGACGCACTTCGTTCTTCATCTCGCACCGGCTCGCCTCCACACGTTTTTGCGACCGCATTCTGTTCCTGGCGGACGGCAGGATAGCCGAAGAGGGAACACACGCATCTCTCCTCGCCGCCGGCGGGGAATACGCAAAGCTTTTTGAGGTGCAGAGCAAATATTACAGAGAGGATGTGAAGTGCGATGCGTAAGACCGAAAAAAACAGCGATAATAAAAAGAAAATATCGTTTTTCGATGCATGGCGGCTGAATCTGCGCGCATGGCGTGTGTTTGCGGGGCGCTGCCCGATGCTTTTTGTGACCGCGTTTATTTCCTCTGCATTTTCGGCACTCAGCCCGTATCTTACTATATGGCTTTCGGCGCGGCTCATTGACGAGCTGACGGGGGCGCGCGATCCGCAAAGACTCGGCAATTACGTGATACTTATACTTTCGGTATCTCTCGTTACGTCGCTTATCGGCGCACTGCTCAGACGTTGGCGCGCTTATTATAAGCGCACATACATAATATTCAACCGTGTTTTTGCGGATAAGTACCTCAGCATGGATTTTCAGGATATTGAATCGCAAAAGGTGCGCGACCTCTACGATACCATAATGCAGAACAGGAACTGGAACAGCAGCGGCTTGTGCCGGACGGTCTCGTTTTTCGAAGACGCCGTAAACTCGGTATTTGGTCTTATCGGCGGTATCGGAATGACAGTAGGTATGTTTGCGGCGCGCGTTCCCGACGGTAAGCTTTCGTTTATCGGAAGTCCGTGGCTCATCGTTGCGGTCATCGGCGCGATGATAGGTGCGGCGTTGGAGGGACCGGCGCTGCGCAACCGCGCCGGTGAATATGATAAACGGTATGCTCCCATGGCGCGCTTCGGCAACCGGGCGTTTGGTTTTTACGGATTCATGTGCGCCGACACATCGCATGACCGCAGCGCCGACCTCAGGATGTACCGCCAGCAGGAAAATGTTTGCGATGTGCATTTTGAAGCGCTCAACGACTTCACTCCGGGCTGTCAGCTCGCAAAATGGGCAAAGGGACCTATGGGGGTGCTCTGCGCTGCATCGTCATGTACGTCAGTGCTGCTTTCGGGCGTTGTCTACCTTTTTGTCTGCCTAAAGGCATACGCGGGAGCGTTCGGAATAGGCGCGGTGTCGCAGTACATCGGTGCAAGCACACAGCTTTTCGGCGGTATTGCAAAGCTCATTGCGGTTATAGGTTCTGTCATGTACAATGCGAGCTTTCTTGAAGATACGTTTGAGTTCCTCGACCTGCCCAACCGTATGTATCAGGGCAGCCTTACAACCGAAAAACGTTCCGACCGCAATTATGAGATCGAATTCCGCGATGTATCGTTCAGCTATCCCGGAAGTGAGACATATGCGCTCAGACACGTGAATATGAAGTTCCGCGTGGGTTCGCGTCTTGCCGTTGTCGGCATGAACGGAAGCGGAAAGACCACCTTTATAAAGCTGCTCTGCCGGCTTTACGATCCCACTGAGGGACAGATCCTTCTGAACGGCATCGACATCCGCAAGTACAGATATGATGACTATATCAATATCTTCTCGGTCGTATTTCAGGATTTCAGCCTGCTTTCGATGCCGCTCGGCGAAAATGTTGCCTGCGGTGTTGACGTTGATGAGGCGAAAGCCCAAAAATGCCTTGCGGATTCCGGTTTCGGTGAACGTCTCGGCACTCTTGAGAACGGTCTTGAAACATACATCAATACCGAGCTTTCAAAAAACGGAGTGGTCTTTTCGGGCGGCGAAAAGCAGAAGATAGCCATTGCGCGTGCGCTTTACAAGGATTCGCCGTTTATCATCCTTGATGAGCCGACGGCTGCGCTTGACCCGATAGCGGAGGCGGAGATATATTCAAAATTCGATGACATAGCCGGCGACAAGACGGCGGTGTATATCAGCCATCGGCTCTCATCCTGCAAGTTCTGCGATGAGATAGCGGTGTTTGATCACGGCGCTGTGGTACAGATGGGGACGCACGAGAAGCTTCTCGGCGACCGCACCGGAAAATACTGCGAGCTGTGGCACGCACAGGCTCAGTATTATACCGAAGACGGTGCATCAAAATAAACCGGCGGTCCCGCCGTGCACGGCACGGCGGGACCGAACCTTTTTGATGTATATGACGGTCATTAATGAATAATTGCCGTAAAAGGTTGCAAAATGACTTGACAAATCACGCTTGGGGGGATATAATTTATCTGTTGAGAAAATAACAATCTGCCGGGAGTGTAATTGCCGCATGAATAAAAACTTGCTTGTCCTTATGGAAGAGCGGATGTCCGAGTTTTCAAAAGGACAGAAGCGCATTGCCAGGTATATACTTGACCACTATGACAAAGCCGCGTACATGACTGCATCGAGGCTTGGGTCCATTGTTGAGGTTTCCGAGTCAACGGTCGTCCGCTTTGCCATAGAAGTGGGCTTTGACGGTTATCCCGAAATGCAGAGGGCGCTCCAGGAGCTTATCCGTACACGCCTTACAGCCGTTCAGCGTGTGGACGTTACAAACAGTCTCATCGGTGACGATGATGTGCTTGACAAGGTTCTCGGGTCGGATGCGGACAAGATACGCCGCACTCTTGACGAGATAGACCGTGCATCATTCGCCGAGGCGGTGGATAAAATAGTATCCGCACGTTCGATATACATAATCGGCGTGCGTTCATCATCAACGCTTGCAGGATTTCTGAACTTCAATTTCAGAATGATCCTTGATAACGTAAAGTTCGTGCAGACCACATCCGGCAGCGAGATGTTCGAGCAGATAATGAACATCGGTCCCGAGGATGTGCTGATAGCTATCAGCTTTCCGCGGTACTCCAAGCGCATAATCAATGCGGTCGAGTATGCGTCTGGCGCGGGTGCCGATGTTATTTCGATAACCGACAGTCCACAGTCGCCGATAGCCGCGGGAGCCAACCAGCTGCTTCTCGCACGCAGCGACATGGTGTCGTTTGTGGATTCCCTTGTTGCGCCGCTTTCGATAATCAACGCCATAATCGTGGCTGTGGCGCGCAAAAAGCCCGATGAGGTGCGCGAACGCCTTGAAAAGCTTGAGCAGATCTGGGATGAGTATGATGTATACGACAAGACCCAGAGCTGAAGAGCACGGTAAAGGCGCGGCGAAACCTTCTCTCAGTATTGCTGTTATCGGCGGCGGCGCCGCCGGTATGATGACTGCCGCCACAGCCGCAAGGCTCGGTGCGGCGGTCACTCTTTTTGAACGCGAGGAAAAACGCGGGCGCAAGCTCGGTATAACGGGCAAGGGCAGGTGCAATGTCACCAACGACTGCACGCGCGAGGAGTTTCTTGAAAACCTTCCCGGCAATCCGCGTTTCATGTTTGCATCGTTTGCGGCGTTCCCGCCGCAAGCGGTCATGGAATTTTTTGAGTCGCTCGGCGTTCCGCTCAAGGTGGAACGCGGCAGGCGGGTCTTTCCGATGTCCGACAGGGCAGGGGACATCGTGTTCGCGCTTGCGCGCGAAGTGGATTCTTCCGGCTGCCGTACGATACATTCGAGAGTCTCTGCCGTTACTGCCGTGCCGGGCGGCGGATTTACGGTGGAATATTCCGGCGGCACGCGCAGGTTTGACCGCGTGGTGATAGCTACCGGCGGAATGTCGTATCCGCGTACTGGTTCGACCGGCGACGGGTATGCATTTGCACGCGGGCTCGGGCATACGGTAACGCGCCTGCGCCCGTCGCTCGTGCCGATAGAGTCGGCGCATCGGCTGTGCCGCGATGCTATGGGACTTACGCTTAAAAACGTTACGCTTTCCGTGTATGAGGAAGGTAAAAAGAAGCCGGTATATTCTGAGCTCGGCGAGTTGCTTTTTACGCATTTCGGGCTGTCGGGACCGCTGGCGCTTTCGGCATCTGCGGCAATGCGCCGCGCGGGGGAGCTGCCATACGAGGCTGTCATAGACCTCAAACCGGCTCTTGACGAAAAAACGCTTGATCGGCGCATAGTTTCCGATTTTGAAAAATATCGCAACCGCGACCTTATAAACGCCCTAAGCGGGCTTTTGCCGCAAAAGCTCATTGCGCCGTTTGTCGGGCTCGCCGGTATTGAGCCGGACAAAAAGGTCAATTCCCTCACACGCGCCGACCGCGCGTTGATTCTTGCACATATGAAGGGGATGCGCATACCTCTGTCCGGGCTGCGTCCGATAGAAGAAGCGGTCGTGACGGCGGGAGGCATCGCAACAAAGGAGATAGACCCGCACACCATGGAGTCAAAGCTTGTGCCGGGGCTGTTCTTTGCCGGCGAGATCATTGATGTTGACGGATATACCGGCGGGTATAATCTTCAGATCGCCTGGTCGACCGGAAGGGCGGCGGGTATCGGAGCGGCAAAAGCGGGGAATAATAATCCTGAATGATTGCAAACATAAATGTATTTTAATGTATGCAATGGTTTGCGACTGGCTGAATGTGCGCCGCCGGCGGACATTAAATGCAAACAAAATGTAAACAAGACGCTCAAAGTGTGATTTTTGAGCGGAAAAGGAGTCTTATATAATGATGCGTATTGCGATAGACGGACCGAGCGGAGCGGGCAAAAGCTCGCTTGCAAAGGGACTTGCCGAAAAACTCGGGATCAATTATCTTGACACGGGTGCTTTCTACCGTACCGTCGGTTATGCCGCGTTCGAGCGCGGTATCTCGCCGCACGACAGAGAAGCTGTGGTCAGGATGCTTGACGGTATCAGGGTAGAGGCGGTCTTTCGGGACGGTACGCAGATGATGTATCTTGACGGCAGATCTCTCGGAGATGCGATACGCCGTCATGAGATATCCGATTACGCCTCGGCGGTCTCGGCTATACCCGAGGTCCGCGCGTTCCTGCTTGAGACACAGCGGGAGATCGCAAGGCGCGAAAGCGTCGTTATGGACGGCAGAGATATCGGGACCGTAATAATGCCCGATGCCGATATCAAGTTCTTTCTTGTGGCGTCGCCCGAGGAACGCGCCGAAAGACGCCGCCGCGAGCTTGAAGCGCGCGGTATCGAAGTTGATTTTGAGACTGTGCTTGCCGATATAAAGGAACGTGACCGCCGCGACAGCGAGCGTGATGTTGCGCCGCTATGTGCTGCGCCGGACGCTGTGCTGCTTGACAATTCCGGATTTACGCCGGAAATGAGTGTTGATGCCGCCATGCGCATTATCCGCGAGCGCGGACTTATTCCTGCGGCAACCGACGGGGAGGAGCCGGCAAAATGAAAAGCAGATTTTATGCTGTTGCGCATTTTCTCTTTGCATGGCTCGCGCGTGTGATATTTCTTGTATTTACGAAGGGACGCAAAAACGAGCCACGCGTGCCGGAAGGACCGTATATAGTATGCGCCAATCACCTGTCGGCGATCGACCCCATAATCATATGCGCAGCCACGCGCCGCCAGCAGCCGCGCTATATGGCAAAAAAGGAGCTGTTCGGAGTTCCCGTGCTTGCTCCGTGTATCAGGGCGCTCGGCGCGTATCCGGTAGACCGATCCGGCGCGGATGCGGGAGTTGTGCTCAAGACCGTTCATATGCTTGAGAACGGCTGCTCGGTCGGAATGTTCCCGCAGGGGACGCGCCGCCCCGGCGTGGATCCGGCAACGACGCCTGTGCGGAGCGGCGTAGGTTTTATCTGCTCTCATGCAAAGGTACAGGTGCTTCCCGTTTACCTCAGAGTGAGAGGGAACAAAATGGGATTCGGGCGACCGGTGAGAGTCATCATCGGCAAGCCGATACCTTACGATGAATACACCGGCGGCGGAGAACACGCAAATGACGCCGCATATATATCCAAATACATTTTTTCACGCATCTGCGAGCTTGGCGAGAGCGGGAAAAAGAGAGCTGAATGAAATACAAATACGAAAAAGTCTTTCCGGAAGGCGGGGCTGTCCGCGTTGCCGGAAGTGCGGGCTTCTGCTTCGGCGTACGCCGCGCCACAGAGCGTGTTGAGGCTGCCGTAAGGGCGGAAAAAACCGGGGACAGGCTTCTTACGCTCGGCAAGCTGATACATAACGACAGCTACATTTCGCGCCTTTCCGATGCTGGCGTGGGAGTGATATCCGAGAGCGATATCCCGCGCGTTGCTGCGAAAAGCGAGACGGGAAGCGGTGACACATATGTGTTCATACGTGCCCACGGAGTTACGCGCGAGACCGAGGCGGCGTTGGCTGATGCCGCAAAAAAATACCCGCATTTTCACTATATCGACTGCACATGCCCGTATGTGAAGAAGATCCACCGTATAGCGGAGGAAAACTCGGGCGGCGGGAACAGCTTTATTCTTATCGGCTCTGCCGATCACCCCGAGGTCCGGGGAATAATGAGCTATTTCAACGGCAGAAAAAACGCATATGCCACGTCCGACGAGCTTTTGACAGCTCTTGAAAATGAAAAGATGGACAAAAGTGTAAAATGTGCACAAATCGTGGTAGCTCAGACCACTCAAAACACAGCAGAGTGGAAAAAAAGTTTGAAAATTATCGAAAGGCTATGTACAAACGCGATAATTTTTGATACAATATGTAATGTTACGGAAGTCCGGCAGCTTGAGGCGGAAAAACTCGGTAGGATGTGCGACCTTATGATAGTTATCGGCGGACAAGACAGTTCAAATACATCCAAACTTGCGGCGGTCTCGCGCTCTGTCTGCAAAGACACGGTGCGGATCGCAAATGCCGAAGAGCTTGACGGGATAATTCCGAACGCCCACCTTAAAGTGGGAATTGTCGCGGGTGCATCAACGCCCGATGACATAATAGAGGAGGTATTCAAAACAATGAGCGAAACCAAGATCGACAAGGTTGAAATCGAAGGAGAAAACTTTGACGAAATGCTCAACTCAGCGTTCAAAACTTTAAATACAGGAGACACCGTTACCGGTACAGTTATCGCCATCAGCGATCAGGAAATGAAGCTTGATCTCGGCGCCAAAGTCACCGGTATACTGACCGCCGATCAGACTACAGACGATGCTTCTGTAAAGCTGAGAGAGCTGTACAAGGTCGGCGACACCATAGATGCGTTCGTCATCCGCGTAAGCGATGTGGACGGCTGTGCTATGCTGTCCAAAAAGCGCGCTGATCTTGACAAGAACTGGCACAAGATTGCCGAGGCAAAAGAGAACAACGAAACTCTCGAAGCCACAGTTACCGAGGCGGTAAAGGGCGGCGTGGTCGCATCCGTTATGGGAGCGCGCGTTTTCATTCCCGCATCTCAGACCGCACTTCCCAAGGATGCCGATCTTACTCAGCTCGTGGGTAAGAAGGTAAAATTCAAAGTCATTGAGGTCAAGCCGCAGGGCAAGACTGTCATTGGCTCCATCCGCGCTGCCGTAAAGGAAGAGCGCCGTGCCATCGAGGACAAGTTCTGGTCCGAGATCGAGGTCGGCAAGCACTATCACGGCGTAGTCCGCGGCATGACCGATTACGGTGTGTTTGTGGATCTCGGCGGTGTTGACGGTATGCTCCACAAGAAGGATCTGTCCTGGAAGCCCATACATAAGCCTGCGGACATCCTGAAGCTCGGCGATGAGCTGGACGTATTCGTAAAGTCCTACAACCCCGAGAAGAAGCAGATATCCCTTGGTTACAAGACCGAGGAGACTCATCCGTGGCGTGTATTCAACTCGCTTTACAAGCTTGGCGATGAGCTGGATGTCACTATCTCCAGCATCATGTCCTACGGTGCGTTTGCACGCATCACCGACGACATTGACGGTCTTATTCACGTCTCCCAGATCGCTCTGGAGCGCGTTGCCAACCCCGCCGATGTGCTTGAGGTCGGTCAGACCGTCCGCGTCAAGATCATCAAGATCGACGATGAGCAGCAGAGAGTAAGTCTTTCCATCCGTGCAGTCCTTGAAGAGGAAGCCGAGAATGCGGAAGAAGGCTCCGAGGAAGCTCCAGCCGACGCCGAATAAGCTGAATGATCGGATATTCAACCAAGACCGGTGCCGCCGCGCTTTTAGCGCGGCGGCACCGGTCTTTTGTTATTCTTTGGCAGCCGCAAGCTCGCGTCTTTTACTGCGGCGTACACGGTTTATATGACGTTCAAAATCTCCGCTTCCGATAAGCTCGGCAATGACGAGTTGTTCAAATGTAGGAACGGTGCAGGAATAAAACCCGAGCTTCCGGCGGAACAGACCGGCAAGCCGGCGCGGCAGGACCATGTATCCGACACGCATCGACGGGGAAATGGTTTTTGAAAATGTGTTGAGATATATCACGTTGTCACGGCGGGAAAGCGCAAACAGCGTTTCGAGCGGCTGCGATGCCACCGAAAATTCCGAGCCGTAGTCGGATTCGAGAATAAAACGGTCCCCGCGGTCTGCCCAACGGATGTATTCATGCCGCTTGGATGCCGATGCGGTCACTCCGCTCGGAAAGCTCCGGTACGGTGTCGTGTGCAGAATGTCCGAATGCGATGCGGCAAGTGCATCGCTGTCTATACCGTCGGCGGAGAGGGGTAAAAGCTCGCAGGCAACGCCTTTTGAACGGTATATCTGTTCTATTTTTTCATACGACGGCGATTCTATCGCATAGATCTTGTCTCTGCCGAAAAGATCGATTATCAGTCCGTAAAGATATTCGGCGCCGGAGCCGATCACTATCTGCCCGGCGTCTACGCTGATACCTCTGTTTCGGGCGAGATAATTCCGTATTGCATCGCGCAGCTCGGCTCTGCCCTGACCGGGCGAGAGCTCAAGCAGCAGGTCGCGCTGCTCCGTGAGCACGCGGCGCATGGTACGGCTGAGTATCGCGACCGAAAATGCCGGATATTCCGCAACGGGCGCGTGCGGGCTGACAGGCGTTTTTGCCTTGCACTCCGGGGCGGGAAGGGCGAATCCGTCGTTTTTTCGGAATATAACAAAAAAACCGCTGCGCTCGCGCGATTCAGCATAGCCCTCATCGCACAAAAGCGTGTATGCGTGTTCGATGGTCAGTGTGCTGACGCCGGTCTCATCGGCAAGCAGCCTTTTTGACGGCAGTCTGCCGCCGTACGGGTATACGCCGCCTATGATGTCATCGCGCAGCATACGGTATATCTGAAGATATACCGGACGGTCTTCGGGGTCGATCGTGTGCTTCATCTGGATATATTATTTTCTCCGTTTCTGGCTATTTAATATCACCAGAAAATATTATATACTATTTTATCGGAATTGACAAGGAGGAAATGAAAAAATGAAGAATAAAATCAGCATGGAAAGAACAACGCTTTGGCTTTGCACCACGGCAATGTTTACTGCGCTCAATGTTATTATGAGCTCTTTCGGCGTCCCGGTGCCCGGAGGACATCTTTATCTGAATGACGTTGTGATATGCACTGCGGCGATCCTTCTGGACCCGCCGGCGGCATTTATGGTGGGGGGAGTCGGCGCATTTCTGGGCGATCTGCTTTTTTATCCGGCACCGATGTTTGTATCTCTGGTCACGCACGGCTTGCAGGCGGTCGTCATATCGGTGTTTTCACATCGGATAATGAAAAAGCACCCGGTGCTCTCTTCGGGTATCGGTGTGACGGTCGGTGCCGTAATTATGGTCGTGGGATATTCGCTCGGCAGGGCGTTCATTTACAGCACGCCGGAATATGCGGTGCTCAAGCTGCCGTATCAGATCCTTCAGGCAGCGGTGGGAGCCGTAGCCGGAATGCTGCTTTGCTGGAAAGCCGGAATGCACACGCTGTATGAAAAATGGCTGGCGAAAACATCGGATGCAAAAAAGACGGGAGCGGCAAGGAACTGTTAAAAGGCGGCAAAACCACTAATGTCGTTGAGGTGTTAAAAACTCAATTTGAGTTTTTTAACACCTCCTTTTGCGGATGCCTTTGCCCGTATATAAGAGTTTACCCCGATATGCCACAAAAAACGACATTTTGTTACTGCGGTACTTGAAAAATGCGCCCGTTTGGTATATAATTGTATCATAGATCCGTCGGAAAGTACGGCGGCGTATTCAAGTTGAAATTTGAAAGGAACTATTGAAATGAGCATTAAGGATCAGATCAGAGTGTGCCGTGACTACGCTGAAATGTCACGCATGGCAGCGGAGGTTTTTGCCGATTACATAAAAAAGAACCCGCGCGGTGTTCTCGGACTTGCGACCGGATCATCACCCGAAGGACTTTACGATTGTCTGGTCGAGAAATACGAAAAGGGCGAGCTTGATTTTTCGGGAATAATTTCCTACAATCTTGACGAATACTATCCTATAACTCCGGATAACGACCAGAGCTACCGTTATTTTATGGATCATCACCTTTTTGACCGCGTGAACATAAATAAAGCCAACACATACGTTCCCGACGGAACTGCCGCCGATCCCGATGCATTCTGCCGCGCATATGACGAGCAGGTAAAGGCGGCGGGCGGCATAGGCCTGCAGCTTCTCGGCGTCGGACAGAACGGTCATATCGGCTTCAACGAGCCTGCCGACGAGCTGATCGGCGGAACGCACCTCACCGCGCTGACCGAAAGCACCATAAACGCCAATGCGCGTTTCTTTGCATCGCGCGACGATGTGCCGCGTCACGCGATAACAATGGGCATGGACAATATAATGAACGCCGACGGCGTGGTACTGGTGGTATCCGGGAAGAACAAGCATGACGCGCTCATGGCGCTCATGAATGCCCCCGAGGATCCTCACATACCCGTGACCATGCTCCGCAGACACAAAAATCTCATGGTGTTCTGCGATGAGGATGCCTACAACGGCTGATATTTCAAAAACGGAGATAAGATCCAATGACTGATACCGCACAAATGAAGGAACAAATCAGCTCGGAAGCACGGGCTGTGCTGTGCGAGCTTCTTGAAACTGCGGGGCTGCGGCGCGGCGATATCATTGTCGTAGGCTGCTCCACGTCCGAGGTTGTGGGCGGAAGAATAGGGAAGAATTCGTCGTCAGATGCCGCCGATGCGATATACGGGGCGTTTGCCCCCGTGCTTGCGGAAAAAGGGGTATTCCTTGCGGCGCAGTGCTGCGAGCACCTTAACCGCGCGCTGGTCGTTGAACGCGCCTGCGCCGAAAAATACGGGCTCTGCGAGGTGTGCGTGCTCCCCGCGCCCCATGCGGGCGGCTCGTGGGCGACAAAGGTGTACGGATCGATGACCGATCCCGTCATGGTCGAGAGCATTGCAGCGCACGCGGGCATAGATATAGGACTTACCCTTATCGGTATGCACCTGCGTCCGGTCGCGGTGCCGGTGAGGACCGCACAGCGCACGATAGGTGCGGCAACGGTCGTTACAGCGCGCACACGCGCAAGGCTCATAGGCGGCGCGCGCGCCATATATCCCGACGGATATTCAAGGTGATATTTTTACCTTTCCGTTGGTATTGTATAAGCAAAAAATGTGAAAATGCAATTGACATATACCTGCCTTGTGTGGTATAATAAATACCGATAAGTTCCGCTCGGAAAGGTGTGGTGGCAAAAATGAGCTCTTGCGGGCGACATACGTATATAGTTACCTCCTGCAAGGGTGGCATCGGTAAGTCCACCATTGCGGCAAATATTGCCGCAGTTCTTGCCTTTGAAGGACATAGGACCCTGCTTATCGACTGCGATTTTTCAAACCGCTCGCTTGACCTTATTCTCGGATGCGAGGACAACGTTGTTTACGATATAAGCGATCTTGTTGCCGGCAGAGCAGCTCCCGACAGGGTGATAATGTGCGGCGACAGGAGCGACGAGCTCTTCTTCATACCCGCTCCGCTCACCGGCAGCGAGACGTTCGGCGCTTCCGATTTTTCGGACGCGGTAGACCGTGCGGCGGATTCGGTAAATGCCGAATTTGTCATAATCGACACGCCCGGCGCGGCGGACGGGGTGCTTCCCGCCATTGCTCCGGCAGCGGATGGTGCCGTTATCGTGGCATCGCATCAGCCGACGTCTGTTCGCGGCGCCGAGAAGATGGGGTACATCCTTGACCGTCTCGGAGTGGACGAGCAGTATCTGATAATCAATATGTTCGACGCCGCCGCTGTGCTGGCGGGTGAAAGATCGGGCATAAACGAGCTTATCGACAAAACACACATAAAGCTTCTCGGCATAGTTCCCGCATCGCCCGCACTTGCGGCGGAGCAGGAAAAGGGAAGATTGGCGGTTGACGGGAGGACCGACAAACGGCATCCGGGTGACCGCAAGGTCAAAAAGGGCTGCCGCGAAGCGGCACTCGCCTTCCGGGAGATAGCAGCGCGGCTCACAAACGAGCGCGTGCCTCTTCTTTCGGGTATGTCGGAGAAAAAACGCAGAAAATTGCTTTACACCTGATAGTTACATATTCGCTTTTATAATATCAACGTGTTCTGCGCCGGCGGCGCAATAGCAAGGAAAGGTACGGTATCACAATGGAAATAGCAATAATAGCACATGACCTGAAAAAGGAGTTGATGACGCAGTTCTGTATAGCATACTGCGGCATACTCAGCAAGCATAATCTTTGCGCCACAAGCATAACCGCCAAATGCATTTCCGAAGCCACCGGACTTAAGATAGAGAGACTGCTTACGGGCAGGCAGGGTGGAGAAGAGCAGATAGCCCTTCGCATTGCGTACAACGAGATCGACCTGCTGCTTGATTTCCGTGACACACGTCCGCAATCCGTGCTCAATGAGCGCGAGCAGGAGCTGCTCAGAATGTGCGACCTTTACAACATTCCCGTTGCCACCAACATCGCGACCGCCGAGGCGCTTATAATCGCTCTCGACCGCGGCGATCTCAACTGGCGCGAGTATGTCAATCCCCATTCAAAGCTGAACAGCGGGAACTGATCCGGTTTCCGGAAAGTATAGATATAAGCGGCGGGATATGTTTCCCAGGACGCGCGTGTACAGAGAGAGGACGATGCTGAGAGTCCTTCACGCTCCCTGCGGAAATACCACCCGACTGTCAGTATGAATATCCGCATTTTTGCGGCAAGAGTTAAAAGCTCGGGTGGAACCGTGCGGTAATTTGCCACACCCCGAACAGTCATAAGAACTGTCGGGGTGTGCTTTTTTATAAAAAAACAAAAATTGCAATTTTGCATTACGGAGGAAAAAATGAATATCAGATTCGGTGAAAATGTTTTCACATCCGACGTGCCGGTAAGCGTTTACGACGCTGCACGCGCTGCCGGACTTATCAGCCGCGAGCATATAGCCGCCAAGGTCAACGGCAAGCTTACTGAGCTGACACACGTGATAGACGGAGATGCGGACGTTGAGCTGCTCACATTCGAGAGCGAAGACGGCAAGCACGTATACCGTCACACGGCGTCTCACATCCTTGCCCATGCGGTAAAGAGACTTTATCCCGAGGTCAAGCTGACAATAGGTCCTGCTGTCGAAAACGGTTTTTACTATGACTTTGACAGCGATGTCTCCTTCACCCCCGACGTTCTTGACAAGCTTGAGGCGGAGATGAAGAAGATAATCAAGGAAAACCACAGGATAGAGCGCTTCGAGCTGCCCCGCGAAGAGGCAGTCAGGCTCATGACCGAACGTGACGAGCCTTACAAGGTGGAGCTTATCAACGAGCTGCCCGAGGATGCCGTTATCAGCTTCTACCGCCAGGGCGAATTTGTCGATCTCTGCGCCGGACCGCACCTTTTCTCGACCGGTACCGTCAAGGCTGTAAAGCTTACACAGTGCACCGGTGCATACTGGAAGGGTGATCAGAAGAACAAGATGCTTCAGCGCGTCTACGGTATTGCTTTCCCGAACAAGGACGAAATGAAGAAATACCTTGACTTCCTTGAGGAAGCCAAGAAGCGCGATCACCGCAAGCTCGGACGTGAGCTTGACCTTTACGATATCATGGACGAGGGCCCCGGATTCCCCTTCTTCTTCCCGAAGGGAATGGTGCTCCGCAATCTGCTTGAAGATTACTGGCGTCAGATCCACCGCAAGGCGGGATACGAGGAGATCAAAACTCCTATGATACTCAACCGCCAGCTCTGGGAGACCTCCGGTCACTGGGATCACTACCGCGAGAACATGTATACCACAAAGATCGACGACGAGGATTACGCCATCAAGCCGATGAACTGCCCCGGCGGAATGCTTGTATACAAGCGCAAGCTCTGGAGCTACAAGGAGCTGCCCTGCCGCTGCGGCGAGCTGGGGCTTGTTCACCGCCATGAGCTTTCCGGTGCGCTTCACGGTCTTATGAGAGTCCGCTGCTTCACACAGGACGATGCTCATATCTTCATGACCCCCGACCAGATAAAGGATGAGATAATCGGCGTTTACAAGCTGATAGATCAGGTCTATACCACCTTCGGTCTGCCTTATACTATCGAGCTTTCCACCCGTCCCGAAAACAGCATAGGCTCCGATGAGATGTGGGAGCTTGCCACAAACGGGCTTAAGGGCGCGCTTGACGAGATAGGCAAGCCGTATATCATCAACGAGGGCGACGGTGCGTTCTACGGACCGAAGATCGACTTCCACGTGCGTGACTGCCTCGGCAGAACATGGCAGTGCGGTACCATCCAGCTTGATATGAACCTGCCCGAGAGATTTGACCTCACGTACGTCGGTGCGGACAACGAGCGTCATCGTCCAGTTATGATCCACCGCGTGGTGTTCGGCTCCATCGAACGCTTTATCGGTATTCTTACCGAGCACTTTGCAGGTGCGTTCCCGCTCTGGCTCTCACCTGTCCAGGTAAAGATACTGCCCATCGGTGCTGAGCATGAGGAATATGCGCGCCGCGTGTACGATGCGCTTGACAAGGCGGGCCTGCGTGCCGAAGTCGATGCAAGAAACGAAAAGATCGGCTACAAGATCCGTCAGGCACAGCTTGAAAAGGTGCCTTATATGCTCGTCGTCGGCGACAAGGAGCGTGAGGACGGAACGGTCGCCGTGCGCTCCCGTAAGGCGGGAGACCTCGGTGTTTCCGCGCTTCCCGATTTCATCGCCAAAGCCGTTGAAGAAAACGATACAAAGGCTCTTTAAAAATAACATTTGCCCCCTGCCGCGTTGCGGCAGGGGGCAAATGTTATTTTTTCTTCTTTTTCGTGGCTGCAACGATTATTATGACTACGATCCCGGCGATCACGGCAAGTGTCGCAATGGTGGGCAGCAGCGAGACCGACCACACGGCAACGTCCTGCCAGAACGCCGAAAAGTTCTTCCAGCTTGACTTGAAAGAGCGGGACACGCGGTCGGCAAACGTGGGCGAGGCGGCGGGAGTGTATTCAACCACCTCGGTAAGATTTATTCTTACGGTCGAGTAGCTCACACGGCTGTCGTAGGTGCGCAGCCTGGCTTCAAGCGAGGCAATGTCCTGTTCTATCTCCGAAAGACGCTTCTGCATCGTCAGCCAGAACTCATATTCCTTCGCATTGTCGATCGACGCCATCATTTTCTGCAGACTTTCGCGTTCCGCCTTCAGAGTGGCAAGACGCGCTTCGGTGTCGTAGTAAGCATCGGTGATATTTTCAACGTTAGATGAAGCGGAGGTCACATTCATTATGTTTCCCAGCTCTGCCACAAAATCGCCGAATTTTTCAGCCGGAATGCGGACTGTGACGGAAAGCCGCCTTGAGCTTTTCGACGCGCTGTATGACGTGCCGGTGGAACTCTGGCTTTCGACATATCCGCCGAACTGCGATATCCTGTCGTTGAGCGATGAATATGCAGTGTCGAATTCGCGCGTTTCTGCTTCAACCGTGCAGGTGCGTATAAGCTTTTGCGTGCCTGTGCTGTCGGGCAGATCAAGCATGCCTGTGCCGAGCGAGGAGTCTTTGCCTTCGTATGGCTTTTCGTAATCATAGCCCGGATATAATCCGGAATCCCCGACTTTTTCCGGCGAGCGGCTGCAGGATGCCATGACCACAGCCATGACGGCGAGCAGCAACGCCGTAATGACGGCAAGCGCTTTTGTACGTTTTTTCATGATGCGTGTCTCCTTTTTTATTTTTTTAATTTGAGCCCCGGAAGCTCTGCGAGGATATTCTCGTGGGTTTCCGGGGCAACGGATCTTATTTCAGCTTTGCAAGCGCGGCTTCAATGCCTGCGAGTGTTTCGCGGTATTTTTCAAGCTTGGCGCGCTCGCCGTCAACGACCGCAGCGGGAGCCTTGGCTACGAATCCTGCGTTTGAAAGCTTGCCGGAAAGACGTGCGATCTCGTCGGTAACGCGTTTTTGCTCGCCTTCGAGACGTGCGCGCTCCTTGGCAGTGTCGATAAGCTCGGAAAGCGGCAGGTATACCGTGGCGGAGTCGGTGATTATCTGTGCGGCATCGTCGGCGCCGATGATGCCCGCAAAGCTTTCGGCTACATCGACCTCGGAGGCAGACGCAAGTCGCTCGAAAAACGCATAGGTCGCCTTGCCGAAGGAATCGGCATACTTTGTTTCGATATAAACCTTTGTCTTGCGCGAGGGGGCAACGTTCATCTCGGTGCGGCGGGCGCGTATCGCTTTGATAACGGCAATGAGACGCTCGGTCTTTTCCTCGTCGGCAGGGAACATGAGCGCGGGATCCGCCTTGGGATATTCGGCGATCATGATGCTCTCGGCGTCACCGCTGTGAGGCAGAGACGAATATATTTCTTCGGTGATGAAGGGCATGAAGGGATGAAGGAGCTTGAGCGTTCCGATAAGAACATATGCCAGTACGCTCTGCGCCGTGCGGTTTTCTTCGGTATCCTTCGCGGCAAGGCGAGCCTTGGTAAGCTCAATGTACCAGTCGCAGTAAACATCCCATGTGAAATCATAGATCGCCGAGAGCGCAACGCCGACCTCGAATTTTTCAAGCGAGGCGTTGACAGATGCCGCAAGCTCTCCGAAGCGGGTGAGTATCCACTTGTCCTCGGGGGCAAGCTTTTCGGCGGCGGGCAGGGAACAGCTGTCGATCGTGAGATTCATGCGTACGAAGCGTGAGGCGTTCCAGAGTTTGTTCGCAAAGTTGCGCGCAGCTTCGATCTTTTCATCCGAAAAACGCATATCGTTTCCGGGGCTGTTGCCGGTGACAAGGGCGAATCTCAGAGCATCGGCACCGTACTTGTCGATGATCTCAAGCGGGTCTATGCCGTTTCCGAGGGATTTTGACATTTTGCGTCCCTGTGCATCGCGCACGAGACCGTGAATGAAAACGTGCGAAAAAGGCTTTTCTCCCATGAATTCAAGCCCCATGAATATCATCTTGGAAACCCAGAAGGTGATGATATCGTAGCCGGTAACGAGCACGCTCGTGGGATAGTATTTTTTGAGTTCTTCTGTCTTTTCGGGCCAGCCGAGAGTGGTGAAGGGCCAGAGTGCGGAGGAGAACCATGTGTCGAGCACGTCTTCATCCTGCGTCATGTTGTGCGAGCCGCACTTCGGGCATACGTGGACGTCCTCCTCGGAAACCGTCATCTCGCCGCAGTCGGCGCAGTAGAAGGCGGGAATGCGGTGTCCCCACCAGAGCTGACGCGATATGCACCAGTCGCGGATGTTTTCCATCCAGTTGAGGTATATCTTTGAGAAGCGGTCGGGAACGTATGCGATGCTTCCGTCCTTTACGGCGTCGATCGCGGGACCTGCGAGCGGCTTCATCTTAACGAACCACTGGCGGGATGCCACAGGCTCAAGCACCGTGCCGCAGCGGTAGCAGTGCGCGACGTTGTGCGTACATTTTTCCACTTTTTCAAGCAGACCGAGCGCGTCAAGGTCGGCAACTATCTGCCGGCGCGCCTCGTAGCGGTCAAGTCCTTGGTATTTTCCGCCGTTTTCGTTGATATGAGCGGTGTTATCAAGCACTATGATGTTTTCGAGGTTGTGACGGAGACCGGTCTCGTAGTCGTTGGGGTCGTGCGCGGGGGTGATCTTCACGCACCCGGTGCCGAACTCGCGGTCAACGTTTTCATCTGCTATGACCGGGATCTCGCGTCCTACGAGCGGCAGTATGAGCGTTTTGCCGACAAGATCGGCGTATCTTTCGTCATCGGGAGCAACTGCAACAGCGGTGTCGCCGAGGATCGTCTCGGGGCGCGTCGTGGCAACGGTGACGAATCTGCCTTCCTCGCCCTTGATGGGGTATTTGATGTGCCAGAAGGCGCCTTCTATCTCCTTGTGCTCGACCTCGGCATCGGAGATAACGGTGTTGCAGTGCGGGCAGACGTTGGTTATGCGCAGACCGCGGTAGATGAGTCCCTTATTGTAAAGAGAAACAAATACCTTGCGCACGGCGTGTGACAGGCTGTCGCTCATTGTGAACGCCTCGCGGCTCCAGTCGCAGGATGAGCCGAGCTTTTTGAGCTGGCTTATAATGCGGTTGCCGTACTGCTCCTTCCATGCCCAGACGCGCTCAAGAAATTTGTCGCGCCCGAGGTCATAGCGGGTGATGCCCTCGTTTTTGCGGAGGTATTCCTCCACCTTTATCTGCGTTGCGATTCCCGCATGGTCGGTGCCGGGGACCCACAGTGTGTTGTATCCCTGCATGCGCTTTGCACGAATGAGGATGTCCTGAAGCGTTTCGTCGAGAGCGTGCCCCATGTGGAGCTGCCCCGTGACGTTCGGGGGTGGGATGACGATGCAGAAGGGAGGACGCTCGTCCTTGGGATCGGGGGTGAAATAGCCCTTTTCCGACCACATGGCATATATTCTGTCCTCAAAGTCCTGCGGATTATAGACTTTCGGAAGTTCGTGATTCTGTTCCATTTTTATGATATTCCTTTCGTGATTTCGTTTTTTGGGGGGAAAACAAAAAAGCCCCGCATCCTTATCAGGACGCAGGACGCGCGGTACCACCCGATTTTGTGCCGCGGTACTCCGCACGCGGAGCGGCACACTCTTTTATCCGGTAACGGCGGACACCGCAGATGACTGCCGCGCGGCGGTCCGCGCTATCATCATCCGCGCTCGCGGGCGACTTTCGGCTGCCGTGCGCCGCAGACTTACACCACCCGTCTGCTCTCTTCGGGCTCGCACAGCCTACTCCTCCCGGTCAAAGCGTTTTGATTTACAAAGTCATTATAGCATAAGCGGAATGATTTGTCAAGGCTTTTCGGCGACCTTTTTCGGGTGCGGTGCGGATCAAGCCCGACGCCCGTCAACAAGGTGTATCGCGCTGTCGGCATATCCCGCAGCTTCGGGGTCGTGTGTTACAAGAACGATCGTTTTGCCGAACTCGCGGTTTGCCTTTTTCAGCAATTCCATGACCTCGCGGCTGTTCCTTTCGTCAAGATTTCCGGTAGGCTCGTCGGCAAGGATCACAGACGGGTCGGCGGCAAGCGCTCTGGCAATTGCCACACGCTGACACTGACCGCCCGAAAGTTCATCGGAATAGTGCGTCAGTCTGTCGCCGAGTCCGAGCGTGTCGATAAGACCGTCGATATACCGGCGGTCGATCCTTCGTCTGCCGAGCTTCAGCGGCAGAATAATATTTTCGTAAGCGTTCAGCTCGGGGACGAGATTGAAGGACTGAAAAATAAATCCTATCCTCTCGCGGCGAAAGACCGTTCTTTGCTCATCGTCAAGGAGTGAAAGGTCCTCTCCATCGAGCAGAACTCTGCCGCCGGAGGGAGCCATAAGCCCGCCGAGAAGCTGAAGAAGAGTTGACTTTCCGCTTCCGGATCTGCCCGTGACAGCGGTAAAAGATCCTTCGGCAAAGGCATAGCTCACATTGTCAAGAGCCGTGACTTCATTACCGGGGCGTCCGTAGATCTTTGTAAGTGATATGGCTTCAAGAACCGTCATTATGCTGCCTCCTTTTCCTTTACGGCTTTTCCGATCTCGGTCTTGCCGACGGCGATAATGCACAAAAATTCGGCAAGCACCGCGGCGCAGATGCTGATCAGTGTGTTCCGGTCATTGTAGGCGACAAAAATGTCGCTTTTTTTGAGAAAAACGCTCATAATGCACATGGCGAAAACTGTCGGAATAATGCAGAAGAACCCCTCGAGTGCTACAGTCGCGAGAAGCTGCCGCGCGCTCATTCCGATGGTATGCAGCCGCACGATCGTGTCGTGCCGCTGTATCATTGAATTTTTGAACACAAGATATGTCGCCGTGAGACATGAGGCAAAAAACAGCACCGTCATGACCAGCATCAACGCGTACACTGTCTTGATCTCATATATATGACCGGCGTTCGGATCGCTGCCGGAGATATACTTCACCGTCTGTCCCGCAGATATGAATGCGAATGCGACGAAAAGCGAGATCGTCATTGCGGCAGAGATGAGCAGAACGTTTGCAGACTGCGCGATTGTCCGGCGCAGCGCAAAAGCGGGCAAGGACACCGCAAACGAGCTTCTTTGCGGTCCGACGCGGCGGTGATAACGGTGATGACCTGTCACCGGGTCACGCGTGAGCGCGGGCAGTGCAGGAAGAACGGTCGATATGATTATCAGCACCGAAGCAAAAAGAACGATCCATATAATGCTTGTCAAGCGCGGCGAAAACACGACCGGGCTTTCCATAACGCGCGCCATGATGCCGCGACCGAGCCACGACAGTGCGATCCCGCAAGGAATTCCCACGGCGGATGATACTGTGCTCGTTATTATCGCTTCGGTAATAAGCATCCGTACCGCCTGCCGCCGCGTCTGACCTATTGCGCGCAGCAGCCCGAGAGACCGTATGCGCCCGGATATGCCGACGCGCGTAACGAGCAGAAGCACCATCACCAGCATTCCCGAAAACAGAACGATAAAAATATCTTTTACCATTTTTACGTCCTCGATCTCCGATGATACGCCTGCCACGCTCTGCGCCTGATTGTGGGTGAGCCCTGCATAGACACGGCTGTTTACCGTGCCGCGTACCGTCTGCATTACATCGGACACTCTGCGGTCGCTCGCATCGGAGGTAAAGAAATACGCATCGGGGTATATGCTGTCAAAGGATGATGCCTCATCGGCGGTCACAAGGACGCACGGCATTGAGAATATGCCGAAGTTTATCCCCCGTTCGGCTTCACATACAGCGGAAAAGGGATCTCTTACCATCCTGATGATGCCGAAGTTGATAAAATACGGCTCGGCGATGCCGCATACCGTGTATTCCTTTGGTACGGTATGCTCACTGCCGTTCTGTGCCGTAACGGTAATGTCGAACTGCACCGTGTCTCCGAGCGCGATATCGGCGTAGCCCATTGCAGCAGCAAAGTCCTTTTCGATCACAGCTTCGTTTCGTGATGCCGGGAGCGTGCCTTCCGTGAGCTTTATGGCGAGCATATGTACTGCCGCCTCGTCCATATATCCGACGGCGGGGTATTGTATTTCGGTGCCTTGAATATCATCCGCGCAAAAAGCGGAATTGACGATCCTGCCGGCAAAGCGGTACACGCCCTGTTCCGAGATCACGCCGCTGGCTTTTACGGCTGCTTCCTTTTCCGCGTCGTGCGTCATCATTACGGCTTTCCATTCGCCGTAGATGTTTTTTCTGAATTCCGTCAGTGTGTCAAGGTAACTGCCCGAAAGGGTATATATGACCACCAAACACATGATGCAGAAGGTCTCGGCGATCATTACGGCAACGGTAGACCGTTTATGTTTTTTCAGCATCCTGAGTGACAGCATACCCACACCTCCGCACCATATAAAAAGTTTGTATCTTCGGGTGTATTATAGCACATTAATAATGTGTTGTCAATAATATTTGGTGACAAAGAATATTAATGCATAAAACATTGTGCCGGTGTTGGCGCAGAGTTAGAAAAGCGAAAGATAATCGCGAGGAGAGATAACAGGGAGACCCTCGTGCTAAGTGTGGGCACGATGGGTCATATTATTTATTCGCTAACTTTTCTGCTGTTTCGTCACCCGAATTGTCGGGAATGACAGGAGCAGTAATACCATCTGTAATATCACTTTACTTGTAGAGTACAGTTACCACACATATAAGTGCGAAAGAGCAAAATAAATATTTCCTACGGCAAAGAAAACCAAGGATTACATAAAACTATTTTTGTGTTACAAAGTTTCTAAACGCTAACTAATCACTCAGAAAGATATGCTAATAATTCGAGCACGAAGTCATGGAGATCTAAGTTTATCAACTTCAATGGTTGTGCCATAATAATCAAAGCTTTTTCCATCACAATCGTACTGACTCATAGCGTAATGACTCGCGAACTGATCTGCGGAATACTTTTCTCCGTTAATCTCATATTTGTCGGCGGGTGAACTCTTCAGAAGAAATAGACCTGTAGTGTTTTTATCAATCTTTATGTTACTTGAGAGACTGCCAATAAAATTGGGATTGCCTTTTTCATAGCAACTTATAGAAGTCGCTTTTACTGTAGAAGACTCATCAACTTTCTTGATTGCATCAATTACATCAATCTCAAATGTGGTAATATACCAAATCAAATCGCCATCAGTAATGCTTACGGTTTTCACATTTTTTACTGAACCATAGACAATGATGCTACCGTTATTTTTCTGCACATTAACAAATTCTTCCGGCGGATAAATATCCCCATTGTCTGCTAAAAACACTTCGTCGGAAGTGTCAACTTGAATAGCGCCCGGTATCGATAAAATACTGATTTTACCATCTTCGCCAAGTTCATATTTTGGAGTATGAAAAATAGTCGAAGCAGCAATGACTATACCCATAACAAGACAAAATGAAGCAGCTATCGATAGAATTGTTTTATAAACTAATCTTTTTCTCTTTTTATATGACTCAGCAAAATCAATCAGATTATTATCTATGTGAGTTATTCCAACCAACATTTTTTCGCCTTTCATAATACATACCCCTCCTCTTGTAGATAAATCTTTAATTCATTTCTTAATCGGTGTAAAGTGGTTTTTACTTTACTTTCGGATACCTTTGCCTTTTTTGCAATCTCACATATATTATCAAAAAACCAATACCGTCTGAGAAAAATAAATTTTTTCTCATCTGTTTGAATGTTTAGAAAGCAACTGATTACTTTGCACAATTCAATGTAATCGATATATTCCTCTACCAATCAAAACCGGGCTTGCACTGCATGAGCGTTTCAAAGGCGCGGTCTTTGCCGCTGGTAAAGTACAATCCGGCTGCACCTTCTTTCTGGATTTGGGCAGAAAAAACGCCGTAGACTTCTTTCAAAATCTATGGCGTCGGTGTATGCGAAAAAGGGATGCTACCTTGTGGTAACATCCCTTTTGTCGCTTGGTTATTCAGTTTTTAAGCTAACCTGTTTGCCCTCTGCCCTTAAAATCGTTGATTTTACTGAATTTCTCCTTGTTTTCTTATGTCAACGCTCTTAATGCAAGTGCTTTTTTATGGAGCTGCTAGTCAGAATCGAACTGACGACCTCATCCTTACCAAGGATGTGCTCTACCGACTGAGCCATAGCAGCAAACCCAACGTGCTATATTATAGCAAATAACTTTCCGTTTGTCAAGCCCTTTTTCGTATTTTTTTGATTTTTTCTGTTTTTTATTTTTGCCCGGCCGTCCATGATATATCACGGCGACAGCCGGGTGCTGCAGCGGAAAGAAAACATATGAGCGCCGCCATTATCGCGGCGTGCTGTCAAAGTCTGCCCGATATTGCGTACTTTGCCACCGCGAGGCATTCGCGCAGAAGGCTCGTGAGCCAGTATTCCGGACGTGTCGTGTAGTGGATATGTGTGATATCCCGGATCCCTGCCGAGGCTGCAACGCGTCCGGCGCGGAAAATGTGATAGTCGTTTGTGACAAATGCCGCGCGCCAGCCGCCGGTAAAGCGCTCGTCAAGCAAAGCCTTTGAATTCACAAAATTTTCGTATGTGCTCGTTGATGTGTCCTCGCGGATTATCCTTGCGGGCGCGATGCCGTGATCTGTGAGGTATATTTCCATGGCCTCCGCTTCGGTGATGTCCTCCTGCGGACCCTGACCGCCGCTTACCACTGCAATTGTGTGCGGGTTGTCCTCAAGATATTTTATCGCGGCGTCAAGCCTGCCGCGCAGGGCGCGGCTCGGCGTTTTGCCGTGAACGCCCGCGCCGAGGATAATGATCGCATTCTCGCCGCCGTCTGCGGTGTCGCAGTGTCCGTATATCATTAAAAATGAGGAGAAAACAACAAAAAGTGCGAGTGCGGCAAAAAAAACCGCGTGGATCCAGCGCGGCAGGGCAAAAACACGGCGTGAGAATAGCCCGATAGCAAGAAATACGATACCGAGGATCAGGGTGAGTATCACGCCGGCATTCATGTTTGACGTTAAGGAAATGACCGTTCCGAGAGCGGTCACGATCGCTCCGATAATGATGAATATATATTTTGCGGCTTTTTGCTTCATGTGCGCCTCCGTTATTGGGTAATAAAATTATACCACGCACGGCGTAGTTTGTAAAGAGCCGTGCGCGGTATAAAACTTATTTGCATAAAATTCAGTCGGGTACCGAAAGGTTTTTGAAAATGCCGGTTATGCGGTCGCATTCATCGGTCTTTGCCATTATTCCGAGAACGTACCTGCCGTTCGTTTCGACTTTTACGGTTTCGGCGCCCATGCATATCCATTTCATCGGATCGAGTCCCGCAGCCATCTCATCGGCAACGGTCTTGACATCCTTGGCATCCTTTACCTTTACCAGAACGATCGAAAAACCACCGCCAATGGCATATTCGCATGCCGCCGCATCATTTTCTACAAGAGAGACGCTTTTTTTGATGCCGGAGAAGTAAAATGAGCGCTCGCCTGACATTTCAAAAGGCATGACCATCGTCTGGTAGAGCTCGGCGTCCATGCGCAGGCGTTTGAGAGTGTTTTTTACACTCTCGGCGGTGCCGGGAACATAGGAGCTTCCGAGGTCGCTGCCGCATATAACAAAGAAAACGTATTTTCCCTCAACGCCGACTCCGCATACCGCGTCCTTGACCTTTTCGCCAACGGTCGTGATGTCGGCATTTTCTTTTAGCGCCTCGGCAAAGGATTTTGTATCCGCGCCGTCGGAAAGCTCAAAGATATTGCATATGAACGACCCGTTCGCGGTATCGCTGAGCACTGCATAACGCACGAAATCGGGAGCTTTAAAACCGCTCTTGAAACCACTCAGGAATGGTTCGTAGTCCTTGGGACGCTCTTGGGAAAAAATGTCAATTTCAAGGGTGTCAAGGTAGGGGTGAAGAGAAAAGATGTTTGCCAGCTTTTCGAGCGAGGCATCGGGATTTGCCTCGACCACCAGTCTGAAGCGGCGGAAAAGCTCATCCTGCACACTGAGGGAGGTGTCGGGGGCGTTCGGGTCGGCGGGGGCTGTGGATTCCTCCGGCGTGGTCGCGGATGGTGTGCCGGTGGTACCGGTGGTGCCGGCAGGGGGCGTCGGTTCATCCTTCCGGCAGGAGCAAAGAAGAGACAAAAGCGTCAGTGACGCAAGTATAAGTGCGATGATCTTTTTGGTTTTCATGATTTTGATTGTTCCTTTCTTTGTTTTTGCGCCTTTTTTGATATCAAAGGTACAATAAGTGTTGAAAACAGCATATACGCACGGCTGTGTTAATTTTGTTTTCGTTTTTTCATTCTGCGGCTGCAAGTTCGTAGCCGTGAAAGTTTTCGGTGATATAGCGGGCAATGCTGCGTGCGCGCAGCTTTCCGATGCTGAACGCGGCGCGGTATTCGGGCAGCTCAACAGTCGCGTTCCCGTCGGCATCTATGCGAAAGACAGCCCTGCTGTTGCCGAGCGCGGAGAGAGAAGCCGTTATCGTCAGCATGACGCCGCCCTCGTTGCCTGCTGTGGCATTTGACAGCTTTTTGTCGGATGAAAAAAGACGCTGCCACACCGATGCTTCATCGGTTATTTCAAATTCGGCTGTTTTGGCGGCTCCCGCGCCGTCGCGGTAGTAATAAAACGCGGATGTGATAAACGGACCGCGTTCAAGACCTGTGTCCCGGAGCAGCTTTTCAAGCGAGGTGGGCGAATATCCGGCGTTTATGTATATTCCGCCAGGGGTGTCGGCATCATAGGCGACCGCCACGGCATAATCGGATGACACGCCGTTTATCTTGCGTATCACGACCTCGTTGCCATCCTCTGTCGGCGCAGTATCAAGCTTTTTGCCCATATCGCCGGAGCGCGGCTGTGCTTTTTGACCTATATAGCTGCCGCCGCGGTATTTTATCACCGGATATTCGAAAACTATCGACGGTGCCGACAAACACGATGCATCGAAAATGTCTGTTGTGACTGCGACAGCCGTTACCTGCTTCTTTTCAAGCTTTCCTTCAACGTCGGGCAGGCGCAGCGCCGCGCCGTAAAGACTGCCGCCTATGATTCCGACTATTGCAATAAAGCACGCGGCTGCGGCGAACCATTTCCGGGCGCTGTGCTTTTGCCGGAAGCGTCCCGGCATTGCTTCCGAGATAAAGCAGTCATCGATCCCGGATATAAGATCGTGTGCGTCCTCCGGTCTCATACGTAAATATCCTCCTCTTCGAGAAATTTTTTCAGCTCACCGCGTGTGCGGTAAAGCGTGACCTTGACATTGTTTTCACTGATCCCGAGATCGCGTGCAATGTCGCGCAGGGGGCACATATACCAGTAACGCTGAACAAAAATTATGCGTGTCCGTGCCGGAAGGGAAGCGAGAAAACTGTCAAGTGCCCGGCGCAGAGTAAAATTATCGGCAGCCGATGGAGCATCGAAATCGCCGAGACATTCCGCCAGTTCATCGGTTATCATCACGGTCGCGTCAAAGCCGCGTTTTGCCGCTTTGCGGTGTCGCAGTATATCTATTGACGAGTTGCGCACTATCCTGCCGAGATACGCAGGCAGGTCGTCCGGTCTTGCGGGCGGTATGTTTTGCCAAAGGGCAAGATACGCATCGTTTACGCATTCTTCGGCGTCCTCGCGGTTCCCCAAAATGTTTTTTGCTATGTACATACAGTATTTTTCGTATTTTTTCTGCGTTTCGGCAATGGCGGATTCCGAACGCTCAAAAAAGAGATCAACGATCTGTCTGTCCTGTTTCACACGAACACTCCTTCCGGATAACTGCCCTCATAAGCAAAGTCGCAAAAAGTCGGCACGGGGTTACGGAAAAATTATTTTTTTTCAAAAAAATCGCAAGCTGCTTGCCTGCCGAGGCGGGTGAGCAGCGCGGCGGCGTTTGCAATGGCATATTCCGCGCAGGGAGCTATGTCCGTCAACGCATACATGGTATATATTCCGCGCGCACGCATAGTGTCCGCGCCATCGCCGAGCTGTCCGGCTATGGCTGCAACGGGGATCCCGCGTGCCGCGGCGCGTGCCGCCACGCCGCCTATCGCCTTGCCGTTTGCGCTTTGCGCATCGAGCCGTCCCTCGCCCGTAATGACAAGGGACGCGCCTTCAAGCGCGGCGTCAAAGCCCACGGCGTCAAGCACGGCATCAATGCCGGAGAGAATGCGCGCGCCGAACAATGCCATGAGCGGCACGGGAAGTCCGCCGCCCGCGCCCGCACCGGGTATTTCGCTCACATCGCGCGATACGGCGGCGAGCTTTTCCGAATAGTTGATGATACCGTCCTCAAGGCGGCGCAGCATTTCGCTGTCCGCTCCCTTTTGCGGTCCGTAAACATATGTGGCTCCGCGCGTGCCTGTCAGCGGATTGTTCACATCGCACGCAATAATGAATTCGGTGCGGTAAAGACGCCGGTCAAGAGCGGAAATATCAATTTTTCTTATATTTTTCAGGTCGTACGCGCGTATGTTGCTTATCTCGCCGTTATCACCGTAAAATACGGTGCCGAGCGCACCGAGCATTCCCGCTCCGCCGTCATTGCTTCCCGTGCCCCCGACGGTCAGCATGATTCTTTCAAATCCACGGTCGAGAGCGGCAAGGATCAGCGTGCCCACGCCTTTTGTTGTGGATATCTCCGGGCAGCGTAAGGCTTCATCGACCGTGCCGAGTCCGACCGCCGAGGCGGATTCTATCACGGCGGTTTTCCCGATATAACCGAATTCCGCATTGCGCGGCTCTCCGTGAGTGTTGAAGGCGGGAACGTTTATCCGGTCACCCGGCTTTGTGAGTGCATCGAGTGTCCCCTCTCCGCCGTCTGCTATCGGGATCGTGACAGTCATTGCAGCGGCGTCGAATTCACGCACTCCGGCGGCTATCGCGCGTGCGGCTTCTGCGGAGCTTATGCTCCCTTTGAACGAATCGGGGGCTATTACAATCTTTCTCATTTTTCGGTAATGCCTTTCGGACGGATTTTTATATAGTATATCATATCGGCGGCAATGTTTCAATACATCACCGGCGCATTGTTGAGTGCGGATGTGTTTGGGCATTTTATGCGGATATTTGTTTTTTGGGAAAGCGGAGCTTGCGGCATTGCCGAGTGTGCGAGGCAGGCATTTTATGTCTATAAATGATGCATAACGGTGAAGCCACACACGTTTTTTTGTGCAAAATATGTATTGTGACCGGTGATATCGGTGGGCAAAAAAGGAAATCAAGGGGGCGAAAATACGGCATAATTTATTTTTTTATAAGAATCTTACTCAAAATATTGAGTTGCTATTGCACCGCGGGAACTTTTATGGTATATATGTGATGAGCCACGCTATCAAATAACCGAAAAGGAAGGTCTCCACAATGAAAAACATCAAAAGAATATGCGCAGCGCTCCTTGTGCTTGCTCTTATGATCCTGCCGGTCATTGCCTGCAAGGACAACTCCGGCGGCGGCGAACAGTCGAGCAACCTGCCATCGGCTACTACCGCTGCATCTACCGATGCCGTTACCGAAGGCTATGATCCGTCAGACCGCAGATATGACGGCTACACCTATCGCATTCTGCGCTACGACTCGGAAAAACAGGGCGGCTGGGTCGGCAGACCCAATGATATTTACAATGAGGATCATTCCGGCGGCATACTTGAAGAAGCTGTTTACCGCCGCAACAAACTTGTTGAAGAGCAGCTCGGCGTGACCATTGAGCTTATAACTTCTCACAAAACCTTTGTCGATGACGTCGGTAAGACTTCCGCCGATCCTTCTTCGGCATACGATCTGCTTCTGCCGCGTCTGAATGATGTCGGTAAGCTCCTTACAAGCGATTATATACGCGACTGGAATGAGCTTGATATGGATACGAGCTATTCATGGTGGGATGCCAACTCAATCGCCACATTTACAATGGCGGGCAAGGTGTTTGCCATGAGTTCGGATCTTACATTTATCGACAAGCTTTCGAGCCTTGCCGTTATAGTGAACCTGGCAACTGCGGAAAAGCTGCAGATGGAAAATCTCATTCCCCTTGTCAACAAGCATGAGTGGACCGTTGGCAAAATGCTTGAGCTGGCTCAGTATGCAACAAACGAGATCAGCGGCGTCAAAGGGCTTTACACCCAGAATGATACGTCATATTATTTCCTCCATGCGGCGGGAATAGAGACCGTGGCCGTTGAAAGCGATAAACTTGTCTGCAATATAAACAACGACAGGGCAGTGTCGGTGCTTCAGAAGGCATATGGCGTGCTCAATTCAGATTATGCGAGAAACCGTCAGAATGAGGGCGGCAAGACCATGTCGACCGCCAACTTTGTGCAGGCGTTTGTCCAGCAGGACGGCGGCGGACTCTTTATGCTCCGTTCGGTAGAATGCTTCTATGACATCATAAAGCACACTACCGACTATGTGGTGCTTCCCATGCCCATATATGACGAAAACGTAAAGGATTACTGCTCTTCGGTGAACGGCTACACGGCTGTCGCTCTTTGTCTGCCCAAGACCAGCTCGCGCGACACCGACGGCAGGACTGCGGATGTGGTTCAGCTACTCGGTATGCATTCGAACCGCGAGGTCATGCCCAAGTTCTACAATGTTGTTCTCGGCACGCGCTTTGCGGGTTCCGCCGACAACTCCGAAATGCTCCGTCTCATATTCAGCAACCGCCTCTATGACCGCGGTCTGTACTGGAGTGCCTCAATGCGCAACACCGTTATTGTTAAGGCAGCGGCCCTTCCCACTGCCGAAAATACGGTCGCATCCACAATAAGCAAAAATATTACTTCGGTAAACCAGGCACTCTCCGATATTTACGACAGGGCAGTGAACTATTCGTTTGATAAATAAAAGACAGGACGGAAAAGATGAAATCGATTATTTACGCCGACAGCAGGGTGAGAAAATATGAAGACCCTACCGGATACCAGAACAGCACGCTGAGATACGTTCCCCCGGCAAACTTTCCGGGCTACCTTGCCGCCACGCTCGGTAGAGCAAAGATCATGCGTGTCTTTATCACACTTGATGAATACTACGATTACAGGACCGGCGAAAGATTTCCGGATTACGATATCGGCAAGGCGCGCTATCCCGTCAAGGATATGTACTATAAATATGACTGGACCAAAACAGTGCCGGCGCCGTCGGGAACGCGCTTCCGCGATTATCTCCGCTCGCATTCCGAAAACGCCGATGAGCTTTTGCTCTGTGTCAGACGCTATGAGCGCGAGGTGTCGGACGGCGTAATAAGCTACGAAAAATACGGCGAGATATTCGCCGATGCGGTGGATTACTGCAAATCGATTGCGCCGAATATCAGGTATATCGAGTGCTGCAACGAGCCGGAGCTTACCACATTCGGTTCGCTCAACAGCGAGGAATATTACAAAATATACATGGAAGCATACCGCAACGTAAAGATGCTCAACAAAACTCGCGGGTATGATGTTCCCCTGCTTATAGGCGGCGACGGCGTACCGAGTCCGCTTGTGCGTATTGAACTGTGGAACGGCTTTCTGAAACTTCTGTCCGCGACGGATACCGAGGACGCACCGATAGACTTTTATTGCTACCACCATTACGATATCGGGGCAAGAAGCAATCTTCTGCGCGCGGGATATGTAAAGGAAAGCGAAGAGTCCGGTATCGTTGACAGATACCGCATGATAGTCGATCTACACGAGCGCCTCAGAAAGCAATACGGGCTTCCCGATGCTCCCGTGTTCATGGATGAATGGGGCAAGGGCTCCGCTACCGGCAATCCGATAGATAACCTTATGAACGCGACCGGAAACATACTTACGATGAACGGTCAGGTCCACGGTGTTCTCAGCAGCTTCAGGACCTTCCCGTGGTGCACCTTCCACAATCCGGAATTGCAGATATCTTATACACAGTACGTGCTGCATCCGGACGGAACATATGCTGCCACACCCAATGCACTGGCGCTTATAATGCTGCACAGGCTGCACGGCGACATTCTGCGCACGAATACAACGTCCCCGCGCGGCAATGATACGCGCTGGCGCACGCTTGCCGTGCGTGACGGGGACGGACTGTCTGTAATTGTCTGTAATCCGCGCGGCGTGTCCGAAAAATGCCGTATCGAGGTGCGCGATCTTGCGCCCGGCAATTGGCGTGTTGATGAATATATGTGCAATTCCGATCTCAACAACTGCGTTACGGGCAGCGGAAGCGGCGCGCCCGGGCTTGCGCTCACCGGAAGCTCGGAAATGCCGGCAGACGCGGACGGCGTGCTGCGCTTTGAATGCGAGCTTGAGCGCGATGCATTCCTGCTTCTGAAGCTTACCGGAACAAAGTAATACAGTAAAACAGTAAAAAGGGTGTTAAAAAACTCGTTTTGAGTTTTTTAACACCCGCGCTGTTTTTATTCTGTTCTGAGCGCTATCACGGGATCCTTCTTCGCCGCGAGGCGGGAGGGAAGAAGCCCGGCTATAAGCGTCATCAGTATGCTGATCGCGATAAGTCCTATCGACCCCACGAGCGGAAGCACCGCTCCTATGTTGTCCATGCCGGAGAAGTGGTGTATGGCGATATTTGTCGGAATAAGCAGTATCAGCGTGATTCCGATACCGATAAGTCCCGAAACGCTGCCGACGATAAATGTTTCGGCGTTGAACACACGGGAGACATCCTGCTTTGACGCACCCATGGCACGCAGTATGCCGATCTCCTTTGTTCGCTCAAGCACGGAAATATAGGTGATTATTCCTATCATTATCGAAGATACAACAAGCGATATCGCAACAAATGCAATGAGGATACCCGAAATGACGTCTATCACCGTGGTGATCGATGACATGAGCAGCTTTACATAGTCGGTATATTTTATTGTAAGCTCCTCGTGACCTTCGTCCTCGACCTTTTTATTGTATGCTTCGATAAGCTCGGATATTTTGTCCTTGTCGCTGAAGGTCTTGGCATAAATGCTTATGGTCTTGGGCGAGTCAAGCTCTGTTTTGCCGAGCTTTTTGAGGTTTCCTTCAAATGTTGCGTCTGTTGTCGGAATATACTGCTTGAACATAGCCACGACCTGTTCATCGGTCATAACGGCGATGTAGCCCTCAAGCTGAGCGCGCTGATCCTCGGGGAGCGTGGCAATGTACGCCTTTACATCTTCTATCGTTATATCGGCGTCGCCGGAGCGGGAGAAGGGGATGCCGCTCAGTATATCGGTATCGGGAGAATCGAGCTGAGCTTTTATTGCGGGGCTCTCGCCTGTGAGACGGATGTATTCACGCGTAAGTGCCGATGTGTAAACCACCGAGCCGCCGATCGAAGATGCGACTGCTTCCGCGCTCGGGCGGATTATGCCGACAACGTTCAGCTTTACGCCGCGCTCATTCAGCACGCCCGTAAGCTTTTCGGTGTTTTTGCCGTTGTCGCCGCCGATGTCGCTTACATCGCGCCACACTCCCGCATCGGAGTCGTACACATATCCGTCCGGAGTTGTGAGCATGGTGAATTCAAGACCGAGAAAATCCTCATACGAGTAAACGGAATCCTCGCTTTCGATCTTTTCGCCGCGCATCATCTGCTCAAACATCTTTACCGCCTCGGACTGATCCTTGATGCCGAGAGTGTAGAGAACAAGGTCGCTCACCGAGTTGTTTTTGTCGACAACTATCATGACTTCATTGAATTTTTCGGGCCAGCGTCCGGCAATGCAGTCGTACTGCGCATGCATCAGCGCATCATCGTCTATCATTTCCTCCCAAACGTTCATGCGGTACATCTGGGATGCCATTCCGCTCATCTCCTGCGTGAGCGATGCCCCCGAGGATGCCATCATCTCGGCAATGAGCGGGCTGGGGTTCACCTTTATAAGCCCCGAGTCGGCGCCGCTGCGGTAAATGTTAAGGTCGATGTCGTAGGTGTATTTGACCGATGACACATATTGTGCGAATTCGCTTTCGGGATCGTCAAGAACTTTTTTAAATGCAACGAGGTCGTTTGAGCGTATCTCAGAGAGCATTGTGTTTACAAGCTCGGTGTAGATATTGTTGGCGTATATCTTTCCGTCCTCGCGCTCGACATCTCCGTCCGAGTGGCTGCCGCGCATTGACGCTATAAGACTGGTCATATCAACGCTTTCGGCTTCTATCGTAATGGGATAAGATGAAAGCGTGTCCTCTTGCATACGTGAAATGTAAGCCTGTATGCCTGTCTGGAGCGACAGTATGAGCGCGATGCCGATGATCCCGATGCTTCCGGCAAACGAGGTTAGAAGCGTGCGCGCTTTTTTGGTCATGAGGTTGTTCAGCGAGAGGGAGAGCGCGGTCAGAAATGACATTGATGTTTTGCCGCTTCCGCGCGCGCTTCTTTTGGCTGCGCTTCCGGCGCGCTTTTCATCCGAAAGCCGCTTTTCTTCCGTTGAAGGCTCATATGGATCGGAATCATCTGTGATCCTGCCGTCAAGCAGGCGCACAAGACGGGTCGAATATTTTTCGGCAAGGTCGGGGTTGTGCGTTACCATGATCACAAGACGGTCACGCGCGACCTCCTTCAGTATTTCCATTACCTGAACGCTCGTTTCCGAGTCAAGCGCGCCGGTGGGTTCATCGGCAAGCAGAATGTCGGGGTCGTTGACAAGCGCGCGGGCGATAGCAACGCGCTGCATCTGACCGCCGGACATCTGATTGGGCTTTTTTTCAAGCTGGTCGCCGAGTCCCACGCGTTCAAGCACGGCTTTGGCGCGGCTGCGTCTTTCGGCGCGGCTGACGCCCGATATGGTGAGTGCAAGCTCAACGTTTGAAAGCACCGACTGGTGAGGTATCAGATTGTAGCTCTGAAAAACAAATCCCACGGAATGGTTGCGGTATGCATCCCATTCGCGGTCCGAAAACGAATCGGTCGGCTTGCCGTTTATTTCAAGCTGACCGGAGGTGTATCTGTCAAGTCCGCCGATGATGTTTAGAAGCGTGGTCTTTCCGCAGCCCGACGGACCGAGGATCGACACGAATTCGCTGTCGCGGAAGGAAAGAGACACACCGCGCAGAGCCTCAACGGTCGTGTCCCCCGTGACATAGCTTTTTCTTATATCCTTTAATGTGAGCATCAAAACCTCCGGATAGAATTATATAGAATTATAATGATAAATTCTAACATTCATTTGTTGCCCTGATATTTACCCTGTATTAAATCTGATATTCTGATTTTAGAATAATTCTCAATGAAAATAGGTCTGCCGTGCCAAAGCACGGCAGACCCGGGTTCATTTTTTTACTTTGATATCCTGCGCCTGTTTTCTGAAAAACTGATAGAGGAAGCAGGGTATCATACCGTTGTACAGCTTGCGCACCGCATCGGCGCGGCGGCCGTAAAGCTTTTCAAAATACTCGCACGAGGTGAGTACATAAACCTGCCACGGCTCCATTGCGCGGAAGGCTTTGCCCATTGCACGGTAGAGCTCCTCGGCATCGCGCATGCTCAGCATCCGTTCGCCGTAAGGGGGATTGCAGATAAGAGTCCCGCGGCAGTCGGGCTTTTGGATCTTCTGCGCATCGGCGGTGAAAAAATCAATATATTTTGAAACTCCTGCGCGGCGGGCATTTGCGCGGGCAGTCTCTATGGCGTCGGGGTCTATATCAGAACCGCGTGCATGAAAATCAATGTCGCGTACTGCGGCATCTGCCGCGTCGCGTGCTTCATCCCATAGCGACGTCGGCAGCGCGGCAAACTTTTCGCCCGCAAAGGAGCGGAAAAGTCCGGGCGCGCGGTTGGTCATCAGCATCACGCCCTCGATGGCTATCGTGCCGGAACCGCAGAAGGGGTCCCAGAGCATAGTGTCCTCGCGCAGCCGTGCGTTTATGGCAAGAGCAGCCGCAAGCGTTTCGCGCAGCGGCGCGGCATTTGCCTCGGGACGGTACCCGCGTTTGTGAAGTGCCACGCCCGAGGTGTCTATCATGAGCGACGCCTCATCTTTGAAAATAAAAAACTCTATCTGATATCTCACGCCTGTTTCGGGCATACGCAAAAGACCGTACTTGCCGCCGAGACGGTCGGCGGCGGCTTTTTTTATTATGCTCTGACAGTCGGGAAGCGATGTGAGCGCACTCTTTATGGAATGTCCCTTGACCGGAAAAGCATCGTCGCGTCCTATAAGGCTTTCCCATTCAAGCGCGCGTGTGCCTTCATATAGTGCATCGAATGTAGGCGCTGGGAAGCTGCCCATCAGTATATATACTCGTTCGGCGCAGCGCAGATTGATATTTGCGCGCGCGCAGTCGGCAGCGGTGCCGCTGAATGTCACGCGCCCGTCCATTGTTGATATGCGGCGCATACCGAGAGCATCGATCTCGGCTCCGAGCGACTTTTCAAGACCGAAAAGACAGGTTGCGACATATGTAAAAGTTGATTCCATTTCCCGGTGACAGCCTTTCTTGTGTAAGTGATATTCATATACATTATATCACACAAGCCGCCGTAAAACAAGACTTTTGGCGGTTTTGCCGCGCAGGGACGATTTTTCTTGTTTTAAAAACAATATATTTGGTGTGCAGTAGTTATTTTTCAACAAATAACAGTTGACAACGCAACGAAAATGTGATAAAATAAACATACACCAAAATGCTTGAAGAAAGGAAGCATATTAATTATGAAAAGAACTCTTGCACTTATTCTTGCTCTGCTCATGACATTGGTCGTTTTTGCATCCTGCAATAACACCAATCAGCCCGAAGTGACAACTCCTGCCGGAACAAAAGCACCGTCAGACCCTGCCACCACACCCACAACAAAGCCCTCTACCAATCCCGAAACCAAGCCGGCTACCAAGCCCGCTGAGACAAAGCCCGCTACCGAGCCTGCGACCGAAGCTCCCGAAATTCCCGTTCCCACCATTCAGGACGGCATAATGGTCTTCCATCAGGATTTCGATACTTTCCCCAACACCACCGGCAACGATGAGGTCGCAAAGCTTCTCGGCTGGCAGATCCGCAATAAGGACAACGGCACTCTCCCGACCGGCGAGCCCGATGCTGCTCTTACCGACAACACCACCGTTTACTCCATTGAGGACGGCAAGCTCAAACTCGTCAATAACACCGATGACGGTAAAGACTCCTACTTCAAGATGGTCGGCGATGACTACATGAAGCCCGCCGCCGTAGGCAACTACACCATCCAGTATGACCTCCGCTACATCGAGTCATCAAAGCCCGACCGTTATATCTGTATACTTGCCAACTACAACGGCTACGATACTTACAACAGCTTCCACCTCCGTGCCAGCGCTTATGCCAACAACCAGGTCCGCTTCATCGGCTCATGGTACACCTACGATGTAGCTGGTGATTTCTACGCTGCCGGTAACGACACCGACAAGGGTTCCTCCATCGGCAATAAGCTTTGGGGTCTCACCTACGATAAGAACGAAGCTCCGCTTATGGGCAAGGATATCACCGTCAGATACCAGGCTACTCCCGAGGGTCCCGTAGTATGGCTGCGCGACAACGGTGCTGCCAACCCCGAATTCGTCTGCATTTCCAAGCCCGATGCTTCCGGTACCGCTTCCGGTTACTGGGGTCTTATCGAGAACTACGCTCTCTGCCTCAAGACCGGCGGTAAGATGAACGGTTATGTTGACAACATCTCCGTCTGGACCGGACTTGGCGATGAGCCGATCGACACCACCACCACCGCTTACGAGACCGCTATCGCTTCTTACCTCGAACAGGTCAAGAAAGCCGCTCAGTAATTTTTACAGTCTGCTGCCGGGCAAAATTGCGATGACAGAGATTGATTGAATGTTTTTTTCATGACGACCCTTTCCCCAAAAGGGAGGACGCGTTCCGGCGCATCCTCCCCGGCGGGGAAAGGTTTTTTTGATTGACATATCCGCACATATGTGATAAAATAAGATGTATAAATAAAGGCAAAGCGAGGAAAAACGGTAATGCGTGACGGTTCGGTATATTTTGATTTTCATACACACATACTTCCGGGAGCCGACCACGGGTCAACAGGTGCGGCGGATACCATTGCCGAAATGCGCGAGCTTTACGAGCTCGGCGCGGGCATAGCCGTGGCGACACCGCATTTTTACCCTGCATCGGTGAATATCCGGAAATTCCGCAGCATCCGTACCGCTGCGGTCAATGAATTTGAAAAGCTGCGCCGCCCAGAGTGGTGTCCCACCTGCGTCGGCGCTGAGGTGGCGGTCTGCCGTTATCTTGAGCGTATGCCTGAGCTTGATGAGCTTTGCATCGACGGTACTTCGGTCATTCTGCTTGAAATGCCGTTTACAAAATGGAGCGATGCGGTCCTTGATACCGTCGGTGCGATTCGTGACGGCGGGTTTACGGTGATATTTGCTCACCTTGACAGATATGTTCCCGAGGCGGCGGAGGCGTTGTTCGCTCTCGGAATGAAGGGACAGCTCAACCTTTCCGCACTCGGCACGCGCAATCCGTGGAAGCGCAAAAGACTTATGCGCTGGATCGACAACGGAGATATCGTTGCGGTTGGCAGCGACATTCACACAACTGCCGTGCGGGATGACCGTGCAGCCACAGAGAGGGGGCTCGCCGCCCTTGGCAGCGGGCGTCTTGAGCAGCTCGCGCATACGACCGCAGATCTTTTGCGCGGCGCAAAAATATACGATTACCGCCGCCGTGACGAGAGTGATGACAGAAGATAGTCCGGGACGGTAAACGGTAATTAACATGGTGATCTTGAAGGATAAAATGCAAAAAAACAGAAAAATATCACTCGGTGTGCGCAAAAAAATATGTCTTGCCGCATGGATGCTCCTGCTTTCAATACTGATAGCGGGCTGCGTGCCGGGCGGTATCGGCGAAACTACGACGGATGTCACCGAGGCTCCCGCAGTGCCGACGACAGAGCCGGCGACAACATCCGCACCGGTGACCGTACCGCCGGCGACGACAGCGGAGGAAACATCCGTGCCGCCCGAAACTGAGCCTCCGGTGCCCGATGATACCGTGATCAGCTTTGCCGCTTGCGGCGACAACATCCTCTACCGTCCGGCGATATGGGAGGCGGCAGACCGCGCTGTCCCCGGCGGCAGAAAATACAATTTCAGACCGATATATAAAAATGTCGAAGCGATGATCGCGGCAGCCGACGTGGCTTTTGTGAATCAGGAGACTGTCATTGGCGGCGCGGAGTTCGGTTATTCCGGCTACCCGCTGTTCAACAGCCCGCAGGACATTGCCGACGATCTTGTCGACATCGGCTTTGACATCGTGTCACTGGCGAACAACCACATACTTGATATGCGTGAGAAGGGACTTCTCAACACGATAAATTACTGGCGCGGTCTGCCCGTAGTCACAGTCGGAGCATATCTTGATGCCGGTGACGAGTCAACGCTCAGAGTGATCGAGCGTAAAGGCGTCAGGATCGCGGTGCTTGCTTACACTTACGGCGCAAACGGACGTACCGTTGCCGAAGGTTCGCCGCTGGTGGTGCCGTTTTACAAAGAACCGCATAAGGATCATCCGGACTACGGTACGATATTTGAAGAAAAGCTCCGCCGCGAGGTGAGCCGTGCCAAAGAGGTCGCCGATGTGGTGGTGGTCTCGGTCCATTGGGGCTACGAAGACACGCAAAAGGTGAACGGTGAGCAAAAAAAGGTCGCCGCTATACTTTGCGACGCGGGCGCGGACATAATTCTGGGTCAGCATCCGCACGTTCTGCAGCCGATTGAGTATCTGCGCAGCACCGACGGCACGCACACGACATTCTGTGCGTATTCACTGGGGAATTTCCTCGGTATGCAGGGGTTTGACTATAACGCGCTTTCGGGAATACTGACATTTGACATCCGGGTCGGCGCGAATGGCGTGAGCGTTGAAAATGTGCTTCTTACGCCCACGGTCTCCTATTTCAATATGAATTTCCGCGACAATGAGATATATCTGCTCTCCGACTTTACCGATGAGCTTTGCCGTTCGCACTGCGTGGTAAAGCGCGGCGGCAACGGCACATTCGGCGGGATAATGACGCTTTCATCGCTGAGATATTACCTGAATACCGCAATAGCAGATGAATTTCTGCCCGCAGAGTTCCGCACGGGAACTGTTCCCGATGCGGCATAAAAGCAAACAGGTCCGGCGCGCTTGGCGCGCCGGACCTGTTTGCTTTCTCTTATGTTGGAATATCAATACAGTCTCCGAGAGCGAGGGAATATACGGTTACGCGGTCGGGCAGCTTTCCCGTTATCCTGCCCAGTGCGGCGCAGTAATAGCCGAGCTGCTCCGAGTGGGCGGCGGCGAGCTTTTTTGCCGCAAGCGACGGGTCGCTGAGCTCGGCGCGGCTGAGTCGGTCGGTTTTGTAGTCGCAAAGCACGAGCGAGCCGTTCTCATCTGTGAAAAACAGGTCGATAACGCCCTGAACGAGTATCTGTTCGCCGTCAAGATCGTGCGCAAGCTCTGCCGATGTGGTGAACTGAGCGGCGGGCAGCATTACATTGAACCGTGTTTCGCGGTGAACTTCCCGTGCGCGCCTTATTTCGTTGAACAGTGAACTGCGCGAGAAGGCGAGCAGCTCATCACGCCGCAGGAGCCCGGCGTCGGCTGACGATATGTACCCGAGAGATGTCAGCCTTGCGGCTTCTCCGTCTACTGCGTCAGGTGTACCGTCAAGACGCGAAAAGTCGCAGAACTGAAGGAAGAGATGCGTTGCCGTTCCGCACGCGGCGGCAAGCTGCGCTCCCGTAAGAGCACGGTGGGGATCGGTCTCCATAAATGAAGGGATACGTGCCTCGCCGCCGGCTGAGCGTGCGCCGGGAGCGCGTGTATCCGGATCGTCGAGCGCGCCGGGGAAAAGCCCGGATACCGACAGCTTTGCCGGCACACCCGCAAGATGTGAGTACGGATAGACGTATTCTATGCGCTCTTTGATGATACCGGCAAGTTCACCGGCAGTCGCCGACTCTTCGGCGGCAGACGCTGCACGGGGCGTTTCGGCTGTCGAAATATCCGCGGCATTCACCGTTGTGACGGTGCAGTATTCATCGCAGGCAGCCGCAGCAAGCGCGGAGAGTATCCAGCATATACGGCTCGGCGCACCGATGATGGTGGCGCGTCCGCCGCGTGACGCACGCTGCGCCGCGTCCGCGAGCAGGCGTTCGCTGCCGCTGCGCCCGGTCTTTGCCGTTATTATCAGCTTGTCGCGCGCGCGTGTCATTGCCACATAGAGCACGCGTATCTCTTCTTCGGCGTACAGCTCTGCATTCCGGTCGGCTGCCGCGCGGCGCATCGGGGTATCAAGCTTTGATATCCCGTCTGTCCCGGCAAGACGCATTGCCATTCCGGCATCGGGCGAGAAGCAAAAGCTGTCGCCGGCGTCGGCTTGATTGAAGCCCTTGCCGAAGCCGATGAGAAATACATACGGAAATTCAAGTCCCTTGGATTTGTGTATCGTCATTATGCTGACTGCTCCGCGTACGGCAGAGGCATCGGACTCTATTTTTATGCCTTCGCTTATCATTCCGTTTATATGCGCAACAAAACCCGAAAGCCCGCGAAAAACGGATGAGTCGAATTTGCGCGCATATTCGTAAAGACGGCGCAGATTGGCGCGCCGCGCTGTGGGCGACAGGCGCGCGCGGGCAGGGTCCGAACCGGAATACATAAGTGCCGTTGTTTCGTCAAAAATGCGGCGCATGAGACGGTCTACCGGCATTGCCTCGGCATATGCACGCCAGCCGGCAAGACGGTCGAGCGCGGCGAGGCAGCGCGCGGCGAGATCGGGCGAGACGCCATTCTCAGAATATTCGGTGACCGAATCGTAAAGCGAGCCGTCTGTTCTGCCGCTGCGTATGCGGACAAGATCTGCAAGCGAAAAGCCGAATATCGGCGAGCGCAGTGCGGCGGCAAGCGGAATGTCGCGCTGCGGATTGTCTATTGCGGAGAGCAGACTTACGAGCATAAGCACCTCGGGGTCGGCAAACAGATCCTCGCCGACGCTGTTCGCGGCGGAAATACCGAGTGCGGCAAGTCTTTTTGACACATCGGCGGCTAAGTCCTTGGTGCGTGACAGCACCGCGACCTCACCCGGCTGATGTCCTGCGGCGATAAGCTCCGCTATCCTTTGGCAGACATATTCGATTTCGGGATCGGCGGGAGATATCGGCGGCGGAGTTCCGTCCTCCGCTTCGGCAGGGGCAGGGTCGATAAGCACTATATCGACCTTTTCGTCACACGATCCGGAACGCGAGAATATGAGATCGTCCTCGGGACGGTATCCGATGCCGTGCGGGTATTGAGATGCTTCGGATTCGCGGAAAAGATAAGATGATACGGCGTTGGTGAAGTCAACAATGTTTTTTGAACAGCGGAAGTTTTCCGACATGAACACCGCACCCGGAGCGTTTCGGCGGTCGCCGTCGGTGATCGGGGCAAAATCGCGACGGTATGCGGCGAAGATAGACGGTTCGGCACCGCGAAAAGAATATATGCTCTGCTTTATGTCTCCGACCATGAAAAGGTTATCGGGACGCGCCACGGCGCGGAAGATTGCATCCTGGACCGGGTCGGTGTCCTGGTATTCATCTACGAATATTTCGGAAAAACGTGCGCGCCAGTCGAGCGCTGTCCCGGTCGGAGTGCCGTCGGCTGAAATGAGCAGGCTGTATGCGTAACTGCGTATGTCGGAAAATTCGCATATCGAACGAGAGGATTTGACTTCACGGAAGGCATCGCGGTAGGCGGCGAGCGCACGCGAGAGCACACGCAGCATTACGGCGGTATCCCTTTGCGCCAGGCGTATCTCGTTCGGGGTCATCAAAAAGTATTTTTTTCTTGTCGCGATGAGACCGTCTCTGATCTTGGCGCGTATCGCCATTATCTCTTCGGCACGCGGCGTCTTTTCGCCGCTTTTGAATCTTCCGAGGTTCAGCGGCGAGTAATCGGCGAAAAGACGCCGCAGTTCCGCTTCGTTCCCATCGGCGGCTGCCCCTGCAAGAGCGAGCACGGTATCAAAATCGTAGCGTATCGCCTTTACCGATGCCGCCGGGTATATCGGATCGTCTTCTATCTCATCAAGTATCGCGGCGAGCGTCCTTTTGCGATCGTCGAGCGTGTCGCAAAGGGAAGCAAGCACGCATCTGCCCGCGCGGGATGAGAAAAAATCTCCATCCGCCTCGCGGTCGAGCATATCGGCATCATCGGCGGGCGTATCCATGCCGCGCGGCAGACACTCAAGCCGCGGGATTATTCCGAGCAGCGTGTCGGCAAGCCTTGCGTCGCCGCGCGCTGTTGTGAGACAGTCGCAAAGACGTGAAAAATCCGGGTCGGATATGTGCAGTCGTTCAATAACGTTTTGCATACACTCGCGTCTGAGCGGCGACAGCTCGCTGTCGTCCGCCAGCCTGAAAGAAGCCGGCAGCCCCAGCCGTTGAAAGTTCTCGCGTACGACATCAAGATAAAACGAGTCGATGGTGCATATCCTTGCTCCGCCCACGGCAATGAGCTGACGTGAAAGGTGACGGTTTTCCGGGTCGCGGGCAAGCGCGTCGGAAAGCGCCGCGCCTATTCTGGCTCTCAGCTCGCCCGCTGCGGCGCGCGTGAAGGTGACGATAAGCATATCCGAGATCTCCGCCGGAGCTTCCGGATCGGTGAGCTCGCGGATTATTCTTTCGGTAAGCGTGGCTGTTTTACCGGAGCCGGCGGCGGCAGATACAAGCATCGTTCTGCCGCGCACATCAATTGCCGTGCGTTGCGCATTTGTAAATTCAACTGCCATTTTAGTTTCCTTTCGTTGCCCTGCGCTCATGCGCGGAGGCGTGCACGGCATACCGCCGAATACGGGCAGTATTCGCAGGGGGACTTTCCGTTGCTGCCGGAGACGGGTATCGCGCAGGCGCGTCCGGAACGCATTCCGACGGCAATATCCGATATTGTTTTCTCAAGCTCGCAAAAAAGTTCCGCGATCCCGTCGCGGCTTATCAGCGAATGACTCGGAACACCGTTTTTCGAGTATTTTGCGCCCTGCATGAAATGAGGGTCGCGGTCGCGGTTCAGTGCATCGAGCACTGCGTCATCATCAAGCGCAAGACCGGAACGGTTTATGGACCGCCGCGCCTCAAGTCGGATATCTTCCTCCGGCATCGGACGGTCGAGGTTTATCGTTGGAATGTTGGCGGAAAGATATGTGATAGCAGCGGGCTCAAGGCCGCTGCTCTTGCCGAGCGCATAAAGATAGATCGGCAACTGCAATTCCAGACCCTGGCGTACATCATCCGGTGAAAAGACCTTGCTTCCGGTTTTGTAGTCCACAACGCGGACAAAACGTTTGCCGTCCGGTGCCGGCGCCGTGTCAACACGGTCGGCTACTCCGCGCAGCACAACACACCCGCCGCCTGCCACGGGAAATTCGGGAGAAGGCACTCCGCGCCCGTTTTCGGCTCCTATCGGTACCTCAAATGCTTCGGGGCGGAACGCACCGCCGGAAAATTCATCGAAAATATCTCCTATGATCAGCTCGGCAATGCCGCGAAGCCGCCCAACGAGATGCCGTACTCCGGGCGATGATGAAGCGGCGTCGCCGAGAGAAGAGATATATTCCTCCACTATGCCGTCAAGCAAGCGTGCTGATCGTTCACGGTCCGGCGGAGCGTCAAAGCTGCCCCGGCGCATAACGGCAAAAAGGTATTTTTCGAGTACGTGATGTATGAATGTGCCCATTCCCGCAAACCCGAATTCGGCGCGCGCGCCATCGTCGAGCTTCAGGATGTTTTTCATGTAAAAGCTGTACGGGCAGCTGACAAATGCTTCGGTCTTTGACTGCGTGAGCTCTATACGGTCTCCGAATATCTCTCGCGCAAGCTCCGGCGGGACGGAATCGCTGCGTGCGCTCAGCGGCGACAGAGCTTTATGCTGCATTTCATTGAATTCGGCGTCGCCGCCGAAGTATTCCCGCAGCGCGGCGCCTGCCTGCGTACCGACATACATGGGAAGATACTCAAAGGCTGTGCGGCGGCTCCATATGCGGTCTATCGGTGCGATATCGGCTTCCGAAGTTATACCTGCGTACGGAAGAAGCGACGCTACGCGCAGAAACGCAGAGGAGGGGCGGCAGGCAGAACCGGCGGTGTCTGTGGTGTGAGTGAACAAATAAAGCCGTTCGGACGGTGTTGACACGGCGCGCAGAAGATAAAACAGCTCATCCGACGCATCGGTCTCAGCTGTGGCGGAAAGCGGAATGCTGACATTGGCAAGCGCCGCGCGGTCGCGGTCGGTGAGAAGTCCGCCGCGCGCGGAGTTTTTGGGAAATTCACCCTCGCAGAGTCCTATAAGCAGGGCGCACTTCCGCTTTCCGGCGCGAAGCATATCCGCAGAGCCGATGATGACCTCATCACAGCCGGTGGGTATGGTTCCGATCTCGGCGGCATCAAAAGCAAGGCGGAGCGCGGCATACAGCGTCGCCACGTCCGGCTTTTGATCAAAAACATCGCAAATGCATTCAAGCGCATCGGCAGCCGAATCCTCAAGACGTCCGTATTCCTCGGCTTCGCGCCGCCGTCCTTCGGCAAGCTCGCGCTCCGAGAGCGCGATAAGGGTGGAATGTACATTCAGGATGTCAAGGTATTCCCACATCGCGCGGCATACGCCCGCCGTGTCGGCGGCGGCATCAATTGAGGCAAAAAGCGCGGTAAGCCTGTCGCGCATAACTGTGCGAACGGCATTGGCGTGTTCAAGGACCGTGGCACCGCGCGGTGAGATCCGCGTTACATACCCGTCGGGATTCATGCTCCATGCTTCGTCCGAGTAAAAGGCTTTGCCGTTTATGTTCCATTTTTCGGCATACGCTTCAAAAATATCGGTGTCGCGTGCGGTAAAACCGCAAAGGCCGGTCTTCAGGTGCGCGATAACGTCCTCGCGCCTCCATCCGTATGCTTTTATGCGGAGAGCGGAAAGGATCAGCCGTGCCAGGGGGCGTGTGGAAAAGCCGGTCTTTTCGGAGAGAAAGCAGGGAATATCCAGCTTTCTCAGCGCATTGTCGATTATTCCGCGATACTTTTCGGCATCGCGGGCGATAACGGCTATGTCGCGGCACCTGTATCCCGACATCATGAGAGAACGGACATTGGCTGCAACAGCCTCGCATTCCGAATACGGATCTGCAAGCGAAAAAAGCCGCACGTGTCCGCGTTCCGACTCGGGAATATCCGTATTGGCGGCTTCCTCCGCAAACTGACGGCAGACGGCGGAAAGCTCGGCGTTTTTCGCGCGTCTGTTTTCGCCGAGACAGATGATATCGGGAACGATCCCGAGTCCGGATGCGTCGCGGCGCAGTCTGTCCGAGCAGGCGCGCGATGAAAGCGCAGAAAGCGCACGGTCGGACGGCGAACGCATAGGCAGCGTGACCACCACTTCGTCAGCCTGACGCATTATGAGGTCGATTATTTTGTGTTCCTGCCCCGTAAAGCTTGAAAACGAATCTATGTACACGGAGTATCCGCAAAAATACGGTTCGTCCGCAAGCATTGCGGCAAGGCGGGAAAGATCATCGTCAGAGTCGGTGAAGCTGTTGTCGAGAAGAGCGGAATATGCCGCGTAGATCACCGATATGTCCCCGAGCTTTGCGCCGAGAGCGCGGTCGGAACCGTTGCCGCCGGAAAGATGCCGCGCGGCATCGGCGAGCCTTTCGGAGCTAACGCCGGAAATTTTCATTTCCTTTACCGAATCAAGCATTGCGGCGGGCAGCGACGGGTCGGTCCCGGCTCTGCCGCCGTATTCCGAAAGGAACGGCGCGCATTCGCGCAGGGCGCGCCACATGAACAAAAGCTTGCGGCTTTTGTCGGCGTAGTTGTATATAAGTCCGCCGCGCTCGCGGAATACGCGGTTGGCAAGACGGGAAAAATTGAGCGCCTCGACCGACAGCTGCGCCGACGGAGGAAGAGTCGAGGCTATAATGCCCTCAACATCGACCGTTGCCTGTTCGGGCACGATAAGAAACGCTCGTCTGCCGTTTTTTACGTCCAGCTCAAGGCGCGACATGATATAGCTCGTTTTTCCCGCTCCGGGAAGCCCGTAAACAAATTCGACCATGGTGTTTTTCCTTGCTTTTACAGATATATCAGTGTGGTATCTTTTTTTGAAAATATCCCGTTCATTTTGCGGCGGATCCTGAAAAACATCCGCCGGCGTATAATATAGACGTGTCCGCCCTCGTGCCTCATTGCCGTGTATGCGCCGCGTCCTCCCGCGCCGCGCGCGGAGAAAAGATACGGTGAAACGATAAACACAGCGCCGGATGCCGCCAGTCCCCCTGCGTTTTTTTCAAGGCAGCTTCCGCGTCCGAGCGAACCGCGCGGCGGAAATACAAACGTTGCTGCGCCGTCTGCGGCAAGGCGTTCTACAGTCGCGAGCGCGCGTGATCCGCTTATCACCGAATCGAGCGAAGCGGCGGCGAAAAAAAGCAGAATTGCGGGGGAGAGGGCGAATATTATTCCGGCAGCAAGAATGAATGCCGCGCCTGTCTCTATCGCGTAAACTATGGCGGCGGCGATGCGCAGTGTCGCCGAAATCAGGCGGAATCTGCGGAAGAATGCCAGCGTCTCGTCCCATACTTCGTAGCCGCGTGTTGATGCTACCGTGTCGGCAATAAACATAATGTAGCTCTTCCGCGAAAAGCGTTTCCGGTCGAGCACTGCGGCGGCAATGCGTGATTCCGCTTTGCTCTGCGAGCGTGAACGCAGGACCGCCAGACGCCGCGTGTCACGCGCGATACGCGCCCGGAGACGCTCTTCTTCGCCGAAAAAGGCGGAAAGCGGTCTTCCGGTGCCGCTCACGCCGGCAGAGGTCCCGATAAATGTATATTGTCTGATATAAAGTATATCATATTTTTCACCTCAAAACAATGATTTGCGAAAAATCTCTTGAATATTCCCGCTGTAAAAACAAAACCGTATTGAAAAGTACATTTTTTTGTAGTATACTATCATCGGTGGGATGAAAACAGAGCATCACGGATCATTTTCAAAAGTTGTCATTCGATTTCAACAGTTATTTTGTGCGTCATCATAAAACTGTCACAAAACGTCTTTATAATATAGGCAAATCAAAAAACGCAAAGGAGATACGTGTTATGTTTGAAAATGAAAACGATTATATCGGTTCCGGCACAAATAAAGAGACGGATACGACCGATAAAAGTGAATTGCGTGAAAATGACAATACAATAAATTCCGACAACGGTGAAAAGACCGGATCGACCGGCGAGTCGTTCGGCATCGCCTATGTCCCCGAAAATGCAAAAAAAGAAAACACTGCCTCCGGCGACCGCGGCTACACATTTGTTTCCTACGGTACGCAGGGCAGCGGACAGCAGCCTGCCGCAAAGCCTGTAAAGAACAAGCAGAAAAGCAAAAACGGACGTCTTGCAGCTGTGCTTTCATGTGTGGTTGTGCTGTGCGTGCTGTTTTCGGCGCTTGCCGCATTCGGCGGAACATACATCGCAAACAAGCTCTCGCATTCAGAGAGCGGCGCAAACCAGACTGCGGGCACATCCGGAAGCGCATCCGGCAATGTTGAGCTGCTTCAGTCGGCAAGAAAAGTTGAAACGCTGACGGTACGCGCCGGCGACGGCAAGCTTATGACAGTTGCCGAAACTGCATCGCTCGTAAAGGATTCGGTGGTCGAGATAATCACCGAGAGCGTTCAGAGCAGCACCTACCTCGGACAGTACGTTCTCAGCGGCGCGGGAAGCGGAGTTATTATTTCAGCCGACGGTTATATCATTACAAACCATCACGTTATTGAAAACGCATCGAAGATAACGGTAAGGCTTACCGACAAGACCGAATACGAGGCGGCACTTATCGGCTCCGATGAGCTTGCCGATATTGCAGTGATAAAGATCAAACCCGCAGACGGGACTACGCTCAGCGTTGCCGTGCTCGGCAACAGCGATGAGCTGGTCGTCGGTGAATCCGTTATCGCCATAGGCAACCCGCTCGGTGAGCTCGGCGGTACCGTTACCGACGGTATTGTGAGCGCGCTTGACAGAGAAGTCAGCGTTGAGGGCAAAAAGATGAATCTGCTCCAGACCAACGCTGCGATCAACCCCGGTAACTCGGGCGGCGGACTTTTCAACCTTTACGGTGAACTGGTCGGAGTTGTAAACGCCAAGTATTCAAGCACCGGTGTTGAAGGTCTCGGATTTGTGATCCCGGTAAACAAGGCAAAGAGTGTGGCTGAACAGCTTATCGAATACGGTTATGTCCGTGGCAGACCCGCACTCGGGATCAGTGTTTGCGATGCCGATATGTATACGGCGTGGAGATATTACGGCTCGACGCAGCAGGGTGCTTATATCGAAGAGGCGGATGAATCCACCGGTCTCAAGCGCGGCGACCGCGTAATTAGCATCGATGAAAACGAGATCGGAAGCGCAAGCGATATTTCCAACTATATCAACACGAAAGCCGTCGGTGATACCGTGAATATCGTTGTAATGCGTCGCGGCAAAACAGTGTCTGTCAGTGTGACGCTTAAGGAAAATGTCCCTACGACCGCAAAAAACAGCTCCAACTGACGGATAAAAGAAGGCTCAGCTTCGGAAAATGTCTTTTCCGAAGCTGAGCCGATGTGGGTTTTCAACAAGATCATCAACACGGAGGACTGCAATGTACAATATACTGGTCGTTGACGATGAGTCGCGCATACGTACCATAATCAGAAAATACGCGGAGTTTGAAGGTCACACCGTGACCGAGGCGGCAGACGGAATGGAAGCCGTGCTTTGCTGCCGCCGGGGCGGTTTTGACATTGTTATAATGGATATCATGATGCCGGAGCTTGACGGGTTCTCGGCTGTAAGAGAAATACGAAAAAGCTCCGATGTACCGATAATAATGCTTTCGGCACGCGGCGAGGAATATGACAAGATCAACGGCTTCGGACTCGGCATTGACGACTACGTTGTCAAGCCGTTCTCTCCGAAAGAGCTTATGATGCGTGTTGATGCGGTGATGAAACGGGTTAGCCGTTCTGCTGCCCCTGCCGGTGACGGCGGAAAGCCGCACGAGGTGGTTGAGCTTGACGGCGGCGGACTCAAGGCTGATATCACCGCACGGCTCGTCTACATCAACGGCGAGAGGGTGGATATGTCGCCGAAGGAATATGACCTTTTCTTCTACCTGCTTGCCAACCGCAACATAGCTCTTTCACGAGAGCAGCTTCTGCGTGAGGTCTGGGGATATGATTTCTACGGTGATGCGCGTACGCTTGATACGCATATAAAGCTTCTGCGCAAGAGCCTTGGCAAGTATGCCGATTGCGTGGTCACGCTTCGCGGTGTCGGATACCGTTTTGAGTCCGCGCTTGCCGAAAAAAGCAGCAGCGGAACGTAAACTGAAAAGCCGTTGCACACGGTGCGGAAACGGAGAGCGGATATGCATTCGAAAAACCGAAAGGAAAACAAAAAAAACGGCGAGAAGGGGACCACGGCACCTTCAGGACGCTGCAAGTCAATGGGAGTCCGCGCCAAGCTGATCATATATTTTGCCTGCTTTGCGGTAGTTATGCTGATAATCATCTGGGTCTTTCAGATCAAAATGCTCTCGTATTTTTACCGTCAGACAAAGCTTGAGGAGCTTGGACATGTTTCGGACGAGATCACGGCTGCGATAGGCGACGGCGATCTGCAGAGCCGCGCCGTTGACCTTGCTATGGCTTATGATACCTGCATACGTGTTTTCAGGGCAGATTCGGGGCATCTCGGCAGCGAGGTGGTGAGCGCGGATATCGTTCCCGCCTGCCTTATACATCATCTGCCGTCAAGCAGACTCAACGGCATATATCAGAATGTCATTGACGGCGGCGGGGAATGGTCAACGCAAAAAAAGCTGACCCCGAGTTTTCAGGATGACGACAGCGAAGCCGGAACTTTCATACCGTCTGTCAAACGCGGCATCAGCGCGGTGACGGCAAAAACGGTCACGGTCGGCGGCAACGATTATGTGATAATGCTGAATACCGAATTTCTGCCCATGAATTCCACGGTGCGCACCCTCGGCGTCCAGTTCTGGTGGATAGCTGCCGCAGTACTTTTTGCCGCAGTGCTGCTTTCCGTCATTTTCTCCGAGAGCATCTCGCGCCCGCTCACCGCAATGAACCGTGCGGCAAAAAAGCTTGCCATGGGGGAATACGATGCTGACTTCCGCGAGGAGGGATACCTTGAAACCCGCGAGCTGGCAGCAACGCTCAACTACGCCGCTTCCGAAATTGCAAGGTCCGACGAGCTTCAGCGCGAGCTTATAGCAAATGTATCTCACGATTTGCGCACTCCGCTTACGATGATATCAGGCTACGCCGAGGTCATGCGCGACATTCCGGGCGAGAATTCACCCGAAAATCTGCAGATAATAATCGACGAGGCGGGCAGGCTCTCAGAGCTTGTTACCGATATGCTCGACATATCCAAGCTGCGCGCGGGTGCCAAAACACCCGTGATGACGCAGTTCGACCTCACCGAAACGGTCAGAGAGGTAATGCTTCGCTACGAAAAACTGACGGAGCATGACGGGTATGATATAAAATTCGAAGCCGACGGAGACGCGCTTGTTTATGCCGACCGTACCATGATGCTCCAGGTCGTTTACAATCTGATAAACAACGCGGTGAATTATACCGGAGACGATAAAAAAGTGACCGTGCGCCAGACTTTCGGCGAACACGACGGTATACGCACTGTGCGTATATCGGTAGAGGATACCGGCGCGGGGATACCGCGCGACCAGATACCTGTTATCTGGGACAGATACTACAAAATAGATAAGGTCCATCGCCGTGCAATGGTAGGCACGGGGCTCGGGCTTTCGATAGTGAAGGGAATACTTCGTGCGCACAACGCCGCCTACGGAGTTGTAAGCAGCGAGGGGCACGGATCGGTGTTCTGGTTTGAGCTCCCCGTCATGAGCGACAGGGAAACGGGAGAGGAGCAGTGAATGGAAGGAACCAATGTGAAAAAAAGAAGATACAACAAAAAAAATATCATACGCATCGCGGTCATGGTCATATGCGCCATGGTGTTTGCGGTATGTATAGTCAATATCCTCAAGATACTTTACGAGTATATTGAGTCCGAAAACTATTACGAAGAGCTGAATCGCGGTTTCGATTACAGCCCAGCCAATGTGGCAAACGGCTTTTCGATACTTCCGATGACGGGATACGGCGCTGCGGATCCGCTCGGAAATTACATCAATCAGAAAAACTCTCCCGGGGATATACACATTGAAAAACCTTCGGGAGACTACGTGGTGCTTCCGGGCAATGCGGAATTCCGCCTGATGACGGCAAAACTGCGTGAATATTATTCGCAGAACAGCGATGTTTACGGTTACATTCAGATCGACGATACAAAAATAAGCTATCCTATCATGCAGGGTACCGACAATGACTTTTATCTCAGCCACGGGCTGAATAAAAGATACCTGAAGGTCGGCTCGATAATGACAGATTACCGCAACAGCCGCACGATCACAGAGAACAGAAATCTTATCATTTACGGGCACAATATGCTCAACGGCAGTATGTTTCATGACCTTGCGAGGTTTGATAAGGATCTGCACCGTGACGCCGAAGCCTTTTTCCGTTCTCACGATGAGATAGTCGTTTCGACATTTGACGGAATATACACCTTCAAGATCTTTTCATTTTATCATACCGATGACGAGGACCCGTACCTTGTGATAAACTTTTTCTCCGATGCGGAGTTTCTTGAATACTGCAACACTGCAATTGATAGGTCAATGTATAATACGGGCATCAGCATAGGAAAGGACGATATCGTACTTACGCTTTCCACCTGCGTGAACGGCAAACCGACTGAAAGATACGCCTGCCACGCCAAGCTTGTGAGCATACAGAAATAAAGAAAAAATGGGGGGCTTCGCGCAAATGCGACGGCTCCCCGAAACGTTTTTTAAAGATAACGCAAAACGGCGCACACAGCCGCTTTGCAACATTATGTAACATTTTTTGAAATTGAAGTGAGCGCGGGTTGCTTTTTCAGGCATTATGATATATAATAAAACCGCTTTCTCATTATAGCATATAGTAATTATCTGATGGTAAATACAGCGGACTGGAGATACGCATGAATTCGGCAGATACAGAAAAAAAGAATATTTTCCTTGAGTCTCTTGAAACGCTGACGGTGGAGGATGTGGCGCCGGGTGCCGTAAAAAAACGCAAAAAGCGCAGTGCTATCGGTCTGGTGCGCGCGGCACTCATACTGGTATGCGCAGTTGTTTTTGTTGTCTGCGTGGGCGAGCTTGCGGGGATCCTTGTGGATTACAAGAGGGCTGACGACCTTTACGACAAAATATCCGAGGGCTTTCACAGCACGGGTATTTCGGGCGGCAGCTCGATAAATGCAAGCTCGATGCCCGCCGTGTCGCGTCAGGAGCCTCTTCTCCGTTATTCGGAGCAGATGCGTAACGAAAACGGAAACGAAAACAACGGCGGCAATGTTCAGCCTGTAAAAAGCGTTGAATTTCAGCGCAAGCTTGCGTTTCTTGAACAGCTTCGTGACCAGAACCCCGACACATACGGATATGTCGTTATTGACGGTACAAATATCTCTTATCCCGTTGTGCAGACTGTTGACAACCAATATTATCTCAAACGCGGCTTCAACGGGGCAAAGCTGAACTCGGGAACGATATTTGCGGACTTCCGGAATGCCAAGAGCGTTGAGAACAACCGCAACATCGTGCTTTACGGTCACAATATGCTGAACGGAAGTATGTTTCATGAGATAGCCAAGTACGACCGCAACTTTCCGGACAAATACGGCGTAAGATATGACGGCAGCGAGTACGGCGAGAGTTTTTTCAACACTCATCGGTACATAAAGCTGTTCACGTTTGACGGTATCTATACCTTTGAGGTGTTTTCATTCTACGAGACAGATGAAAACGACAAGTATTTCAAAACGAATTTTCCTTCGGATGAAGCGTTTCTTGAGTTCTGCGACCGTGCAATAAGCCGCTCGCAGTACGACACCGGTATAAAAATGACGGCGGATGATATAATGATCACACTGTCCACCTGCGTAAATCTCAGCCCCAGCGGCAGATATGCCTGCCACGCGAGGCTGATCAAGATCGAAAACTGACATGGATAGTAAGACAGCTGAGAAAAACGGAACTTCGTTTCCTGCGGATGTGCTTGTCTGCCCGGTCTGCGGTGCGCTCCTTGACGAGGAGGAGCGTCGATATGTGTGCCGAGGAAGTGAAAACGGTAAGAGGCATTGCTTTGACCGTGCATCGAGCGGGTATGTGAACCTTGCGTTCGTGCGCGGACACGGCGCGGTGAGCGGAGACCCGCCCGAGGCGGTAAGAGCGCGCAGCGCGTTCCTTGACGGCGGATATTACCGTCTCGCCGCCGATGAGATCGCAAGACTCGCATCGGTTTATGCTCCATCGGGGCTGTGGGTCGATGCCGGCTGTGGGGAGGGGTATTATTCTGTACGCCTTGCCGATGCGGGACGCTTTGTTTTCGGGGTCGATCTTTCCAAATATGCGGTCGACCGCGCATCAAAGCGCGCGGCGGCTGAAGGTCGGCGTACTCTTTGCCGCTTTGCCGTGGCGTCGGTCTATGAGCTTCCGCTCGCCGATGAGACAGCCGATGGGCTTCTTTGTATGTTTGCGCCGTGTGCCGAGGCAGAATTCACACGCGTACTGAAGCGCGGCGGCATACTTGTGGTCGGCAGTGCGGGAGCAAAACATCTTTACCGGCTCAAGGCGGCTGTGTATGACACGCCTACGTTGAACGAACCGCGCGCCGATCTGCCCTCAGAAATGGAGCTTCTGCATGAAGAAAGGCTTACGTATGATATGTTCTTTACTCCCGAAAAGCGCGAGGATATAGAGAGGCTCTTCGGTATGACTCCTTACAGATACCGCACATCGGCATCCGATGCCGAACGGCTGGCTTCTGTCGGATCGCTTGAATGCGAGGCGGATTTTGAATTCAGAGTCTACAGAAAAAAATAGGCATGGCGATAACGGTTTTGCTTGGCAAAGTCGCCTGTGAGACCGCATGAAAGGAATCACAAAATGGAAATTTCAGTGTGCATACCTATGTATAACGAAAGCGAGCGCATTGCCGATACCGCGCGTGAGCTTTCAGCGTATATGAGCGCAAATTTCAAAGATTATGAGATCATTTTTTCGGATGACGGCAGCACCGACGGTAGTGCCGACATTGTAAGATCGCTTGGGCTTCCGTGCGTGCGTGTAACGGGATACAGTCATAACCGCGGCAAGGGCTGCGCCGTGCGGACGGCATTTCTTGAGGCGCGCGGCGACTTTGTAATGTTTACAGATGCCGACCTTGCTTACGGCACCGGCGTTATAAAGCGTGCATTTGATACACATATGGCAAATCCCGATGCGGGATTGGTGATAGGCTCGCGCAATATCGGCAATGACGGCTACGCCGGGTATACATTTATCCGCCGTGTGGCGTCAAAGACCTATATATGGCTGCTTGGGATCGTGGGCGGCTTCCGGCTTTCGGACTCGCAGTGCGGCTGCAAAGGCTTTACAGCCGATGCTGTCAGAAAGATATTTCCGCGCTGCGAGGTAGACGGATTTGCGTTTGATTTTGAAGCTATCCTCTGGGCGGGCAAGCTCGGTATAAGCATTGTTGAAATGCCGGTCCGGATCATCAATCACGGCGCGTCAAAGGTACACGTCATGCGTGATGCATTCCGCATGCTCGGCGATCTCAACCGCATGAAGAAGCGCATTTCACGCGCAAAAGTTTGAATTTTACTGCTGAAAACAAAGGAAAAGGAGGGGGACGATGAAAAAGAACCGCAAAGGCGGATTTTTTGCCTTTTTGACGGCACTGGCATTGCTTCTGCCTCTTGTTTTATGCCCGGCGGCTGCTGAAAAAGCGGGAGCTTCTCCGTCAGACGGGGTATTCCGTATACGAAACGCGGCAATGGACGGATATCTTACGGCTTATCTCAACGGCTCGCGCGGTGAAGGAAAAGCATATATCGCTCCTCTTGAAAAATCAAACGAGGCGCAGATATTCCTTGTAAGACGCAACGGTGACGGCAGCTTTACGCTGTGGCCGCAGAACGACTCGGCTCTTTACTGCTTTGCGTATACGGGCGGCACGAAAGCGGGTTCGCCCGTCACAAAGCTGCTTACCGAAAATGACAGTGCGCATTTCGATATATTCGAACTGCGCTCGGGCGCGTGTACGATAGCACCCGTGGGCGGAAGCAATCCGCGCGCCGTTCTCGGCGTTACGGACGAGCTTTCGTATTACAGCGACAACCTTGTGCAGTATACGGACTATTCCGACAACGATGCCTCGATGCTGTGGTATTTTGAGCCGGTCAAAACGGAGGGAATGTCGTTTGCATTTTCGACAACCGATGTAAAGCTGTATTCCACCGGCACGTTCCATGTTCGCCTCATACCGTACAATTACATACAGGACAGCGTTCGCTGGACATCAAGCAATGAGGACGTAATAATGGTGGGCAGTGGCGGCGTTTATACCGCGCTTTCGGTGGGCAGTGCGAAGATAACGGCGTCTGTTGACGGCGTTGAAAAATCGTTTACCGTTACGGTGACGGATAAGTCCGCGTTCACATGGTACAGTCAGCGAAGCACCGTGAACAGCGATTGGGACGCCTCGGGTCTTACCGATCTTTATTTCTGGAGCGGAGGGCTGAAGCTGCGCTTTGCTGCCGACTATCGTAATATGTCGGCGCGCTCGTGGATGCGCGAGGGCTGCGCCATATGCTCGGTCGCAATGGTGCTTCACAACCTTGGCGCAACACTTGACAAGGGGTACGATCTACGTTCGGGACAGTCGGGCAACCTTCCCGCAGATCCGTATACGGTGTCGCTTGCGAATACATACAACTTCGGCGCCTCCGGAATTACCGAATTGCTTTACGGTGATCCGATACTTGCAAACTGGAATGCTATCGCTTCGCGCTTTTCCGTTGACGGGAAAGCGGTGAAATGCCGTAAAATATACTACCCGACCCCGCGCCGTATTGCCGACCTGCTTGAAGATCACCCTGCCGGCATTGTGGTGGAGTTCAAAAAGGCAAGCGGAACGCATTATGTGGTGTTCGGCGAGTGTCTGAATCCGGAGGAAAAAAATCAGAACGCCCTGAGGTTTTTGGTGTACGATCCGCTCGGATACACTGCCGATCAGGGAGACGGTGTGCTTTATGAACGCACCGCATCCTATCTTATCGGCGGATTCGGCATATGGAGCATGAATTCCGCGCTTATATACGATACTGCCGACCGAGTCGGATAATTTGATAACGAAAGAGGTAAAAATATGTTTGCAACTCTTGTTTTTGTTGATGTAAAGCCCGAAAGTGTCGAGGCTTTCAAAAAGATCTCATGCTACAACCACGATAATTCAAGACTTGAGCCGGGCAACGTGCGCTTTGACGTGCTGCAAAGCAACGATGACCCGACACAGTTCGTGCTTTATGAGGTATACTGTGATGAGGCGGCAGCTGCGGCTCACAAAAAGACAGAGCACTACCTTCGCTGGCGCGAGGAAGTGGCTCCGTATATGAATTCTCCGCGCCGCGCCATGCCGACGACTCCCGCCGCTTTTGACTGACGCGATGCGTTCCGTAAAAAAGTTGCTGTCATATGACCCGGCATTTTTGACAGCAACTGAAAAAATGCCGGTTGCGAATCCGGCATTTTTAATTTGATATCGGGTATTTGGTGGCTGCTCTTCTGATTCCCGGACAGCGGGCTGCGGAAAAACGATGGTGTATCGAACCTTCAGAACAGATAATTCATCTGCCCCGCCAGCAGCGCGGTGACGCCCCGGTAAATAACTTCCGGGCGATCGTTGAAGTTCGCTTTCATGCGTCGCGCACGGTTCTCGCTGTCTACTGTCAGCGTTGTGCTGAAAATAAGCTGCTTTTTCTCGGTTATTTCACATATAACATCGTATCTGCCGTCATCGCGCTTTTCTATACGGCACTGCGTTACGATCTCACGGTGCGAGAAATCAAGATACCGCAGCGCAGCGGCGAGCGACTGATCGAGTATCGACGGCAAAATGTCGGACTTCAGCTCCTCGGCGACACATCTGCCTTTTTTTGTTACCTCATAAAGGGTGACTCCGTCTCTTTCGAATGACGAAATAAGCCCTCCGTCAAGCATTTCTATAAACGATTCGGCAAAGTCGAGGTACATAACATAGTCTGTTTGCATGACTATGTCGTTTATGGCGCAGTAGTCAAGCGGGTAGTTTATATTTTCGAGCAGGTAAAGCACGAATATTTTTACGTTGTTTTTGCTTCCGATAGGCGAACCCATGATATCCCAGCCTTTCCCGGCACATATTGCCGATGTGGATATTTTAACACATTCCGCGCTCCACTGCAATAGTATTGCGTGATTTTTCCGTATTTTTTTGAATTCAGATACGACAGATAAACGAAAGGAAGCTTTCGGCTGCGGCTTTGCGCCGCCGACGCAAGCTGCGGATAATAAAATGATAAATGTTGCTCTTCTCGGCTTCGGAACGGTAGGTTCCGGATGCGCCGAGGTGATCGAAAAGAACCAAAAAACAATTACTGCCAGACTCGGCGATGCTGTGCGGGTAAAATATATACTTGATCTGCGCGATTTCCCGGACAGCCCGTATGCAGACCGCATAGTACATGATTTTGCCGTCATACGGGATGATACCGAGGTGAGCATCGTTGCCGAAATGATGGGCGGCGTGCATCCTGCTGCTGATTTCACCCGTGAATGCCTTATGGCGGGAAAATCGGTCGTTACATCGAACAAGGCGGTCGTGGCTGCGCTGGGAGACGAGCTGCTCAAAGTCGCTCGCGCCAATAACGTGAGATACCTTTTTGAGGCGTCTGTCGGCGGCGGTATACCTGTCGTGCGTCCGCTAATAGACGAGCTTTCCGACAACGAGATCAACTCGGTAGCCGGAATACTGAACGGCACGACAAATTATATTCTGACCGAAATGAAGCGTAACGGAACTCCGTTTGACGAAGTTCTCCGCAACGCGCAGAAGCTCGGATATGCCGAAGCGGACCCATCGGCAGATGTTGACGGCTTTGACGCCGCACGTAAGATAATCATCCTAGCTGCGATAGCATACGGCAAGCTTCTGCCGCTTGATGCCGTTTCTGTCGAAGGGATCAGAAATATCCCCTCGTCTGACGTTGCTCTGCTTGCATCGGCGGGTATTTCGCTGAAGCTTGTTGCTTATGCGGAGAGGAATCGGGAAGGGAGGATATATGCTGCTGTCGCTCCGCGTGCCGTGCTTCCTTCATGCCCGCTCTGCCACGTGGATGATGTGTTCAACGGTGTGCTCATCGAGGGGAATGTTCTGGGCGAGACCATGTTTTACGGTCGCGGCGCGGGAAAGCTGCCCACGGCGAGCGCGGTCGTTTCCGATATCATCGATGCTGCCGAGCGTCCTGGGATCGTTCAGCAGCGTCTTGAATGGACCCGTGCGGACGCCGGCGATATTGCCGCGCGCGACTCTTTTTGCTGCCGCAGGTGCTTTCTGCTTGACGGCGAACCTGACAGGATACCGGAGCTGTGCACCGGCGACGGTGTTATGATGATAGACGGCGACGGCGGATGCGCCATAGTGACCGCCGCACCGATAGACGACCGGAATACGGAAGCCGCCGTGCGTGAGCTTGGCGCGCATTGCCGCAGAGTGTATAAGGTCATCTGATGCGAATGTGGGTGTTAAAAACTCAAATTGAGTTTTTAACACCCACATTCATTGTTTCAGTGCGGTACGTCAGCTGTTTTCGCTGCGCTGCCGACGTCTTTCCGCAAGGTGCTTTTCGTGGCAGGCACTGCAATATACCGGTTTGTCCTTTGAAGGCTCAAACGGCAGTTTTGCCTCGGCTCCACAGTCGTCGCATACAGCGTAGTAGTATGTACGCTCCTGAGCGGCAGTGTTTTTCTTGGAATTGCGGCGGCATTCGCGGCATCTTTTGGGTTTGTTTGTGTAGCCCTTTTCTTTGTAAAACGCCTGTTCTCCGGCACTGAACACAAATTCCTTGCCGCACTCAACGCAAACCAGCGTTTCATCCGCGAATTCTGCCTTTTCGTCGGTCACAGCGTTTTCCGCTCCCACCTTTACTTCTTCCTCGTTCATGAAACTCCTCCGTATGAAATAGATTTTTGCCCTGCGCTTTCATTCCTTCAAAATTAAATTCGGACGGAATGATGATATCGCGTGTCAGGACCTATTTTAAAGCGGTCGCTGCCGCTTTCAGTTACTGTTTGTTTTGCGTAAGGATGGCACGAAGCTTGCGCCGGACCCGTGAAAGAGCGTTTTCGACCGATTTTTTTGAACGCCCGGTCCTGACGGCTATTTCGTCTGTGCCGATACCGGAGTAACAGAGCCACCAAACGGCACTTTCATATTCGGAGAGATTATCGTTTATAAGGCGGCGCAATGAGCGTTCTTTTTCGCGCTCGATAACGGAATCGGCGGGAGAAGCCTCGCTGTTCCCCGGCGCGTCGTCCAGGGGAAGATATTCAATGTGTTTTTTTGTGCGGCTGATCTTACGCAGGGCACTGATTATGGCTTTGTTTACGCACACTTTGGCGTACAGTCCGAATTTTACATTTCCGCGAAGCGGATCGTACCGCATTATGGCGCGGTGAAAGGCAAGCAGAGCTTCCTGCGAGATCTCCTCGAGGTCCTGATCGCTTACCTCGCCGCGATATTGCGCCGCTGCTGCGCTCAGCATCGGCGTGTAGTTGTCAACAAGTGCTGAAAAGGCGTCGTCGTCGCCGTTTTTGGCGCGCAGAAGCAATCCGAGTTCATCGGCACCTTGTATTATATCGGCAGATTCAGCTGTGTCGCGCGGACTGTTTGGCGTGTCGCCGCAGATTTCTTTTTCTTTCATGATACGGCTTGGATACCTTTTCCTTAATTGTACATATCAATTATATGATACCGAGATGGAGTTGTCAAGAGCTATTGAAAATTTTTCGGAGAAAAATGAGAAATATATATGAACACGCGCAGTGGACGACAGCGTTTTAAAACATCGCCGCGTCAGAACTGAAAGTAGATAAACGAGCTTGCGCCGTCGCCGTCCAGCAGGATGAGCCACGCAAAGGCGATGGCAAAGACTACGGTGGCGTATTTCAGAACATATGCAGGTCGCAGCACCGGCGAGGGGAGTGACTCATTGACCGGTGAGTCTATCTGTTTGTCCATGAGACACATGACGAGGATCGCCGCCGCGCACGCCGCTGCACCGGGCAGCGTAAGTTCCATAAGCTCGCAGGCTGCGGTAATATTGCCGCCCGCCGTCCAGCCCGAAAACAGCCGTGAGAGAAGAATGCCGAGGTCGGATATGCTGTCGGCACGGAAGAAGATCCATGCAAACGAAACAAGAATAAACGTGACGGTGCGCCGCCATATGTGAGCGGCTTTTGAGCTGCGGTCGATGCGGAGCAGGGCATATGCTTTTTCGCGGAACCTGCGGGTGAGTATCCCCACGACCTGATAAAAGCCGTGAAGCGCGCCCCAGAGCACATATGTCCATGCCGCACCGTGCCAGAGCCCGGAAACGAGGAAAACGGTCATAAGATTGAAAAGATGCCGCGACTTTCCGCAGCGGTTCCCGCCGAGCGGTATATAAAGGTAATCGCGGAACCAGCTTGAAAGCGAGATGTGCCACCGCGCCCAGAATTCCTTTATGCTTTCGGCGGTATACGGGCGGTCAAAGTTTTTCATAAGCTTTATTCCCATTATGCGGGAACAGCCGATCGCAATGTCGGTATATCCGGCAAAATCTCCGTATATCTGAAAGGCAAAAAGTACAGTGGCAAGCAGCACCGCAAGCCCATTCGCATTTTCGGGATCCGAAAAGACCGGAACCACAAATGCTGCGCACAGATCGGCTACCGCGATTTTCTTGAAGAACCCCGTGATCATGAGACGCAGCCCTTCTCGTGTGTTCTCGCGGTTCGGCGCATGGTAGGCGCGCAGTTGCGGTAGAAGGTTCTCGGGACGCTCGATGGGACCTGCCACAAGCTGTGGGAAAAACGAAACGTAAAGAGCATAGTAACCGAAATGGCGTTCTGCCGGCAGAGTGCCGCGGTAAACGTCGATGACGTATGATAGCGTCTGAAAGGTGTAAAACGAGATCCCGACGGGAAGAATGAGATCGAGCGAAAAACGGTCAAACCCCGCGCCGAAACGGTTGGCAAGGGAAATAATGCTTCCGGTCAGAAAGTCAAAGTATTTGTAAAAAAACAGAACGCCGAGCGAGGCGACAAGGGTCGTCACAAGGCACAGGCGCTTAACCGTCCGCTTGCTGTTTTTTTCGATCACGATCGCGGCAACGTATGATACCGCCGTTGTGAAAACGATGAGAAATACCAGTTCGACATTCCAGCTGAGATAAAAATAATAACTTGCCGCAAGGAGCAGTATCCACCGCCATCTTTGCGGCGCCAGGAAATATAACAAAAGCACCGCCGGGTAAAATATAAGAAATTCAAGAGAGTTGAATACCATTATGAGCGTTTTCCTTTGCTTATATGCTTCTACTTTATAAATATAACATAAAAAATGAAGTGTGTCAATGCGGAAAGAAAAAATAAACAAAAAAACGCCCTGCCATGCGTCCAAAATCGTCATTTACAATTGACACAACGCGCACAGCATGATATAATTAACGTAACTGTAATCCACGGAAAAACGGCGCGCGGAACATTTGCGCGCCATAACGAAAGGAAGCTTTTGCCGATGCAAAAGCCACGGTAAAGAAAATGAAAAGCAGAAAAGAAATGAATCCGGAATTCATGTGGGATTTTTCACACATATTTCCGTCGCGCGAGGCGTTTGAAGCATCATTTGCCGAGTGCGAAAAGAAGATAGAGGAGCTTGCCGGCTTCCGCGGTCATCTCGGCGACAGCCCGGAGAAGCTTGCCGGGTCACTTGACACGCTGTTCGGCGTGACGGAAAAGGTAGAGCGTGTGCTGTCGTACGCATCCCTGCACAAAGAGGCGGACAATTCCGATCCGGAGTATCAGGAGCTTGATGCGCGCGCAACAGGTCTTTATGTAAAATACAATGCCGCAACATCATATATCAGCCCCGAAATAATAGGTATAGGCGCAGAAAAGCTGGAGGCGTGGCTCGGTTCGACCCCTGCGCTCGGGACGTATGCATTCATGATACGCGATCTTATACGTATGCAGGATCATGTTCTCGATCCCGCACGCGAACAGATGCTCGCCGAGCTTGGAGATGCATCACGTGCGCCGAACGATTGCTACGATATGCTTACCAACGTTGATATGGAATTCCCGGCGGTAAAAATGACGGACGGTACCGAATCTCAGCTTACAAACGGCAACTTCGGCGTTTACCGCGAAAACACCGACCGCGAGGTCCGCCGCGATGCGTTTGAAAAGTTCTTCGGCACATACAAAAAATATATCAATACTTTTGCCGCGACATACGGCGGTTCGGTGAAGTACGATTGCTTCAACGCAAAGGTGCGTGGGTATTCGTCTGCTTGCGAGGCGGCATTGTTTGACGGCAATGTTCCGGTGTCGGTGTACGACTCGCTCGTCAGCGCGATACATGACGCGCTTCCTTCAATGCGCCGCTATCTCGATATCCGCCGCAAGGCAATGGGCGTTGATAAGATAGATATGTTCGACCTTTATGTCCCGATAGTTGACGGCGTTGATATCCCCATGTCGTATTCGGATGCAAAAACGCTTGTAAAGGAAGCTCTCAAACCGTTCGGCAAAAGATACGGCGAGCTTCTTGACCGTGCGTACAGCGAGCACTGGATCGATGTTTACGAAAACAAGGGAAAGAGCTCGGGGGCGTTCTCGGCAGGCGTGTACGGCGTACACCCATATGTAATGCTCAACTATACCGATACGCTCGACGATGCCTTTACGCTTGCACACGAACTGGGACATGCCATGCACTCGTTCTTCTCAAGCGAGACGCAGGATTATGCCAATCACGACTATCGTATAATGGTCGCCGAGGTCGCATCCACCGTAAACGAGGTCATGCTGACAAAGTTCCTTCTGGCGCATGAGAGCGATCCCGGACGCCGCGCTTACATCCTCAACCATTTCCTTGAGGGCTTCCGCACCACTGTTTTCCGTCAGACCCTGTTTGCCGAGTTCGAGCGCCGCTCGCATGATATGTACGCCGCCGGCACTCCTCTTACGGCAAAATCGCTCTCCGACGTATATTACGACCTTATTTCCACCTATTACGAGGGCGCCGAGATCAACGATATCATGCGTTACGAGTGGTCCTACATCCCGCATTTCTACCGCGCGTTTTATGTATACCAGTACGCCACGGGCTTCTGCAGCGCAGTTGCCATTGCGGGAAAGATAGCAGCCGGCGGAGATCCCGCGGGATACCTCAAATTCCTCACGCTCGGCGGTTCGGACTATCCGATCGAGGAGCTTAAGGTTGCGGGCATTGACCTCACTAAGCCGGATACCGTCGCCGACGCCATGAAGGTGTTTGACGAAGCCATAACCGAGTTTGACGCACTGCTCGACTCGCTTAGAAAGCAGGAAACAAAATGAGCGGTTCTGATTTTGGAATGTCTGTTGCGCGCCGCGCCGCCGCTGCGGCGCGCGGCGCGCGCGATATAATCACCGGCAGGCGCGGAGCCGTAGAGGTGTCGGAGAAGGGTGCGCACGATTTTGTTACTGCCACCGACCGTGCGGTGCAGAAGCTGCTTTTTTCAGAGCTTGCCGGCGAATTTCCCGATTTTGCTCTTTTCGGCGAGGAAGGGGAGCATAAGGGAATAAATCCCGACGTGCCGACCTGGGTCATCGATCCCATCGATGGAACGACGAATTTTGTGCGCGGGCATGAGGCGTCTGTCGTTTCGGTTGCGCTCGTTTTCGGCGGCGACAGTCAGGTCGGAGCGGTGTATGATCCGTACACCGACCGAGCCTTCATTGCGGCGCGCGGCGAGGGCGCATTTGCCGGCGATGAAAGGCTTCACGTCAGCGATGTCGACTACCGTGAGGCTATAATGTCTGTGGGAACGATGCCGTATGACAAAACGGACAGCGAAAGGCTTTTCCGTATGTGGCGCAGGATATTCCTTGAGACCAACGACCTGCGGCGCATCGGTTCGGCGGCGAGTGATATCGTGCGCGTTGCCGAGGGCAAGATCGAAGGCTATTGCGAAAAACGGCTCGGCACATGGGATTTTGCCGCCGCTTCGCTGATACTTACGGAGGCGGGCGGTGTGTTTTCCGGCTGGCGCGGTGAGCGCGTTCTGATGGACGGAGAGAAAAAGTCCATTGTTGCCGCCACGCCGCGTACACACGGGCAGCTTCTGCGCTGCATTGAAGAAGAATATTTCAACTAAAATCAAAAGGATGATCCGGTGACTGAAATGACAAAAAAAGCAAACATCAAATTATTTGCACTGCTGCTTGCAGTACTCATGCTTTTGCCGTTTGCGGTTTCCTGCCAGCCGCAAGATGGCAACGCCCCCGCTACCAGCGATGTTGAAGTGACGACAGCTCCGCCGCAGGAGCCCGTAACTCTTGATCTTTCCGAGTACATAATAGTCCGCGAGTCGGATTATTCCGATGATTACAAGAGCTGCGTCAGGGCGCTGCGCGAGGGTATTGCGGAACGCACGGGCATCAAGCTCGACATGATGGAGGATTATGTTTATCCCGGTCATGAGATAACAGAGACCGCTCATGAGATCATCGTGGGCAATACGAACCGTCCCGAGACGCAAAAATATAAGTCGGAGCTGCGCGAAAAGGATTTTGTCGTAACGTTTGAAAATGACCGCGTGGTCATTCTCGGCGGCAACGCGCAGTCCACGATGAAGGCGGTAAACTATTTCCTTGATACGTTTGTCAGCTCTCAGGACAAAAGCATAACCGTTTTCACAAACCGTGCGGATTTTGTCCGTCACGACTATGCCGTGGGGATCGTTGCGCTTAACGACGCGCCGATCGCAGATTACCGCGTGATTTATGCGGACGGCGACATTCTCGCCAGATATGCGGCTGAAAACTTTGCCGCAGTGCTGTTTGACGCATCGGGAGTGCTGCTCGGCGTTGAATCCGACAGATCCGAGGCGACGGAGTATGAGCTGCTTATCGGAAAAACCAACCGTCCGGAAAGTCAGTCGCTTGCAGCCACCGCTTTCGGCGATGGCGAATATCTGCTCACCGCAGTGGGCAAAAAAATCGTTATGCTCGGCAACGGCTATATGGTCGGTGCGGGCGCAAGCGTACTTCTTAACGAGTTCCTTCTGGCGGTACCCGAGCGCGGAATGAACATAACGACAACGATTCCCGAAAATATGTCGCCAATGACATTCGTGTTCAAGGAAGCGAGAAACGCCATAATCATGATAGGCGACGGTATGGGACGCAATCACATAGAGGCAGCCAAAAGCGAAGGCATGAGCGTTTTCTACGCCGATACGCTGCCGAATGTCGGCACCTGCAAAACATATTCCTACTCTGTAAAGCCGCTCGGCAAAGCCGAGTACACTGACAGTGCCGCATCGGCGACCGCACTTTCATCTGGTTACAAAACCATAAACGGATACGTCGGAATGGATCATCTCAAAAAGGCGAGAAAGAATGTGCGCGAGCTGGCGTATGAAAAGGGCGCAAAAACTGCGGTCATCACTACCGATGTTATAACCGGCGCAACGCCTGCCGGATTCACCGCTCACTGCGACAGCAGAAAGAGCACCGAGCTGATACAGTCCCAGATCGATGAGCTTATAAAGAGCGGAAAGATAAATTTCTGCGAGGGCAGTGTCGGCAATTCGCTTACCGCAAAGGCAAAAGCGGCGTTGGATCTCATTTCCGCCGACGGTTCGTCCTTCTTTATGATGCTTGAAGAAGCATACATAGACAAGAATTCGCACAATAACAAGTACCCGGAAATGATATCCGCGGTCAACAGATACAATGATGCTATTGCCTATGTTGTGGAGTTTGTGCTGATGCATCCCGATACTGCGCTTATAATAACAGCCGACCATGAGACGGGCGGTGTAAAAAAGCTTACAGACGGACGCTATATTTTCACAAGGACCACACATTCCAACACTGATGTTCCGCTGTTTACCATGGGATACGGCACCGAAGCGCTCACAAAGGATGTCTGCAATAACGTTGACATTGCAAAATTCGTTGCCAATATCTTCGGTGAGAGCAATTTCGGAGACTGAGAGTACCGATAACCTGCAAGGGACTGTTAAAAAACTTGATGTTTTTAACAGTCCCCGGGAAATGCCGGTCAGGATTCCGGCATTTTTGATGCGAGCTGGGTCGGTTTGGCCCGCAGTATCCGTGTTTTTTCGGTTTTATTGGCGGCAAAACAGCAGTGTTCAGCCGCCGAGAACAAGTCGTCGGGGGTGTTAAAAAACTCAAATTGAGTTTTTTAACACCCCTTGCTTTATTTTCACTTCCGCGTAAGTATACGGTACCGCACCAGCGTTGGGATGACACGGAGGCGTCGCGGTTCGCGCAGGCACCGCCAGAGCCATTCGAGCCGCAGGCGGATGAACAGTGCCGGCGCACGCCGCGCCTCTCCCGACCAGACGTCCAACGCTCCGCCGAGCGCGGCGGCAACGCGCACACCGATACGGTCGAGAAGATCACGGTTCCCGGCGATCCAAAGCTCCTGGCGGGGGGAACCGAGACAGACAAACAAAATGTCCGGATGTGCCTTATCAAGTGCGGCTTTAAGCGACCTTTTATCCGATACACCGTCATATCCGTCGCAGGTGCCGCAGATATTAAGCCCCGGAAGCTCGCCGCGCAGTCTCGCGGCAGCTTTTTCCGCGCGTCCCGGTTTGCCTCCGAGCAAAAAAACTCGGCTTCCGCGTTCTGCGGCGCGGCGAAGCAGGGAATAACCGAAATCTATCCCCGCGACTCGTTCTGTGAGCGGAAGTCCGCAACGTCCGGCAGCATCGATCACCCCGCGTCCGTCGGCAAGTGAAAGCGTGGCTGTACGCACCGCTTCGTACAGGGCTGTGTCGTAAAGGCAGTTCATCGATATCACCGGATTCGGAGTGACCACCGTCATAAGCCGGTCGGATGCGAGCGCTGCCGCGGCGCGCTCTACCGCTTCATCCTTTGTGAGCGCGTCAAATCCGATGCCGAGAACGTACGGGCGTTCCGTACCTGCGCATCCGAAAGGCCCGAGCGGAATGAGCGGTACTCCGCGGTCGTGGCACACGGAGACCACGTAGCGTGAATTGCCCGACCCAAGCATATAGCTTCCGCAGCACGCACCGTCCGGAATTCCGCGGCATTCAGCCAGCGTTCCGCCCGCGTATTTTGATGCGGCTTCAAATGCGGTCCATGCTTCGAGAAAGCCTTGTACGGTACCGTTGGTGTCAAAGCCGCGCGGTGTCAGCCAGCGTGCTGCCAGCCGGGCGGCGCGGTCCGGGTCAAGCCTCCGGCAGCATTCGATGTCTATTCCCACATTGCCGCCGAAGGACAGGGCGCATACGGCAGTACCGTTTGAGTGGGAGATGGAAAATGAAATACGGCTCGTATGCTCAAAGTGCGGCTTTCCGCTTTCGAGACGCGATATCAGTGTGCGTCTGCCGGGCTTTATGCCGAAGCGTTCAAGCATATCAAGGAGGAGCTGTGCGCCGAGTAACGATTCCGGAGAGTGGAGAGAGGAAACATATCCGCTGCCGAACGCGCCCGTAAGCCGTTCCCGGCTGTATGTCGGGACACCGGAGGCAATGCCGATGTATATGCGTTTTATCACCTTCACCTCCATAATCCGCATCGCGCGCAATATATTTTATATATTATTATACTACATTGTATCGCCCGGAGTCAAGCAGTCGGCGAAAAATTGCTCTTGTTGGCGTTTTTTACTTGTCAAAACTCCAAAAAACGCTTTCCCGTGCGCCCTGAAAGTTCGTCAGATGTAACGAAAATGATAATTTTTCAACAAAGTACTTGTATATTTGCGCATTATGAGATAAAATATATAGTGGCAATAAATGGTCCGCTGAATTATCAGCAAGCCAACAAAAAACGGAGGATATTAAATCATGTCAGTAAAAGTTGCTATTAACGGTTTCGGCCGCATCGGTCGTCTTGCTTTCCGTCAGATGTTTGACGCTGAGGGTTATGAAGTTGTTGCTATCAACGACCTCACCAGCCCCAAAATGCTTGCTCACCTTCTGAAGTACGATACCGCCCAGGGCTCATTCCTTGGTCACATCGGTGAAGGCAAACACACCGTTGAAGCTACCGAAGATTCCATCATCGTTGACGGCAAAGAGATCAAGATCTATGCCGAAAAGGATGCCAACAACTGCCCTTGGGGCAAGCTTGATGTTGACGTCGTTCTTGAGTGCACCGGCTTCTACACCTCCAAGGAGAAGTCCATGGCTCACATCAACGCCGGCGCAAAGAAAGTTGTCATTTCCGCTCCTGCGGGCAACGACCTCAAGACCATCGTCTTCAATGTCAACAACGAGACTCTGACCAAGGAAGATCAGATCATTTCCGCTGCATCCTGCACCACCAATTGCCTCGCTCCCATGGCAAAGGCTCTTAACGACACCTACCCGATCGTTTCCGGTATCATGACCACCGTTCATGCTTACACCGGCGACCAGATGATTCTTGACGGTCCCCAGAGAAAGGGCGACCTCAGAAGATCCCGTGCAGGCGCACAGAACATCGTTCCCAACTCCACCGGTGCTGCCAAGGCTATCGGTCTTGTCATCCCCGAGCTGAACGGCAAGCTCATCGGTTCCGCTCAGCGCGTTCCTACCCCCACAGGCTCCACCACCATTCTGGTTGCTGTTGTCAACGGTAAGGACGTTACCAAGGAATCCATCAACGCTGCTATGAAGGCTGCTTCCAACGAGTCCTTCGGCTACAACACCGACGAGATCGTATCCTCCGACGTTATCGGCATGAAGTACGGCTCACTCTTCGATGCCACCCAGACCATGGTCTCCAAGATCGACGACAACACCTATCAGGTACAGGTCGTTTCCTGGTACGACAACGAGAACAGCTACACCAGCCAGATGGTCCGCACCATCAAGTACTTCGCAGAGCTCAACTGATCACTGCGTAGCAATAATAAGAATGCCGGCTCGCGTAAGCGGGTCGGCATTCTTTTCTTTACATTCGCGTGCTTTTGTGATATACTAAAAGAAAAAGCGGAGGGAATGTGCCGTGGCACCGAAAATATTATTGGTTGAAGACGATGATGGTATAATATGGGCACTCAACGAGGTCCTGAACAGCGAGGGCTTTGATGTCCACGCGCTTAAGGGTGAGACAGACGCAAGACTTTATCTTGACAGCGGGCATATTCCCGATATTATTCTTCTCGATCTTTCGCTTGCCGATGGCAACGGCTTTTCTCTTTTCAGGACAGTAAAGGACAAATATCCCGTTCCGGTCATATTTCTCACCGCCTCCGGGGATGAGGAAAGCGTTTGCGCAGGGCTTGAGATGGGGGCTGACGATTATATCGCCAAGCCTTTCCGCACGCGCGAGCTAGTGTCGCGCATAAAGCGCGTTTTGAGACGTGTCGGCGGCACGCGGAGCACGGTCGAACTCGGGGGTGGGGTGGTCGTTGACACCGAAAAGGGAACAGTGTCCAAAAACGGGGGTGCGGTGCCGCTGTCGGCACTTGAATACCGCATTCTTGCCGTGTTTGTCGGCAATCGCGGGAAACTCCTTTCGCGCACGCACCTGCTTGAGGAGATATGGGATATCGCGGGCGACTTCGTAAACGACAACACGCTCACTGTGTATATCAAAAGACTGCGTGAAAAGATAGAGGATAACCCGCAGAATCCCGAAATAATCAAAACTGTGCGCGGCCTCGGCTACCGCGTTGACTGACGGAGGCAGATATGAATATTGTATTCGACCCCGACATCAGGCGCGGTCTTATAATATATGCGGCGGTCGGTTCTGCGGCAGCCGCCGCAGGTTATGCGTACAGCAAACCCGTAGGCACGGCGGTTCTCGTGCTGGCGGTTGTGTTTACGGCGATATATCTGATGCTTACGGCGCGCAGATACCGTTCAATTGCCGCACTCAGCCGCAGTATCGACCGGATATTGCATGGGCAGGAGGATATTCTTTTTTCGGACAGTCATGAGGGTGAGCTTGCCATACTTACAAGCGAGATAACAAAAATGACTGTAAGGTTGCGCGAACAGTCTGACGCGCTTGCCGCAGACAAGACCCGGCTCACAAACGCCATAGCGGACATTTCACATCAGTTCCGCACCCCGCTTACGGCAATGAATCTCACTGTATCGCTTTTGTCGGAGGACGGTCTTTCCGACGAGCGGAGGCTGAGACTTGCACGTGAGCTTTCAAAGTCGCTCAGGCGTACAGACTGGCTGATAGACGCATTGCTGAAAATTTCAAAAATAGACGCGGGCACTGTCGAATTCCGTGCCGAGCCGGTGAATGTTTCTGCGCTTTTGCGGCGCGCGGCGGAACCGCTTGCGATCCCGATGGAGTTGCGCGGGCAGGAACTTGCCGTTCATACTGACGGCAGCGAAATTTTCACAGGCGATATGCAATGGAGCACCGAGGCGATAGGCAACATACTGAAAAACTGTGTTGAGCACACGCCGGAGGGCGGTAAGATCGAGGTTTTTGCATCCGAGACAGCACTTTATACCGAAATAAAAATATCTGACAGCGGCGCAGGGTTTGCGCAGGAGGACATTCCGCATCTTTTTGAACGCTTCTATCGCGGAAAAAATGCCGATGCGGACAGCGTCGGAATAGGTCTTGCGCTGGCACGAACGGTCATTGCCGCACAGAACGGTACGGTAAGCGCGGCAAACGGCAAGCGCGGAGGCGCAGAGTTTTCAGTGCGATTCTATAAAAATGTTATATAGATCCGCTCCGGTGATGATTTCTTTTCGGAAAGTCACCGGAGTGTCACTTTTCTCTGCTATAATTACAGGCGACAAAAAAGAAAGGCGCAAAAAGGCGAATAATCCAATGGAAATTCTTAAGGTCGAGCATCTGACAAAGATATACGGCAGCGGCGACAATGAGGTGAGAGCAGTCGATGACGTATCGTTTTCAATACAAAAGGGAGACTTTCTGGCGATCATCGGTCCGTCGGGATCGGGCAAGTCGACACTCCTGCATATTCTCGGCGGCGTTGACCGTCCCACATCCGGGAAGGTGTATATGAACGGGCAGGATGTCTACGCCCGCAACGAGGATGAGCTGGCGATATTCCGCCGCCGCGAGGTGGGGCTTATATACCAGTTTTATAACCTTATCCCCGTGTTTGACGTTGTGGAAAATATTACGCTCCCCGTGCTTATGGATGGCAGAAGCGTGAACCGTGACAGGCTTGAGGATCTTCTCGGCACACTGGGACTCAAAGACAGACGCCGGTGTCTTCCGAATCAGCTTTCCGGCGGGCAGCAGCAGCGTGTTTCGATAGGCAGGGCGTTGATGAATGCTCCCGCTGTTGTGCTGGCAGATGAACCGACCGGCAACCTTGACTCAAAGAACAGCCAGGAGATCGTGGAGCTGCTCAAGATGTCAAACCGTAAATACGGACAGACTCTTATAGTAATAACGCACGATGAAAATATCGCGCTTCAGGCGGACCGGATAATTGCCATAGACGACGGCAGGATCGTGCGCGACGAGCGTATACGGGAGCGCAGGATATGAATATATTTCACAGATTCACAATTCGCTCGCTGCAAAAAAACCGTGTGCGCAGTCTTGTTACGGTAATCGGAATAATGCTATCAATGGCGATGTTTACCGCCGTGATCGAGGCTGCATACAGCGGTATTGAATTTCTTATACGCGCAGAGGAAAAAAAAGCAGGTGCTTATCACGCATATTACAGCGGGATAAGTGCCGATGATGTCAAAAAGCTTGAGGAAAATTCCGATATCAGTAAAACCGTCACATGGCAGCAGGTCGGCTGGGCGGAAATCGGCAGCGGCAACAGGTACAAACCGTACCTGCTTATCGAATCTGTCGGTGCGGACTTTACTGATCTTGTTTCCGTTGATATGACAGAGGGCAGAATGCCGCAGAACGGCAGTGAGATTGCGATCCCCGCGCACCTCAAAAGCAATGGCGATGTCGACTGGAAGATCGGCGACACGATGACCGTCAATGTCGGCAGGCGGGAGATCGATGGAGGCGTTGCGGCATCGGAAAACCGGGTGCTCGAATATGAGGTGACAGATGATTCATTTACGGTTTTTGAATCGATCACCGGCACGACCGAGATGAGATATACCATTGTCGGTATATTCGAAAGATTTCCGTATAACATAGAGGCGTATGACTGCCCCGGGTATACCGCGCTGACCGCAGGCGGCGGCAGGGGAGATTATCGTGCATTTTTTACGCTCGGCAATCCCTCAAATATTGACAGACTGGCTGAAAGCGGCGCGGTTGACGGTGACCTTACACGCCACCGCGACCTGTTGATATATTACGGGATCTCCGGCAACAACGGCGTAATGCGCGCGCTTTTCGGAATGGTCGTGATACTGGTCCTTCTGATCTTCTTCGGCTCGGTCTCGCTGATATACAATTCGTTTTCGATATCGGTAAGCGAGCGCACGCGCCAGTTCGGAATGCTCAAGTCGATAGGGGCTACACGCAAGCAGATACGAAGCACCGTTATATATGAGGCGCTTGTGCTGTGCGCGATAGGAATACCGCTCGGAATGCTCGCGGGCTGCGCCGGCATCGGTGTAACGCTTTGGTGCCTGCGCGATTCGTTCGGCTTCCTTCTCGGAAACGGCGAAAATGTGAGCATGTATCTTGTTCTGACGCCGTGGGGACTGCTTGCCGCAGCACTTATATGTCTCATCACCGCGCTTGTGTCGGCGTGGCTGCCCGCAAAAAGAGCCATGCGTCTTTCTCCTATCGAGGCACTCAGGCAGTCGGACGATATCAAGCTCCGCCGCCGCGATGTACGTACATCGCGCCTCACTCAAAAGCTCTTCGGATTTGAGGGAATGGTGGCTGCCAAAAATTTTGCACGTAACCGTAAAAGATACCGCGCAACGGTAATGTCGCTCTTTCTCAGTGTTACGCTCTTTATTTCCACATCGTCGTTCTGCTCTTACCTTACCGATATGGCAAACGGTATTACGGGCGCGGGCGACAACGGTGTTGATATTTCATATTGGTACACGGATGAATCTCCAGACCCCGATGAGGTATACAAGATGCTTATGGCTGCGCCCGGAGTACGCGACGGTCTGTGGCTCAGATATGCATTCTTTTATATGAATATCTCAAAAGCTGATGCCGACGGCTTTCTTATCGATCATGCGGGTGAATTCGCCGCAATAGACCGTGACGGCTATATAGGGATAGAAGCCACCGTTGCGTTCATTAACGATGATTCTTTCCGCGCCGTCTGCCGTGATAACGGTATTTCTACGGATGATTATTTTGATGCCGGTTCGCCGCGCGCACTGATATATGACAAACTTACCACAGGCACGCGCCGCAACGGTGAATCTGCCAAATGGTACAGCACATCGGCTATAAAAAAGGGAAGCTTCCCGCTTAAGTGTCACTTCGAGACGAGAAGGGAGATCAAGGGTTACGAGTGGGACGAAACATTTACCGATGAGAGCGACGGCGGAAAAAAGATCTATTGCTATTATACGAGAGAGTACCTTGGTGAAATTTATGATGCCGGAGGGACTCCCGACCGCTCACAGGCGCTCAGACTGACCGAGGAGGAGGCTGTTCTCGGCATGGATTTCACTGTTGGCGCGAGCATAGACAAAAAGCCCGCTATCAATATGAATTCCGGTAAGCTTTTGCTGATATACCCGCTGTCACTTATCGACAGCGTGATAACGGACAGCGGATTTCCGGGCTACGAAAGCCTCCGAAACCGCGCGGCGTATGCATTCGCTTCGGATGACCACTCCGCGACATACACCGCAATGCTCGGCATTCTTCGTTCTATGGGGCTGGAAACCAGTCTGCTTGAAGATGAGGCGGCGGCTGTTGAGTCGGAACGCCGTATGGTGACTGTAATAAACGTTTTTTCCTATGGCTTTATCGTACTGATATCACTGATAGCGATGGCAAATATGTTCAATACGATATCCACCAATATACTTTTACGCCGGCGTGAGTTTGCTATGCTCAGATCCGTCGGGCTGACAGGCGGCGGCTTCAGGCGTATGATGAACTTTGAGTGCATAAGATACGGCGTTCTGGGGCTTGCGTGGGGACTTCCTGCGGCTGTGGCGGTAACGTTCCTGATATGGCGCAATGTGTCCGGGGCATATGAGATAGGATTTTACATTCCGTGGTACAGCGTGATCATTGCTGTCGGCAGCGTTTTTGCCGTAGTGTTTGCGTCAATGATGTATTCAATGAGTATGATAAAAAAGGATAATCCGATAGACGCACTCAAAAACGAAAATCTGTGAAAAATCCGCTTGACACCGGAGCGGCATGATGATATAATTATCGCATATTTTATTTTAAAAAAATGAGGTGATATTTCATGCCGCTTATTCTGCCGGAAGGCTACAGGTCGCGTCTTACGGCGCGCCAGACGCAGATTGCGATCAAAAAGGTAAAGGACTTCTTTCAGACCGATCTTGCCAATCAACTCAACCTCCGCCGCGTTTCCGCGCCGGTGTTTGTCGATTCCGCAACAGGACTCAATGACAATCTAAACGGCGTGGAACGTCCGGTATCATTTGATATAAAAAATTGCGCGGGAAACTACGAGGTAGTACATTCGTTAGCAAAATGGAAGCGGTTTGCCCTCAAAAAGTACGGCTTTGCGCCCGGAGAGGGACTTTACACAGACATGAACGCTATCCGCCGCGATGAGGATACCGATAACATTCACTCGGTGTTTGTTGATCAGTGGGACTGGGAAAAGGTCATACTGAAATCAGAACGCACGCGCGAGATGCTGCATTCCACTGTCAGGTATATATACGATGCTCTTCGCCAGACCGAAAACTATATTGCCGATGACTATAACTTTATAGGGCATCTGCTGCCTCCATCGATAACATTTGTCACAGCGCGCGAACTTGAGGCAAAGTATCCGTCGCTCACGCCCAAGGAGCGCGAATACCGCGCCGCGCGCGAGCACGGAGCGATCTTTCTCGAAGGGATCGGCGGTGCGCTTGAGTGTGGAAAGCCGCATGACGGCAGAGCACCCGACTATGATGATTGGGAACTCAACGGCGATATAATAGTTTATTATCCGGTGCTTGACATTGCGCTTGAACTTTCAAGCATGGGCATACGCGTGGATGAGGATGCGATGCGCCGTCAGCTTGAGATAGCGGGCTGCCCCGAAAGAGCGGAGCTGCCTTTCCACCGTGCGCTGCTTGCGGGCGAGTTGCCGTATTCTATCGGCGGAGGTATCGGACAGTCGAGGATATGTATGTTCTTTCTCCGTAAGGCTCACATCGGAGAGGTGCAGGCATCCTGCTGGCCCGATCCAGAGGTGCGCGCGTGCGAAAACGCGGGAATATTTCTGCTTTAATGTAATTAAAAATAAAGGGGCTGGTTAAAAACGCAATGTTTTCAACAACTCCGGGGAAAAGCCGGTCGGCAGACCGTTTTTGCCTCTGTGACATTTGGCTTTCAGCTTTCTTGACGGTAAAGCCACCAATGTCGAAAATGGCTGTTAAAAAAACTCAAATGAGTTTTTTTAACAGCCCCTTTTGTTATTCTTCGTTTTTGTCGTCGGAGTAGACCTTGATCCCCGCCATTCGTCCGAAATCACGGAATCCGTCAACCTCGCCGCGCTGTATCGCACCGTAAATACGGTACTTCAGTCCGCGGTTTTCGCGGTCGAGACGTGCAAGAAACTGTTTCATTTCCTCACGCTCGGTATGTTTGTCGGCAGGACAGGTGGATACCACTATCGGGAGTCCTTCTTTTTTGGCAAAATACCGTATATCCTTCTCCGGCATATATATCATAGGACGGATCACCGTCACATTGCTGCGCGAAAGATACGTTACGGGGCTGAAAACGCCGATTCTGCCCTCGTAGAAGAGATTGAGCATAAATGTTTCAACCACATCATCAAAGTGATGCCCGAGGGCTACCTTGTTGCATCCGAGCCGTGATGCCGCATTGTTTACCGCGCCGCGCCGCATTTTGGCGCACAGCGAGCAGGGATTGTGCTCTTTGCGGTATTCAAACACAACTTTTGAGATATCAGACGGTATCAGGTGGTATTCAACATCAAGCTTGCCGCAGTATTCCGCAACCGGCGAAAAGTCCATTCCGTCAAGCCCCATATCTATGCTGATGCCGCAAAGCTCGTACTTTTTCGGATAAAACCGCCTCATCTCCGCAAGAGCAGTCAGAAGAGTAAGAGAATCCTTGCCGCCGGATATGCCAATGGCGATCCTGTCGCCGTCTTCGATCATTTTATAATCTTCGCACGCGCGGCGCACGTAGCTCAGAATTCTTTTTGTATCACTCATTTTACAAACAAAAGCTCCTCAAGGGCAGTTACAGATTCAAGATAAATGTCGCTTTCACGCCGCATGAGCTCCTCTATTGCGTGGCTCTGGCGCGCCCAGCCTGCTGCTGCAAAGCGTACGCCTGCGGCGCGCGACATATCAAGTCCGGGCTTAAGATCGTCGACCATAACAAGCTCGGCGGCTGTAAAGTTGTTTTTCTTCATTATATCGACCAGCGGATACGGATCGGGCTTGCGTTTTCCCTCGCCTGTATCCCATGCGTAAACGCCGTCGGGGAGAATGCCGAAATCGTGCCGCCAGTCGCGCAGTATGTTTTCAGTGTATGAATGAGATACCACAAAGATAAGCCCGCCGGCATTGCGGTATTTTATTATTACCTCACCTATGCCGGGAACGGCTTCGGGAATGGTCATTTTAACAAACCGCTGCCAGTTGGCAAACTCAAAATCCATTTCTTTGTCCGAAAATCCGAGTATCTGCCTGAAGAAAGGTTCAAAGCCGGGGTCGCAGCAATAGTCAATAAATGTCTCGTAGTCATAATGCGGCGCATTGGGGCGCAGTTTCTTCATGGTGTCAAGAAATGCGGGATAGTTCACCTGCGGTGTGGAGAGTACGGTGGTGTCATCATGGTCAAGGACCAGACACGGATACAAAAGTTTATTTGTCATGTGCGAAAAGAACCTCCGTGAAAAGTCATGCTTCGGCAAAGGAACAGGCAGCATACACGCGCGCCGCTGTTTCGGTCATTGTGCGCGGCGCATCGCCGTTTCTGGCTGTATACATTATAAGCGGACGTGTTATGTCGAGCGATGGCGCACCGCCGAGCCGTGACTCAACGATCACAGCCGATGGGCGCGCGGCGGAATCCGGATATATTTCGGTCATACGCTTGGGTTCGAGATTTACCGCGCGAAGCGAACCGAACAGGTCGGGCAGGCGGCTTGGATGAAAAACGCATACAAAGCTGCCGCCGAAATTCAAAAGTCTTGCCGCGGCGCCGCAGAAGTCCGCTATCCCACCGAATATCTCGTGACGTGCGATGAGTTTTTCGGGTGCGTCTGAGGGATGTCCCGTGTCGGGGCGCATATACGGCGGATTGGAAAATACAACGTCAAATCTGCCGCCGAGCTGCTCCGGGCGTACGTCGCGCACATCTTTGCAGATCGGAAAAAAGACCGCTCCGAGCCCGTTGAGATCCGCATTGCGCTGTGCCAGTTCGGCGTATTCGGGCTGGATCTCAACGCCGCGTATCTCTGCAAATTTGCCGTGCGCGGCTGCGAGCAGGGAAATAACACCGCTCCCGCACCCGAGCTCGCACGCGCGCCCTGGACTTTTTTTCAGATAAGAGGCAAGCAGGTAAGAGTCCGTGCCCCATTGCAAGCCGCGCTTTTTTTGTATGAGGGATATGTGTTCACCGACGGCGCATATGCTCTCGTCGGGGAGAAGAGTTACTTTCGGGTCCATAAACTGCCTCACTTTATGACAGTAATAAAAAAACGGGGCTGTCGCACTTATGCGCGACACCCCGCGATGCCTTACTCGGCTTTGGGAGCCTCGACAGGACATACACCGGCGCATGCGCCGCATTCTATGCACTTATCGGGGTCGATTACGTATTTGCCGTCGCCCTCGCTGATCGCGCCGACGGGGCACTCAGCAGCGCAGGTTCCGCAGCTGATGCAGTCATCACTGATTTTGTATGCCATAGCAGTTTACCTCCATATGAGAATAGATATATTGTATCACAAATGCAGAGATATGCAAGTGCTTTTTGAAAAATAAATTTGAACCGATAATAAAAATTGATAAAAAGCCGAAAGCGTCAAGAAATATATGGTCGATAAGTGTTATTCTTCCGGAATCACATCGTCGTCATCACCGGGTTCTGAAGCATCCGGGCGTTTTGCCCCGCGTGAGATGATCTTAACACTGTCACGGTGATATACCTTCGGCGGATCGCCGGGCTTTTCATCAAGGCGTACCTTTACGGTGCCTGCGATAGGGTTGTTTTCGGTGATGGTGCCGCGTCCGTCGGGCGTGTCAACGACAGATTCGGTGGGGGGAGTCAGCTTTATCTCGCGCTCGTATGTGTCGTGCTCAAAGCGCAGACAACACATGAGTCTGCCGCAGCAGCCGGATATTTTGGATGAGCTGAGGGAGAGTCCCTGTTCCTTAGCCATGCGTATTGAGACTTGGTTGAAGTTTGGCAGAAAGTTGGCGCAGCAAAGCTTTCTGCCGCATACGCCGCATCCGCCAAGCATTTTTGCTTCATCGCGTATGCCGATCTGTCTGAGCTCTATACGTGTGCGGAAAACCGCTGCAAGATCTTTTACAAGCTCACGAAAATCCACACGTCCTACGGCGGTGAAGTAAAATATCAGCTTTGAATTGTCAAACGTGTAGCTTGAACCGACAAGCTTCATATCAAGTCCGCGCGCTGCTATTTTTTCGGCACAGACCGAAAGCGCTTCAGCCTCACGGCGGTGGTTTTCGGCATCATGCTTTGCATCCTCGTCATTGGCGCGGCGGCCGATTGCGCGGAGTGGCTGTACTATCTCGCTGTCGGGAACCAATGTGTTGCCCATGCTTATCTCGCCGTATTCAACGCCTCGCGCCGTCTCTACGATCGCGTGTTCGCCGCGAGTGAATTTATCGGCTCCGGGTGCAAAATAATAGGTTTTCCCCGATTTTTCAAAGCGGACACCGACCACCTCTGTTTTCCCTTCGTCCGGGACAGCGGCATCGGGTTTGCGTTCCGTGCGCGGCAGAATGCATTCGGGCAGAATATCCTCATCGGGAATGCAGAAAGCATCGGGTTCCGGCACGTAGTTGTCATCGTTGCTGTCGGCGCACACCGCAGAGGTGATACGGCTGCTGCCGGAAAGGGAAATGTCGGCAAAGCTGTCATACTGTTCGAGCGCCGGCGCAACGGTCTGTACCGGCTGTGCGGCACTGTTTCCGCGCTGACGGCGGTCCTTGCTGCCGTTTGCGTTTACCTGTCTGCGTTTTGCGTTTTTGTCCTGCTTTTCGGCGGGAACGGCAGCGGCGGTTTTATCCTTTTCCGCGTCTTTGGTGCGCTTTTTGGGGGCATCCTGACGCCCGCCGGCGGAAGGTGCGGGGCGCACGGCGGCAGACTGCTCGTCTGCAGCCGGCTGTGTCTGACGGTCGTTTTTTCTGTTTTCGTTGTTACCGTTGCGGCGGGGATACCTGCCGCCTTTTTTTGATCGCCCGTTGCGGTTTTTACCGTCTGCGGCGGGTACTGTCGCTTCGGGTGCGATGCTTTTTTTATCCTTGTTTTCGTCCATATTTATAGTTCCTGTTCATTATTATCTTTTATTTCGCCGGCTTTCCGATGCTGTGTTTATGAGATTAAACAGCGTAAGCCGTGTATTGGCATTCTGCGCAAGCAGGGCGCGGCACTTTTCGGTTGCGTCATACAGTAAAACGAGCCGCGATAGCGTGTACGCTCCGCAGAGCTCCTCCGCTGTGTCCCTGTCGGAAAAAAACCTGAGTGATACATTCTCGCTTTTTTTCTTCAGCGCGAGGTCGCGCAGTGCGAGCGATATGTCATCGAGCAGACGCAGTGCCTCATCGCGCTTGCCGGAAGAGTATGGAGTCATGGCGGCTGTAAGTGCACCGCCGTTGCCGGATGATGACGCCAGGCGGCAAAAACTCTCGGCAGCTGTGCGGCGCGCTGTGACAGCGTCCTTTTCCTTGCCTCCGAACAGTTCAATGGCGCGTCCTGCGCTTCCGTCCGCAGCCATAATGACACCCCTGAACGCAGCTTCATCCTCGGTACGCAATTTTGCCGCATCGGCAGAGTGCTTTGCTGCTATCGATGCGATCGCATCGGCAGTGAGCGGCTGCATACGTAGTGCCGGAGCGCGCGAGCGCACGGTTTCGAGCATATTGCGCGAATTTTCCGCGATGAGCAGAAATACAAGATACGCGGGCGGTTCTTCAAGTGTGAGGAGCAGTGCATTCTGCGCCTGGACTGTCATTGTGTCGGCGTCTTCTATGATGTATATTTTGCTGTCGAGCTCATTGGGCAGAACATGAACATCGGTCCGCAATGCGCGCACGGTGTCAATGCCTATGCTTGCCTTGCCGTCCTCGCGTGATACGGTAATGACATCCGGCGATATACCGGCAAATATCTTGCGGCATGCGGGACATTCGCCGCATGGGAGCGGTGCGCCGCTTCCGCGCCTCTCACATGAGATTGCAGCGGCGATATTCCTTGCCAGCGTGCGTCTGCCGCTGCCCGGCTTGCCTTCAATGATATAGGCGTGCGCCAGTCCCGCGCCGGACGTTATATCGCGTGCCAGACGTTCGCAAAGTGCATCGTTGCCAACAATGCCGGGAAAAATATTTTTCCGTTCCATGCGTTCACCCGCCTTTCTACCCATTCTATTATAGCATCAATATTTGAAAAAGTCAACAATTTGCGCACGGTGCGGTATAATTAATGAATAAAAACTGCCGAACGATCCTTTGAGTTTTCTTGACACGCAGTGTCTGTGATGCTATAATAAGTAAAAAGCTGCCGCGTTTGCGCGTGACAGCTACCTGGCGGACGGATGAGATCGCATACGCGGTAAAAAAATATTACATCCGTATCGCGGAACGGGGAGTTTTATTATGAAGCGAAGTTCCGGAGTTCTTCTTCATATTTCGTCACTTCCGGGGAAATACGGCTGCGGCGATTTCGGCAGGGGAGCCGTAGAGTTTATAGATACCATTGCGGCGGCAGGTTTTTCATGGTGGCAGGTGCTGCCGTTCTGCGTGCCGGACATATATGCATCGCCGTACAGTTCGATGTCCACTTTTTCGGGCAATCCGTATTTCATCGACCTCAGGGAGCTGAACCGACGCGGTCTGCTGACGGATGAGGAGCCTGCATCGGCTGAAGAGGCGGGTCCGTACGCCTGTGAATTCGATCGACTCGGGACCGAACGACTGCCGCTTTTGTTCCGCGCGGCGAAACGCGCAGCCGGCGATGCCGGGACCGTTTCTGCCGTTGACGGCTTTATGAGCGAAAACCCGCGTGTGGCGGAATTCTGCCTTTTCATGGCACGGCGCGAGGCAAATCGCGGTCTGCCGTGGCAGGAGTGGACAACGGACGGGTATGACCCAGACACTTTATTTGCATGGCGGTTCATTCAATACGAATTTTTCACCGAATGGGCGAAGGTGAAGGCATATGCGAACTCAAAGGGCATCGGCGTTATAGGCGATATACCTTTTTATGTCGCCCTTGACAGCAGCGATGTGTGGGGAAACCGCAGTCAGTTCCTTCTTGACCGCGACGGCAGACCCGAATGGGTAGCCGGCGTCCCGCCTGATTATTTCTCCGAGGAGGGACAGCTGTGGGGCAATCCGCTCTACGATTGGAAGTATATGAGGGCGGACGGATATTCCTTCTGGCGTGACAGGCTTGCTTTTATGCTTTCTATGTTTGACGGGATAAGGATAGACCACTTCCGCGCGGTCGAATCCTATTTTGCCATACCGGGTGATGCCAAGACAGCCCGTGACGGAAGCTGGCGGCGCGGACCGGGGCTTGAATTTGCCGGGATCATTAAAAATATTGCAGGAGACAAGTTGATAATTGCCGAGGATCTCGGCGATGATACGGCAAAGGCGCGTGCGCTGATCGAAAAGTGCGGATTCTCCGGCATTCGCGTGCTTCAGTTCGGATTTACGCCGGGGCGCGATATGCACCACAGACCGCACAGCTACCCGGAAAAGTGTGCGGCTTATACCGGCACACATGACAATAACACACTGCTCGGCGATGTGTATGAGATGCCGCCCGATTGCCGGCGTGAGCTTTTTGATTACTGCGGCTGCTCGGATAACTTTGACGCTGCGTGCGTTCAGATAATCAGAATGCTCATGGCATCGGCGGCGGGGACTGTTATCATCCCAATGCAGGATATTCTCGGCTTCGGCGCCGACACGCGCATGAATCGTCCGGGGATCGGTGTGGGAAACTGGAGCTTTCGTATTACATACAGTCAGCTTGCCGATTTTGATGTGGGCAGATTTGCCCGCATGAACAGCCTGACGGGGAGAAAATGAAAAGAGGGTGTTAAAAAACTCAGAACGAGTTTTTTAACACCCTGTCTCCATTGGCGGTTTTGCCACCGGAAAAGCCCAAAATAAAGGCGCGCGGCAAAAACGTCATTCTTCGCAGTACGGGTTGTCCTTTGCGGCGGTGCGCATTGCAAGCATGGTCTGCCGTGGACGCTGTGAGCCGAATATCGCCGAACCCGCCACTATCACATTGGCTCCTGCGGCAGTGACAAGTCCTGCATTGTCGGCAGAAATGCCGCCGTCGACCTCAATATCGGTGTCAAGCCCAGCCTCATCGATGCGGCGTCGCAGCGCGCGTACCTTTTCAAGCGTTTCCGGTATAAGACGCTGACCGCCAAAGCCCGGGACCACGGTCATGACAAGTACCATATCAAGCATCCGGAGGCACGGAAGCACTTCATCTACCGGTGTGGCAGGAGATATAGCCATTGACGCGCGCACGCCGGCGTCCTTTATGCGGTATATGAGCGGCTTGGGGTCATTTACCGCTTCACGGTGAAATGTGATTATGTCCGCACCTGCCGAAATAAAACGGTCGAGATAGCTTTCCGGATCGCTTATCATCATATGAACATCAAAAATCAGCTTGCTGTGCGGTCTCAGTGCACTGACGATGCCGGGGCCGAAGCTGATGTTCGGCACAAAGTGCCCGTCCATTATGTCAAGGTGGAGAAAATCCGCTCCGGCTTCCTCTATGCGGCGGACCGATGAGCCGAGATCGGCATAATCGGCGGCAAGCAGCGATGGGGACAGATAGAGTCTTTTCTGCTCGTTCATCTTATGTATGCTCCTTTTGATATTGGTTGTGACGTCACACGCGCCGTTTACATATCATGTGGTTGAGAGAGCGCGGTATGACGCCGGGAAGGGAAGCGCAAAAATGCGGATGTCCGGAAAAACATCCCGGCGTGTGCCGCTTTTTCTTACGGAAGGATGCACGGCGCAGACGGCGGTGGATCCTTCCGGCGCGGTGACACCGGTTTATACACGCTCTATCAGGCATACGGCGTGGGCTGCAATGCCCTCGCCGCTGCCGGTAAAACCGAGACCTTCTTCTGTTGTGGCTTTTACGCTTACGGCGTCTGCGGAAATGCCGAGCGCACTTGCTATGTTCTCGCGCATTGCAGGAATGTGAGGCGCAAGCTTCGGTCGCTGCGCAAGTACTGTGGAATCAATATTGACGACGCACCAGCCGTGCTCTTTGAGAAGCGCGGCAACTTTTTTTGCCAGTTCAAGGCTGTCGGCACCCGAATACGCTGGGTCACTGTCCGGAAATAGCTTGCCTATGTCGCCGAGTGCGGCTGCACCGAGAAGGGCATCCATTACGGCGTGCGCCAGAACATCGGCGTCCGAGTGTCCGAGAAGACCGCGCTCGTATTCAAGCTCAACGCCGCCCAGTATCAGCCGACGGTCGGGAACGAGTCTGTGAACGTCATAGCCGTGTCCTATCCTCATTGCCGCCCCTCCTTTGCTTCCGATAAGCGTCGGTGAGCAATTATGGCTTCCGCAATTGGGAGGTCATATTCGGTGGTGATCTTTATATTCTCGCGTCCGCAGTCAATGAGCTTTATGCGGTGATCTATGCGTTCCACAAGCGAGTTGTCGTCGGTGGCGGAAAATTCAGCCTCGCGCGCCGTGTATGCGGCGGCGCGGTACAGATTCGCGCCGAAGACCTGCGGCGTTGCCGCGTTCCACGCCGTACTGCGTTCAACGCTGCCTGTCACAAAGCCCTTTTCATCGGCTGTTTTTACCGAGTCGGTGGCGTGCGAGGCAGCGCTTGCAGCACCGTATTTATAGGCGGCAAGGCATACCGAGCGTATCATTTCAGGTGTTGTTAGCGGGCGCGCTCCGTCGGCGATAGCGAAAAAAGCAGTCGAGGGGTCGGCAGCCTCCACGCCGATAAGAACAGATTCTTGCCGCGCCTTTCCGCCGTGGACGGCGGCACGGATCTTGCGGAAGCCGAATTTTTCGCGGTATTCATCATATACCGCATCGTCGCCCGGACGTATGACAAGAATTATGTCGTCAATACAGTCGGTATCCTCGTATGCGCGTATCGTCATGGCTACTACCGGCATACCCGCAAGCGGCAAAAACTGCTTTGGCGTACTGCCGCCCATACGTTCGGACGACCCTGCGGCTACAATAATTGCCGTTGTGTGACGGTTGCAAAGCCTTCCGCCTACGGTGCGCAAAAGATCTGCTGCGCCGTCGATCTTTTTTACGTCGCCGCTTCTCATAGTTTGTAGTTGTGCTCGTCAAACGTGCCGTCCTCAAGCTCGCTTATCATGCGGAGGCGGCGTTTGTGGCGTTCCTCATCCAGCGGTTCGTTTGAAAGGAATGTATCTGTGATCTTTGATATCATTTCGTCGTCAAGCACGCGTGCGCCCATGCAAAGAACATTGGCTGCATTGTGCTTGCGTGTCATTTCGGCGGAGAAAAGGTCGGAGCACACGGCTGCACGTATGCCGTGGTGCTTGTTTGCGGCGATCGATACGCCGATACCGGTCCCGCAGATGAGTATTCCGAGCGGAAATTCACCCGACTGTATTCTTTTACAGAGAAGATGTACGGGAATGGGATAGTCGCAACTTTCGGCGGAGTTGCAGCCGACATCGGTCACATCCCATCCGTCGCGGCGGAGCTTTTCGATGAGTTTCAGTTTTGCTTCGTATCCTGCGTGATCGCAGCCTATGATGATTTTTTTCTGTTCATTCATTTTTGTGGTCATTATTTGTAAGGCGGTTCCTTTCATTTCAAATTGTTTCCCGCGTCGGCGGCAAGCCGCTCAGCGCGTTCGCGCTCTGCCTGCGACAGGCGCAGATAAACGGGGCAGATCGTATCGGCGTTTCCGTACTCGCCACGGCGGTATGCGGCAAATGCTGCCGCCGCGACCGAATATGCCGATTGATACCGCAGCCGTTCGGGTGTATCATACACAGTGCCTTCCGGCATGAGCCCGTGGACGAGCGAATAACCATCGCCGCAAAGCCAGACGCGCCCCAGCGGCAGTGTCTCCGACTCAAATTCGCTGTATGCTATCGCTCGGTCGGGGGTCAGGCGTTCAAGTTCTCTGCCGCGGCGCGCAAAACGCGCGGTGTAAAGCTGCCCGCGCCGTGCATCCATTACCGGGCATATGATCTTCGGCGCTTCCTTTTCCGCCGCGTTGTCGCCGAAGTCAAGATTGTACGCCAATGCTTCAAGCGTTGATACGCCGACTGCCGGACGACCCGAGCCGAAGGCGAGTCCTTTTATTGTCGCAACGCCGATCCTGACGCCGGTGAACGAGCCGGGACCCGCAGAGCAGGCAAAAAGATCGACATCATGCGGTTTCATGCCGAAAGCGTTCAGTATTGATTCCACCATCGGCAAAAGTGTTTCGCTGTGCGTGTTGCCGTTGTTGAGTGTATATTCGGCAAGCAGACGCTCGCCGTCGCAAAGTGCCGCCGATGCGGTCTTTGCGGTGCTGTCAACAGCCAGTATCTTCATTTATCTGCCTCCTCCGTATTTATGCATTCTGCGGTTATGAGTCTGCCGTTGCCGCCGTCGGTCTTTGAAATGACCACTCTGATGTACTGCGGCGGCAGCGCCCACGGTATGTTTTCGCACCATTCCGCAAGGCAGTACCCGCCGCGGCTTTCATAGTCGTAAAAGCCGGATGAATACAGCTCATCGTCATCCTGTATGCGGTACATATCAAAGTGGAATACCGGACGTGTGCCGCGTCTGTATTCGTTTACAAGCGCAAAGGTGGGCGACCTTACTGCCGAGCCGGGTGATGCAACCGAGGCAAATCCGCGTACGAACGCCGTTTTGCCGACTCCGAGATCGCCGTAAAGCGCAATAAAAGAGGGAAGGGATGCATCGCCTTCCAGCATTTCCGCAAGCCCGGCACCCGCTGCCTCTGTTTCCTCGGGCGAACCGGTCAAAAGATTTAGGATCGGCGTTTTGCTCATTGCTCTGTTTTCCGTCTTTCGCTGACTTTTTCGCGTGTGCCGTCCGGGCGTTCTATAACGGTGCTGTCAAGCTGCCCGCGTATGTTGGCGCGTACCTCTGCGATATATTCCGCTCTCAGCTCTGCCTGCTCGGCGGCTTCCGCCTCACTGAGCGCTGCCTCGCGGGACTTGCGGGCAAGTTCATTTATTCTGTCTATCTTTGATCTCTCCATCTGACGTCTCCGTACTTAAGGAATATCTTTGATTTATATTATATCACGTTATGCCGTGAAAATCAATCGTTTGTCGCACCGGAAACGAAATTTTGCGTGAATGAACGCGCATCGTGTGACGGAAATGTGGCGTTTGCCCGAAAAATGTACCGAATATGCGCCGAAGCAAGCCGAATTTAAAGAAAGGTATTGATTTGAACGAAAAATAGAGTTATAATATTATTTAACAAAGTCAATAGCAAGGAGGCTGCCATGCCGAACGAAAAAAGGTTGCAGAAAATAAAGAAAGCCGTCATTCCCGCAGCGGGACTCGGAACACGCATGCTCCCGATAGCCCGTGCCGTCCCCAAGGAGATGCTCCCCATAGTTGACAGACCCGCAATGTCGTATCTTGTTGAGGAAGCGGCAAAAAGCGGTATTGAAGATATTCTCATAATCACAGGGCGCGGCAAAGGCGTCATTGAAGATTATTTTGATTATTCACCCGAATATGAGTCTCATTTTGCCGCGCGCGGCAAGGAACATGAAATAGAGGAAATGCGTAAAACCGGCGAGGCTTACGGGGCGCGTGTGTATTTTATACGTCAGAAGGAAGCACGCGGACTCGGTCATGCCGTGGGATGCGCCAAGGCATTCATCGGCAACGAGCCGTTTGCGGTGCTCTACGGCGATGATATCATATTTTCCGAAAAACCGGTCGTGGCGCAGATGATAGAGAGCTACGAAAAGTACGGCAGGGCGGTCTGCGGTGTAAAACCCGTACCGACCGAGCTGGTCATGAAATACTGTTCGCTGAAAACGCACGCCATTGAAGGCAGTGAGCGGGAATTTTTTGTTGACGATATGATAGAGAAGCCGCGCACGCGCGAGGAGATATTCAGCAATTACTCGATACTCGGCAGAGTGCTGCTGACGCCGGACATTTTCGATATCATCGAAGCAACTCCTCCCGGAGCCGGCGGAGAGATCCAGCTCACGGATGCCATGCGGACACTTGCGCGCGAAAAGGGTATGACCGCGCTGGACTTTGAAGGCACGCGTTTCGACCTCGGCTCAAAGATCGGTTTTCTCAGCGCAAATGTCACACGCGCCTTTGACGATCCGGAGCTGGGGGATAGTTTCCGCAAATTCCTTGTCGGATTCATGAAGGAGCGCGGGCTGTGACGACAGTCCCGGACGCGAAGAAAGGGGAAGAACGATGATCGAAAGAAGGTCAAAAGATAATTATTACCTTGACATAGCGCAGACGGTATCCGAGCGCAGCACCTGCCTGCGCCGCCGCTTCGGTGCCATAATCGTAAAAAACGATGTCATAGTTTCAACAGGGTATAACGGTGCGCCGCGCGGAAGGGCAAATTGCAACGAGCTTGGTGAGTGCTACCGCGAGACCCTCGGCATACCGCGCGGAGAACGGTATGAGCTTTGCCGCGCTGTGCATTCGGAGGCAAACGCCATAATCGCCGCTCCGCGCGACCAGATGCTCGGTTCAACGCTGTATATGTGCTGCACGTCTCCCGCCGACGGCAGCATAATGCCGGGCACGACATCCTGCATGATGTGCAAAAGGCAGATAATCAATGCCGGCATCGCTCGTGTCATAGTGCGTGACGACAGAGATAATTACCGCGTGATAGACGTTTCCGAGTGGATCGAAAACGATGATTCTCTCGGCGGAAAAACAGGTTATTGAAAGAAAACGGAAGTCTGAAATGCAGAAAACAACCCATAAGATCAAAATAACGGCATCGCTTTTGTCGGTGGCAATGCTTTTATTTTCCACGCTTGCGCTTGGCGGATGTTCCCGCAAGCTTGAGTCGCAGGGAATGCGGATAATCGACAAAAAAAGCGGCAGCGCGTACAGCTTTATGCCCGCATATCTTGAGCCTGCCGCAAGGTCAAAAAAGGCATATGGCAAGGCGACCTTCTCCGGAGCGTCACAGGAGCTTTACACGATAAACGGGCTTGATGCATCTGAGTGGCTCTGCACCGAGTGGGGCGATATACTTTATTCGGGTACGGATGTAATCAATACGCTTGCGGATTTTGCGCCGGCACGCGCTTACATATGCGACACCGAAAGTACTGTGAGTATTGCTCTGCTTGAGATAAAAGGAGACGATGTTGACGCTATACGCGAACGCTGGATGACCGGAGACGCAGCAGCGGAAATATCGGCGGAACCGTCGAAAACATATGTTCTCCGGTTTGAGTCGGATAAATTCCCCGGTATTTATTACTGCATTTCGCTGTACGAATACGCGGACAAGGTTCTGCTTTACAGCAAATATGAGGGCGCGCGGCGCGTTGATGCGACCGATATAATGGAAGGATTCCTTTCCGGGGACACCGGCAGTGACACGACCGATGCAGGGTGAATGGCGTTTTTCGGTGGTGCCGTTTTCGGAACGTCACGTGTTGGCGGCTTCGACGATCGAACAGTCGGTATTTTCAGAGCCCTGGAGTCTGCGGGCGATAAAGGACATATTTCTCGGCTGCGAAAGCATTTCCGCTCTCGCGTGCGAGACTGATGACGGTACTCTTGCGGCGTACGGCGGCATCGAATGCGTGCTTGACGAAGGCAATATTGTAAACATAGCGACCGCCCCCAAGTTCCGCCGCCGGGGGTGCGCCGACGCCGTGATGCGCGGGCTGCTTTATACGGCTGCGCAAAAAGGCTGTACCCGCGTCACTCTTGAAGTGCGCGAGCACAATATACCCGCCAAGGAGCTTTACCGCTCCTTCGGATTTGCGCCTGTCGGGGTGCGGCGGCATTTTTACAGATTCCCGGATGAGGATGCCATCGTTATGGAAAAAATCATTGACGAAGATCAAAAGAAAGACTGAACAGAATATGCTTATACTTGGAATTGAGTCGTCGTGCGATGAGACCTCGGCGGCGGTAGTGGAAGAAAAAAACGGCATTGTCGCCTCAAGGTCGAATATCGTTGCATCGCAGATAGAGACGCACAGACTTTACGGAGGCGTGGTGCCGGAAATTGCCTCACGCGCACATATTGAGGCGATATGCCCGACGGTGAGCCGCGCACTTGACGAGGCAGGTGTATCGCCGGGAGAGCTTGACGCAGTGGCGGTGACGTCACACCCGGGGCTTATCGGCGCATTGCTTGTCGGCGTTAATTTTGCAAAATCGTTTGCATACGCCTGGGGCAAGCCGATAGTTCCGGTAAATCATGTTCACGCACATACCGCAGCGGCTTATCTAACCGTGCCGGGACTTGAACCGCCTTTTCTTTCGCTTGTAGTGTCCGGCGGGCATACATCCTTTTACCATGTTGCGGGATTTACCGAATACCGCGAGATCGGCGGTACGCGCGACGATGCCGCCGGTGAAGCTTTTGATAAGATCGGCAGGGTGATAGGGCTTCCGTACCCGGGCGGTGCGGCAATGGACAAGCTGGCTTATGAAGGCGATGCAAGCCCCATGCGGCGCGAATTCCGCCTGCCGTCGCCGGCTCTTGCGGGTGACAATCTTGATTTTTCCTTCAGCGGACTCAAAACAGCCGCTCTCAACCTTCTCAACAGCATGGAGCAGCGTGGCGAGAAACTTGATGGCGAACGCCGTGCGGCTTTTGCATCGGCATATACGGGAGCTATTGTCTCCGCAATAGTATCAAAGATACCATTGGCACTTGCCGAAAGCGGATGCCGAAAGCTTGTCATAGCGGGCGGCGTTGCGGCAAATTCACATCTGCGTGCAGCAGCGGAAAATGTATGCCGCGCCTGCGGTGCGGAGCTTATTCTTCCGCCGCTCGGACTTTGCGGCGACAATGCTTCAATGGTTGCCGCCGAGGGAGCTTTTCTTTTCCGCGCCGGAGTGCGGGGAGACACTTCTCTCAATGCGCACGCCGATGACGGTGACGGCGCATGACATCGGAGCGTGACAACAACGAATCGGAGAAAAAGAAAGACGGCGCGGAACGCCGTTTACGGTGATTTTTATGAGCAACCAAGAAAAAGATATTCACGAAAATGAACTCCATCACGACAGAAATATATCCGATGCCGTGATAAAGCGTCTGCCGCGTTATTATCGCTATCTGCGTGAGCTTCTGTCGCACGGCAGAACACGCATCAGCTCGGCTGAGCTTGCGGGGATAATGAATGTTACAGCTTCTCAGATAAGACAGGACCTCAACTGCTTCGGCGGCTTCGGTCAGCAGGGGTACGGATACAATGTTGAAAAGCTTTATGCCCAGATACTTGACATTCTCGGCGCAAACAACGGATACAATGCCGTAATAGTGGGTGCCGGCAATCTCGGAAGGGCAATAGTTCGTTCCCCCATGTTTGAGCGGCGCGGCGTCAAGGTCATCGCCATGTTTGATTCCAACCCAGCCGTTACCGGAGATGCCGTTGCCGGCGTTACGATATATCCTGCTTCGGAGCTGGCTGATTACTGCCGTACGCATAAGGTCGACATAGCGGTGCTTACGCTGCCGAAGGAATGTGCATCCGATGCCCTGCGCGTCGTGGAGGATGCCGGCGTTCCCGGCGTATGGAACTTTACAAGCAATGAGCTTGACCTAAAGCAGAGGACAGCCATTGTCGAAAACGTTCACCTGGGTGATTCGCTCATGACACTTTGCTACCGCCTGCATTCCGGCGAGAATGCCGACGGCAACGGTTGAGGAAGCGGTCTGATGGAAGAAAATAATAAAACAACGAAAAACAGCGGCGGTGATGCGGTGGATTACGGCTCCCGAGTACTGGTCGTGCCGTGCGGCGCTGCGTTAAGGTTCGGATCGGCTTCAAAAAAAGAGATCTTGGCGCTTATGTACCGTCTTGCCTTGCTTCAGGGATGGGGCGAAAATGCTGCCGCAGAAGCATTCGGCGAACCCGGCGGTGATGCCGACGCGCTTCTGGCAGTGTGGCGTTCGGCGGGCGTTCTGACGGATGGAAAAGACATTGCGTCGGAAGCCGCAGTGCGTGAAAAGCCGAAAAAAAGCAAAAAGACCGAAGCACTCCTTCCCGCATATTCAACCAACGAGCTGTGCGGGATACTTGAAAGACACTGTGATGCTCCGCGCATTATTGACGAATGCGAGCGTGTGCTCGGCAAAATGTTCAGCACCTCCGAAACCGGAAAGATCATCGGGCTCATCGATTATCTTGACCTTGACGGCGAGTACATAGTGAATCTTTGCGCACATTGTGCGCGCATAGGCAAAAAATCGCTGCGTTATGTGGAGACGGTGGCGTTCGATCTTTACGACCGCGGTATCACGAGCGTTGAGGCACTTGACGATTACCTCAGGGTTATAGAAGAGGCGTCAAAGCTCGAAGGGAAGATACGCGCTATGTTCGGCATGAACCGCGACCGCGCGCTTACAACGCGCGAGCGCAAATTTATCGACACATGGGTCGGAAAGTTCGGATATGACATTGACGTGATAGGCAAGGCATACGAGATCACCGTAAACGCGACCGGCAATGCGTCGCTGCCGTACGCCAACGCTATTCTCGAAACATGGGATACCGCAGGTCTCAGAACAGCCGATGACGTTGACGCATATATTGCCGCAAAGAATGCCGGACAGGGCAAGAGCGACGGTGTCCCTGAGGGGACGAGCTTCAACACCGACGAATTTTTTGAAGCGGCGCTCAGGCGCAGCTACGGAGCGGGGGCGAATATTCCGGATATCCCTCCTGCCGGCGGTAATTCGGGAAAGGGTAAAAAATAAATGGGATATACCAGAGAAAACTACAACCTTGTGCGCGAGGAATTCGAAGCCAAACGAAAAGCGGCTGAAAAAGACGCAAAAGCGCGTGCGGATGAACTTCACCGTGTCATCCCGGAAACGCTGAAGATCGACAGTGAGCTCGAAATGACCGGCATACGCCTTATGGGAGCGGCGCTCGGAGCATCTGGCGAGACGGTCGCCGATATACGCGCGGGCGTCGACAAGCTGAGAGCGCGCCGCTGTGAGGTGCTCGGTGCGGCGGGATACCCGGCAGATTATTCCGACCCGCGATACGAATGTCCCTTGTGCGAGGATCGCGGATATGTGGACGGCCGTATGTGCCGCTGTATGAAGCAACGGCTGATCATGGCGGGGTATGAGTCATCCGGGCTGGGAAAACTCATGCGCACGCAGAGCTTTGAGACATTTTCGCTCGATTACTATGCAGACGACAGACGCAGCTTTGAAAATATGAGCTACATATATCAATCGCTTCGTCGGTATGCCGAAACGTTTGTTCCCGCATCCTCGGCAAGCATTGCGCTTTTCGGCGGAACGGGACTGGGCAAAACGCATCTTCAGACGTCGGTGGCAAAGGTCGTGATAGAGCGCGGCTACGATGTCGTCTATACGGGCGCCATCGGAATGTTTTCCGACTTTGAGCGCATGCGCTTCGGCAATACTTCCGGTCAGGAGAACGGCGAGACGTGTGACCGTTATTACAATTGTGATCTGCTGATAATCGACGATCTCGGTTCGGAGCTTACGAATCAGTTTACGGTGACCTGCCTTTACGATGTGCTGAATACTCGCATAAACAAGAGCCTGCCCACCATGATAAGTACAAATCTGCGCCGCGATGAAATGCGCGGACGTTATGCCGACCGCATAACGAGCCGTATCCTCGGCGAATTTGTTACTTTCATGCTTACGGGTACCGATGTAAGAGCAAAAAAACTTCGCAAACAGAATTCCGGCAGCTGACGCGTCATATAATCAACACAGCCGATAAAACGGGAAAGGATGAAACAGGAATGGTAGAAATAACGCTGTACAACGAAAAAATGCACGTTCCGGTAGGAACGCGCGTCATTGATCTTCTTCGTGAAGAAGATAAAAAGAAGTATATCGTGTGCCAGATCGGTGCGCAGATAAAAGAGATAAGATATAAACTGTCCGAAAAAAACAACGGTGTGGAAATATCGCTGAAAGGACTTGAAAACATTGAAGCGGGAAAGGCTTACGAAGCAACGCTGCGGTACATCATTTCAATGGCGTTCCGCAATATATATCCGGATGTGAGGATATTTTTCAGCTATAATGTATCCCGTTCGGTATTTTGCCAGGCGCTTACGCCGGGCTTCAATATGTACCGCGCCACAGAAAGCATTAAAAATGAAGTTGCGCGGATAATTGCAGCCGATTATCCGATAGAGCGGGTCACCGTATCCAAAGAAGAAGCTGAGCGGATATACCGCGAGAACGGTCTTACCGATAAGATCGAGATACTGAAATACCGTCCCGAAAGCACCGTCAATCTTTATGTATGCAACGGTTACTACGATTACCTGCACTCATATATGGCGCCGTCTACCGGATGCATCGGAAGATACCTTATCGAGCCGTACAGCCCCGGAATGATCATTCAGTACCCGCGCTATGAGCTTGGAGCGGAGATACCTGAATTCGTTGAGGAGACAACATACGGTAGGACCCTGCAAAAGGCGTACCGCTGGTCAAAAAAGGCGCAGCTTCAGACGATATCCGATATAAACCGTCAGGTCGATACCGGAAACGCGCGTGATTTCGTACAGATGTGCGAGGCACGCCATGCAAATATGCTTGCAGAGCTCGGTCGGGCTATCGAAGAGGATATAAGCAACATCCGGCTTATTGGTATTGCTGGTCCGAGTTCAAGCGGAAAGACCACATTCTGCAACCGTTTGCGCATAGAGCTGCTCTCGCGTGGGATAAAGCCGGTAATGATCTCAATGGACGACTACTATCTTGACCGCGCCGAAATATGCCGCCTGCAGAACGCCACGCCTCAAACCGTAGATCTTGAGCACATCAACTGCCTTGACATCGACCGCTTCAACCGCGATCTTTTCGACCTTATAAACGGCGAGGAGGTCACACTGCCGCATTTCAACTTCAAAACCGGCAGACGCGAGGAGGGGAAGAAGATACGTGTCGGCGAGGATCACCCGATAATAATCGAGGGGATCCACGCGCTCAACGAAAAGCTGACCGGTTCGATCCCCAAACACCAGAAATATAAGATTTACATTGCTCCGCAGGCGCAGATAAACATTGACGATCATTCGCCGCTCAATATCACCGACCTGCGTCTGATACGCCGCATAGTCAGGGATATGAACTTCAGAAACAGCCCGGCGGCACGCACCATAGATATGTGGCAGTCTGTGCGGAACGGCGAATTCCGTTGGATATATCCCAACCAGGAAGGCGCAAATTTTGTATTCAATTCCGCGCTTCAGTATGAGCTTTGCGTGCTGAGGACAAAGGCGCTTCCCGCGCTGCGGGAAATAGGAGACAGCGAGCCGCAGTTTCTTGTGGCAAACCGCCTCATAAAGTATCTGAAGTATTTTCGTCCGATAGAGGATGAATCGCTCATCCCGTGCAACTCACTCATGCGTGAGTTTATCGGCGGAAGCTGCTTTGACGTCTGAGCCGGACGCACTGCGTTCCACGGCTTTACGTCTGGAGAAAACGCATCCGCACCAGTTCTGGCGGTAAAGCCCGTATTCGTGCGAAAGCTCTACCGAACGCAGATAACCGCCGCGTTTTTTGAAATCGGAGGGGAGAAAACCGACACCGTACCTGGTGCCGAGCTCCTCTCCGATTTCATTTATTTTATCGCAGTTTTTGAGCGGACTTATCGAAAGAGTGGTGCAGAACAGGTCAAAGCCATGCCGCGCGGCATATTCCGCCGTGCGCTCAAGGCGCAGACGATAGCAGATGAAGCATCGCTCGCCGCCCTCTGGAAGCTCCTCAAATCCGCGCACAGCAGCGTAAAAGGTTTCGGGGTCATATCTGTCAGTGATCATTTCAACGCCCGCAGCCGCGGGAAATTCGGAAATGAATCGCGCTTCTTCCTCGGCGCGTTTGCGGAATTCCGATTCCGGTGAAATATTCGGATTGTAATAAAGCACAGTAATGTCGAAGTACCGCGAAAGATATTCAAGGCAGTAACTGCTGCACGGGGCGCAGCAGCTGTGAAGCAGCAGGCGCGGACGTCTGTTGCCGAGCGATGCAATTATTTCGTCAAGCTTTTTCTGATAATTGATTCTGTTCATAACTTTATTTAAAATGGCGGCGTGACGTTGCCGCAACGTTATTTGGGGGCTGTCGTGCGTCAGCGCGGCAGCCCCCCGATATTATTTATCGTTTTTTTCCGTCTCGCGCTCGTCGTCATCCTCGTAGTCATCGTCTTCGTCGTCCGAATGTTTGTTGAGCACAGCCGTCACTTTTGTGACGCGCATATCATCCATTTCGGTAACGATAACATAAAGTCTGCCGCAGGTAAAGCTGTCGCCAACGTGCGGGTCGGCGTTGAGGTTTTCAACAGCCCATCCGCCAACGGTTGAATACTCGCTTTCAAAGTCGCGCGGTTCGTAGTCTATCTCGTTGAAGAAGTCGTAAATATTCGCCTCTCCGAGCACTTCGTAGGTGTTTTCACCGGTTTTTACGACATCGGTGATTATCTCATCGGATTCATCCCATATGTCGCCGACAAGCTCCTCGAGAATGTCCTCGATGGTGACAACGCCCATCGTGCCGCCGAATTCATCGATCACTATGGCGATGTGAGTGCGGCGGTCGCGCAGATGCCTCAGCGCATCGGGCAGATGCATGGCTTTGTGCAGGAAGCAGGGCTTCATAAGCATTGACCTTATGTCCGCGTTCGGGTCATCGACCGCTGCGCGGTAGTATTGATTGAGATAAAGAATACCTATGATATTGTCAATGCTGTCCTCATAGACGGGAATGCGTGAATATGTTGAATTCTCAATGGTTGCGATTATTGACTCGCGGTCGTCATCTATATCAATGGTGGTCAGGTCGATACGGGGGGTCATTACCTCCTCGATCGTTGTTTCGTGGAATTCTAGTGTGGACTGAAGCAAATCGCTCTGTCCCTCATCTATCACGCCTTCCTCTTCAACGGTATCTATAATGGAGGAAAGTTCTTCTTCGGTAACGTCGACACCCTCGTTCTTGTCCTTGCCCCAGATGAGACGCAGGATCCAGAGAAGACCCATAACGATCGCCACGGCAGGGGAGAGCACTATCATAAGTATAAGAACGGGGATCGCTATCCAAATGACAACTGTGTCTGCGTGCTGCTTGCAAAGCAGCTTGGGCACAATTTCACCGAAAATGAGAACGATGACCGTCATAACGACAGTTGAAAGTGTGGACGCTATTGCATCGCCGCCGCTTACACCAGACAAGAGCGCAATGGCTATCGATGTTGCCGCAGTCGATGCTGCAATGTTTGCAAGGTTGTTGCCTATCAGTATTGCCGAAAGGGCAAAGGTGAAGTGTTCGCCGATCTTATACGCAAGCTTGGCGGTTTTTGAACCCGCCTCGGCGGCTTTGCGTAAACGCATTTTGTTTGCTGTATTGAATGATATTTCGCTCCCGGAAAAGAAGGCGGAAAGCACCAACATCAGCAATATGATAAATCCGTATGTAATATACTTGGCTGCAGACATCAGGCGTTCACCTCCGCTTTTTCAGCTTCCGCGCTGTTTTTCTGGGCGTCCTCATCGATTATGCGGAAGATAAGGCCGGTAACGCGTGTGTCATTTACCTCGTCAACAGACACTTCAACATTTCCGAACATGAATGACTCATCCTCGTCGGGCAGGCGTCCGAAGCGTTCCTGGACCCACACGCCGACAGGCTGCGTTGCGGCACGACCCGCATCGGCGGGAAGGGCAACGCCCATTCGCTCAAAAACATCCTCGAGCGTCAGTGAGGGACTGACAAGAAAACGGTTGCCGCCGAGCTTGATAAAGTCCTCTTCAACGACATCCTCCTCGTCCCATATCTCGCCGACAAGCTCCTCAAGAAAGTCCTCTATCGTTACGATGCCGCACACCTTACCTTCCTCATCACGTACGATGCCGAGGTAGATCTTATGCTGGCGCATGGTGTCGAGCAGATCGTCGATATTGTCGGTGCAATTCACAAAATGGGGCTTGAGCATTACCGAGCGCAGGTTGACTTTTTTGTCCTTGATATAGGCGCGCAGAAATTTTCTTATCGGCAGAACGCCGATAACGTTGTCGAGAGAGCCGTCGCAGACAAGTATGCGCGAATGGGGGATCGCCTTGATCTTTTCTATCAGCTCGCTGTTTGTAAGGTTGATATCGACGTACTGGATATCATCGCGCATCGTCATTACGTCGCGCGCGCAGGTCTCGTCAAAGTCAAGAGCGGATTTGAGCATATCGCTCTGTTCCTCGTTCATGACGCCCTGCTCCTCGGCGGTATCGATTATTTCATACAGCTCTTCCTCTGTGATAGAAGGAGCCTCATCATGCTTGAAAAGACGTGAAAAGAAGGATGAAATAAACCCGAAAAATTTTGCAAGCGGGTAGAAGATCTTCATTATCACACGCATTGAAGCCGCTGTGTACAGCGCCACGGTGTCGGGGCGGTCGTTGGCGAAGCTTTTGGGGATCATTTCGCTGAACAGAAAAACGATTCCGGTGGTGATGAAAGTGCAGACGAGCGTTGCCGTTTCGGACATATTTTCACCGAATATGCGCGTTACATACAGTGTTGAGACCGATGCTGCGGCAATGTGAGTAATGTTGATTCCGATAAGCAGTGTGGTCAGTGCCCGGTCGAAGTTGTTTGCGACATACATCGCATTTTTTGCTTTGCGGTTGCCGTTTTCGGCAAGATTTTTAATACGGATCTTGTTCATTGCGGAAAATGCGCTTTCGGCGCAGGCAAAATATCCGCCAAGAACAACAAAAATAACGAAAATAGCGATCAGCATAAACTGTCACCGTCCATTAGATAACCATCTCCTTAATTGCATTTTTCTTTATGGTACAGTGCCGCCCGCAATGCGACACTATTACTTTTAATTATATCGCATTATACTTGCTTTGTCAATAGTAACTGAGTTTTTTTCGTGTAGATGCAAAAAAATTATATAAAAATTCGCGCCGGAACTTTTAATTGTCCGGCGGGGCATCAAAAAAGCTTTGTTTGCATTTACAAAACGGGGATTTTGTGATATAATTAAAAAAATCCGATCACGGGAGGCAATCATGAGCGGAAGCGACGAAAAAAAGAATATCCTCGACAGCATCCGCTCGCCGGCGGACATCAAGGGACTTGATCCCGGCGAACTTGATGAGCTTGCTGCCGAAATACGTGAAAAACTTATACATACCATTACAGACGGCGACGGATGTCTCGGGACCGGCGGTCATCTTGCGTCGAATCTCGGTGTGGTGGAGCTTACAATAGCCCTTCACCGGGTTTTTGACAGCCCTGCCGATCATATTATCTGGGACGTCGGACATCAGAGCTACGTTCACAAGCTGCTTACGGGAAGAGAAGCCGAATTTGACACTTTACGTGCTCCCGGGGGACTTTCGGGATTTACCAAGCGTTCCGAGAGCGAGCACGATCCTTTCGGAGCGGGTCACAGCTCAACATCTCTTTCGGCGGCGCTCGGAATGGCTCAGGCGGAGCATCTGAGGGGCAGCGGCGGATATACTGTTGCTGTAATAGGCGATGGTGCTTTCACAGGCGGACTTATACAGGAAGCTCTCAACAACTGCGAAAATACCAAGGGACTGCGCCTTATCATAATAATAAATGAAAACGAAATGTCGATATCGCGCAATATCGGCAGTTTTGCAAAGAGCATATCAAAAATACGTATGCGTCCGAGCTATTTCCGTACAAAGGCGGCGACAAGACATTTTCTTTCCGCACTGCCCATTATCGGAAAACCGCTGGTAAGGTTCATTACCAAAGTCAAGAAAAGCCTTAAGGATCTTCTCTACGGCTCAAACTATTTTGAAAATCTCGGACTTTACTATCTCGGTCCGATAGACGGCAATGACCGCGCCGCGGTCGAGATGATGCTCGGAGAAGCAAAAAAGTTTGACGAGGGTGTTGTTCTGCACATAAAGACTCTGAAGGGGAAAGGATTCGCACCTGCGGAGGAGAGCCCCGGCGACTATCACGCTGTTGCGCCGCGCGGCGCAGCACCGGGAGGCGGATTTTCACGCGCATTCGGTTCCGCGATAGTCAAAGAAGCTACGAGTGACGGCAAAATATGCGCGATTACCGCCGCAATGAGCCGCGGCACAGGACTTGAGACCTTCCGCAAGCTTTTTCCGGCACGCTTTTTTGATGTCGGTATTGCCGAAGAACACGCTGTCACATTTGCAGCCGGTCTGGCGGCGGGCGGAATGAGACCGGTCGCGGCGATATATTCCACGTTTATTCAGCGTGCTTACGATAATATCCTTCACGATGTGGCGCTGCAATCGCTTCCGGTCATGCTTTGCATTGACCGTGCCGGACTTTCGGTCGGCGATGGCGCAACCCATCATGGCATATTTGATGTGTCGTTCCTTTCATCTATACCCGGAATGACGATCTATACGCCTGCGACATACGATGCGCTTGAAATGACATTCCGCGCCGCGCTTGCGCTCGGTTCACCCGCGGCGGTAAGATATCCGAATGCCGTTGAAAGTGATGAGGTAAAGAAAAAATTCTATCCGGACGGCGCGCCGGTTTCTCCGGGTGTGCGCGCAGATTTTACCCCGGCGGATACGCCCGATGTCGTTATTGCCGTTCATGGCAGAATGGCGGCGGAGGCTGTCGCAGTCTCGCGTGAGGTAAACCGCGCCGGATACAGATGCGGCTTGATCCTTTGCGAGTATATCAAGCCGTACACGCGGCTGGCGGATGAGGTTCAAGAACTTATCAGCAAGTCGCCGAAGCTGTTCGTTACGCTGGAGGAGGAGATACGCTCGGGCGGATTCGGTGAAAATCTGTGTGATACGCTTGAACGCCGCGGCTTTTTTGACAAAACGGACAAGCTGATCATAGCGACAGATGACAGCTTTGCAGTCCCCGCGGCAGGACAGACGGTGTATGAGGCTGCGGGAGTAGATGCCGCAGCCGTCGTGCGGCAGATATTGCGGCGGCTCTGATGAAAATAATGTAAAAATACCGGGGATGTTAAAAACTCAAATGAGTTTTTAACATCCCCGGTTTGCGTTTTTTTAATCAGTGTTCTTCGTTTTTGTGTTTTTCGATATCGCGGCGGATAAAGTCTTTTATGCTCTTTATCCACGATTCGAAGTTTGCGAAGATATTTCCTATCACTCTGTTTATCGGGAAGGCGAGCAGACCGAGTGCAGAGAGAATCAACACCGAACCGAAATCAAGCGGCGCAAGGTTGAACCAGTCCGGGATTATGCATACCGCGAGCAGGAAAAGCACTCCCATGGAGACGAACAGCAGCTTGTGCAGAAGATTCATCGGTCGGCACACCTTATACAGCATCATGTATGCCACAAAAGAATAGAGATAGAATGCCACTGCCGATCTGAGCATATCGGGAATATCAAACGCTTTTGAGAAAAGCAGCGACCATGAAACAAGGATAACTGCCGTCAACGCTGCGGGAAACGCGCGGAAGAGAACATTGCGCAGGAATTTTCCCTTTACCATATCGGTGTTGGGTTCAAGAGCCAGGAAGAATGACGGGACGCCTATCATAAGCGCGGAGACGAGCGAGAGCTGCGCGGGCTTGAACGGGTATATCGACGCGCTTATGAGCGCGAGCATCGTCAGGATGAACGAGAAAATATTTTTTACAAGGAAGAGGGATGCGCTTCTTTCGATATTGTTTATAACGCGTCTGCCCTCAGCCACGACTGACGGCATGCAGGCGAAATTGGAGTCGAGAAGGACCAGGTCGGAAACGTTGGCTGCGGCATCGCTGCCCGATGCCATTGCAATGCTGCAATCCGCATCCTTGAGCGCGAGCACATCGTTTACACCGTCGCCTGTCATTGCAACGGTGTGACCGTTCTTTTTCAGTGCAAGCACGAAAAGACGCTTCTGCTCGGGTGTGACTCTGCCGAATACGTTGTATTCGAGAATGCCTTTTTCGATCTTTTCCTTGGTGTCGAGCATAGTGGCGTCAATGAATTTGTCGGAATTGGGTATTCCCGCGCTTTTTGCCGCTTTTGAAACCGTTATCGGATTGTCGCCCGAAATGACCTTTATTGCAACGCCCTGCTTGGTGAAATATTCGAATGTGCCGCGCGCTTCCGGTCTTACGCGGTTTTCAAGCGTTATGAGCGCTTCGGGAATAACTATCCCGCCGAGCGAGCCGCCCACGAAAATATCCTCCGAGGTGCCGCGTGCATATCTGTATTCGGCAAACAAAAGCACGCGCTCGCCGACAGATGAATGCGCTTCGATGGCATCGCGCAGTTCGTCATATCCGTCTCGCATGATGAATTCCGGCGCGCCGAGAATAAACGCAGAGTCGCGGAATGCGGCGGCGCTGTATTTGGTCTCGGAAGAAAAGCTTTTTACCTGTGCGGCGCGTCTGAAGTCCTTTTTGTCGTCAAAGTACTCCTGGAGCGAGCGCATGGTCGCGTTGTCCGGCGTCATGTTAAGCACAAAATCCCGTATGCGCCGCTCGCAGTCGTAACGTGCGGCGTCCGTATCTCCTTCAAGCGGAACGACCGCTTTCACGTGCATTTCGGGTTCTGTGACCGTTCCGGTCTTGTCTACGCATATCACATCAACGCGCGCCAGTGTTTCGATGCACTTCATGTCGTGTACGAGCGTTTTCTTTTTCGCCAGTCTCATAACGCTTACGGCGAGTGCGACGCTTGTGAGAAGGTAAAGTCCCTCGGGTATCATGCCTATGATGGAAGCAGCGGTGCTTTCGATGTTTTCCTTGGTCGTCATACCGAGCACATTCCGCTGATTGATGAACATGAGTATGGAGAAGGGGATTATGATTATGCCTATCACCTTGATGAGAAGGGTGAGGGATTTCATCATGCCGGGCTGCTGTTTTTTCTTGATTTTTTTGGCGTCAAGTGTAAGCTTGGCGGCAAATGAGTCGTGACCCACCTTGTCAAGACGTGCGCGGCAGCGGCCGGACACAACAAAGCTGCCCGACAAAAGCGCATCGCCGGGAACTTTTTTTATCTCATCAGATTCACCCGTTACCAAGGATTCGTTGACATTGAGCGTGCCCTCGCACAGAATTGCGTCGGCGCATATCTGATTTCCCGCTTCAAATATAACGATATCGTCAAGCACGAGATCATTGCTGTTTATGCTTGATACCTTGCCCTCGCGGACCACTTTGGTAAGCGGCGCTGAAATAAGCGACAGTTTTTCAAGTGTTTTTTTGGCTTTTATCTCCTGTATCGTGCCGATTATCGTATTTACAAAAACAACGCATAAAAAGGTAAGGTTGTTGTACGAACCCTCAACAAGCAGAATGGCGGCGAGGATGAAGAAGATCATATTGAAATAAGTGAAAACATTGGAGAGAATGATCTTCGGCACCGTTTTGGTTGACTTATCGACCGCAACGTTGACAAGACCGTGCTCGGTGCGTTCGGCAACGGCGGCGGCGTCAAGACCGACCCGAGGGTCGGGATTATAGCGTTTGGCATCTGCCGCACTCAGTGCTGCGGGCTTCTTTTGTTTTTTGACCGAGGACAGCTTGCTTTTCAAACGTGAAAAGGTGCCGGGGGCTGAGCTTTTACGGTTCATCTGGAGCGTCCTTTCTGACGGTAAACTGTATTGTTTGACTGTGAAATGTCTTTGTTTCGGTGGCGTAACTTATCTTTGGAGTTTGCCGGGACCGTAAAAACGGCGGCGGGCGGGTGCCCGGCGCGGCAAACTTGCGAATGCGGAAACCGGTACGCAGATCTTGTGCTGATATTATTCCGCATACGGCTTTTGGCTGAGCTTAGGAGTTTGCCGGGACCGTAAAAACGG